>CAMZAE010000060.1 GCA_947304115.1 uncultured Prevotellaceae bacterium | reverse complement strand
CTATGTGGTGGTGGAAGAGCTTATTCCTGAAGCTTCCAGCGGCAAGCACAGCAACTTGAGCACCATCGGTTTCGCCGTGGGCTTTGTGTTGATGATGGTGTTGGACGTCGTGATGGGGTAAACGCGTTTTATTGTGAAATCATGCAATTGCGCCTGACAGAGCGATATTATGTCAACACTCTGTCAGGCGCAAATTGTATCTGCTGTCGCAAATCAGAATTCTATGACGTGTGGCTGCACGTCGGTGTCGTGCGTAGCGAGCGATGCCACGCAATTGGGCGAGAGACTTTGTTCGCGTATCCACTGGAGCGATTGGCGCTGCAGACGTTTGTCGAGACTGATGCCCGAGGTAATCATATCGCGCCACGACTTCGTGGCATAACCGCCGTCGGCGAAGAGCAGAACGTATTTGCCCTCTTCGTTCAATATCTTTAAGGCACAAAGTCCTTCGCTGTGACCAGGAATGTTGATCATTTGCAGGGAACCGTCGCCAAGTACATCGTATGACTTGCCCACGGGTCCCTCCTCGCCATTCCACTCGAAGGTTTCGATGCCCGTACCTTCCCACCAACGCTTTTGGAAGCGTATCCATATTTGCGGATTGAAGCGACGCGTTCCCTCCATCTCGGCTCGCGAAACGAGGATGCGCTTGGCGGCTGCCACTAGGCGTAGGCCGTTGGCATGGTCGCAGTCGAGGTGGGAGAGCAACACGCAATCAAGGTCTTCGGGTTTAACGCCCAGCCGCGCCAATTGTTCGTCAATGGCTTCGCCTCGTGCGATGCGTCCCTGGTTGATTTGATAGAGAAACCACGAACCGAGCGACTTGATTTGTGCCTGCTTATCATAGACACCTTCGGGCGACATCTCGCGGTGCCAGCCCGTGTCGAAAAGGAACTTGCCGCGTGGGTGTTCAATATAGAAACTGAACACGGGAAGCCATATCCACTCGGACTTCGGCGTGGTAATGCCCGAAGCCTTCAACAAACTGCAATTGTCGCCCCCAAAAGGGAGGTAGGGCGACACGCGCACTTCACCCGTGCGCAATACGTGAACTTTCATCATTTTTCTACAAAACTAAAATTTGCTACTATTGCTTCAACGCCTTTGCGGGCCTGCCGTAGTCTTGGTAGTGGGTAGCTGGAATGTTGTAGTTCCTGACATACTCCGCCAACCCTTCTGCGCGCAGGCGTTCGCGCTTCTTGTCGTCAGCTTGTACGGCCATGAAGTCTTTGTATTTCTTGCCAAAAATGCGGCGGGCACTTTTCTTGAAGTTTGAGCCGTCTTCCACGCGGTCGAAGCCCGTCACTTCAAACCCTTTCTCCGTCTGCCGCACGTGTATCAGTCCGGGGTGGTTGCCGCCCGAAACGCATTGAAGCGTATCGCCTGAAAGACTATAGTTGTAAACCCAAAAGTCGCCCCACACGCGAATGTCCTCAGCATTGCTTTCGTCCACGGCCACGATTTGGCAAAGGGGCACGCAATAGTCCGCCTCAGCATATTGCGAACCTACTTCCGATGTGAGGTAACGGCGAATGGCGGCAAGGTATGTGGGCACAACTTGCTCTACGTCGTAGCCCTCTCTGCGCAAAAGTTCTACCATTCCGTCCGTCCCTACCAAGTGGCCGCATCCTACGACGAACATGGTAGGTGCTTTGTGCATGGCCGTGACCATCTGAGAGAGCCAACGCACGTTACGCTTTTTGAACATGACGCTGTCGCGCTGCAACACTGAAAGGAGTTCTGCATCGGAAGAATAGCCTGCGAAGTCGCGCTGCTGCCAGTAATTGAGCATTTTTACAGTCAGCTGTGTTTCTTTTACTAATCGCTGCCTGTGGATTTCAAGATGACTAATAAAGGCCATCAGCGAATCAACGCCTGCTTCTAAGTTCTGCGTCAGTTTGTCATTGATAGAATCTACTTCTTCGTCAGAAGCAACCTTGTCTAAATATCCTATCCGCATGCCCCGCTCCTTAGCCCGTGCTATACAGGTCATGTCGATGGTTGTGCCTGGAGCCACATTTCTGAGGAGCTCGGGATATTTCTTCATTTCCTCCATACTTAGTATAGTACTGAAGAAAGAAATAAAAGCATTGGGATGAAAATGCCATATAGGACTCATGATTGAATCCTTAAGCCCTACATGGAACACGTCCTTGAAGCATCGACCGAGTTGTATGGTTTGTTCCTCGCTCAAAACATCGAAAATTGTTTTCTCATCTGGGAGCTCAATCATTCTCAGCCCTGTCGTTTGAGCCTGCTCGATTTTCAATGTATCAAGTAGGTCGAATTCGGGATACAGCTGCAAGCACTGCGCTTCGGTCTCTGCGTATTCAGGCATATTGTCGAGCACGGAACCAGGTTGGGAATGGATTGTCCCAAGAATGTACGATGCTTTTTGCAGCGCGCCACCACTTATGCGCAACAAGAATTGCGCTTGGGCGGATGGCGAAAACAAGAATATAAGGAAAAGAGCGTATGTGAGGTGTTTGCTCATGCTGAAGCTGCGGTAGAAGTTTTTATGATTTCATTGCAAAAGTAGCGTTTCTTATCAATAACACGA
>CAMZAE010000059.1 GCA_947304115.1 uncultured Prevotellaceae bacterium | reverse complement strand
AGATAGAAGGAGATAGAAGGAGATAGAAGGAGATAGAAGGAGATAGAAGGAGATAAATGAAGATAGAAGGAGATAGAAGGAGATAGAAGGAGATAGAAGAAGATAGATGAAGATAGATGAAGACATAAGTTTTTCGACGCTAAGTGTATTGTCCTCTATCTTCGTGGCAACAGCCACATATCTTCTTGTATCTTCCTCTATCTACTTTTATAACTACTAATCTTCTTCATTCTGAAACATTGGGTCCCATGCGGGCAGGCGGACGGGCTTCTGCTTCAGCACTTCAAGGACGGAGGCTGGGCAATAGCGACGGTTCACGACGACGCGGAACATGTACTCGCGGAACCATTCTTCGGTCATAATGATGTAGCCGTTCTGCCCGTTGTCTGCTCCCCAACTGTTCTCCACTTTCCACTTCTTGGCCTTGCCGTCGGCATCCAGGTCAACGGCCATCAGTGTCATGGCGTGCGAGCTGCCGCTGTCGAAAGTCTCGATGCGCTGCTTCTTGTTCATGCCGAAGGTCGTTCCCAAGAGGCTCCCGTAGTCGTAGTTGTTGATGTCAAGGATGCCCACTTTGCGGTCGAGGAATTTGCCCACGTCGCAACTGAAATACATCTGCAGGCTGTCCTTCAGGGAAGCGATGGCTATCGGCTCCAGTTCCTCAATGGGAAGGTTGACGTAGAGCCAGTTGTGTCCGTCATAGACATGGCGGTCGTAGTCTATCTCATAGGCCTTGTGGTATGGCCGGCTCGGATCGTTCATCAGCATGACATAGTCCTTGTTGAGGTCCTCGCCCTCGTCGATGCAATAGGTCTTGAAGAACTCCTTCGGCGTGTAGGTCTTGTCCTTCCAGGTGAATTGTGTGGGAGGCACGCCATAAGCCATCACGAGCATCCGATAGACGGTGCCGAGCTGCTCCACCTTCAGTGCCTCAAGCTGCTTCTCGTCCATGCCTGCATCGCTCTTCTCGCGGAGGATGATGCCGAACTCGCGGAGCTTCCGCTTCAGGTGTCCGCAGAACTCGTTGGTGTTGTTGCTGACGTAAGTCTCAGGCATGACATCGGCAGGCACGACACCATACTTCGTGGCGAGGTCGGCCACGCCGGTATAAGTGCCGCCGTCGGAGAGCGGATGCTGGAAGAGCCAGCGCACCATCTCGCTGTCGAGGGCCTCCTTCCTTGTGTCGATAACGCCTTGCAGGAAGAGGTTGCTCTTCTCCAATTGGTCAAAGAAGAAAAGATAAACCTGGCTGAGCGTGAAGTCCTTCGTTCCGAGCTTCTTCATGGCGCGGCCTCTCAGCACGTTCAGCCCTGTGAAAAGCCAGCAGCGGCCGCTGCTCTTTTGGTTGGTGATGCCCGTGTTCTTTATCTCGACACTGAAGTGTTTGTCCTTCACGCCAGCATTCTCCTGATTGACGGCCATCGTCTGTATGCCCACATTGCTGATGGCATTTCGGAGCGCCTTCTCGGTGGGCGTGCCGGTATAACTGACTTCAAGTTTCTTGAGCACTTCCGGCGTGATGCTTGTCTGTGCATTGAGCAGCGAGCCGAAAGAGGCCGCCATAACCAATAGAATCGTCTTCTTCATAACTTCTTACTTCTTTATATGTTTCCTTTTGCAAAAATAAGAAAAACATTAGAGATTAAGAAACAGAGAGCAATGATAATTTGTAATTATTATAACTTTTTCATCCTTGGCTTTTCACTTTCACTTCTTTTTCGTACCTTTGCACGGATTTTATAAAAGTGTGCAAAAGCAAACAACAAGATCAATATGAGTTTACAAATTGTAGTGCTTGCCAAGCAAGTACCTGACACGCGCAACGTCGGTCCGGATGCCATGACACCGGAAGGCACCGTGAACCGAAGCGCACTGCCTGCCATCTTCAACCCCGAGGACCTGAACGCCCTGGAGCAGGCATTGAGACTGAAAGACCAATTCCCCGGCACGACTGTCACCGTCATCACGATGGGGCCTGGCCGTGCAGCGGAAGTCATTCGTGAGGCCATGTATCGCGGAGCCGACGGTGGCTATCTGCTCACCGACCGTGCCTTTGCCGGTGCCGACACGTTGGCCACGAGCTATGCCCTCGCCACAGCCATCAAGCATGTCTGCCCCCAGGTTGACCTCATCATCGGCGGCCGCCAGGCCATCGACGGCGACACAGCCCAGGTAGGCCCGCAGGTGGCTGAGAAGCTGGGGCTGAACCAGATAACATACGTTGAGGAAATTTTGGAAGTGAAGGAGCAAGGAGCAAGGAGCAAGGAGCAAGAGAATACCAAGTGTTCCCAGCAATCCTCTTGCCCCTTGCCCCTTGCCCTTTGCCCCTTAATCGTAGTCAAGCGTCACATCGACGGCGGTGTGGAGACGGTCGAGAGTCCCTTGCCTTGCGTCCTGACTGTCAACGGAAGTGCGGCGCCTTGCCGTCCTCGCAACGTGAAGCGTGTGATGAAGTTCAAGCGTTGCCTCGCGCCTATGGAACTGCCGCAGGGCACAGGCTTTGGCGACCTGCCCTACGCCAGCGAATACGAGAAGAAACCTTACCTGAAGCTTGGCCAGCTCACCTGTGCCGACGTGAATGCAGACCTGCAGCAATGCGGCTTGGCAGGCTCGCCCACCAAGGTAAAGGCAGTGGAGAACATCGTCTTCAAGGCGAAGGAAAGTAAAGTATTAACCGGCAGCGACGAGG
>CAMZAE010000058.1 GCA_947304115.1 uncultured Prevotellaceae bacterium | reverse complement strand
CTATGTCCGTCTGTGGCAGGCATGCCTTTCACTTGCTTGATGGTCTTCTGCTTCAGGTCGATGATGACGGAAATGGCATTGCGGGCCGTATAGGGATTGCCTCCTGTCAGTTCAAGCACACCGACGTAGGCTGCTACTTTACCGTTGCCGAGGTAGCATGTGTTGTAGACCGTTGAAGGTTTGTACTCAGTGCCTTGGATGGGAGTGTTGCTGATATCCCACGATTTTGAGGCATCGAAGTCCTTGCTGCCCGAGGGGATGCAGACGAAGCCGCTCTTCAGATAGGAGGCGTCGTAGCCGAAATAGCCCGCACACGCGATGTAGATGTCGTTTTGTTCGTCGGTGAATATCATGCCTTTCAGCATCGGACGTGTGGGGAAGCACAGTCCGCTGACGTCCTCGCTCGTAGTGTGTACCACACGGTCGGTGGCAGGATCGATGACGACCAAATCGGCACGACGGTGGTCAGCGTGTGGCATCCAGCTGTCGTTCAGCTGATCCAAGGGGAGATAGTAAAGGCCGTCTCGCATGATGCCGTGGGCCGGTTCGCAACTCGCGTCGCCATGCGCGTATTCCTTTAGGTCAATTTCGCCCGTCTTTTCCAGTGTCTTAGGATGCACCACCTCCACTCTCCCCAAAGTGTAGAGTGGGATGTAGGCTTTTTCAGGGTTCACATAGATGAGGTGCTGCGGATACGAGCCAGGGATAATCTGCCTTTCTGCAGCCTTCTTCAGTCCCTTATAGGTGCGCTCATAGCGTGTAATCTTCTGTGTGCCTTCCTTTCCGAACTCGGGGAAGATGTAGACGTCGTTTCCTACCACCGTCATCGTACTACTGAATCCGGCCTGAATCGCATTTTTTAGGGAGATTGTACCCGTGACGGCGGGCATTTGCAGGAAATACGACGAACCACTCATGCCGTCGGCATTCTTGATGATAGCTCCTATCAGCACGTTGCCCTCGCCGCCGAGAAGCTTTTCTTCTGGGGGTAGGGGAGTGGGTTTAGGAGGATCGTCGTTGTGGTCGCATGCGGTGACGAGTATTGTCAGCCCGCCAAGAATCAGGAGGTTAAGAATTCTTGCAATGTACTTCATTCTTGTTTTCATACAGTTTTTAATTGGTTTGTAAAAGTAAAGTTAATTTTTAGAATATACTTTATCTGAAAATATAGCGTAGCTTGATGCCGAAGCTTCTTCCCGGCAAGGGGCGATTGAACTCCGAGATGACCGTGGCATCGGTCAGATTTTTGACCTTTCCTGATATGAACAGCCGCTGGTGGAAGAAACTATGCTCAAAGCCGAGGTCGAAGGTCGTGCTGCGCGGTATGCGCCGCTTTTCGTTCTCAGTGAGTTCAAAGTCGTAGAAGTACTCCTCGACGAAGGACATGTCGGCAAAGACGCGCGTGTTCTGCCCTTTGCCGCCAAAGAGGTTTTCCTTGTGAAACTCCACTCCAGCATTGGCCATCAGGTATGGGATGTTTGGCATGCGCTTCCCCTTTGTCGTGTTGGGCAGTTGTGTGCCTTCTTCGTGTTTTCGTGTGTCGCGGAGATCTTGATAGGTGACGTTGCCGTATACGTAGAGGAAGGGGAATATGTCTGCCTTGACATCAAGTTCGGCACCCAGCGTACGCATTTCGCCGAAGTTCTGATATTGTGCACCCAGTATTCCCTTCACGAAACGTATCATGTCCTTGACGTACATATAGTACCCGTTCAGCTCCACCTGCAGGTTGTTGGCATGCAGCCCCACGAGGTCGTAGAGTAGTCCCGCGTTGATGTTGAAGTTGCGTTCGGGCATGAGTTGCCCGGACGGAGTGATGGTGTGCCCGTCGCCCAGCAGTTCGTTTTCGGAAGGAATTCGTACGTCATATCCTGCGGAGAGTTTTCCCATGAAGGCAGGTGTGAAGCGGTAGCGCATGGCGTTGCTGATTCCCAAGCTTTGCTTGCGCAGGTGTATGTCTTCTGGTGGGACGTTGGTGTAGATGTTCCGATATTGAGTGGACATGGCATACGAGTAGTAGCGCCCCGCGAGGGAATTGAGAAACTTGTCGTCGGCCGTTCGGAAGTCATAGTTCAGGGCACCCACCCAACTGAGCATGTGTGAGTCAAAGTCCACTTTCTTGCCGAGACTCTTCTCTTTGAGATTGTCGGATGGACGCCCCTCGGCAAGGGTGAAGACCGAATGGAAGTTCAAGGAGTGCTGACGGTTGAGGAGGTATTCCAGATTGAGCGTATGCAGGAGGCTGAACTTTTCGTTGTCTGAATGTGATGCATAGCGGTTTCCCAGTTCACCGCCGAGGAGCGAGCTTGAAGGATATGCGTTTCCATGCCAGTCATAGTATAGCTTTGCCGTGTCAACCAGCGCATATCTTGTATAGCCTATCGCAGTATTCATCTCAAAGTCCATGCCTGGCAAAAGAAAGTCCTTTTTCTCCAACTTATTATTCAGTCCGAGTAGGGATGTCGTGGTATGTGCCTTGCGAATGTCATATTCGATGCCCTGAATGTCGTGGTAGGTTTGGAGGAATACAGGTTCCAGCTCCACTTCGTCAAACCACCATTTCTTTGCTTTCAGGCTACCGCCAAGCATGAGTTGGCGATAGGTATCGTGATTGCGCTTGATTCGAAGCCCTTTCACGTAGGGAGACTCCATCGTGTAGTTGTTGTCGGAATAGGTATAGCCGCCCCCTGCACCAAATACGAGACCTGCTTTTTTCAGGTTACGCTTCAGCACGGTCTGAAACTTATGTGTATTGAATGATTCGTGGGTATAGCTCGCATCCCCATAGCGGTCGGGATATTCTTTCAGTACGATGTTGACAGCCCCGCCCAATGACGAACCTCCAAGTTTGGCGGGGACGACTCCTTTGAATATTTCAATACGGTCAATCATGTCGACGGGTATGTCGTTGAGGTCGATAAAGTCCGTTTGGTCAGTCATAGGTGTGTCTTCGATGAAGAAGCCGATGCGTTTCCCCTCCAGTCCGCGCAAGGAAATGCGCGATGCGCTACCTACGCCGCCTGTGGAGCGTATCGTGACCCCCACGGTGCGTGCCAGGATGGACTCCACGTCGCTCACCGTGCCCTGCAGGTGCTTCATGCTGATGACGGTGACGGGTAACGCCTGTTCACGAATCCTTCGTGCCTCACTTTTTCCCAGGACAACGGCTTCCTTTATTTCA
>CAMZAE010000057.1 GCA_947304115.1 uncultured Prevotellaceae bacterium | reverse complement strand
CCAGCATCTGCCACCTCCGTGCCGAGCGTAAGAATACGCAATAGGTTTGCCCGCTATTCCCTAATCGCCTTTTTATCTATGACAAAGGTATAGTCCGAGGTAGAACGTTTCTTTCTCCCTTTTCTCTTCTTTCCCAGCAAAAAAAGACTCCTGATTTCTGTTTTCAGGAGTCTTTTTACAAAAATCAGGAGTGTTTTCAAGAAAGTTTGCTATTTTTTTGCAGCCGCAAATCAACGTTAAAATACAGCAAATCACATTATGAGAAGAAACATCCTTTTGCTTGCCTTGCTGCTTGGTGCGGCAGGCATGGCATGGGGGCAGAGTACCGCCACGCAGCGACTTGTGGTATGGTTGGCAGACGGTACGACTGTCAGTCACGACCTGACGGACGAGCCTGAGACGACATTCCAGGATGGTGCCCTGTTCTTGAAGACCGACAAGGTGACGGTCAGCTATCCTTTGGATAAAGTCCTGCGCTATACCTACGAGGGTGAATTCCCGAAGGTCGGCATCCAGCCCGTACGTTCTGGCGAGGTGCGCTTCTCGCAGGGCGCGGACGAAATGAGATTCGACGGCCTGCCTGCTGGCACGCCGCTCGAGCTCTATTCCCCCGACGGACGCCTCCTCGCCGTTCAGACGGCTGCGGAGGGGCAGCCCGCCGTCATATCCCTCAAAGGCAGACCCACGGGCACGTATATCGTGAAGGCGGGGGACGCCAGTTACAAATTCTTAAAGAAGTAGGAAGCCATGAGAATAATGATATCAGGATGGACGAAAATGTCCGCACGCCTTATAAAAAAGGCTTTTGAATTGAAGGTTCTCATGTTGTTGGGGCTTTTCGGTTTTCAATTTTCAGCTTTCAACTCCCTTTTCGCCCAGGACGCCTTTTATATCTATCGCAACGACGGCGACTTCGAGGGATTCTTCTACGATCAGGTGCAGCGCATCGGCTATTCGAAGATAGATCTTGAGGGAATGGAACACGATGAGTATGTCATTCAGGAGGTTGAGACCGTGGACTCGCTCTACCGTATCCCCCTCTGCGCCATCGACAGCATAGGCTTTGTTCAACCCGAGATACGCTTCAGCCCGCAACTACGTATGATGGACGAGCTGGGGCATACGGACTGGATAGACCACATTGCTCCTCAGGGTGACGGAACGGCTCTGCTCTACTTCAAAGCAGGGATGCCAGAAAGCCTCAAACCCGAAGTGGGCAATGTCCTTGTAGGTTTCGATGAGGGCGTTTTTGGAAATGGAGGCTATGGCGGCAAGGTACAGTCGGTGTTCAAAGTTGCTGGCGCATGGTGCTGCCAAATGGGCGACATAGAAAGTTGGGGTGACATCTTCGATCAAGTCATCACCGTAGAGCAGATAGGAACTGATGCCGAAGGCAATGTGCGGCGGCGTGTAGCTGGTTTTGCACCCGATGGCAGCGTGCGTGCACCAAACCGCGTATCGGGCAATTACGACCTGACGCTTTTTAACTGGAGCGGACGCCTGCAAAAGGAACTGTACCATAGTGGCCACCAAAGTGTGAATGTCGGCCTTGACCTCGGCCTTACTGCTACGGCGCAGGCTGTTTACAACATTTCGGGCGTATTCTCGAAACGAGCATATTTCAAAGTTGTATTTCGCGAGGGCTTTTCTGCTGGACTTAGCGTGCATGCTTCAGTTTCTGGTGGACATGAGTGGCCCGTTGCAACACCGTTGGATTTGCTTCCTGCGGTGAAGTTTCCTGCTTTTTTCCCAATCTTCGAATGCGACCCGAAACCAAAGGGCTTTGTCCGCATAAATGGGTCGGCAGATATCGGAGTGCAGTTGCCTAAGTACGACTTCGGGTTCTCCCAGACTCTCATCTACGACAGCGAACTGGAAGAGCCTTTCGCTTTCAGTTGGGGGAATCTGGATAAGAACGAGGACAATCCTGAAGTTCTTGACGGAGAGTTGACGGGCTTTGGAC
This sequence comes from uncultured Prevotellaceae bacterium, assembly GCA_947304115.1. GTDB lineage: Bacteria > Bacteroidota > Bacteroidia > Bacteroidales > Bacteroidaceae > Physcousia. The sequence goes on along the minus strand of CAMZAE010000057.1, from coordinate 1,894 downwards.
TTGGCTTCGTGCTGAATGGTTTTGTTCAGTTCGGCTCAAAAGTCAGCCTTGCCGTCAAGAACAACTCTTGGCTCAATTCTCTCCTCGAATGTAGTGTAGGACTGGAAATATATGCTGGTCCGAAAATGGAGGCAGAGGTGAACTTCAACCTCTCGGGCGACAGCAGCTACGAAGTATTCAAGGATTCAAAGGTTGAAATTTCTCAGCTCAGCTTCGACCGTGAGCTGAAGTATAGCTGGCGTGTAGGACGTCGCCCGAGGCAGGAGCGCTCGCTCTGGAGCGACACGCAGAAGTTTGGCACAGTGGCGTGGTACTTCTTGCCCGACTTCCTCGAGACAAAGGCCGACGACAACGAAGCCGCAAAACAGTTCCGTGCCACCGTCTATCCCCGCAGGATGGTGCTACTCCCCTCCAATATTGGTATCGGTGCATACGACAAGGACGGAAAGCTCCTCATTGCGCGCTACGGGAAAAAGTACTCCTTCTCCAACACCTTCGAGGAATTCTCTGCAACATTCAAATACGATGAGTTCCCTGGCCCAGGGAAGTATAGCCTCCGCCCAATCATCGAGAGCGGTTCTACGCCCTACAGTGCAAAGAGCGCTGCCGCCGAGGTGGAGATACCTGCTTATCTGACCATTGAGACCGACAGCATCGTGCTGGAGTATAAGGCCGATGTGCAGCGCATACCGTTTGAAAGCAATGTGGAAGACGTACGCTATCTCGGTGCCGACGGAGATTACTTTCAAGCCTCACTCGAAAAAGACCAAAACGGACAGCGCCACATAGTTATAACGCCTGAGGAGAATACGAGCCTTTATACGAAGCGCGGCCAGCTGGTATTCGAAGCATACGACAATGACGGGCGTCCGATGCGCGACACGCTCATTGTACGCCAGTACGGAACCGACGACGTTGCAAACCTATATCGGTCAATCAGCGTAAGTATCAAATGGGAGTCTCTGAAGAACGGCCACCGCTATGAACAAGACACGGAAACGGGTAAAAACGATAAAGAAACATACAGTAACGAGGAACGGAACACCAGCGAACGCTTTGTATTCTCCCGGGCAGAAGGAAGTAATCATGCCGAGTTCAACATAGTGCGTCAGGGAGAGAAAATCATTATTGATGCTGTACGCACGGAAAATGCTGTAGCAATTGAAGGCGACAACGGACAGGACGTCTATCAGCTGCATCTGGAATATGATGTTTCAGCAGAGCGTAGGTACGATGGGTTACTGAGAGGTCGCTGCTCCCGGAAGCTGGACCTCACTGGCCACCTTTCAAGACCGGAAAATACTAAGCCATACACCCAAGACCGCGAGGTTCATCTCAGCTTCGAGGCAGTCTGGGGAAAAGGCCTTAATACGTCAGTCTCCGAAAGCGAGAAGCGCTCAACAAACCGCGTAACACAAAACACGTATGACGGCAATACCTATTACTATACTTACGACGTTGACATCACCTACACGATGAAACCAGGAACAAATCCCAACATATACATTGACGAGAGGTATTAGCCCCCGAAAACGAGATAAAGACGTTTTCAAAAAAGAGCATTTGGGAAAAGTTCGTATAAATGTATATGACGCGCAAACTCCCGCGGCGGCACGCCCGTTGCGGGAGTTACTTCACGTTTTTGAGCTGAAGGGCATTGCGCAGAAGTGGCAACTGGCAAGGCGAACTACGTGACCACAATGCCTCTATGCGCCAGATGAAGTGACGCGTCTCGGAATAGTCGGTGTCGGGGCGCCCGTCCTTGTCAACATCATGCATACACCAGTATAAGTCGGCTGTGGCTCGCCTTGGCCGTCGCCGTCCTACTCATTATTATAATAAAAGCGGAAAGAGTTTGCGGATAAGAAATTTTTCCGTATTTTTGCGCTCGCAA
>CAMZAE010000056.1 GCA_947304115.1 uncultured Prevotellaceae bacterium | reverse complement strand
TTTTGCCTTTCGGCTATTGAGGTCTATTTTCGAGCATATACACGCAGGCTTGCGCGTGCGTACACATGTATTACTTGCAAAAGTACAAATTTTCTCACAGACACTGCTCAAAAATCACAGATTTTTAGGCTTATTTATGTGTTTCGGGAGTATTTTCTGCAACAAAGGGGCTAAAAACGACGATTTTGCCTCAAATAATAGCATATTATTTGGCAAATGAACAGCCTCTACGGTGAATTTTATCAAAAAAAGCATTCAATAAGCTCAATCTAACGAAGAAAATGCTGTAAACATTTCCCTTGAATGCAAGAAAATGTGTATCTTTGCACAGAAAGTCGGTAGGATAATGTGTTTAGCGCATCAAAAAGTCGGCACGAAAACGTGATTATATGTATAGAAGGAAGATAGAAAAAGTACTCCAATCGTGGTTGTCCGATACCTCGCACAAGCCACTTGTTGTGAAAGGAGTCCGTCAATGCGGCAAGACCAGCAGTGTCATGGACTTTGCCACAAAGAAATTCAAGCATGTAGTATATTTGGATTTTCGTGAACATCCTGACTACAAAAAGTTTTTCACCCCGAATCTGGAGGTGGACTCAATCATCATGCGCATTACAGCAGCCATGCCACATGCAGAGATTGAACCTGGTGAGACCTGTTTCGTATTCGATGAGATTCAGGATTGCCCCAAGGCCAGAGGGTCACTGAAGTACTTTCATCAAGACGGACGATACGAAGTGATGTGTACAGGTTCCTTGTTGGGTGTGAACGGTTACATGACTCCCGAGGAGAAGAAAGAGGAAGAAGAAGCATCCATACCTGTAGGATTCGAGGACATTGTTGAGATGTATCCTATGGACTTTGAGGAATGGCTTTGGGCCAATGGCATCAAGAACATGCACATAGAATACCTTTGGAAGTGTCTTAGAAGCGAAACAACCGTAGAAGATGCGATACACGACAGATTCCGTGAATTGCTTCATCAGTATGTAGTGGTAGGCGGTATGCCAGAGGTAGTGACCACTTTCATGGAAACAAAGCAGATAGGCAAGGTGCTTGCCGTACAGCGTCGCATAGTCGATGAGTACAAGGCCGATATGGTTAAGTATGCTCCATCAGCCGACAAGTCGCGCATCAGAGAATGCTTTGAGTCCATACCAGCCCAATTGGCCCGAGAGTACAAGAAGTTCAGTTATACGGTAGTGCGACGTGGAGGCAGAGGTCGCGACTATGCCGGGAGTCTGCAGTGGATAGAAGATGCGGGCATCATTCGCAGATGCTATAATACGGAGATAACAGAATTGCCATTAGACGGGCATAAAATCAAGAGCGAGTTCAAAGTATATATGTCAGACATCGGCTTGCTCATTTCCATGCTTGAAGACGGCACTCAATCGAGTATTCTTGCAGGCGATATGCTCAGTTATCATGGTGCCATCAAGGAAAACCTTATAGCAGACATCTTTGGCAAGATGGGCCGCAAGCTGTATTACTATCATAAAGACGGTGGCGTGGAACTTGATTTCCTTATTCGTTATAAGGGCGAATGTGTTCCCGTAGAATGTAAGGCCACCACAGGAAATGCGAAGTCTATGCGTACAGTTTTGAAACACCCAGAGAAATACCATGTCTCGAATGGTCTAAAGTTGGGGGACTATAATGTTGGAAGCAATGAACAATTGCTCACATTGCCTATGTATATGGCATTTCTCTTGACAGAAGTATAATCATATAGACGATTTCCAACAAGTTACACCACTCCGCCCAAATCAACGGCACCCCCTGCGTAATCACTCTGCGGGAACTTGACCATTCAAGATCTTTGGTTAATCCACACGGTTATGCAGGTGACCCATGAAAACTAAGTTTTTCATACATTAGCTCGCATGAGCTAAGGCATGTCCTAACGCGTGTGCATGGATTTGTTTTCCAGCCCTTCACTTTGCCATCCGCTCGTTTTGCACTATCTTTGCGGCTTGAAAGCAAAGTGGCAGGCTTTGCCTGCTTTTCACTTTTGAGTTTTGGGGTCTTGGTTTTGAGGGTGCCACAGTAGCCCGTCCACCAACCAAAGACTCAAAGAGTCGAAACTAATAAGTATAAGATATGCTGACAATCAGACAAATTCTTGAAGACAAGGAGGCCGTCATCCGCGGTCTGGAGAAAAAACATTTCAACGGTGCACGCGAGATGGTGGAAAAGGTGCTGGCCTGCGATACGGCACGCCGCGAGGCACAACAGAAAGTGGACGAACTGAAAGCGCAGGTAAACCAAATCTCTAAAAGCATCGGTGCCCTAATGAAAGAAGGACGCCGCGAAGAGGCTGAACAAGCCAAGACGCAAGTGGCAGAGATCAAGGCTCAGAGCGCTACGTTGGAAGATCAGATGAAACAGGCCACGGAAAAGCGCACGGAACTCCTGCTGCAGATTCCCAACCTCCCCTACCCCGAAGTGCCCGAAGGTGCTACAGCCGAGGACAATGTGGTGGTAAAGACGGGCGGACAGCTCATCGACCTTCCCGAGAATCCCCTTCCCCACTGGGAACTGGCAAAGAAATACAACCTTATAGACTTTGACCTGGGCGTGAAGATCAGCGGTGCAGGCTTTCCCGTCTATACTGGCTGGGGCGCGCGCCTGCAACGCGCTCTCATCAACTTCTTCCTTGACGAGGCCCGAAACGCAGGTTATACGGAGATCATGCCACCTACGGTAGTAAACGCCGCCTCAGGATATGGTACGGGGCAATTGCCCGACAAGGAGGGCCAGATGTACCATTGCGAAGTGGACGACCTCTACCTCATTCCGACGGCCGAAGTACCCGTCACCAACATCTATCGCGACGTCATCCTCACCGAGGACCAGTTGCCCGTCAAGAACTGCGCCTACACACAGTGCTTTCGCCGCGAAGCGGGCAGCTATGGCAAGGACGTACGCGGCCTCAACCGTCTGCACGAATTTTCGAAGATAGAGCTCGTACGCATAGACAAACCCGAGCACAGCGCGCAGAGCCACCAGGAGATGCTCGACCACGTAGAAGGCCTACTGCAGAAGCTGGAACTGCCCTACCGCATCCTGCGCCTATGTGGCGGCGACATGAGCTTCACGGCTGCCATCTGCTACGACTTTGAGGTCTACAGCGAAGCCCAGCAACGCTGGCTTGAGGTGAGTTCCGTATCAAACTTCGACACCTACCAGGCCAACCGCCTACAGTGCCGCTACCGCACAGCTGACAAAAAGATACAGCTCTGTCACACCCTCAACGGCTCAGCTCTTGCCCTGCCGCGCATCGTGGCAGCCCTGCTCGAAGACTTCCAAACACCCGAGGGCATACGCATACCCAAGGCTCTGCAGCCCTACATGGGGACGGACATGATTAAGTGACGAGTGACAAGTGACATAAAACGAATGAGAATACTTGCTATCGACTACGGCAAGCGACGCACGGGCATCGCCGTTACCGACCCGCTCCAGATTATTGCCAATGGACTGACGACGGTCGACACCAAGCAGTTGATGCCATTCCTGAGCAACTACTTCCAGAAGGAAAAGGTGGAACGTGCCGTCATCGGCCTGCCGGTGCAGCCCAACGGTCAACCCTCGGAAAATGCAGCCCGCGTGCGTAGTTTTGCGGGTGAGTTTCGGAAAGCCTTCCCTGAGATTCCTTTGGATTTCTATGACGAGCGTTTCACCTCCGTCATAGCCCATAGAACCATGCTCGAAGGGGGACTCCCCATGATGAAACGACGCGACAAGGCTCTTGTTGACGAAATCTCAGCCTGTATCATTCTCCAGGACTACATGCAAGTGACAAGAAACAATCAAACAACCGACTTTCGGAAGTAATAATGGACAATACTAAAAGCCTGAACAGAGGGGTCGGCCTTCGGCCTCAAAATTATACAATAATTAATTGGGAGATAAAATAGAAGTAAACTCGCTACACTCGTGGGAGTAAAAACGGACTTTTGAGCGTAGCGACCTAAAGCCATCGTCCAGCACGAAGTGCGTCGCTCGAGCTTGTTCGCTTTGCTTGCAAAGTTTCGCTACGCGCTTTGCTTGCAAAGTTTCGCTACGCGCTTGGCTTGCAAAGTTTCGCTACGCGCTTGGCTTGCCAAGAACTCCACCCTTTAACTCCCCCCTTA
>CAMZAE010000055.1 GCA_947304115.1 uncultured Prevotellaceae bacterium | reverse complement strand
ACGAGCATAACGCTTCGTTTATTTCCAATAAAGCCATTCCCTTTTCGTCACCACGAAACGCAGGGAATCGCTGCAAAGGTAAAACAAAATATCCGAACCGCCAAGCGATTCGGATAAATTATTCAGATGGTGAAGGGAAATGGGGGCTTCAGACGGGAACGCCCGTACGCATCACATCGTCGAAAAGGGGCGACCAGTGGTTCTCTGCCATGAGGACGGGTTCGATGAGCAAACTAATCTTATCACTGTCCTTGCCAAGAGCCACAGACGTTTCGAGCCACTTATCCTCTGCCATCGCTGGGACAACGACGGCCACGTCAATGTCACTCCAAGGATTGGGGTTGCCTTTGGAGTAAGAACCAAACATCAAGACTTTGGCCTGACCATTGAAGCGGGGCATAATCACTTCCTTGTATTGTCGGACGAGGTCGAGGGCTTCGTCACGGCTAAGCACTCTTGGAGTATCCATTCCTGCAACTGTTTTGTTTGTTCTATAATCTGTCGGACCTTTTCCTCATTAAGGCTCTTGGCAATGCTGCGCTTGTAATCAGGGTATCTGGCCTCTATGTTCATGGGGCGTATCTCTTGCAAGAAGTCGCGCTGTTCGTTGCTCATCTTCTCATATAGTCCGCACTGTTTTGCCAGCAGTCTGTGCTCGTGGATGTAGGGCGGAACATCGTCGCGTGTCGCTGTCCAGTAGGCTTTGAGCATCTTTTCGATAACCTGATGGCACATGAATACGGAATAGAGCCATCGCCCGCTTTGGAAGAGGAACTTGCCTAAGTCAAGGTCCTCTGCTACGATGTCGAGCCAGTATTGCACCTTTTCTTCTCTTGTCATATTTCTTACGTTACCATCCTATGGAAACGAACAAGTCGCGCCATAGTAAGAACCTTTAATGTCTCTGCAAAGGTAAAACAAATAATCCGAACCGCCAAGCGGTTTGGGGGATTTGTTGCTCTTTTCCTCCACACGGGGGGGAATTTCCCCAGCAAAATAGGCGTTTCCCTTTTGCATATTGCGCAAAAGGTCGTACTTTTGCATCAACAATTAAAACGAAAACGCTATGAAAGCAAACATCTTTACTCTTTTGTTGCTCTCGCTGGTATGCCTCAGCGCACATGCACAGGACGACGACATGTACTCCTTCTCCTCCAAGAAGAAGGCAAAGAACACAACAGCGGCTGTTCAGAAAAAAACATCGCCCTCTATATATGACGAGGAGGGGGATGCCAACGCCGACTACCACACAGGGAAGCTGCGCGACGTAGATGAGTACAACCGCCGCGGTCCGTCGCAGAAAGAAGGTACACAGAGCTACCGTCTGTCGGGCGACACGCTTTATGTGTCCTCCGCACCTGCGCAGGATGCTGAGGAATGTTACGGAGAAGGGTATTCCGACGGATACTACGACGGCTACCGTGACGGCGACTTCACCTACACCTCCCGCCTTGTACGCTATCGCGGCTTCTGCCTGAGCGATCCTTACTATTGGGACTACTATGGTTGGTACGGCCCTTGGTACGGTTGGCACTCTCCCTACTTCTACAGTTCCATTGGCTGGAACGGCTGGAGCCTGAGCTGGGGGTGGGGATATCCTTACCACAGCGGCTGGTATTACGGCGGACACCATCCGCACCACTATAGCGGCGGTTATTATGGAGGGCACGGAACTCGCCGTCCGACAGCAGCCAGCCGGAACATCGGACGCCAGTCGGCCTCCTCATTCAATGGCAGGACAGGAAGTAGGAGATCTGGCAATACTACATATAGAGGAACACCACGTTCTGAGGCCGCAGCAGGTTCCTCGCGCAGTTCTGGCGAGGGAACACGTAGTGGCAGAAGCACAGGCACGCAGAGCGGTTATCAGTCACCTTCGCGCAACAATGGTGCTTCAACATCTCGCAGCAATTCTTCCTCAACATCTCGCAGCACCACCAATACATCCAGAGGCGGCAGCAGTTATAACAGCGGCAGTTCCCGCAGTGGAGGCTTCAGCGGAGGCGGTTCACGTGGAGGCGGCTTCAGCGGTGGAGGCGGTTCTCGCGGCGGCGGTTTCAGTGGAGGCGGCGGCTCGCGCGGCGGCGGACGCAGATAACATTTCTTCCTATTAGAGATTAGAGATTAAGGATTAAAGAATAACTATGCACTTTGAACTATGAACTATAAAATCTTCCTTCCCCTTTTCGCCTTTGCTCCTTGCACCATGCCCCTTTTGCAGGCACAGGACACGTACATGAACGAAAGGCTCATCAACAACTCCAGCGATGTTATCGGCACGGCACGCTACGTCGGCATGGGCGGCGCTCTCGGCGCTCTCGGCGCAGACATGAGCGTCATCAGTTGGAACCCGGCAGGCATCGGTCTCTATCGCAAGAACGACATTGCCCTAACCTTCGGCGGCACTTGGGGCAAGTCGAGCATCGCAGAGGTTAATCGAGGCAAGGGCACTTTCGACCAGGCTGGCTTCGTCTATAACATGAAGACAGGCAGTGAAACTTGCCCGTACGTCAACTTCGCCTTCAACTTCCAGAAGAAGATTAACTACAACCATAATTTCGATGCCCAAAATAACAACCTCGGAGGCTTAAGCCAGATGGATATTTGGGCACAGCTTACGGAATTCTATCAAGCACAAGACGATCCATATAATCCTGTGGAATTAGCCTTGGCAAATAATGCTAACAATTTGTTCTTCGACAACAATTATAGCAACCCTTATCGTTCCTATAGCAACAGATACAAGCACCATTCGGAAGGCTCACTGCAATCATTTGACTTTAACCTCAGCACCAATATCAACAACCGTGCCTTCCTTGGCCTGACCGTCGGTGTAGATAATATGCGCTACCGTGGATGGAATGACTATTTTGAAGTGGGTGATGGGAATTACGGGCTGCATAACTATGACATTGATGTTTCCGGAACAGGTGTCAATGTCAAGTTAGGTGCAATTTTGCGTCCCATCGAGGACAATCCTTTCCGCTTCGGTCTTGTGGTCGAGACGCCAACGTGGTATCGTCTTAGGAACAGTTCCCGATTCTATTTCTATGATGATAATGGCATGGACACAGACGATGGAATAAGCGATTTGAAGTTTAACCTTCGCTCACCCTGGAAGGTGCGCACAAGCATAGGAAGCACTGTCGGAAGCACATTCGCATGGGACATTGATTATGAATTTGCAGCATACGCAGGCACCAGCATGGGCTACCCGGAGAACGAATACGGAGACGGTTCCACATCGGGCAACAGAAAGGATGTGGCGATGAATCAACTGACACGCGACAATCTTCGCGGCACACATACCTTGCGCGTTGGTCTCGAAGCCAATGCCACCAAGAACCTTGCCTTCCGTCTTGGCTATAATCTTAGCACGTCCGCCTATGACAAGAACATTCGTTATGACCAGTACTACATAAACGAGGACTACCCCTATAACAGTCCTGCCATTGACAATGTTACAGGCACCAGCTTTATGCGTATGGGAACAACAAACATCCTGACGCTCGGCATGGGCTATCGCACAAAGAACTTCTACGTTGACCTTGCCTATAAGGTTCGCAACCAAAAGGCAGACTTCTATGCCTTCGACACAGGCTTTGCCAACAGTGAGACTGGCGATCCTGTATTCTTAAACAACAATCCTACACTTGCCGACATGACAATCAACCCTGTAGGTGTTGACCTGACACGGCACGCCATCACTTGCACGTTGGGCTTCAAGTTCTAACATTATAGCACATACAATAAGCCCCCTGTCTATGTTTAGACAGGGGGCTTATTTCTTATTCCTCCGGGAAGAGGCCGTAGAGCTTGGCGTCGATTTGCTCCGTGATGCGCTGGAAGTCGGCAATGTCCGACTCGAACTTCAACGTGTCGCCATCCACGATGAGCAGCTTGCCAGGGTAGCTCTTTATCCATTCCTCGTAACGCTCGTTCAAGCCGTTGAGGTAGTCGATGCGGATGCTTTGCTCATACTCACGACCGCGCTTGGCAATCTGGGCAATGAGGTTCGGGATACTGCTGCGAATGTAGATGAGCAGGTCGGGCAAGCCGACGAGCGACATCATCAAGTCGAAGAGGTCGCTGTAGTTCTGGAAGTCGCGGTCGCTCATGTAGCCCTGCGCATGAAGGTTCGGGGCAAAGATGCGTGCGTCCTCGAAGATGGTGCGGTCCTG
>CAMZAE010000054.1 GCA_947304115.1 uncultured Prevotellaceae bacterium | reverse complement strand
GAGGAGCGCATTAGAGCCTCACCCGTCCCGAAGGAACGGACAAGCCTCATTTGCGTCTGCAAAGGTATGACTTTAATGCTATTTGACAAAACATTCATACAAGTTTTTTCTAAAAAAACGAGTTTTCACACCTTATACATTATTAAATATAATGCGCGCGAGGCTTTCATTCTATCCTTATACCGAGCAGAGCAAAAGGATGATGAGTTGGGCGGTGAGGATACGGAGGAACATGGCCAGAGGATAAACAGTGCTATAACCTACTGCGGGCGCGTCGTTGCCAGCGGTCTGGTTGGCATAAGCGAGGGCTGGCGGATCGGTATTGCTGCCTGCTATCAGGCCCATCAGAGTGAAGTAGTTCACCTTGTAGAACAAACGTGCTATGGTTCCCACAATCACGATGGGCAGGATTGTTATTAAGAAGCCACACCAAACGTAAGTCAAGCCATTGCCAGAAACGACAGTGTTCACAAAGCTGGCTCCTGCCTTGATGCCGACGCTGGCAAGGAAGAGTGCCAGACCTATCTCGCGCAGCATCAGATTAGCGCTTGTCGTCGTATAGGCCACGAGTTTCGCCTTGTAACCGAAACGGCCGATAAGGATAGCCACGATGAGGGGACCTCCTGCAAGGCCAAGTTTGACAGGTGTTGGCACACCAGGAATCGCGATGGGGATGGCACCAAAGATAATGCCCACGAAGATACCGATAAAGATGGCTGCGAGGTTGGGATGGTCGAGCTTTTTGACGCTGTTGCCCATGATATGAGCCACGCGGTCAACGGCATCCTCTGGCCCTACGACAACGAGGCGGTCGCCTATCTGCATCCTTAAGTTTCTCTCAGCAAAGAGGTTCATATCGCCTCGGCGGATGCGCGTCACATTCACGCCATAGACAGAGCTGAAGTGCATCTGCCCAAAAGTCTTGCCGTTCATGGAAGGCTGTGTGACGAGGATGTGCTTGCTGACCATCGGCACGTCCTGCTCTTGCCATTCGACGGTTTCCTCCGGTCCGATGAAGACGCGGATGGCCTCTGCATCGTCCTGGGCACAGGTGATAAACATTTTGTCGCCTTCGGAAATGACAGTGTCGCGATTAGGGATGCTGACGTGGCCGTTTTGCAGGATGCGACTGCATACGAAGTCGCGGCCGAGGAACTGACGGACCTGCAGGATTGTGCGGCCCGCGAGGTAGGTGTTCTTCACGACGAGCGTCATGCGATGTGGCGTGGCGTGTGGATTGGCCGCCTGCTCTTCCTCAATCTGCTGCTGCTCGTCCTTCAGTTTGATGCGACAGAGAAATCTGAGGGCAATCGTCGCCCCGATAATGCCCAAGACACCAAGGGGATAGGCACATGCATAGCCATTGGCGATGACAGGAGCATCCGCCCCGAATATCTGGTTACAAGCCTCCGTCGCCGCACCAAGACCAGGCGTGTTGGTAATGGCACCACAGAGCACACCCACCATCATGGCAAGGTTGCTCGAATTGTCGGCATCCGTCGCTTTCCCGTCATAGAACACGAGGAAATAGAGACCTATGCAGCAGAGCACATTGAGTAAAATGATACTCAATGCCATTATGTTCATTTGCACCCCTCCCTTCTTGAAGCTTTCGAAGAAGCCAGGCCCTACCTGCAGGCCTATGCAATAGACAAAGAGGATAAGGCCAAAGTCCTGAATAAACGTCAGCACGTTATAGGTTCCCGTAAAGCCGAAGTGACCGGCAACGATGCCAGCAAAAAGGACAAAGGTGACACCAAGCGAGATGCCGCCTATCTTAAGACGACCTAAGCCGATGCCCACGGAAATGACCAGTGCATAGAGCATCACGATGTGCGCGATGCTGTCTGTAGATGCAAAAAGGGATTGTAACCAGTCCATCACTTTATTTGCTATTTGACAATTTACGATTTACTATTTGGCGATTAACTATGTCTTTTCGGGCGCAAAGATACGAAAAAGATTAAAGATTAGGGATTAGAGAATAGTAAAAAGAGCAAAAACAGCAAGAAGACGAAAATAATTTTTCATTCTTCATTCTTCATTCTTCATTTTTTTGTACCTTTGCGTGCTATTTAAGCATTAAGTATTAACCAATAAATAACATATTTTTTATTTAACAAATTATGGCAGATAGTAAAGAAAGACTCTTTTCTGACTTTACCGCGCCGAGCCGTCAGGAATGGCGGGACAAGATTGAGGTTGACCTCAAAGGAGCGGACTATCAGAAGAAGATGGTTTGGAGAACCAACGAGGGCTTCAGCATGGAGCCTTTTTACCTGAAGGAGGATGTGGACAAGCTGCCGCTTGTCAACGCGCTCCCAGGCGAGTTCCCCTATGTTCGCGGCAACAAGGCCGCAGACAACGAATGGCATGTCCGTCAGGACATCAAGTGTGAATGCCCCAAGGAGGCCAATGCGAAGGCACTCGACATCCTGAACAAGGGTGTGACGAGCCTCGGCTTCTGCATCCCCTCGGAGATGGTGAGCGAAGAGAACATCGAGACACTCCTTGAAGGCATCTATGTGGATTGCGTCGAGTTGAACTTCAGCACTTGCCAGTGCAAGGCACTCGAACTCGGCCAGATCCTTGTGACTTACTTCCAGAAGAAGGGTGCCGACGCCCAGAAGGTTGAGGGCAGCATCAGCTTCGACCCCATCGAGAAGATGCTGATGAAGGGCAAGGACACGACCGAAGCGCTTGCAAAGGCAAAGGCTCTCGTTGAGACTTTTGCCGCCTATCCCAAGTTCCGCCCCATCGCCGTGAACGCCTACAAGCTCACCAACGCTGGTGCCTACAGCTACCAAGATCTCGGCTATGCCCTCGCATGGGGCAATGAGTACTTGGCCGAACTGACCGAAGCAGGCGTGGCTCCCGAACTTGCAGCACAAAGCATCAAGTTCAATCTCGGCATCAACGGCGTCTATTTCATGGAGATTGCCAAGGTTCGTGCCGCCCGTATGCTTTGGGCACAGGTTGTAAGCCAATACACCGACTGCAAGGAAAGCGCAAAGATGCACGTCTGCGCCTTCACGACGACCTACAACCAGACGCTCTTCGACAGCTATGTCAACATGCTTCGCTCTCAGACAGAGGCCATGTCGGCAGCCCTCGGAGGCGTGGAGAGCATTGTCGTAACGCCTTTCGACGAGCCTTACGAAGTGCCGACAGACTTCGCAGAGCGCATCGCCCGCAACCAGCAGCTTTTGCTCAAGGACGAGTGCCACTTCGACCGCATGGTTGATGTAGCCGGCGGCTCCTACTTCATCGAGGAACTGACCTCCGCCCTCGCTGCACAGGCATGGAAGCTCTTCCTCTCCGTTGAGGAAGAAGGTGGCTTCCTGGCTGCTGCAAAGGCAGGCTCTGTCCAGAACACCATCAACGAGACAAACGCCGCCCGTCACGCAGGTGCCGGCAAGCGCAAGGAGTTCCTGCTGGGCACCAACCAGTTCCCCAACTTCACCGAGAAGAGCGAAGGCAAGCAGCCCCGTTCCGTTTGTTGCGTTGCCAACGCAACAGACAAAACCTGCGGCTGCGAGAGCACCATCCCGGCCATCAAGCCCTCTCGCCTTGCTTCCGACTTCGAGGAGCTTCGCCTCAAGACAGAGAAGGCCGCCAAGGTGCCCGTTGCCTTCATGCTGACCATTGGCAACCTCGCCATGCGCCAAGCCCGTGCCCAGTTCAGTTGCAACTTCCTGGCCGCCGCAGGCTATCAGGTCATCGACAACCTCGGCTTCAAGACCGTCGAGGAAGGCGTTGACGCAGCCCTTGCCGCAGGAGCCAACATCGTTGTCATCTGCTCCAGCGACGACGAGTATGCCGAGTACGCCATCCCTGCCTTCAAGTATCTGAACGGCCGCGCCCTCTACGTTGTAGCCGGCGCCCCCGCTTGCACAGACGACCTCAAGGCAGCAGGCATCGAGAACTTCATTCATGTTAGGTCTAACCAGCTTGAGACTCTCAAGGAGTACAATGCTAAACTCAACATATAATTAATTTACGATTTCACTATTTACAATTTACTATTTATTTACGATTTGATTATTTAGTTATTTATGAATAAGGATGAGCTTCGTGAACGAATTACAGACTTTGCAGTTCGCGTTGTCAAGATGGTGGACTCGTTGCCATCAAGCATCGCAGGCAATGCAATTGCTCGTCAGATTGTCCGCTCAGGCACATCCCCCTCTGCCAACTACAGGGCTGCTTGTCTTGCTAAATCTGACAAGGACTTCATAAATAAGCTAAAGATGGTGGAAGAAGAACTTGACGAGACGTGTCATTGGCTCGACATTATCATGCGTAGCCAGTTGATGAAGGAATCACGCCTAAAGCCATTACACCAAGAATGCTGTGAATTGCTTAACATCATTGCGAAATCAATCGTGACAACCAAGACAAGAATCAACGCAGATGAAATAGTCAAATCAAATAAATAGTAAATAAATAGTAAATAAATAGTAAATAGTAAATCGTCAAATAGTAAATAATATGAGAAAGCAATTCAACAATATCGATATCTTTGCAGGCATTGAGGCCAAGAACGGCCTGGCCTGGCAAAAGGAGAATGGTATCACTGCCAACTGGAAGACAGCCGAGCAGATTGACATTCAACCCGTTTATACTAAGGAAGACCTCGAGGGCATGGAGCACCTGAACTTCGC
>CAMZAE010000053.1 GCA_947304115.1 uncultured Prevotellaceae bacterium | reverse complement strand
TAAGGGGGGAGTTAAAGGGTGGAGTTCTTGGCAAGCCAAGCGCGTAGCGAAACTTGGCAAGCCAAGCGCGTAGCGAAACTTTGCAAGCAAAGCGCGTAGCGAAACTTTGCAAGCAAAGCGAACAAGCTCGAGCGACGCACTTCGTGCTGGACGATGGCTTTAGGTCGCTACGCTCAAAAGTCCGTTTTTACTCCCACGAGTGTAGCGAGTTTACTTCTATTTTATCTCCCAATTAATTATTGTATAATTTTGAGGCCGAAGGCCGACCCCTCTGTTCAGGCTTTTAGTATTGTCCATTATTACTTCCGAAAGTCGGTTGTTTGATTGTTTCTTGTCACTTGCATGTAGTCCTGGAGAATGATACAGGCTGAGATTTCGTCAACAAGAGCCTTGTCGCGTCGTTTCATCATGGGGAGTCCCCCTTCGAGCATGGTTCTATGGGCTATGACGGAGGTGAAACGCTCGTCATAGAAATCCAAAGGAATCTCAGGGAAGGCTTTCCGAAACTCACCCGCAAAACTACGCACGCGGGCTGCATTTTCCGAGGGTTGACCGTTGGGCTGCACCGGCAGGCCGATGACGGCACGTTCCACCTTTTCCTTCTGGAAGTAGTTGCTCAGGAATGGCATCAACTGCTTGGTGTCGACCGTCGTCAGTCCATTGGCAATAATCTGGAGCGGGTCGGTAACGGCGATGCCCGTGCGTCGCTTGCCGTAGTCGATAGCAAGTATTCTCATTCGTTTTATGTCACTTGTCACTCGTCACTTAATCATGTCCGTCCCCATGTAGGGCTGCAGAGCCTTGGGTATGCGTATGCCCTCGGGTGTTTGGAAGTCTTCGAGCAGGGCTGCCACGATGCGCGGCAGGGCAAGAGCTGAGCCGTTGAGGGTGTGACAGAGCTGTATCTTTTTGTCAGCTGTGCGGTAGCGGCACTGTAGGCGGTTGGCCTGGTAGGTGTCGAAGTTTGATACGGAACTCACCTCAAGCCAGCGTTGCTGGGCTTCGCTGTAGACCTCAAAGTCGTAGCAGATGGCAGCCGTGAAGCTCATGTCGCCGCCACATAGGCGCAGGATGCGGTAGGGCAGTTCCAGCTTCTGCAGTAGGCCTTCTACGTGGTCGAGCATCTCCTGGTGGCTCTGCGCGCTGTGCTCGGGTTTGTCTATGCGTACGAGCTCTATCTTCGAAAATTCGTGCAGACGGTTGAGGCCGCGTACGTCCTTGCCATAGCTGCCCGCTTCGCGGCGAAAGCACTGTGTGTAGGCGCAGTTCTTGACGGGCAACTGGTCCTCGGTGAGGATGACGTCGCGATAGATGTTGGTGACGGGTACTTCGGCCGTCGGAATGAGGTAGAGGTCGTCCACTTCGCAATGGTACATCTGGCCCTCCTTGTCGGGCAATTGCCCCGTACCATATCCTGAGGCGGCGTTTACTACCGTAGGTGGCATGATCTCCGTATAACCTGCGTTTCGGGCCTCGTCAAGGAAGAAGTTGATGAGAGCGCGTTGCAGGCGCGCGCCCCAGCCAGTATAGACGGGAAAGCCTGCACCGCTGATCTTCACGCCCAGGTCAAAGTCTATAAGGTTGTATTTCTTTGCCAGTTCCCAGTGGGGAAGGGGATTCTCGGGAAGGTCGATGAGCTGTCCGCCCGTCTTTACCACCACATTGTCCTCGGCTGTAGCACCTTCGGGCACTTCGGGGTAGGGGAGGTTGGGAATCTGCAGCAGGAGTTCCGTGCGCTTTTCCGTGGCCTGTTTCATCTGATCTTCCAACGTAGCGCTCTGAGCCTTGATCTCTGCCACTTGCGTCTTGGCTTGTTCAGCCTCTTCGCGGCGTCCTTCTTTCATTAGGGCACCGATGCTTTTAGAGATTTGGTTTACCTGCGCTTTCAGTTCGTCCACTTTCTGTTGTGCCTCGCGGCGTGCCGTATCGCAGGCCAGCACCTTTTCCACCATCTCGCGTGCACCGTTGAAATGTTTTTTCTCCAGACCGCGGATGACGGCCTCCTTGTCTTCAAGAATTTGTCTGATTGTCAGCATATCTTATACTTATTAGTTTCGACTCTTTGAGTCTTTGGTTGGTGGACGGGCTACTGTGGCACCCTCAAAACCAAGACCCCAAAACTCAAAAGTGAAAAGCAGGCAAAGCCTGCCACTTTGCTTTCAAGCCGCAAAGATAGTGCAAAACGAGCGGATGGCAAAGTGAAGGGCTGGAAAACAAATCCATGCACACGCGTTAGGACATGCCTTAGCTCATGCGAGCTAATGTATGAAAAACTTAGTTTTCATGGGTCACCTGCATAACCGTGTGGATTAACCAAAGATCTTGAATGGTCAAGTTCCCGCAGAGTGATTACGCAGGGGGTGCCGTTGATTTGGGCGGAGTGGTGTAACTTGTTGGAAATCGTCTATATGATTATACTTCTGTCAAGAGAAATGCCATATACATAGGCAATGTGAGCAATTGTTCATTGCTTCCAACATTATAGTCCCCCAACTTTAGACCATTCGAGACATGGTATTTCTCTGGGTGTTTCAAAACTGTACGCATAGACTTCGCATTTCCTGTGGTGGCCTTACATTCTACGGGAACACATTCGCCCTTATAACGAATAAGGAAATCAAGTTCCACGCCACCGTCTTTATGATAGTAATACAGCTTGCGGCCCATCTTGCCAAAGATGTCTGCTATAAGGTTTTCCTTGATGGCACCATGATAACTGAGCATATCGCCTGCAAGAATACTCGATTGAGTGCCGTCTTCAAGCATGGAAATGAGCAAGCCGATGTCTGACATATATACTTTGAACTCGCTCTTGATTTTATGCCCGTCTAATGGCAATTCTGTTATCTCCGTATTATAGCATCTGCGAATGATGCCCGCATCTTCTATCCACTGCAGACTCCCGGCATAGTCGCGACCTCTGCCTCCACGTCGCACTACCGTATAACTGAACTTCTTGTACTCTCGGGCCAATTGGGCTGGTATGGACTCAAAGCATTCTCTGATGCGCGACTTGTCGGCTGATGGAGCATACTTAACCATATCGGCCTTGTACTCATCGACTATGCGACGCTGTACGGCAAGCACCTTGCCTATCTGCTTTGTTTCCATGAAAGTGGTCACTACCTCTGGCATACCGCCTACCACTACATACTGATGAAGCAATTCACGGAATCTGTCGTGTATCGCATCTTCTACGGTTGTTTCGCTTCTAAGACACTTCCAAAGGTATTCTATGTGCATGTTCTTGATGCCATTGGCCCAAAGCCATTCCTCAAAGTCCATAGGATACATCTCAACAATGTCCTCGAATCCTACAGGTATGGATGCTTCTTCTTCCTCTTTCTTCTCCTCGGGAGTCATGTAACCGTTCACACCCAACAAGGAACCTGTACACATCACTTCGTATCGTCCGTCTTGATGAAAGTACTTCAGTGACCCTCTGGCCTTGGGGCAATCCTGAATCTCATCGAATACGAAACAGGTCTCACCAGGTTCAATCTCTGCATGTGGCATGGCTGCTGTAATGCGCATGATGATTGAGTCCACCTCCAGATTCGGGGTGAAAAACTTTTTGTAGTCAGGATGTTCACGAAAATCCAAATATACTACATGCTTGAATTTCTTTGTGGCAAAGTCCATGACACTGCTGGTCTTGCCGCATTGACGGACTCCTTTCACAACAAGTGGCTTGTGCGAGGTATCGGACAACCACGATTGGAGTACTTTTTCTATCTTCCTCCTATACATATAATCACATTTTCGTACCGACTTTTTGATGCGCTAAACACATTATCCTGCCGACTTTCGGTGCAAATATACACATTTTCTTGTATTCAAAGGAAAAGTTTACAACATTTTGTTCGTTAGATAGAGTTTATTTAATGCTTTTATTGATAAATTCACCGTATAGGCTTTTAATTTACCAAATAATATGTTATTATTTGAGCCAAATTCGTCGTTTTTGGCTCCATTATTGCAGAAAACACTCCCTAAACACATAAATAAGCCTAAAAATCTGTGATTTTTGAGCGGTATCTGTGAGAAATTTTGTACTTTTGCAAGTAATACATGTGTACGCATGCGCAAGCCTGCGTGTATATGCTCGAAAATAGACCTCAATAGCCGAAAGGCAAAATAATATAAAAGACTCCTCCGCAGTGTTATTAAGGGTCTGGTCGCCCGTCGAGACACTGTCGGGGGAGTTGCTTTTTTGATTATCAATATTACTACTGAAATGGCAAAGAAAAAACAAGAGAATACAACCTCGATAGGGTTTGAAGAAGTGATATGGCGAGCTGCCGACAAACTGCGTGGCAACCTGAATGCCTCGGAGTATGAGGGCGTGGTGCTCGGACTGATTTTCCTGAAGTATATCAGCGATAAGTTCGAAGTGAAGTTCAAGGAACTGTCGGAAGATGAATACGCTGACATGGAGGATAAGGACGAATATGAAGCCGATGGCGTGTTCTTCGTACCGCAGGAAGCCCGATGGAATGTCATCAGCCTGTCGGCTCATACGCCTGAGATAGGACGAATCATCGACGATGCGCTGCAGGCCATCGAGCGTGAGAACCCGAAGTTGAAGGGTGTGCTGCCTGGTAACTATGCCCGTCCTGAGTTGGACAAGCGCAGGTTGGGCGATGTGGTTGACCTCTTCTCTAACATCGAGATGTATGCCTCTGGCGAAGAAAAAGACCTTTTGGGGCGCGTCTATGAATACTGCCTACAGAAATTCGCTTCGATGGAAGGCAAGAATGCCGGCGAGTTCTACACGCCAAGTTGCATCGTCCGCACCATCGTGGAGATATTGCAGCCCTTCCAAGGCCGTGTCTATGACCCCTGCTGCGGCTCGGGTGGCATGTTTGTGCAGAGTGCCAAGTTCATCAAGAACCACCAGAAGGAGCTTTCGGGTATCAGCGTATATGGCCAGGAAGCCAACCCCAGTACATGGAAGATGGCGCACATGAACGTGGCTATCCGTGGATTGGAAGCCAACCTCGGACAGTCGTATGCTGACACGTTCTTCAACGACCAGCACCCCACATTGAAAGCCGACTTCATCATGGCGAACCCACCGTTCAACCTCAGCGACTGGGGAGCGGACAAACTGGAGAAAGACCCACGTTGGAAGTTCGGACTGCCGCCTGCCGGCAACG
>CAMZAE010000052.1 GCA_947304115.1 uncultured Prevotellaceae bacterium | reverse complement strand
TCCGGCAGGCAGACCCGATGCCAAATCAATTAATAATTCAACTTTCGGAATTCTTTGCAAGCAAAGCGCGTAGCGAAACTTTGCAAGCCAAGCGCGTAGCGAGTTCACTCCCCCTTTAACTCCCGAAACTAATAATAATAAGTAGAGAAAATATGTGGTTGACTATCTACTACGTCTTCAGTTATGCCATCTTCATCTATTCCCTGGCTATCATGCTGAGCTATCTCGTGCTGGCGATACTGAGCCTACGCGCTCAGCGCGAGCAGCGCATTACGACGCCCTCTGACGCGGGCATACGCTATCAGTTTCACGGTTCCCCGCTCACTCCCTCCGTCTCCATCATCGCTCCTGCCTTCAACGAGGAGGTGACCATCATTGACAACGTTCGCTCGTTGATGCAGATTGACTATCCCGACTTTGAGATTATCGTCGTCAACGATGCCAGCACCGATCGCACCCTGGAACTTCTCGTGGAGGAGTTTCGGCTTGTGGAGGTGCCCCACGTCGTATCTATGCGAGTGCCATCGCGCCCCATCAAGCGCCTGTTCCGATCTGTGGACAATCGCTATGCCAAGCTCCTCGTCGTGGACAAGGAACACGGTGGTCGTAAGAGCGATGCCTCAAACGCTGGCATCAACGTGTGTAATAGTCCCTATTTCGTTTGCACAGACGTGGACTGCATCGTCGAGCCGATGGCGCTCTATCGCATGATGTGGCACGTCGTGGGCAGTCATGTTCCCGTCATCGGCGTGAGCGCAACGATGCTGATGAGCAACGGCTGTACCGTGGAAGGGGGACGTGTTGTCCAGGCGGCCGTGCCTTCCAGTCCGTTGCCCATGTTCCAACAGTTGGAATATCTCCGTTCTTTTCTTATCGGTAAACTCGGCTGGTCGGCTCTTGGGGCGCTACCCAATATCTCTGGGGGCTTTGGCCTCTTCGACACGGAGGTCGTCGTGAAGTCGGGCGGGTACAATCCCAGCAGTATGGCAGAGGATGTAGACCTCCTCTTGCGCATGGTGACGTATATGAAGAATAGCGGTCAGGACTTCCGCGTGGCGCAGGTGCCCGAGGTGTGTTGCTGGACGGAAGGCCCCTCTACGCTACGTGCCATCTATCGGCAGCGCGTACGTTGGGCGCGTGGACTCTTTGAGATAGTCAGCCAACACCGCAAGGTTTTCTTCTCGCGTCACTACGGCCCCATAGGTGCAGTCACGTTGCCTTATATTTTTCTTTTTGAGTTCATCGCCCCCGTGCTTGAACTGGGGGGAATACTCTTCCTCGTCTGGTTGCTCTTCATCGGCGGTATCAACTGGTCCACGGCCTTCGTCATCTTCGGAATGATCTACATGTTCTCACAGCTCATGACCTTCGTCGTATTTAGTTTTGACCATCGACTGCATGCTGTCAGTTGGCGAAGGCGGGGTAGCAGCTATCTGAAACTCATGCTTGCCTCGCTCCTGGAACCCTTCCTGTTCCATCCACTCATCAGCTTTTGTGCCAATGTGGGCTATTTCCGCTTTGTGAAGGGTGCTGCCGCAGTCTGGCAGCCTATCCAGCGACGAGGCATCAGGAAGAAAAACTGAGTCAAGCTATCTTGTCACTTCACTTTCGGGAGTTCCTGCCCCAGGAGTCTTTGGGTCGCTACGCCCGAGGAAGTAAAAAAGGGCAATACCTAAAGCCCGAACAGAGCGTCGGCCCCAAAGCTATCGTCCAGTACGCAGTGCCTATCTCCCACTTTATCTCCCGAAAGTTGAATCTTGTAAGTATATACGATCATTAAACAAAAACACTTTTCACACATGCCCGAAACCAATCAGTCAAGGCAAGTCCCCTTCAGCCGCCGGGCAGCCCTCCTTTTGCTGCTCCTGCTGCCGTTGGCGGAAATATCGGCACAGTTACACACCCCTCGCTACTACGTCTCGCGTGCCGAAGAAAGTATCAACGCCGGTTCCTGGCATAAGGCAAAAGCCGAGATAGACAAAGGCCTGGCAACATATCCTTCCGATCCCGACCTGCGATATCTGAACGGACGCTACTACTATCAGGCAAGGAACATGCAGGAAGCGCGTTACAATCTTGTACGTGCCATACATGAGAACGACCAGCATTTCAAGGCCAAGCGTCTACTCGTAGACGTGGAGGACGAGCAGAAACACTATTCCAGTGCAATCTGCTACATTAACGAACTGCTGGAGTTCCAACCCTACGACCGCGACCTGTGGCGAAGGAAGATAGGCCTCTACAGAAAGTTAGACAATCATGCTGAAGCCGATGCAGCCTTGGAACGCTTAGCCCATATCTATCCCAACGACCCCGTGGTGCGTCAGGACCAGAGAAACCGTAATCGCGAAACATGGAATGACGTCATTCAGAAAAACAGTCTGAGCGAAGCTGCCGACAACCTGGAAAAATGGCTCGACCTTGACCCGCGTAACAGGTCCTACTATGTAGAGCTGACGAATATCTACCTGCGGATGGGGATGAAGGATCGGGCAATGGGGACTGTGAACCGTGGCTTGGCCATGTTTCCAAACGATTCAGACTTGAAAACTAAAATGATAGGCATACTTACCTCCATGGGGCTCCATACACAAGCCCTGGCGTTTGCGAAGAAGCAGGGCATGGGCGCTCAGATATACAGCAATTTGATGCAGGAGGTTGCCGACGAGGCACGGCTACGTGACCCCTATGAGGTGCATGGCCGTATTTACGAGCAAACCAAGGATGCAGGTGCACTAACCTATTTGTTGAACACTTCCCTTGCACGTGGCTACTTGACGGACGCACGTTTCTATCTTGCAGAGGCGATGAAGCGACAGGGACGGACGGTATCCCTCTTATCCAAACTCTACGACTTGGAAAAGCGGGAAGGTAATGAACAGGCTATGATGAAAATTCTGTTAGAACTCTACGAGAAGAATCCCTCGGATGGAGAGACGACAGCCGCGTATGTCGGCATGGTTCTTGAATTAGCAAATCGCGACATCGCCGTGGACGGATGGGCTGATGCTGTCAAGCATCTTGACACTGCGCTCGGTTTCCTCACCCCTCAAGATGAAGCATGGGCTTCGGCCGTATCCCGAAAGATAACGGCCTTGGGGCGGTTGGGACGTTTCAGTGAAGCACGAACCTTCTGTCTCAATGCGTCGTCTGATGATCCCTCAAATGCAGACCGCTTCATCTCGGCCTATGAGGAACTTATTGCGAATAGGCTGCGCTTTCTTGTAGAGGAAGAACGTTTTGAGGAAGCCCTCGATGAGGCCGACAAACTCCTCCTGATGCATCCTCATAGCGAGACGGCTTTGCGTTGTTGCATCAATATGACACAATCATTGAAGCGCAATGATGATTTCCGTCGCTATGCCGCAGAGGGGTTCCGAATTTATCCAGCCGTTCCTTATTTCATTGTGAAGCAGGCAATTGCTCTTTCAATGAGTGGGAAGTATGACGAAGCCGTATTGTTGCTGGAGAGTGGGACTAAGTCTGTTGGTTGGGAGAATCCTCAACTTGTAGCTGCACGCTCTGGGCTTAGCCACGAATGGGCATCAATCCTTTTGAAAGAGCGTATGTCCCAACAGGCTTTAGACGTGGCGGATTCAGCACTTGTTCATGATCCAAGTAACAAGGAATTGCTCTATTTGAAAGGCTTAGCCTATGAACAACTAAAGAATTTCGGGAAAGCCTATGACTATCAGTTCCGCTATTACAACCCAAGCAATGCAGAGCAGCAGGATTGGTACGAACACATGCGCTATCTCCGGTTCAGCAGTTTCAAGAATCGTGTGGATGTGTCCTACACTCATGCCGTGTATGATACTCGCAATGACGAACTGGCCTCTGTCGGGCATCTTTACTCATTGGCTACTATGTCGTACAGCTGGCTTGACGGAAGGGATACCTATACAGGGCAGTTGACGTATAAAGGCGTGGACGGGTATAGCACGGGCGGCGAAACGGAGCGAGGCGGATATGGCGTGGAGCTGAAGGCAAGGTGGGATCGTGTGTTTACACGGCGTTGGAGTGGTACGGCAAGTATTAGCTACGCGACGCGATTTCTCAACAAGGTGGGAGTAAACGTGGGGGCTGCATATGCAGCGGACCATGACTGGACGTACTCGCTGAACTTGGGATACAAGCTAACTCCCAAGTCCTATACATACTTCAGCG
Organism: uncultured Prevotellaceae bacterium; assembly: GCA_947304115.1. Lineage (GTDB taxonomy): Bacteria > Bacteroidota > Bacteroidia > Bacteroidales > Bacteroidaceae > Physcousia. The sequence goes on along the minus strand of CAMZAE010000052.1, from coordinate 1,705 downwards.
GGCAGGATGGTGTCATCGCCGACAACAAGAAGCACAGCCTTTTTCTTCTTTCTCCCTCTGTGGGCAAATCGTGGGGTCGTATGAATGCCGCTGCCACTGCTGATGTTGCTTTGCTGAGCGGCGGCATATATTATAATGTCGGTTTAAAAGGGAAACTCTTCGTGCGTGAGGATAATATCTCGTCGGTATCCTTGGTGACGGGCTTCGGCTCTTTCCCCAATCTGACGTTTTTTGAACAGACAGCCTTACGGGGGATGTCGCATACAAACGCCATGGTAGGGTTTGATGCCCAATGGCTTTGTACGAAGAATATGTACCTCGGTCTTGCTGGAACATGGAATACGTGCTACAATCCGCAGCGTGGACAGGAGGGGATATTGTTCAGCTCCTACAGAAATATATATGCACTGACATTCCAGATACATGTGGCGCTCTGATGAAAATGCCAGCCCCATCCCGTCCCCACTCTAAAAACAAATATGCTCCTATGAGAAATTGCTGTACTTTTCCGTCCTGGTGCACGGCCCTGATGGTCTTGGTATCGCTGGGGCTTGTCGCCGTTGCGGCAGTCGCCAGTTCCTGGGTGCTGCAAGGCGGCGCCTCAAGAGCTTGTGGCAGCGGGCTCCCGTTTGAATACAAGGAAATATACCTTCCGCCTCTCGATCCGTCCGACTCGCAAGAGCTGTGCCTGAACAACTTGGATACCGACTGGGGGCTTTGGGGCCATAATCTCCACAAGACGCTGCCCACAAAGCCGGACAGAAGCGTATTTGCCCTGGTGGGCGGTAAGCGCAACGAGGAGCAGTTTTGTTTCTCCTCGGATGTGCTTCGCGCGTATGTGGAGGCTTATATCCTTGAAAACTACGGCGAAGAGGCCCGGACGCGCTTTGCCATTTTTCCTGCGGACAATGAGGTGGTCTGTCAGTGCGCCGCTTGCCAGGGGGCAGGAAATACAACGAAGGATGCCTCTCCTTCCATCCTTGCTTTTGTGGAGCAACTCGCAGGACGATTTCCCCGCCACATGTTCTTTACCTCCCACTATGGGGTAGCCCGCGGAATCCCGGCCGGACCAATGCCAGCGAATGTGGGGGTGATGGTGAGTGCGATGGACTATCCTCTGTGTGCTCGCTCCACACGTGAGGAAGCGGGCTTCCGGAGCCGCTTGAATGCATGGGCGGCAGTGACGCACCATGTGTATGTGTGGGACTACATCTGCAACTTCGACGACTATATGACGCCCTATCCGATATTTTCCATCATGCAGCGCCGCCTGCGCCTGTATGCGGAGGCGGGCGTGAAGGGGGTGTTCTTAAACGGGAGCGGCGAGGACTACAGTACGCTTAGCGACGTGAAGACACTTGTGCTGGCGGAACTCTTGCAGAATCCAGATGCCGACTGGAGAAGCCGCCTGCGTGACGTCTGCCGCCGTCGCTACCCTTCAGCGGGGGATGTCGTGGCGAGGTTTATGCTGGAGCAGGAGGCCTGGGCTGTGCGACGCGGAGCACGTCTCCCCCTCTATGGTGGCATCGGAGAGGCATTGGACAGCTATCTGCCTGAAGCAGAGCTCACGAACTTTCATGATGCAATAGGTGCCTGTGAGGTACAGGCTACGGGTGATGAGCAGCGCGCACTGGGCCGGCTGCGGCGTGCCTTGCTTTTCACGCGTCTGGAGCTTCTTCGGCATCATGGGCGCGCGGGTGGAGGG
>CAMZAE010000051.1 GCA_947304115.1 uncultured Prevotellaceae bacterium | reverse complement strand
CAGAGCATACGAGACCACGCAGGGTGCCGCAGTCCTCCTCGTTGATGATGACGTCATGGCTGACATCGACCAGACGACGTGTCAAGTAACCGGCATCGGCCGTCTTCAGAGCGGTATCGGCCAAACCCTTACGGGCACCGTGCGTAGAGATGAAGTACTCCAGCACGCTCATGCCTTCCTTAAAGTTAGAAAGGATGGGGTTCTCGATGGTGTCAGGCTCTGCACCTGCCTTCTGAGGCTTCGCCATAAGGCCACGCATACCGGAAAGCTGGCTGATCTGTCCTGCACTACCACGGGCACCGGAATCGAGCATCATATACACGGCATTGAAGCCCTGGTCGGCCTCCTTCATGGTCTTCAACAGAGCCTTTGAGAGGTCGTTGTTGACATGTGTCCAGATATCGATGACCTGATTGTGGCGTTCCTTGTCGGTAATGAAGCCCATACCGTACTCACCGCTGATACGCTCAACCTCTTCGTTGCCTTTGCGGATAAGTTCGTCCTTCTCGTCAGGGATGATGATATCGCCGAGGTTGAAGGACAGACCGCCTTCGTATGCCAAACGGTAGCCAAGGTTCTTGATACCGTCCAGGAACTCGCAGGCACGAGCCACACCAACTGTCTTAATGACATCGGTAATGATGCCACGCAGTGTCTTCTTTGAGATGACATCGTTAAAGAAGCCTACTTCCACGGGAATAATCTCGTTAGCAATGACACGACCGACAGAAGTTTCTACGATGCGTTTGCCAATTGTGCCGTCCTCAAGCTTGTCGTCAACCTTGACGAAGACAGGGGCATGGACATCGACACGCTTTTCATTGTATGCAATGATAGCCTCTTCGGGACCATAGAACTTCAAGCCTGAACCTTTTGCACCAGGACGAAGCTTTGTGATGTAGTACAAACCAAGCACCATATCCTGCGAAGGAACGGTGATAGGCGTGCCGTTGGCTGGGTTCAGGATATTATGAGACTGAAGCATCAGAATCTGAGCCTCGAGGATTGCCTCGTTACTCAAGGGAAGATGCACTGCCATCTGGTCGCCGTCAAAGTCGGCATTGAACGCCGTACATGCCAAGGGGTGCAATTGAATAGCCTTGCCTTCAATCATCTTGGGTTGGAATGCCTGAATACCGAGACGGTGCAGTGTCGGAGCACGGTTCAACAGGACGGGGTGTCCTTTCATCACGAACTCCAGAATGTCCCAGATGATAGAATCCTTGCGGTCAACGATCTTCTTTGCGCTCTTGACAGTCTTAACGATACCGCGCTCGATGAGTTTGCGGATAATGAAGGGCTTGTAAAGCTCTGCTGCCATCAGCTTGGGAATACCGCACTCGCCCATCTTCAGTTCGGGACCGACAACGATGACGGAACGTGCAGAATAGTCCACACGCTTACCGAGCAGGTTCTGACGGAAGCGTCCCTGCTTGCCCTTGAGCGAGTCGCTAAGGGACTTGAGCGGGCGATTGCTCTCGGTCTTGACTGCACTGCTCTTGCGGCTGTTGTCGAAGAGACTGTCAACAGCTTCCTGAAGCATACGCTTCTCATTACGGAGGATGACTTCGGGAGCCTTTATCTCTATGAGCCTCTTGAGGCGGTTGTTACGGATGATGACACGACGATAAAGGTCGTTGAGGTCGCTCGTAGCAAAGCGTCCGCCGTCCAGAGGCACCAATGGACGAAGCTCTGGCGGGATGACAGGCAAAGTGCGCATAATCATCCATTCGGGCTTGTTCACCTTGGAACTCAAGCGGAAGCTTTCAACAACTTGCAGGCGCTTCAGCACGTCATTCTTATGCTGCTGAGCATTTTCCTTGCTGGCCTCGTCACGCAACTGATTGGAGAGGGAATCAAGATCAAGCCTAACAAGCAAATCATAGATTGCCTCTGCACCCATCTTGGCAATGAACTTATTGGGGTCCTCGTCATCAAGGAACTCATTGCCCTGAGGCAGACGATCCATGATGTCCTCATATTCCTCTTCTGAAAGCAAGTCAAGCTTCTGAACAGGAATATCCTTGTTCTTTGCCATAACGCCTGGCTGAATAACGATGTAGCGCTCATAATAGATGACTGCATCAAGCTTCTTGGTGGGAATGCCAAGCAAGTAGCCAATCTTGTTAGGCAGAGAACGGAAATACCAAATGTGAGCCACAGGCACCACAAGCTGGATATGGCCGCTACGCTCACGACGCACCTTCTTTTCTGTTACCTCCACGCCGCAACGGTCGCAGACGTTACCTTTGTAGCGAATACGCTTGTACTTACCGCAATGGCATTCATAGTCCTTTGTGGGACCGAAGATGCGCTCGCAGAAAAGGCCGTCACGCTCGGGCTTGTAGGTTCGGTAGTTAATGGTCTCGGGCTTGAGCACTTCGCCGTAAGAATTTGCGAGAATCTCCTCGGGGGACGCCAAGCCGATTGTTATCTTGGTAAAGTTTGTCTTTACTTTATTTTCTTTATTAAAAGCCATGTTTTAATATCCTTTTTGAAAAGCGATTCTTTATTCCAAACTTACATGCAGTCCCAGACCGCGCAACTCGTGAAGCAGCACGTTGAGAGACTCGGGAATGCCCGGCGTGGGCATGTGTTCACCTTTGACAATTGCTTCATAAGCCTTACTGCGGCCTACAACATCGTCACTCTTAATGGTGAGGATTTCCTGCAGCACATGCGATGCGCCGAAAGCTTCGATAGCCCAAACCTCCATCTCACCAAAACGCTGACCGCCAAACTGTGCCTTACCACCAAGAGGCTGCTGCGTGATGAGAGAGTACGGGCCGATGCTGCGGGCATGCATCTTGTCCTCGACCATGTGGCCAAGCTTGAGCATATAGGAAACGCCGACCGTTGCGAGCTGGTCGAAGGGTTCACCTGTAGCACCATCGTAAAGCTGGGTGGAGCAATAACGCGGCAACCCTGCCTTGTCTGTCCACTCGCAGAGGTCATCCAATGAAGCACCATCAAAGATAGGCGTTGCGAACTTCACACCAAGCTTCTGACCTGCGGCACCAAGCACGGCCTCAAATATCTGACCAATGTTCATACGCGAAGGCACACCCAGGGGGTTCAGCACAACATCTACGGGTGTACCGTCGGCCAAGAACGGCATGTCTTCCTGACGAACCACCTTGCTGACGATACCTTTGTTACCATGACGACCTGCCATCTTGTCACCGACGCCAATCTTACGTTTCTTGGCAATATAAACCTTTGCCAACTGGATGATGCCGTTGGGCAGCTCATCTCCGAGACTGATGGCGAACTTCTTACGCTTCATCTCCGTCTCAAGCAGCTTGTACTTCTTGAGGTAGTTGATAATGAGTTTGCCAATAAGTTCGTTGATGTGGGCATCGTTTGTCCAACCGATGAGCTGCACCGTAGTATAATCTATGGTGTTGAGCACACTGGCTGTAATTGGACTGTTCTTAGAAATAAGCATTACGCCGACATTGTCCACTATACCCTGGCTCTTCTTTCCCTTTGTAAGTTCTACCAACTTGTCAATAAGGATTGCCTTCAAGTCTTCTACCTTGCTGTTGAACTCTTCGTCAATAGCAGCAAGACGAGGCTTGTCCTGAAGCTTCACCTTTCCGGTCTTGGAAGCCTTAGTGAAGAGCTTCTTGTCGATGACAACGCCATTAAGAGATGGACTTGCCTTGAGGGAAGCATCCTTCACATCGCCAGCCTTGTCGCCAAAGATGGCACGAAGTAGCTTTTCTTCCGGACTGGGATCGCTCTCGCCCTTAGGCGTAATCTTACCAATCATAATATCGCCAGGAGCAACACGGGCACCGATGCGGATGATGCCGTTCTCGTCGAGGTCCTTGGTTGCCTCCTCACTGACATTGGGAATGTCGGCGGTAAGTTCCTCCATGCCGCGCTTTGTCTCGCGCACTTCAAGAGCAAACTCCTCGACGTGAACACTTGTAAGGATATCTTCGCGAACAACACGCTCGTTGAGTACGATAGCATCCTCGTAGTTATAGCCCTTCCAAGGCATGTAAGCAACCAGAAGGTTCTTACCCAATGCCAACTCACCGGCCTCTGTGGAATAGCCCTCTGTCAATATCTGGCCTTTCACAACTCTGTCGCCCTTGTTGCAGATGGGACGAAGGTCGATAGTCATGTTCTGATTCGTGCGACGGAACTTTGGAATACGATACTCTTTCAATGCTGGCTCGAAGCTTACGAATTCCTCGTCCTCTGTGCGATCATAAAGAACACGAATAGTGGTAGCATCTACATATTCTACAACGCCATCACCCTCTGCAGTAATCATTGTGCGAGAGTCTTCGCAGACCTGGCGCTCGATGCCAGTGCCTACGATAGGTGCTTCTGTACGCATCAAAGGAACTGCCTGACGCATCATGTTGGAACCCATCAATGCACGGTGAGCATCGTCGTGTTCAAGGAAAGGAATCAGTGCCGCAGCGATTGAGGCAATCTGCTGAGGAGCAACGTCCATGAGATTGACTTCCGAAGGAGGTACGACTGGATAGTCGTCATCCTGACGGCACTTTACCTTAGTGCGGATAAAGGTACCGTCATCATTAAGAGGAGCGTTACCTTGACCAATGATAAGGCCTTTCTCCTCCTCCGCAGTCATGTAGCAAACACCTTCTGGAGAAAGATCAACCCTTGCATTTTCAACTTTACGATATGGTGTCTCAATGAAGCCAAGGTCGTTTATCTTTGCATAGACACAAAGAGAGGAAATCAGACCGATGTTTGGTCCTTCTGGAGACTCGATAGGACAGAGACGTCCGTAGTGCGTGTAGTGTACATCGCGCACCTCGAAACCAGCACGCTCACGAGAAAGACCGCCAGGGCCAAGAGCCGACAAACGACGCTTGTGAGTTACCTCTGCCAAGGGATTGGTCTGGTCCATGAACTGGCTCAGAGCATTCGTGCCGAAGAAACTGTTAATGACACCGCCCAGGCTCTTGCTTGTCAGCAGGTCGGTTGGTGTGAACACTTCATTGTCGCGGACATTCATGCGCTCGCGGATGGTACGAATCATTCGTGCCAAGCCAATGGCAAACTGATTTGCCAACTGCTCACCGACAGTGCGGACACGACGGTTGCTCAAATGGTCAATATCATCTACGCTGGCCTTAGAATTTACAAGTTCAATCAGATACTTGATAATCTCTATGATATCCTCCTTCGTCAGCACACGTACACTGGGGTCCGTATCCAAGCCCAGCTTGTGATTAATACGATAGCGGCCAACCTCACCTAAGTCATAACGCTTTTCGCTGAAGAAGAGATTTAGAATAACCTCCTTAGCGCTTGCATCATCCACAGGGTCGGCATTGCGCAACTGACGATAAATGTAGCTTACTGCCTCCTTCTCGCTGTTGGTAGCATCCTTTTGGAAGGTGTTGAAGATGATGCTGTAGTCAGAGGTCTGAGCATCATCTTTATGAACGAGAACAGAAGGCACATTACTATTAAGTATTAGTTCTATGGCTTCTTCATCGAGCACACTTTCACGCTCTAAAATGATTTCATTACGTTCAATAGATACAACTTCGGCCGTATCCTCGTCAACGAAATCCTCTATCCAACTCTTGAGGACACGAGCAGCAAGTTTTTGACCTATATGCTTCTTCAGGTTTTCGCGAGTAGCCTTGACCTCTTCTGCCAAGTTAAAAATCTGCAGGATATCCTTGTCATTCTCAAAGCCGATAGCACGAAGCAAGGTTGTGACGGGCAACTTCTTCTTACGATCGATATAAGCGTACATAACATTATTAATGTCTGTCGCAAATTCAATCCAACTGCCCTTAAACGGTATGATACGGGCAGAATAAAGCAGAGAGCCATTGGCATGTACGCTACTGCCGAAGAACACACCTGGAGAACGGTGCAACTGTGAAACCACAACACGCTCGGCACCGTTGATGATGAAGGTACCGTTGTCCGTCATGTAGGGGATGAAGCCCAGGAATACATCCTGAACCACAGTGTCGAAGTCTTCATGGTCGGGATCGTCGCAACTCAACTTCAGCTTTGCCTTCAAAGGTACGCTGTAAGTGAGGTCACGCTCCA
>CAMZAE010000050.1 GCA_947304115.1 uncultured Prevotellaceae bacterium | reverse complement strand
ATGGAGAACATCCACGAGAACTGCGTGAAGTACGGCACACAGCCCGACGGCTATGTCAACTACGTCAAGGGCGCCAACGTGGCAGGCTTTATGAAGGTGGCCAAGGCTATGATGGCTCAGGGCATTGTATAGTCTAACGTTTCCTTTTAGGAGAAAACACAAAAAGGGGGCATCAGTTTTGATGCCCCCTTTTTCCTTAAGACTACAAAGGATAGTCTTCAAAAGCGTAAAGCACTGTCGAGAGGTATCGCTCACCCGTGTCGGGCAGCAAAACCACAATCTTCTTTCCCTTGTTCTCCGGGCGTTTGGCAACCTGAATAGCAGCATAGAGGGCGGCACCGGCAGAAATGCCTACCAGCAAACCTTCCTGCTGAGCAATCTCACGACCTGTGCGGATGGCATCATCATTCTCCACATCGAACACCTCGTCAATGACGTTGGCATCATAGGTCTTGGGGACAAATCCTGCGCCAATGCCCTGAATCTTATGGGGGCCACTTTGTCCACCGTTCAAAACCGGCGAAGACTTAGGCTCTACGGCAATAATTTTCACGTTGGGGTTCTGCTCCTTCAAATACTTGCCTGTACCAGAGATGGTACCGCCTGTACCTACGCCACCCACAAAGATATCGACCTTGCCGTCTGTGTCGCGCCAAATCTCAGGGCCTGTAGTGGCATAATGCTTGGCGGGATTGGCAGGGTTCTCAAACTGCTGCAGGATAACGCTACCAGGAATCGAGGCACGCAGTTCCTCGGCGGCTCGGATGGCGCCCGGCATTCCATCCTTGCCCGACGTGAGGCGAACTTCTGCACCGTATGCCTTTACAAGATTACGACGCTCAACACTCATGGTCTCCGGCATAGTCAGGATAAGATGATAGCCCTTAACGGCCGCCACCAAAGCCAATCCTACGCCAGTATTTCCAGAGGTTGGCTCGATGATGGTGGCACCGGGCTTCAAGATGCCTTTGGATTCCGCGTCCTCAATCATCGCCAATGCGATACGGTCCTTTACGCTGCCGCCAGGGTTAAAATACTCCACCTTGGCAATTACCGGGGTTGCCAGGCCTTTTGCTTGTGAATACTTGTTAAGCTCCAGAAGTGGAGTGTTGCCGACGAGTTCTGTCAGTTGCTTTGCAATGTTACTCATAGTTTTATTTGTTATTTAGTTAATGATGTATTACTCTTATCGAGTGCAAAAATACAATTCTTTTCTGAGACTTTCCACTTTTAAGCAATCAATTATTCTCAAGAGCCTGCGAGAGGTCTGCGATGATGTCGTCAATGTGCTCTGTTCCGATACTCAAACGAATGGTGGCTGGTGTGATGTGCTGCTCGGAGAGTTCCTGCCCGGAGAGTTGCGAGTGGGTGGTAGTATAAGGGTGGATTACAAGACTCTTCACATCGGCCACATTAGCCAGCAACGAGAAGATTTTCAGGGCGTCGATAAACTTCCAGGCCTCTTCCTGACCGCCTTTTATCTCGAAAGTAAAAATGGATGCGCCGCCATTGGGGAAATACTTTTGATAGAGTCTGTGGTCTGGATGGCTCTCCAGGGCCGGGTGGTTCACTTTGGCGACCTTGGGGTGTTTGCTGAGGAAATCGACCACTTTCAGGGCATTCTCCACATGACGCTCCACGCGAAGGCTCAAAGTCTCAACACCCTGAAGGAGGATGAAGGCATTGAAAGGCGAGATGGCCGCACCGGTGTCACGCAGGATGACAGCACGGATACGGGTGACATAAGCAGCACCCACTGCGTCGGCAAACACGATTCCATGATACGAAGGATCAGGCTTAGCCAGTGTGGGAAACCTGTCCGGATTTGCCTTCCAGTCGAACTTGCCTCCGTCAACAATGACACCGCCAAGACTTGTGCCATGACCGCCAAGGAACTTGGTGGCAGAGTGTACCACTATGTCTGCGCCATGCTCCAAAGGACGGATGAGATACGGCGTGCCGAAAGTATTGTCAACAATGAAAGGTACGCCGTGCTTATGAGCCACAGCAGCCACACCTTCAATGTCGAGCACGTCAGAATTCGGGTTGCCGAAAGTCTCGGCATAAATCACTTTTGTATTAGGCTTAATGGCCGACTCAAGAGCAGCGAGGTCATTCACGTTAACAATAGTATTGCTGATGCCCTGAGTGGCCAGCGTGTGAGTAATCAGATTATAAGAGCCGCCATAGAGATTGTTGGCAGCCACGACATGGTCGCCAGCCTGAACAATGTTCTGCAATGCGTAGGTGATGGCAGCAGCACCAGAGGCCACAGCCAGACCTGCCACTCCACCCTCGAGGGCAGCCACGCGGTCCTCAAACACACCTTGCGTGGAGTTCGTCAGACGGCCATAGATGTTGCCTGCATCGCGAAGGCCAAAGCGGTCGGCCGCGTGCTGAGAGTTACGGAACACATACGAGGTGGTCTGATAGATAGGTACGGCACGAGCATCGGTGGCGATGTCTGCCTTTTCCTGTCCCACATGGAGTTGCAGTGTCTCAAAATGATAATTCTTCTTTGTGCTCATAATCTTTTGGTATTTACGATATGTTATTTCTTTTTCCCCTTCATTTCTACGCTGCAAAGGTACGGCTTTTTGGAAATATCCTCCAAATTTCTTTCTTAATTCAGAAGATATTACTAAATTTGCGCTCTCTACAGAATATCGTTCCATTTCGGGCTTCTTAAAGGCCCTTCAACAGAATATCCTTCTAAACTATGACAGAAATCCTTGACGAAACCGACCGGCAGATACTGAAAACGCTGCAAAGAAACGCCAAATTGACCACAAAAGAGTTGGCTGACGTGGTACATTTGTCCCCCACTCCCGTCTTTGAGCGCCAAAAACGACTCGAGAAGAAAGGTTATATCAAGAAATACATCGCTGTGCTCGACGCTGAGAAGCTGGGACTGGGACTCCAAGTGTTCTGCAAGGTGAAACTGAAGCAAATCAACCATGAGATTGCCGACAGCTTTGTACGCCAAATCCAGCGGATTCCCGAAGTTACGGAATGCTACAACACAAGCGGCGCATACGACTATTTATTAAAAGTACGCGCGCGTGACATGAAGCAGTATCAGGAGTTTGTGCTCAACAAGTTAGGCGAGATAGAGAGTCTGGCTTCTATTGAGAGCACCTTCGTGATGAGCGAAGTGAAGCAGGGCTACGGCATCAACATCTAATTTGCCGGTCTTCTTCAATGGAGACATGCAGGGCAAGGAAGGCACTAAAGTTTAGCCAATCCGCCCTCTGATGTTTCCTTGTAGAGCGACGGGAGGTCGTGGCCCGTCTGCTTCATAACACGAAGTACACGATCAAAGCTGACGCGGTGTCGTCCATCGGATAGCGAGGCGTAGAAGTTGGCATCCAGGGCACGGGCAGCGGCAAAGGCATTGCGCTCGATGCAGGGAATCTGCACCAAACCGCAGACGGGATCGCACGTCATGCCCAGATGATGCTCAAGCCCCATCTCGGCAGCATACTCAATCTGGTTCACGCTGCCGCCAAACAACTGACACGCTGCAGCAGCGGCCATCGCACTGGCTACGCCCACCTCTCCCTGACAGCCCACATCGGCTCCGGAGATGCTGGCATTGTACTTGGCAAGGTTGCCGATAAGACCGGCTGTAGCAAGAGCGTGAAGAATGCGCTCGTCGGAGAAGGTATGATTGTGCCCTAAGTGATAAAGCACAGCCGGCAGCACGCCACACGAGCCGCATGTGGGAGCGGTGGCAATGACACCTCCCGAGGCATTCTCCTCGCTGACTGCCAACGCATAGGCATAGACAAGACCAGAACTTTGCAGGTTGGCCTTGTAGCCCTTGGCCTTGGTATAATAAACAGGAGCCTTACGCTGCAACCCCAACGGGCCAGGCAACACGCCTTCGTGGTTGATGCCACGCTCCACGCTTTCGCACATCACCTGCCACACCTTGCCGAGGTAGTCCCAGATTTGGGGACCTTCATGCTTCTCAACATATTCCCAAAGAGAACATCCTGTATCGTTGCACCAATGCATGATGTCGTCCATTGTGGTCAGCGAATAGACACGTTTATGCTCAACAGCGTCATGCGGCCCTTGGGAGAGTGCTCCGCCGCCGATGCTATAGACCACCCACTCATCGCTCAAACAGCCGTCTGCCTCCCTAACCGCAAACCGCATGGCATTGGGATGGTACGGCAAGCGCGTCTGCGGTTCCCAGTGTATCTCGGTTGGACCTTGCTCCTCCAGGACGCGCAGGATGGCGACATCCGTCATGTGCCCCTTGCCCGTAGCGGCCAGAGAGCCATAGAGGACGACATCGAATGCGGTTGCCTCTGGGTGCCGCTTCCTGTACATCTTTGCGGCCGACTGCGGCCCCATCGTGTGGCTGCTCGAAGGGCCAATGCCTATTCTGAAAAGGTGACGTAGTGATTCCATATCTTCACATTTTGTTAACAACGTACTATATGATACGATTCACACATTTTTCTTCCTAACTGTCCGCAAAGATATATAATAATCTTCAAAGAATTGCCTTAATCTGTATGGAAATTTTCTGTCCCGTTCAAAGAAAATGCTTGCGCCAGGTGCAGGATTTCTTCATTCTGGCTTGTAATTCGTATAATTATGCTATCTTTGCAGGAGAATATACAACACAAAGACAAAAACACATAAAGGATCTAAGATGACACGCAAAGAGCTTTATCGGGAGGTGGCAGCCTATTTCAGGCAGGCAATGCCAGAAGCCAAGACAGAGTTGCACTACGACAACCCCTTCCAGTTGCTTGTTGCCGTAATACTGAGTGCACAATGCACTGACAAACGCATCAATCAGGTAACGCCAAAACTTTTCGAGGACTACCCCACTGCAGAAGCCATGAAACTGGCCACTCCAGAGGTTATCTACGAGTACATCCGCTCCGTCTCCTACCCCAACAACAAGGCAAAGCACCTGGTGGAAATGGCACGGATGCTTTGGGAGAAGCACGATGGTGAAGTTCCCCAGGATTTGAAGCAACTTACCGAACTGCCAGGAGTGGGCCGCAAGACGGCCAATGTGGTGCTAAGCGTAGTCTGGGGCGAAGCACGGATGGCGGTCGATACACATGTGTTCCGCGTCAGCCACCGTCTGGGGCTTGTGCCCGATTCCTGCACCACACCGCTAAGTGTGGAACGGATGCTTATAAAACACTTCAAAGAAGAAGATATTCCCGATGCTCATCACTGGCTCATCCTTCACGGCCGCTATACCTGCACTGCCATCCGCCCCAAGTGCGACAAATGCGGCCTTGCACATCTATGCAAGATGCATCAAGAGAAGAAAAAGAATTAAAGTGAGAGGATGCCAAGAATTTGCTATGGTAAAAACTTGTATGTTTCGCAGAAATGTCGTAACTTTGCCTCCGACTTAAAAGGAAGAAAACAACCATATATTTTATACACAAACACAATTACATTATGACTATCAATGAATTTAACTTTGCCGGCAAGAAGGCAATCGTGCGCGTTGACTTCAACGTGCCCATGAACGAGAATGGTGAGATTACGGACGACACCCGCATCCGCGGTGCCCTTCCCACCCTAAAGAAGATTATCGCCGACGGTGGCGCGGCCATCATTATGAGTCACATGGGCAAGCCCAAAGGCAAAGTGAACCCCAAGCTCTCCCTCGGTCAGATTCGCGCTGCCGTGGAGAAAGCCATTGGCTGTCCCGTTTCATTTGCCCCCGACTGCGCAAAGGCTCAGGACGCAGCCAAGGCTCTGAAAATGGGCGAGGCACTCCTGCTTGAGAACCTCCGCTACTATCCCGAAGAGGAAGGCAAGCCCGTAGGCATCGAAAAGACAGATCCCGCTTACGAAGATGCAAAGAAAGCTATGAAGGCCAGCCAGAAGGAATTTGCCAAGACACTAGCAAGCTATGCCGACTGCTATGTGATGGATGCCTTTGGCACCGCTCACCGCAAGCATGCCTCTACAGCAGTCATTGCCGACTACTTCGACACTGACAACAAGATGCTGGGCTTCCTCATGGAGAAGGAAGTGCAGGCTGTCGATAACGTACTTTCGAACATCAAGCGCCCCTTCGTCGCCATCATGGGCGGCTCAAAGGTGAGCACCAAGATAGGCATTATCGAGAACCTGCTTGGCAAGGTGGATAAACTTATCCTCTGTGGCGGCATGACCTACACCTTTATGAAGGCTCATGGCGGCGAGATAGGCAACTCTATCGTGGAGTTGGACAAACTCGACGTGGCTCTCGGCGTGGAAGAAATGGCAAAGAAGAACGGCGTGGAACTCGTTCTGGCAGAAGACAGCGTTTGCTGCACTGGCTATGACTTCGGCACATTCAGTGTGAAACCCGGCGCCCAGGTAAAGACATTCCCCAGCAATGCCATTGAAGAGGGCTGGGACGGCCTTGACGTTGGTCCTAAGAGTCAGGCGAAGTTCGCAAAGGCCATCGAAGGTGCCAAAACCATCCTTTGGAACGGCCCTGCTGGTTGCTTCGAGTGTGATGACTTCTGCGCAGGCTCTCGTGCTGTGGGCGAAGCGGTAGCTAAAGCAACAGCAGAAGGTGCATTCTCCCTCATCGGCGGCGGCGACAGCGTGGCTTGTGTCCATAAGTTCGGCCTTGAAGATAAGGTGAGCTACATCAGCACTGGTGGCGGCGCACTGCTCGAAGCCATCGAAGGCAAAGTGCTCCCTGGCGTTGCAGCCATCAAGGGCTGACTGGA
>CAMZAE010000049.1 GCA_947304115.1 uncultured Prevotellaceae bacterium | reverse complement strand
CGGTACCTACAACGTAAGCCCACTTAGCGTTCTCGAAGCAAATCATCTGTGTCTCCTCACAAGTCTTGTAAGGATCGAGACCTGCAGCCTCACAGATTTGGTTAGCCTCCTCGATAGAAGCGATACCATGTTTGTTCAAGCAAGCGAGAATCTGCTTGATACGACGGTCTTGTGACTCGAATTTCACTTCACGTATCATAATCTTACCTCCTATTCTTTACGTGGGTCAATACTCTTTACTGCACCGTCCTCGGCCTTTGTGCGGCCGTAAGTGCCAGTAACACTCTTCAGGGCCTCGTCAGCAGGAACGCCTTTCTTGATGGCATCCATGAACTTGCCCATGTGAACGAACTCGTAACCGCAAACCTGGTCGTCCTTGTCGAGATACATCTTGGTGATGTAACCCTCGGTGAGTTGAAGGTAGCGGGTGCCTTTGACCTTCGTACCATAGAGGGTACCGGTCTGAGAGATAAGGCCCTTGCCAAGGTCTTCGAGACCTGCGCCAATCATCAAGCCGCCTTCAGAGAAAGCACTCTGGGTGCGACCATAAACAATCTGGAGGAAGAGTTCACGCATAGCGGTGTTGATTGCATCGCAAACAAGGTCGGTGTTGAGAGCCTCAAGGATGGTCTTGCCGGGGAGAATCTCACTTGCCATTGCAGCGGAGTGAGTCATACCAGAGCAACCAATCGTCTCTACGAGAGCCTCTTCGATAACGCCGTCCTTCACGTTGAGCGTCAGCTTGCAAGCACCCTGCTGAGGAGCACACCAGCCAATGCCGTGAGTCAGACCGCTGATGTCCTTGATTTCTTTTGCCTGAACCCACTTGCCCTCTTCGGGAATGGGAGCAGGACCATGGTTGGGACCCTTGGCCACGCAACACATGTTCTGTACTTCGTGTGAATAAACCATAATTATTAAAGTTTAAAGGTTTAAGAGTATAAAGGTTTAATAGTTCGTTTCTTCTTTATTCTCCCCTCTCTCGGAGAGGGGTTGGGGGTGAGGCTTTAGTATCCCAGTTCCTTTACTATCTGGCTTATCTTCTCCATCGTCGTGAGTCGGGTGGGGACAAGGGGCAGGCGAAGGACATTCTCTATGAGTCCCATTTCGCTGAGCATTGCCTTCACGCCCGCAGGATTGCCATCGACAAAGAGCAGCTTGAAGAGTTCTGTGAACTTGTGGTGAATGGTGAGCGAAGAGCTGTATTCGCCTTTGAGAGCAAGGCGAACCATGCGGCTGAACTCTGTGGGAAGAGCGTTGCCGATGACGCTGATGACACCCAAGGCACCAAGCGTGATGAGCGGGAAAGTGATGCCGTCGTCGCCGCTGATGACATCAAAGCTTTGCGGCTTGTTCTTGATGATGTCGTCCATCTGGGTGATGTTGCCGCTGGCTTCTTTGATGGCTACGATATTCTTGAAGTCGCGGGCCAGCCGCAATGTTGTCTCGGCAGTCATGTTGACACCCGTTCTGCCAGGTACATTGTAAAGAACAATGGGCAGTGGGCTGGCTTTGCTGATCGCTGCATAGTGCTGGTAGAGACCTTCTTGCGAGGGTTTGTTGTAGTAAGGACAAACACTCAGTATTCCGTCGATACCTCTCCAATCCTCCGTCTTCAGGTCATTCACAATGGCAGCCGTATTATTGCCTCCACATCCCATGAGTAGGGGGACTCTGCCTGCCACTCGCTCCACCAGATGAGTTTTCAGCATCCTCTTTTCCTCATGGCTTAGTGTCGGTGTTTCGGCAGTTGTGCCCATGATGCAAAGGAAATCGGCCCCTCCCTTTATTTGGTATTCTACCAATCGGTCAAGGGCATCGAGGTCAATGCTGCCATCTGTTTTGAAGGGGGTGACGAGGGCAATGCCAAGTCCGCGGAATATATTTCGTGCCATAGGGTATTTGTTGGCGTCTTTTTGATATTGCGTTGCAAAGATACATATTTTTCTTTGCATTCCAAACATTATCTCCAAGAAAATTGCAAAAAGCATACATCATGGCTAAGCCAAAATTATCTGTGTCTGCGAGTTTTTTTGATAAAAGCGTAAAAGAATGATATTTTCTTTGTACTTTTGCATAGCAAAGCACAATATGTAGAATAAAGTACATATAATAATAATGAACTATGAATCGATAAAGGGCAGTGTTGCTGTGCTGATCTCGGGCGGAGTGGATAGTGCAGTCGTTGTGCATCTGCTTTGCGAGGCTGGCTTGAAGCCCGACCTTCATTATATTAAAATAGGTATGGACGGAGAGGACTCGTCGTGTACGGCTGAGGAGGACATCGAACTTTCGCAGGCAACGGCTCGTAAGTACGGCTTGAAGCTGGAGGTGACCGACCTCCAGAAGGAGTACTGGGAGCAGGTCGTGGGCTATACCATCGAGCGAGTGAAGAAGGGATTGACGCCCAATCCCGATGTGATGTGCAACCGCCTCATCAAGTTCGGTGCTTTCGAGCAGAAGGTGGGCTGCCATTACGACTATATCGCGACTGGCCACTATGCCACGAATGTCGTGCGAGACGGCAAGATGTGGCTCGGCACAGCCAAAGACCCTGTCAAAGACCAGACGGACTTCCTTGCGCAACTCAGCTACGAACAGCTTAGCCATACGCTTTTCCCAATCGGTCATTTGATGAAGGAAGAAGTGCGGCAGATAGCCCTCGACGCAAAACTTCCGAGTGCCAAACGCAAGGACAGCCAAGGCATCTGCTTCCTCGGCAAGATAAACTACAACGACTTCCTGCGCCGCTTCTTGGGCGAACAGGAAGGCAAAATCATCGACATCGAGACAGGCAAGGTCGTCGGCAAGCATAAAGGCTTCTGGTTCCACACCATCGGGCAGAGGAAAGGCCTCGGCATGAGCGGCGGCCCGTGGTTCGTCGTGAAGAAGAACGTGAAGAAGAACATCATCTTCGTGGCAAACGGTTGGGACACGCAATTGCAGTACGGACACGATTTCCGCCTGGCGGATTTCCACTTCATTACAGAAAACCCATTCCATACCCCCTCCCCCGAGGAGGAGTGGAGTGGGCAGCAGAAAGCCTCCCTCCTCGGGGGGAGGTTTGGAGGGGGGCTACCCATCCAGTTCAAGGTTCGGCATGTTGACCACTTCATGCCCGGCACTATCAGTCTCGACGACGAGGGCTATCACATCCATTCCGACGCTCCCATTCAAGGCATCGCCCCCGGCCAGTTCGGTTGCATCTACGATGCCGATGCAACAATATGCTACGGAAGCGGCGAGATAAGCATATATAAGGAAAGGTAAGGATACAAAAAAAGTCGGGGTGACCCGACTCGAACGGGCGACCACCTGGTCCCAAACCAGGTGCGCTACCAACTGCGCTACACCCCGAACTTTATCGCTATGTCGTGCGAAAAGCGGTGCAAAGATACAACAAAAAGTGAAAAGTGAAAAGTGAAAAGTGAAAAATTTTTGTTTATCGTTCATAATTCTTCATTCTT
Organism: uncultured Prevotellaceae bacterium; assembly: GCA_947304115.1. Classification (GTDB taxonomy): domain Bacteria; phylum Bacteroidota; class Bacteroidia; order Bacteroidales; family Bacteroidaceae; genus Physcousia. Next base: position 3,574 of record CAMZAE010000049.1, on the reverse strand, counting down.
CACGCTTAATTCTAATTTTTTTTGTATATTTGTGGCAATTCATTCAAAATGACAAAACAACCAAATAAACAACCAAACAACTTATTAACAACTAAAAACTATGAAGAAGTACAATTTCAATGCTGGTCCTTCTATCCTTCCCAAGGAAGTGATGGAGGCAACTGCTGCTGCCTGCCTCGAGTTCGAGGGCAGCGGTCTCTCTCTGATGGAAACAAGTCATCGTGCCAAGAACTTCCAGCCTGTCGTTGACGAGGCTGTGGCTCTGTTCAAGGAATTGCTGGGCATTCCCGACGGTTATGCAGTCATCTTCCTCGGTGGTGGTGCAAGCCTGGAGTTCTGCATGGTTCCCTATAACTTCCTTGAAAAGAAGGCTGCTTACCTTAACACAGGTGTCTGGGCAACCAAGGCCGAGAAGGAGGCAAAGCTCTTCGGCGAGGTGGTCGAGGTTGCTTCCAGCAAGGACAAGAACTTCACTTACATTCCCAAGAACTTCACTATTCCGACGGATGCCGACTACTTCCACATCACGACCAACAACACCATCTACGGTACCGAGATTCTCAAGGACTATGACAGCCCTGTGCCTATGATTGCCGACATGAGTAGCGACATCTTCTCTCGTCCTATTGACGTGAGCAAGTACGGCATGATTTACGGCGGCGCTCAGAAGAACCTGAGTATGGCCGGCGTGACCTTCTGTATCATCAAGGAAGACCTGTTGGGCAAGGTGAGCCGTCCTATTCCCACGATGCTCGACTATCGTACCCATGTCAGCAAGGGCAGTATGTTCAACACACCTCCAACTGTGCCCATCTATTGCGCACTGCAGAACCTCAAGTGGATTAAGAAGCAGGGTGGCGTTGAGGCAATGGAGAAGCTGGCCATCCAGCGTGCAGACATCGTTTATGGCGAGATTGACCGCAACAAGCTCTTCGTCGGCACAGCAGAGGAGGACAGCCGCTCTCGCATGAACATCACCTTCGTCCTCAAACCCGAGTATCAGGAGTTGCAGGATGAGTTCATGGCCTTCGCAACGAGCAAGGGCATGGTCGGCATCAAGGGACACCGCGACGTCGGCGGCTTCCGCGCAAGCTGTTACAATGCTATGACCATCGAAGGCTGCGAGGCACTCGTGGCTTGCATGAAGGAATTTGAGGCGCAGCACTAATTGACAATTGATAATTAACAATTGATAATTATGAAAGTACTTGTTGCAACAGAGAAGCCATTCAGCAAGGTTGCTGTGGATGGCATTAAGGCAGTGACAGATGCTGCCGGATATGAGCTTGTATTGCTCGAGAAATATACAGAAAAGAGCCAGTTGCTCGATGCCGTGAAGGATGTCGATGCGATGATTATCCGCTCCGACAAGGTGGATGCAGAGGTGCTGGATGCCGCAAAGCAATTGAAGATTGTGGTTCGCGCCGGTGCCGGTTACGATAACATCGACCTTGCTGCAGCAACGGCTCACAACGTAGTCGCTATGAACACGCCTGGCCAGAATGCCAACAGCGTGGCTGAGCTTGTCTTCGGTCTGCTTGTCTTCGGTGTCCGTAACTTCTTCAATGGCACAAGCGGCACAGAGTTGAAGGGCAAGAAGCTTGGTATCCTCGCCTTCGGTAATGTGGGCCGCAACGTGGCTCGTGTGGCAAAGGGCTTTGATATGGAAGTCGCTGCATACGATGCTTACTGCCCCGCAGAGGCAATCGAGGCTGCTGGCGTAACTGCTGCAGGGAGTCAGGAGGAACTGTTCGAGACTTGCGACATCGTGTCGCTCCACATTCCCGCTACTCCTGAGACGAAGCAGAGCATCAACTACGACCTCGTTGGCAAGATGAAGAAGGGCGGCATCCTCGTGAACACTGCCCGCAAGGAAGTGATTGACGAAGCTGGCCTCATCAAGCTTATGGAAGAGCGCACCGACTTGAAGTACCTGACGGACATCAAGCCCGATGCAGATGCTGAGTTCGCCGAGAAGTTCGCTGGCCGTTACTTCGCTACGCCGAAGAAGATGGGCGCACAGACAGCCGAAGCCAACGTCAATGCCGGCATTGCTGCCGCTAACCAAATAGTTGATTTCCTTGAAAAAGGCATAACTAAATTTCAGGTAAATAAGTAATGGCTAAGATAAAACCTTTTAAGGGAATAAGGCCTCCGAAGGAATTTGTCGAGCAGGTCGAGAGCCGTCCTTATGATGTTCTCGAAAGTGAAGAGGCTCGTGCTGAGGCTGGTGACAACGAGAAGAGTCTTTATCATATCATCAAGCCCGAAATCAACTTCCCCGTCGGCACCAGCGAGTATGACCCGCGTGTCTATGAGGAGGCTGCACGCCAGTTCCAGAAGTTCCAGGACAAGGGCTGGCTGGTGCAGGACAAGGACGAGCACTACTACATCTACGCTCAGACGATGAATGGCAAGACGCAGTACGGCCTTGTCATCGGTGCATACGTTGATGATTACATGAACGGTGTCATCAAGAAGCACGAGCTGACGCGCCGCGACAAGGAAGAGGACCGCATGAAGCATGTTCGCGTGAACAATGCCAACATGGAGCCTGTCTTCTTCGCCTATCCCGATAATGCCGTGCTCGACAAGCTCATCATGCGCTATGCTGCCACCGAGCCTGAATACGACTTCATCGCACCCATTGATGGTTTCGGCCACAAGTTCTGGGTAATCAGCGATGCTGCCGACATCGCCACCATCACCGAGGAGTTCCGCAAGATGCCGTCGCTCTACATTGCCGACGGTCATCATCGCTCTGCTGCCGCTGCCCTCGTGGGTGCAGAGAAGGCCAAGCAGAACCCCAATCATCGTGGCGACGAGGAGTACAACTACTTCATGGCGGTGGCTTTCCAGGCTTCGCAGCTCACCATCCTCGACTACAACCGTGTCCTCAAGGACCTCAACGGCCTCACCTCCGAGCAGTTCCTTGATGCTATTCGCAAGAACTTCACGGTGGAGGACAAAGGCACAGAGATTTACAAGCCTGCCAAGCTCCATGAGTTTTCGCTCTACCTCGACGGACATTGGTTTTCTCTCGTAGCCAAGGACGGCACCTACGACAACAACGACCCCATCGGTGTGCTCGACGTAGATATCTCCAGCCGCTTGATTCTCGAAGAGATTCTGCAGCTTGGCGACCTCCGTTCCTCGAAGCGCATCGACTTTGTTGGCGGTCTTCGTGGCTTAGGTGAACTGAAGCGTCGTGTGGATAGCGGTGAGATGCGTGCTGCCCTCGCTCTCTATCCTGTCTCGATGCAGCAAATCATGGACATCGCCGATAGCGGAAACATCATGCCGCCCAAAGCAACATGGTTCGAGCCGAAATTGAGGTCAGGGCTTGTGATTCACAAATTAAGTTAAGAGTTATGAGTTAAGAGTTAAGAGTTAAGAGTTAAGAAAAATAGTACATGCCGTTAGGCTTCCTAAACATTCTTTCTTAACTCTTAATTCTTAACTCTTAACAAATTTCCAATGACAGACCTTTATAAAACCATAGCATCCAAAAGCGAGGGTACTTACACTGAACTCAGGAGTAAGTTCCTCGCTTTTGCGCATCCTGTCAGCACGG
>CAMZAE010000048.1 GCA_947304115.1 uncultured Prevotellaceae bacterium | reverse complement strand
GGGGGAGGGGGCTTCTTTCGACGGCATCTCCTTCTGCCCCACGATGCTTGGCAAACCGCGCAAGCAGCGTCAGCACGAATTTCTCTATTGGGAGATGAGCGATGGCGGCACGCAGGTCATCGGCGTAAGGCAAGGCGACTGGAAACTCGTGGTGAGCCAAGGCAAGCCTTTCCTTTACAATCTCAAGGACGACATCCATGAGGACAACGACCTCAAGAACAAATATCCTGATAAACTCAAAGAACTTATCAACATCGTCCACCAAGAGCATACTGACAGTCCGCTCTTCCCGATAACTCTGCCATGACCTGTCGGCAGCATCCTTCCAAAACGTATGCCCATGTCTGGAGAAGTGAAGCCAAAATAAATCCCCATTTCCTTTTGCTCTTCTCTTATTTATTTCGTACCTTTGCACGCGATTTGAAATAATAAATAGTAAATCGTCAATCGTCAAATAGTAAATCCTGTTATGCCGCAGATTTCCGTACGAGGCGTTGAGATGCCTGAGTCGCCCATCCGTAAGCTGGCTCCCTTGGCTTACGCCGCCAAGGACAGAGGAATACACGTCTATCACCTGAATATCGGTCAGCCCGACCTGCCGACGCCCAAGGCGGCCATCGATGCCATCAAGAACATCGACCGCACCATCCTTGAGTACAGTCCCAGCCAAGGCTACCTGAGCTATCGCAAGAAGCTGGTGGGCTACTATGCAAAGTACAACATCAACCTGACGCCCGACGACATCATCATCACGAGCGGTGGTAGCGAGGCGGTGCTCTTCTCTTTCCTTGCCTGCTTGAATCCCGGCGACGAAATCATCGTGCCGGAGCCTGCCTACGCAAACTACATGGCATTCGCCATCTCAGCCGGTGCCGTTATCCGTACCATCGCGACCACCATCGACGAGGGCTTTTCCCTGCCGAAGGTGGAGAAGTTCGAGGAACTCATCAACGAAAAGACGCGCGCCATCCTCATCTGCAACCCGAACAACCCGACGGGCTACCTTTACACGCGCCGCGAGATGAACCAAATCCGCGACCTTGTGAAGAAGTACGACCTCTATCTGTTCAGCGACGAGGTTTATCGCGAGTTCATCTACACGGGCAGCCCCTACATCAGCGCCTGCCATCTGGAAGGCATCGAGAACAACGTAGTGCTCATCGACAGCGTCAGCAAGCGTTACAGCGAGTGCGGCATTCGCATCGGCGCCCTCATCACCAAGAACAGGGAGGTGCGCAAGGCCGTGATGAAGTTCTGTCAGGCACGCCTCAGCCCTCCCCTCATCGGGCAGATAGCCGCCGAAGCGAGTCTTGACGAACCCGAAGAATACGGTCGTGAGGTATATGACGAATACGTGGAGAGGCGTAAATGCCTTATCGACGGCCTTAACCGCATACCCGGTGTCTATAGCCCTATCCCGATGGGTGCCTTCTACACCGTCGCCAAACTGCCCGTCGATGATGCCGAGAAGTTCTGTGCCTGGTGCCTGAGTGAGTTTAACTACGAAGGCGAGACCGTCATGCTGGCTCCCGCCGCAGGCTTTTACACCACGCCCGGCGCAGGCAAGAACGAAGTCCGCCTGGCCTACGTCCTCAAGAAGGAAGACCTCACACGGGCGCTCTTCGTGCTGAGGAAGGCATTGGAGGCGTACCCCGGGAAACTGGATTAAGGATTAAGGATTTTACATCCTAATCAAAAGAATTCCTAATTGACTAATCAAAAAAACTTTAATCCCTAATCCTTAATCCTTAATCCACAGTCATGTTTACTTGGTTTGTAGCTAAACGGCTCTTCGCGCAAGGCGGAAGCAGTGGACGCGCATCGCGTCTTGCCACAGGCATTGCGACTGTGGGCGTTGCCATCGGCTTGGCTGTGATGCTGGTCAGCGTGGCTATCGTGCTGGGGTTCCAGAAAGAGGTGCAGGACAAGGTGCTGGGCTTTGGTGCACACATCAAGGTGCTCAACTACAGAAGCCTCGGCCAGCAGGAGTACAGTCCCATCGTCATCGACGATTCCGTCACGTTGCGCCTCTCGGCCATTCCCAACGTTGCCTCCGTCGCCCGCTTCTGCATCAAGCCAGGGATGCTGAAGACCGAGGCGAACTTCCGAGGCATCGCCATCCAAGGCGTTGCTCAGGATTATGACCAGAGTTTCATCAGCAGCCACCTTGTGAAGGGCGAGATTCCGCAGTTCACCGATACTGTCGGCTCCGGGAAAATAGTCATATCGCAGGCGTTGGCTCGTGAGATGCAGGTGGATGTGGGGAAGGCCATCTATGCCTACTTCTTCGAGCAGACGGTCAGGGCAAGGAAGTTCACCGTGGCAGGCATCTACCAGACAAACCTCACCGACTTCGACAAGAACTTTGCCTACACAGACCTTTACACCATCCACCGCCTCTTGGGTTGGGATTCTGGGCAATACGGCGGTGCGGAGATAAGGTTGCAGGACTTCGACCGCTTGGACGAGACGCTCTATGATGTCGTCAACGAGGTCAACCACAAGCAGGATGCCTACGGTGAATACTACACCAGCATGAGCATCCGCATGGAGCATCCGCAGATATTCGCCTGGCTCAATCTGCTCGACATGGACATCGCAGTCATCCTTATCCTGATGGTTTGCGTATCCATCTTTACAGCCGTCAGCGGTTTGCTTATTATCATTCTGGAGCGCACCAACTTCATCGGCATTATGAAGGCACTCGGCGCACGCAACAAACAGGTGCGCCACCTCTTCCTGAACTATGCCATGCTGATTATCGTGCGAGGCATCGTGCTGGGCAATATCCTGGCCTTCGCCCTCATCCTTGTGCAGAAGCACTTCGGGCTTGTCACCCTCGACGCTGAGGTCTATTACGTCGAAGCCGTGCCTGTCATGGTGAACTGGCTTTGGGTGGCACTCATCGATGTTGGCACGCTTTTCCTCAGTGCCTTGGCAATGATTGTTCCGAGCTTCGTTGTGTCAAACATCACGCCCGCCAAGAGCATTCGCTTCGAATAGGAGCATCGCCCATTCCTCCTCATTTTCTTGTTTCAGCAGAGAAAGGCCCTGTTGCACGGCGGCCTCCGTCAAAACGGGAACATCCTCAGAGTAGAAGCCGCTCAGAATCATCTTGCCATATGGCTTGATTGCCTTCGCAAAGCGGGGTAAGTCCTGAAGCAGGATGTTCCGGTTGATGTTGGCGATGAGGAGGTCTGCCTCCGGCTGCCCCTCCAGCACAGAGCTGTCGCCGCAGACAACCGACACACCCGGAGCAGGGGGCAAGGAGCAAGGGGCAGGAGGCAAGAGAATACCGCTTTCGTTGCTGACCGAAGAATTATATCTATCCTCTTGCTCCTTGCTCCTTGCCCCTTGCCCCAAAGTCGGGATGCGGTTTAGCAGCAGGTTATCCTTCGTGTTCTCCACGCTCCATTCGTCGATGTCGTAGGCGAAAACAGACGCTGCGCCACGCTTGATGCACATGATGGCAAGAATGCCTGTGCCTGTGCCTGCATCTATGACGTGCTTGCCCTCCAGGTCGAGAGAGGCCAAAGTCCGCAGGATGAGCCTTGTCGTCTGGTGGCTCCCCGTGCCGAAAGCCATGCGGGGCGTGATGACGATATCATATCGGGCCTTGGGCACATCGGTATGCTTGACATCATGGATGACAACTGTCTCGTCCACAACAACTGGCTGGAAACCCTCTTCTTCCCAGATTTGGTTCCAGTCCTCATCGGGTGCTTCTGTCAAAGTATAGCTGATGCTGACATCGGGCAGGCAGAAGTCCTGCACCGCCTGCTGCATCTTGTCCTCGTCCCACTCGCTCTGCTGAATGTAAGCCAACAGGCAATCCCCCGTCTGAGAGAAAGATTCAAACCCTATCTCGGCAAGCTCCGCAGAGAGCAAATCTGTGGCCGTCTCGCTGAACGGCTGCAACGCGCATTTCACTTCGTAGTATTTCATTTCTTCAGGTATTCGTCTTGCAGAGGCCATCTGCCAGTACAAGTGTGCTGCAAAGGTACAAAGAAAGTTTGTGAAAATGCGCTTTTGGCGTGCCAAAATGAATTCTGGCACAGGTCTCGGACATCGTTTCGGACACAGAGAAAGGCAGAAGCGATCTTGAAAAATCTTTACAGAAAAACCCAGTGAAACGCAGTGCCCAGAGAGACACGGCGAGCCTCGTCTGCCAACGCCGCGTGGAGCGTTGGCCAACGCCACACGCGGCGTTGCCTCACGCCCCACGTTGCGTTTCCCCTCCCTCCATGCCTTTTTTGCCCCAAAATTGTGTCCCATATGATGGCATGTCATGCCATTCTGCTCCTTTTTCACCACCCCGCCTCAAAAATCACCCTCACAACACGTTGATTTCCAACGCCCATTCGATTTAAGCCCTTTTCTCGCCTTTTCCCTTCCAAAGTGCCACCGCATCAAAAAAACGCTGCCAGAGAAGCTCTGACAGCGAAAAATCTTGACAAAGTACAACGCAGAAATCGCGTGTCAAAAGACAGCCTGTTTCCTGCCGCCAATGATGTAGATGCCCTTCCCTGCCTTTGTGATGCGACGGCCTGCGAGGTCATAGACGGTGCCGTCTGGCATTAGGAGGTGAAGGTCGCGGACAGATGTCTCCCTGTCGTCTATGTAGAGCCTTACATCGCAGTTGTCCTTGTTCGTCAGTTCGTCTGCCAACTCGAACCAGGCGCGGAAGGCTTTCGTCTGCATCGAGCCGTCGCTGTAGGCAAACTGTCCGTCAGAGGAGATGGCGATGTCGCCCTCCGGCACTGCCGACACGGTGTAGGAGCCTATCATGTAGCCCCTGTCGGCTTTCTTCTTGCCGACCTGCACCGTGGGTTCTTCCTCTGGCTCGACATTCACGCCGTCCACGGTGAACTCCGTCATGTCCTCCATTACATTTATCATATAGGGGTGGTTGGCTTCAATCTGCGGGACGGTCTCGAAGAACAGGTTCAGGCGCACGATGTCGCCTTCCTCGTCCTCCTCGGAGGTCCATCGCGTGAAGTCCGCCAGCATCACTCCCTCGCCGAAGGCTTCCCTTGTCTGCGTCTCTGTCATCGCGAAGGGCAGACAGATGGTCGTCCATTCGTCAGCCGCAAAGATGCGGCGCACGCGGACATCCACGCCTTCCTCTGCCACAGGCGGCTCCGTTGCGTTTTCGTCGAGAATGGTACGCAGTTCGGTGATAGTTATTGAGAACTCCACATCGTCCAGATACTCGCCCATTGAGTCGGCGGTGCGCGTAAACTCGCTGGCTACAATGCCGGCAGTAAGCGTTGTGCCTGTTGCAAGGTTAGCATCGGCTTTAACGGTGACACGGAATAGTGTTCCGTTTGTTGGCATTGAGAGGTCATCCCTGTCCGTCGAATAACAGGTGAACTTGTAATTGCCATTCGAGGGGAGCAGATTGCCGCTAATGGCATGGCTGCCCTCGAAGCCGCGTTCTATGACAGGCTTCCCGTCCTCGTCTGTCACCAGTGTCAGGCCGTCGGGCAAGGACAATTGCAACTCGAAAGCCGTAAACTCTGTGTCAAACCAGCAGCCAATCTCTATCGTGGCCTGTCCGCCTTGCGGCACTGCCACGTCACACACCGTCAGCACATTGGCGGCCATAGCCTTCCCCATGCAGAGGAGGCAGGCGGTGAGCAAGAGGGATATGTTCTTCTTCGTCATCGTCGTATGCTGTTGGGGGGTTAGCGTCCTAAGATAATGTCTATCACTTGCACGAGGTCGGTAATCGTCACCTTGCCGTCGCCGTTGAGGTCTGCCACCTTGCGGATGAACTTGGCAGGCTCCTCCTCCAGGATGTAGCTGTTCATGCTGATAACATCCGTCACGCTGACGCGGCCGTCGCCATTCACGTCACCCATCGTGGCTTCGGTAATGGTGAGCGAAGCGATGCTGTTCTTTGGGTGGATGTCCTCATAGACGTTGCCCGCCCTCTTCACCGTCATCTCTATGTCCTTGATGCTCATGGTGTAGGTGCCTACAGCCATGTCGTCGGCCACGTCGATGGTGATAGTCATGCCACTGCCGTCGCTGTTGCTGATGGCACGGCTACCCTGCGGTGTCACGACGAAGCGGTACAACCCTTCGCCCACCTTGCTCGACGAGATGCTGTGCGTGTTCACGGCATTGCCCGTCAGTGCTGCCATCAGCCGTCCCTCGTCCTCTGCCACCGTCACACCGGTGGGCAGTTCAAGGTCGAATTGGAAGCCCATGATGGTCTCCTCGTCGGTCAGCAGGACGTTCAGCAGGCCGCGACCGCCGCTGCACTGCGTCATGTCCGTCACTGTCAGCTTGTTGTTCTTCTCTACCGTCACGAGGCAGGAGGCCGTCTTGCCGCTGCCGTCATTGGCCGTGGCTTTAATCTGACAAGTTCCAGACCCTACGGCGGTCACCAGCCCGCTCTCATCGACCACAGCCACAGTCTCATTCGTGCTGCTCCACGTCACACTCTTGTTTTTGGCGTTCTCTGGCGCAACTATCGCTTCCATTTGTAGTTTCTCACCAACCATCAGTTCGACCTCGGTCTCGTTCAAGGCAATGCCACTTACTAATACAGGATTGACTGTCACCACGCATTGAGCAGACACGCCATTATGCGCTGTGCAGGTGATGGTCGTCGTGCCAATTCCTGTTGTGATTATTTTTCCGTTGCTGTCAATAGTTGCAATAGATGTGTTGCTTGAATGCCACCCCAAAGTTGTTGTTGCTTTCGGATGTGTGAATACAGGAGAAAAGGTATATTCGTCTCCTTGGTTCAAAGTGAGTAATTGAGGGATATTAATTGCTGTTAAATCTACAATGGTAATATTATACGTCATCGTTACAATTTTTGTTGATCCGGCTCCAATGGTTCCCATAGGCAACCCAGTATATCGATAACTCACCTTTTGCTTAAAAGTATAAAACCCAGTCTTAACAGGTGTTAGTGTATAGCTGTAGTAATTGAAGTGCCATACCAAAGAGCCAGAACCTTCTGTATAACTTGATGAAGATGTTACAATTGAGAATGGTTCTCCTTCGGATATGTCAGTCAACTCATAACTTCCTTCCGTCTTGTTATCTTCACTTGCATAACATTCGCTTACCTTATTATATGGGATGCCTAAATCATAGTAGGGAGCGATAGAAAAGGAAATACCCAGAGTCGCCGTAATTTCTTTCGTTTGATCTGTATACTGCTGTGCATATAAACCCGAGTACAGAAGAAGAACAAACAATAAAAGATAAACTCTTTTCATAATAATAACGATTTAGTCTTGCTCCCCAGTCCCTCAAAGAGCCGTTATTAAATGCAGGAAGCGTGGAACTGATATGTTCACACCTTCTGACTGAGGTCCTGAGAAAACCATGTAGGCAGATGTAACAACAGCAGTCCACGCTATAAACGTGGAAGCCGTTATGTCACCTCTTTGCCTACAAATGAAATTTCTCAGGTTTCAGTCAGACAAGACGAGCATAACGCTTCGTTTATTTCCAATAAAGCCATTCCCTTTTCGTCACCACG
>CAMZAE010000047.1 GCA_947304115.1 uncultured Prevotellaceae bacterium | reverse complement strand
CTGATGACGACGGCACAGCCGGCGAAGTTCTCAAGGCCTTCCTCAAGGGCACGCAGTGTGTTCACGTCGATGTCGTTGGTCGGCTCGTCGAGCAACAGCACGTTGCCTTCCTGCTTGAGTGCCATAGCCAAGTGCAGACGGTTACGCTCGCCGCCCGACAGCACGCCGCACTTCTTCTCCTGGTCGGCACCGCTGAAGTTGAAGCGGCTCAGGTAGGCACGGCAGTTGATGTCGCGGCCGCCCAGACGCATCAGCTCGTTGCCCTGGCTGATGACCTGATAGACGGAGAGGTCGGGCTTGATGTCCGCGTGGCTTTGGTCAACATAGGAAATCTTGACGGTTTCGCCCACCTCGAATGTCCCTGCGTCGGGCTTCTCCATGCCCATTATCATGCGGAACAGTGTCGTCTTGCCAGCACCATTCGGGCCGATGACGCCCACGATGCCGCCTGGCGGCAGCATGAAGTCGAGGTCCTTTATCAGCGTCTTCTCGCCGAAAGCCTTGCAGACGCCGTGTGCCTCGATGACCTTGTTGCCGAGGCGCGGGCCGTTGGGGATGAATATCTCCAGTTTCTCCTCACGCTCCTTCTGCTCTTCGTTGAGCAGTTTGTCGTAGCTGTTCAGACGCGCCTTGCCCTTTGCCTGACGTGCCTTTGGCGACATGCGCACCCATTCCAGTTCGCGCAGTAGTGTCTTGCGGCGCTTGCTCGCCACCTTCTCTTCCTGCTCCATGCGCTTCGTCTTCTGTTCGAGCCATGAGGAGTAGTTGCCTTGCCAGGGAATGCCTTCGCCGCGGTCGAGTTCGAGAATCCAGCCAGCCACGTCGTCGAGGAAGTAGCGGTCGTGCGTCACGGCGATGACCGTACCCTCGTATTGCGTGAGGTGCTGTTCCAGCCAGTCTATGCTCTCGGCATCCAGATGGTTCGTCGGCTCATCGAGCAGCAGGACGTCCGGTTTCTGAAGGAGCAGGCGGCAGAGTGCCACGCGACGGCGTTCACCGCCGCTCAGTTCCCTTATCGGCTGGTCGGCAGGCGGGCAGCGCAGCGCGTCCATTGCGCGTTCCAGCTTGCTGTCCAGGTTCCATGCGTCGGTGCTGTCGATGATGTCCTGCAACTCGCCTTGCCGTGCGAAGAGCTGGTTCATCTTGTTCTCGTCCTCATAGTATTCGGGCAGGCCGAACTTCTGGTTTATGTCTTCGTATTCCTGCAAGGCGTCCACGATGTGCTGCACGCCTTCCTTCACCACCTCGATGACCGTCTTGTCGTCGTCGAGCTTAGGTTCCTGTTCCAGGTAGCCGACGCTGTAGCCGGGACTCCACACCACATTGCCCTGATACTGCTGCTCGATGCCGGCAATAATCTTCATCAACGTCGATTTGCCCGCGCCGTTCATGCCCACGATGCCTATCTTGGCGCCGTAGAAGAAGGAGAGGTAGATGTTCTTGAGGACTTGCTTCTGGTTCTGCTGGATGGTCTTGCTCACGCCGACCATCGAGAAGATTATCTTCTTGTCGTCTGTCGTTGCCATATGTTATAGTTTGTCGTCGCTGAGCTTTATTGCCTTGTATGCCTGTTGTGCGGAAAGGACGGTCTTGAACTTGGCGTACCATTTGCGGTTCAGGGCAGGTTCCTGTTCTTCCTGCTTTTGCTTTGCCTCGAAGAGCTGGTCGCACTGTGCTGCAGTGAGCTTGTTGGCATTGATGGCATCCTCCAGTTCGTTCTTGAGTTGCTTGTAAGGTTCCTTCAAATCGGAAAGCTCCTTGAGGTAGGCGTCAAGCATGGGCTTGAACTTCTCCTGCACATCGCCCTTCAGCTTGAGGTTCTTCATAACGTATGCCACACGGGCATCCCTCTTGCTTCCTGCCAATGTTGGGGCAGGCATAGCTACGGCCAGGCTGACGAGCATGGCTACAATGAGAGTGAACTGTTTCATTTGTACTTCTCGATTATGTTATTGTTTCGCAAAGCGGCTGTAGATGACCTGCATCTTGATGGGGTTGGCTTCCGTGCCGCGCACAAGTTTCGTGCTGCATAGGCTCAGGTCATGGTTGACGGAGACCAGCGTGACGTTGTTATAAGAGTCGGTGTTCGTGGCAACGGTCACAGGAACAATCACAACGTGGTCCCAGTCGGGATTGGCTGCCTCCCAGTCTTCTTCTGTCAGGCCTGTTGCTTTCATGCCGGCAATCTTCTCGTTATGACAATACGAGAGAAGTCGGCTGATGTTGTCGAAGGTATAGCAATTCTTGGTGTTGAGGAAGACTGTAGTGAAAGATTGCATTTGGTCTGCCACCTGATGTTCCTCAAAGAACTTGCTTAGGTTTTTCTTGCGCACGAGGAGCAGGTTTTGCGGGATGCCAAGCGCATAGTCGTCATCCTTCGCGTCTTTGTCCTGGTTGTTGAAGCGTGTGAGGGTGAAGGACGCCCTACTGATGCTGTCGCTTTCATGTCCCTCGAAGATTTTGTTGATGGGCAGGACAAGCTCGGTACAGATGCCAGCCGGTGTCTTGAGCATTGTGGTGTCGCTCTTCGCAGCGTTCATCTCGTTGAGAAGGCCGGACAAGCTGCTGCTCTCGAACTGCGTGCTTTGTATGACCTCCGGTGTGGCGGCAAAACGGCAAGTGGCAGACTGGCTGGCGTTGTCCTGGCTTTTGTAGGAGAAAAAGAGGTTCAAGACGCTGGCATCCAGGCAGAGCATCGTGCCGGTCCCGCTAATGGTGCGGAACAGGAAGCCGGCGCAGACGTTGTGGATGAAGGCGTAGGAGTCTTTGAAGTTGTCGTGGTCGCTGTAATAGGCCTTCATTATTTTGTCGCCATATTCTGGTGGGAGCACGATGCGGATATTGTCTGAATAAGTCGTGCTGGCGCGCTGGGCGTCGCTCATAATGTAGTCGGTGGCAGTGATGACCTTTGTCACGTAGGCGTTCTCAATCTCCGGCGCGTCCACATATTGCCGAAGGTCTGTGTCGGTGTACAGCTTGTCCGACTCCTTCAACTGCTTGTTTTCGTCCATGCTGAGCGGCCAGACGGCAATCTTCATTGGATTGTTCTTGTCGCCGAAAACACTTTTGATGAAGAGCCTGATTTCTATCGAGTCGCAGAGAAGCCCGCTCTTCTTGTTGGGGACAATGTCTTCCAGGTCTGGGAAGGCATAGTCTTCAAAGGTGTGGAACTGTGCGGCGAAGGTGGCCGTGACAGCCTCGTCAGTTTCCGGATCGATGACTTTTCCCAAGTAGCAGGCAGTGCTGCTGGCAGGTACATTGTTGTTGGCAATGCTGTTTGACAGGATGTCGAAAGTGCCTTCCTCAGTGCTGATGGCATCCTGTTGTGGAAATAGCCCCAGCGTGCCGGTGCTGTCATCGCAGCTTATTAGAAGGAAAGCCACCGCCGAGGCGATGGTATGTAGTAGAGTGCTTAGTCTTTTCATCTTTTAATCTGATTCTTCCAGCCTTCCTATGTTCCAGACAGTGTCATAGAAAGTGGGGTAGTGGATGCCATAGTCCTCTGTGCTGAGGGGGGGCAGGCAGGGTTTGCCCTGTCCTTCGGCGTATTTGGCAAGCACCTCGTTTTCTGCAAGGAAGCCAACGCCGTCGGAATACTTTATGCCCAGTTTGTTGAGCATGGGTACAAGTTTCTTCTCTCCCAGGCCCCTCGTGGCGGAGATGGAGGCATTACGGAAGGCGATGATGCCATCCATGTTTTCCGGAATAGGCGAAGAGAGGATTTGCGTGGAAGGAGTGAATACGACTCTGCAGTCACGGAAGGAAGGTTCTTCGGCGTATGCCGTCTTGATATAGAGGGGCAGGAAACTGCTCATCCAGCCAAGACAGTGGATGATGTCGGGTGCCCATTTCAGCTTCTTGATGGTCTCCAGTACGCCACGGGCATAGAAGGCTGCTCGCTCGGCGTTGTCGCTATACTCCTTGCCGTCTGCATCCAAAGCCATTTTGCGTCCGGAGAAGAAATCGTCGTTGTCGATGAAGTAAGTCTGTATTCGTGCGGCGGGGATGCTTGCCACTTTGATGACAAGCGGGTGGTCGGTGTCATCGACCACAATGTTCATGCCGCTGAGCCTGATGACTTCATGCAATTGGTTACGACGCTCGTTGATGATACCCCATTTGGGCATGAAGGAGCGTATTTCCATGCTCTTTTCCTGAACTGCTTGTGGGAGGAACCGGCTCATCAGCGAGAGGTCGGTCTCTGGCACAAAGGGCAGCATCTCTTGGGTGACGAAGAGTATCTTCTTGGCGTTGGTCATCTTTTTAAGCTTATAGTACCTGCGCAAAGATACGATTATTTTCTCATTTAACAATGGGGAAGTGCTCCTTTTCTCACACATAAGCGCAAAAATCATAAAATAATTCCTCATTCTTCATCCTCCATTCTTAATTTATTTGTACCTTTGCACGATTTTATGTCAAAGGCATGAAGGTTATAAACACTATTATTCAGCTTCGCGAGCTTTTGGCCCAGTACCGCAGCGAGGGGAAGACCGTCGGTCTTGTGCCCACGATGGGTGCCTTGCACGAAGGGCACGCCTCGCTTGTCCGCAGAAGCGTGGAGGAGAACGACATCACCGTGGTCAGTATTTTCCTCAATCCCACACAGTTCAACGATCCGAAGGACTTGGAGCGCTACCCCCGCACGTTAGATGCCGATTGCAAGTTGCTTGAGCAGTGCGGCGCAGAGATAGCCTTCGCTCCGAGCGTAAAGGAAATCTATCCAGAGCCGGACACCCGTCAGTTCAGCTATCCGCCCACCGACAGTGTGATGGAAGGGGCAATGCGCCCCGGCCACTTCAACGGCGTGTGCCAGATAGTGAGCAAGCTCTTAATGTATGTGGAGCCGGACCGCGCCTACTTTGGTGAGAAGGACTACCAGCAGATAGCCGTCATCCGGCGTCTGGTTGCTGACCTCGGCTTCAAGCTTGAGATAGTGCCCTGTCCCGTTGTCCGCCAGAGCGACGGCCTTGCCATGAGCAGCCGCAATGCGCTACTTTCTGAAAAAGAGAAAGTCACAGCGTCCAACATCTACCGCATCCTCGACGAGAGCCGCTCACTTGGCCTTCCGGTGCGGCAGACACACGACTATGTCGTAGATAAGATAAACAGCATCGACGGCCTGGAGGTGCAGTATTTCAGCATCGTCGATGGCGACACCCTGGCGGACGTTGCCTCATGGGACGAGGCACCGGGCATCGTAGGCTGCATCACCGTCTTCTGCGGCACAAAACCCATCCGTCTCATCGACCACATCAGATACAAGTAATGTAATGAATTAATAAAAACAACGGATTAAACGGATAGATTAACTTTATTTCTGCGGATTTAGCAGATTGTACATCGCCGTAATCCGTGAAATCCGTAAGTAATTGTATTCGCAGGCATAATCTGTTCAATTCGTTCAATCCGTTGTTTCTTAGATAATCTATAGATAGTAAATAAATCGTAAATAGTAAATTGTCAAATCGTAAATAAGTTAGATGTTGATTGAAGTATTAAAGTCAAAGTTGCACATGGTCACAGTGACCGAGGCAAATCTCAACTATATGGGCAGCATTACCATCGACGAGGACTTGATGGATGCAGCCGGCCTTATCGCAGGCGAGAAGGTGCAGGTGGTGGACAATAACAACGGCGAGCGTTTCGAGACCTACGTCATTCGGGGCGAGCGCGGTTCGGGCTGTATCTGCCTCAATGGTGCGGCGGCTCGCAAGGTCCTTGTGGGCGACACCGTCATCATCATGTCATACGCCCTTATGGACTTCGAGGAGGCTCGCGCCTTCAAGCCCCGTGTCGTCTTCCCCAAGGACAATCGTGTGTAACACCTGATACCTATACATTATATATAATATATAACAAAGAACCCTTCCATGCTCCTTTGGCATGGAAGGGTTCTTTGTTGTTGGGTTAGCCAATAGGCCGTGTCAAACGACACGGCCTATTGAAGAGGTTTTACTTGATTGTGACTTTGCGTCCGTCGTTCACATAGATACCCTTTCTTGCGGGTTTGCCTGCGAGCTTGCGTCCGCTGAGGTCATACCAGTTTCCTTCGCCTTCGGAGAGGGCTGGAGCGAGGTTGATGCCATCGGGATCATACTCCAACGTCGTGAAGGATTTCTTTGCCCATTCACTATTACCTTCGGGATAGACACCCTGTATCTCAACTTCATACTTGGTCTTGGAAAGAAGACCTGTGAAATTGAACCTCTTGTCCTGGAGATTGTAGGTAATCCAAGGCCCTGGCTCTGTTCCTGTCGGCTGTTCGATAACGATGTCGTCGATGTCGAGATAGAAGAAGTCGGTGCAGTCAAAGTGACGGATAGCCACATAGCCTGTTTGTCCGGCGTATGCGCTCAGGTCAACAGTGTATTCACCCCATGTTCCCATGACTTTCCTTCTGGAACTTGGTGTGCCTTCGGCAGTCATTGTCCATTCCTGGATAGTGGTGAAGGCAGAGGGATCGGTGTTGCTTGTCGTAGAAACGGCTACACCGAAGTGCTCATCGGGATATGATGCATCCTGTGCACAAGCCCAGAACGTGATGCTGCCGCCTAATACTACCAGAGGCGAAACCAAATAGTTGTCGGGTTCCAGAGGAGCGGTATCATAACTTTGAGATACTATCATGTCGCTGCCATTGTATGCTGTATAATTACTCATAAGTTCACTGGCAAGTATCCAAGTGTATCCATCGCCATCTGCATCGATGGTGGTCCACTCGCCAATCCCTTCTTCAAAGCCTTCTGTCAGTTCACCTCCGATGGGAGCTACCCTGTAGCGCAGGTTGTAGTCGTTGGCATAGCCAGCCCAGGTGATAGTGGCGGAATTGTCAGAAATGTTGCTGACTGCCAAATCCGTAGGAGCGGCGGTGGAAATGTCGGTGGTGAATCTTGTGATTGTCCACGCGCTCTCACCTTCAGCTCCAAAATTGCCCTTCACTCTTACAACGTATTCTGTCTCTGGGGCAAGTCCGCTGATGGTGTAAGGCGATTTGACACCAGACTTAGAAACCCAGTTGTATTCGGGAGTGATGTTGTCAATAAAGCCGCGAATCATCCACTCGTAGCCAGCCAAAGAGGAAGCGATGTCGCCAATGTTTGCCCATGAACCAGAATATACCCATTGGTTGTTGCGCTCTGCCTCGTAAACGGGATTGTTGTCTCCGTCCACTTCGCCGGTGTCTATCGTTGCATTGCAGGCTGTCATCAGGTACGTACCATATGCAGTTACAGTAATCCACAGGTTCTGTGTGGGATCGATGGCGACAGGCTGAAGCAAGTCGATTTCATGGATGCCCTTCACACCAGCGGGAGCTACAATCTCGGTGCCGACCAGTGTCTCTGGGGCATCGTCGCCACCCGTGTAGATATTGACAGTATAATTCTCCATAGTCCACGTTTCGGTTTCATAGATGCCAACCTTGTTGAGGTAGAGGTTGCCATTGAGCATCGTGCTGGGATACATCACACCCCAAGTCCAAGTGCCTGGATTTTCATTACCGATGCTCGTTTTGTATGCTTCATCGTCATACTGCAGCCAGAAGCCATCGCTCGATGGAACATAAGTGGCAGGCTCGGCCCATGCTATGTCATAGGTCTTTGCAAAGCCGTTCCAGCTTACTTTAGCTTCGTAAGCGCGTGGAGCTACGCTCAAGTCGGTGGGTGCCGGGGTAGCAGTGTCTGTGGTGAACGCAACTTCTTTGCTCCA
>CAMZAE010000046.1 GCA_947304115.1 uncultured Prevotellaceae bacterium | reverse complement strand
AGTCGGTGGGTGCCGGGGTAGCAGTGTCTGTGGTGAACGCAACTTCTTTGCTCCAGAGGCTCTGTTCGGAAGAGCTGTAATATGCACGCACTTTGACCGCGTATTCTGCCTCTGCGTCAAGGCCAGTCAGAGTATAGGGATTGGTCGTAACGTTTATCAGGTTGTCTTCATCGTCATCAAGGCATATCTGCCATTCGGTGGCTGTGCCGTTCTCCGTCCAGCTCAGTTGCGCGCTGTGTGGTCCGATTTCTGTGACAGTGAAATCAGATGGCCTCTTGAAGGGAGAGTTGTCAATCTCATAAAGCACTTCGCCTGTAACCATGTCTGTGTTTCCTGTTCCTGAGAAGAGTTCATTGCCTTCGGCATCAGTGAATGTCCAGGAAGTTTCGCCTGGATAATTGCCTGCATACCATTCAAACCTTGCATAGGAGCCGCAAATTTTGATGGTGCCGGTTTTCGAGCTGCCGCTTTCAAGGGTTAATGCATAGGCCAGTTCTTCTGCTTCGTCAATTACTAAGATGTAATTGTTTGACCATCCGTCGCCGTAGCTGTCTGCCAGGCTATAGTTGATAACAATCGGGTTCAGACATGCATCGGTGGTGAAGCTGACGGGACTTGTCCAGTCGCTGATGCCGTTGGCGTTCTTCGCACGTACCCTTACCTCGTATGTTGTAGCGAGTTCAAGACCATTCAGAGTGGTGGGATTGGCCACATTCTCTATTACGGTGCCGTTCACTTCGAGGTCGAAGTAAGGCTCGTCGCAAACCCAGCTTACGACAGCCTCCGTGCCGCCAGTGTAGCTGACAGCAAGGCCTCTGGGCTTCAGCACAGTAGGAGCTTCGCCCTTGAGCAGACGTATTTGGTTCTTCACGTTCAAGACGACACCAGAGTAGCTCGAAGGATCTGTTGGATCGTAGTTGGTGTTATCGCTGAAAATGCGGATAGCCTGTGCTGTGGCATCGAAGACGCGGAAGCTGGAACCATTTATGTCCGAACCTGTATTGTCATCCACCACGAGCATGACATTGCTGGATCCGTCATAGCTGAAGGCATTGTCAAGCTCGATAGTCGTCCAGGCGTTCTGCAGGAAAGTCACTTCGCCGCTGAAGACGAGGTCGCCGGCTGTGACGGGAACCCAGTCGGATGCGCTTTCGAAGCTTGTCTTGTCCGTGTAGACCATGTAGATGTCCAGATTGCGGGTGCGCTCTGTTGCGGTGCTGTAGAAGTCGATACTGCGGATGCTGGCAGCGTCGCCCAATTCGTCAGCCGTGTAAATCTGCTGTGTCAGTGAATACTTGTAATAGGTCTGTGAAGGCAGGTATTGGCTTGTTGATGTGCCGGAACCGATAACCCATTTCGTTGTAGGCTGGAATGCACATGCGGCAGACCATTCGCTCTTTTCAGTGTTGCTGTTGCAAGCGCGAACTTTGAAGGTGTAGTCTGTCTCGGCGGTAAGGCCTGTGAGTGTATAAGGCTTGCTGGTGACTTCGATGAGGTTCGCCTCGTCATCGTTCAGG
Source organism: uncultured Prevotellaceae bacterium (assembly GCA_947304115.1). Taxonomy (GTDB): domain Bacteria; phylum Bacteroidota; class Bacteroidia; order Bacteroidales; family Bacteroidaceae; genus Physcousia. Next base: position 7,754 of record CAMZAE010000046.1, on the reverse strand, counting down.
CAGATTTCCCACCAGGTTGCCGTGCCGTTCTCTGTCCAGTCGAGTGTTGCGCTGGTTGTGGTGACTGCGATGCAGACGGGACTGGTTGGTGCAGGACATGCTACCAGAGTCGTGAATTTGACCATTTTCCATCCGCTGACTTCGCTGCCATCTACCGACTGAACGCGAGCTTGGTAGGCAGTATTTGTTTCCAAGCCTGTCAGGGTATAGCTGAAAAGTTTCGTGTTGGTGACTGCTGTTGTCCATTCCGTATCAGCATCCTTCTTGTATTCTACGTTGTAGGTGCCGGAACCGCCAGTCCAGCTCAGAATTGCCGTGTGTGCGGTAACATCAGACACTTCAAATGTTGCGGGCTTCTCGCATGAGGTTTCCGTTTCTACTGCGAAGTTGTCGATGTGTATGTTGTTGTCGGCATTCGAAACGGTAGATTCACCGTAGAAAGCGATATTCACGTTCTGCCCTGCATAGGCTCCCAGACTGATGGATACATACATTCCGTCGGGAGTAAGGTCGTTGAGCACGAATTCTGAACCCGCATTGTCCCACTGGCGGAGAATGGTCCAGGTTGCCATGTTGTCGGTAGAGGCAAGAACGACGAACTTGTCGTCTTCGCCGGTTGTCTGGGGCGCTAGGGCGGTGCCGTTATATGTGGTGTAGGCCACGTCAAAGGCGAGGCGGGCATTGCTTTCTAAAGGAATGGCAGGAGTGACAAGCCATTTCTGGGGGCTGGTGCCATAGATGTTGCAATAAGCATGGTTGTCATCCAAGACAGAGTTTGCCGTGCCGACACCCCAGACATTATTGGTTGTGGCTGAAAGGGTTACAGAACCAGCCAGGATGTTTTCTAAGAGACCAGTGTATTTGTTCCAGTGGTTAGGTATGCCTGTTCCGGAGAAGTCCTCTAAGAAGGGGAATGGGACAACATAGTTTGTGGTGAATGCAACTGACTTCCATGCACTGACTTCGCTGCCGCTTACCGACTGAACACGAGCCACATATTTTGTATCTTGAGTTAGACCATTTAGCACATAGGTGTAAGATGACGTGTTGGAGAGGAGACGTGTCCATTCCGTGTCAGCAACCTTTTTGTATTCTACATTGAAAACGCCGGTGCCGCCTGTCCATTTCAGCCTTGCCGCATTTTCCGTGACCATAGGAACTTCAAATGTTGCGGGCGCTTCAATGCTGGTGCCGCCGCTGGGCGTAATGTTAAGAACAATCTGGTTCTTAACATTCAAGACAGTGCCGCTGGCACCAGGCGCGGAAACGTCGTAGGCTTTGGCATCCCTGTAAATGCGGATAGCTTGGCTCGTGGCTTCGAATACCAGGCAAGCCATGTGGGGCGAATTGGAATAGTTACCCGTGTTGTCAGCTACGCCGACAATCAAGTTGGATGTGCCATCATAGGCAAAAGGCGTGTCGAGCGTGATTGTTGTCCATTCGTTAACGGCGAAGGTTAATTCACCAGTGAACACTAAATCATCATCGCTCATGCTGGCCCAGTCGGTGCCGCCTTCGAATGTCTCCTTATCAGTGTGCAGCATGTACACCGAATAGGTACGTGTCATTACTGCTCCCGTGTTCTTAAAGGCAATGGAATTGATGGTTCCGGCCATTCCGATTTCTGCAGCAGTGTAAATCTGCTGTGTCAGGGAGTAGTTGTAGTAGTTATAGCCAGGGAGGTATGAGTTATTGGTCTCGCCTCCATCGCCAATCTCTACATCATTTTGCGCCCTTGCTCCTGTGAAGCTGAAGAGCACGGCGAACAGCATTAGGAATGCTTTCGCAAGAAAAGTAGTTTTCCTTTTCATGTAGTTAAGAATTAAGTTAGACATTATAATAATGTATATAATTTCGTGGACAAATATAACACTTTTAATGGATTAGGACAAGAAATGTGGCAGGTTTTATCAAAAAACAGTCGTTATTTGACCAAAAGCTTCTTGCCACTGATGATGTTGACACCACGATGTAATTTGCAATTTAGAATTTGCTGGCCGGCGAGATTATGGACACGTTCTTCCTTGGGGGTGGCCGGGAGGAGGCTGATGCCTGTTATCAGTTCTTCCTCGTCGCCTGTGTTCAAGGCGGCCTCCGCTATCGTCGGGGAAAACTCGCCGCTGAGATAGAAGATGGCATCGAAAGCGTCTGTCTCCGTGCCGCTTACGCATGATGCAAGTATCTGGCTGCCATCCACATAATAGCTCCTGAAGGGCGAACTGAATACGCTGTTGGCATAGGAGCCGCCAAACGTTACTTTGTTGTCAAGGGCAGAGACAAATACCGGACTGGTGTTCTGTATCGTGACGTCCTCGAATGTGGGGTTCGCGATGTCGCTCCCGCCGTCCCACTTGATGATGTAGGGGATACCGGCCTGAAGCGCTGTGACAGGTGTGAAGTCCAGGAGGAGGAATGTCTCGCGCATCTTGGCAGACTCAAGCGCCCTTATGTCCGCCCCTTCGAGCACACTGCCTTCCAACTCCACGTCGAATGGCAGGCAGATGGTCTGCCAGCTTCCGTCCTTCCTGAACGTGCGGCCGTTGATGGTGACGTTGGCACAGGTTCCGTTGTTTGCTTCGATAATGCTTGTGTTGTCCTGCTTGGCATTAAGGGCGATGTCAACAGGCGCAAGTGTGGTGAACGTGACAGGCTCTGTCCAGTCGGATGTGTCCTCGCCGCTTACGGCCTGTATCTGGACTTCGTAGATGCTCTGGCTTGTGAGGCCGGTCAGCCTGATGCTGGTCTCCGTCGTTGAGGCGCTAATCCAGTCGGTGGCGGCGGAGGCCTCATTGTAGATGCCAAAGTCATCGATGAAAAGGTAGTTCATGTCATAATCCTCGTGGTGAATGGCAATATAGCCCTTCTGTCCTGCGAATGCCCCCAGGTCTATAATAACCTCGTTCCATTGTCCGTTGGATGGAGCGGGAGCCATCGCTTGCAAAGTCGTGGTGAAGTCTGTTGTGGCATTCCCAGAGGTGGAGAGCAGCACTTCATAGCTGTCAGGGTACCCTGCGTTGGTGCGAACCCAGAACTTCAGAGTGCCGCCCAGATCCACTGGTGGAGTGACGAGCCAGTTGTTGACATGGTATGCGCTGCCGTTCCAACTAAATGAGCTGGCACCGTATGAGCCGCTATGTGCTTCAAATTCTAAGCCGTTGGCGGGATTTGAAACACGCCAACCTGTGCCGGATTGGGATTCGCCTTCTGTGTAGATGGTCCATAGGCCAAGTCCATCCTCGAAGTCGTCTTCAAAGGCGATTGCTTCGGTGCCGGGCTTCCTGTAGCGCACGTTGTAGCTGTCGGCTTCGCCTGCCCAGGTGATGGTGGCGGAGGTTGATGCCGGCGTTATGGCGATGTCTGTGGGAATCGCCACCGCAGGTGCGACACTTGTGTCGAAGTCAACCAATGGCAGGAAGTTCTTTTGGCTGGTGCTGTTGTTATAACCGCCGAGAGATGCTCCGTTGGCTGTCTCACCATACCAGGAACTTTTCACATAAGAACCCTTTACGGTTTGGTTAATGCCCACAAGGAGGTTGCCGCCATGGTATCTGTAGGGAGTGTCGAAGGCAATGGCCATCTGTCCATTGCTAACAGACAGGCTTCCGGCATAGACTTTGCTCAGTGTGTCCCAGTCTTTCAGAGAGGAGATGGTCGTCTCGCTTTCCTCGCTCAGATAGACGTCGAACTCTGCTTTGCCCCAACTGATGGAAGACTGTGAGGCATAGAACGTCATTCCCGTGAGATATGTGTTGAGCATGTTCTGCAGGTTGGCTGCCGGTATGATGAATTGGCTTCTGCTCAACTGGTCGCAGTAGTAGCCATAAATGGGAACAAATTCGTTGGTCTGGGCTTCAATGACATTCAGCGTCGCTGCTACCTCGCCATCGGTGTAATAACCTCTCTCGTCAGAAGGCAAGAACAATACAAGGTTGAAAGTTCCCGTCCATGTGGGTGTGAACGATATGTCGCAGTCTTTGGTCTGTCCGGCAGGGATGAGGAAAGAGTTGCCTTCAAGAATACCGTAGTAGTCTTCGTCGTCTTTTATACCTATCCACAGGTCGCCGTCGTAATCGTCTGTGCTGTTATTGGTGATATTGAGGGTAACGCTGACACTCGTATTCACAAATGCGGTTGTGCTGTTCAGCGTCATGCTGTTCATCGTCAGGTTGACGTTATTGGACGGGATGTTTGCTATGGTTCCGGTGTCGGTTGACTTTTGTATGCCGATGACGGCATCCTGTCCGTAGTGGAAGCCGTCGCTGGAAGTGCTGCCGCCGATGCCTTGCTGGTCGGGATCAAGTGCAGAGAGAACAAAATAGTCGTCGCTCATGCCGCCCCAACCCCAGTTGATGTGGAAGAAGTCGGTGCCGTTCTCGTATTTGTAGCCGTCGCACACGAACTCGTGTCCGCCGCCTGAGGATGCGCCTCCATAGACCACAGGGCGGGCATGGGCAATCTCGTGATAGATGAGGTCCGTCCAGTTGGCATAGGTGTAGTAGCTGCGCACAACGTACTTCGTTGTGGACTTATAGCCAAAATAAGTCTTGAGTGCACTTGCTACCATGTCCGTATTGGAGCCAGACTCTGGACCATAGTCCATCTGCACAGAGCAACCGCAGTACTGCATCAGTGTGGCTACGGCAGTAGCTTGGTCAGAGGTGTAGCTGCCGGAATAGCTGTCCTTCATGTTTGCCCAGTCGAAGGTGGTGATGGGCAGGGCAGACATGCTTATGCCATAGCTGCCGGTTGTATATGCTGGGATGGTTCTCTTTGAACTCGTCGGCCATTCATGGTATTTCATCACCTGTGCCATAGCCGTCGCCACACAGCCTGTGGCTGCCTTGCTGGTGCCTTTGTATTTTGGGCACAGGTTGTTGTACGGTGTGCCCTGGTTCCATGTCGTGCTGGTCAGCGGGGCGATGGCGGCGGTGCTGTGCGAGCCGGCCTTCTGCCTTGCTTTCTTTAGGCTGCTTGTCGTCTGGCCATGCTCTGCCAGCCAAGCGATTTCGTCGGCGTAGCCTTGCAGCCAGGCACGCATGTTGCAGGGCATGTCGTCAGGATTGAAGCTGCCGCTTTCGCTGAAGCCGAGGATGGGGACGGTGCGGTCGTCGTTGGAGACGATGACGAAGCCGTTGTTGTCATCTACATTGAATACGTAGAGGCCGTTCACCTTGCCCCCCAACGTGAGTTGCGGTGTGATGCCCTGAGCGCGTCGGGGCCTGCCGGATGTGGTCGTCTGGTTTGCCAGGAACTCCAAAGCCTGCTCAAGTGCTTGTTCTGTTGTCACATCTTCAGCCCAGATGCCGGAGAAGCAGAACAGGGCAAGGAACAGTATCATCGCTGTTCGCGTAAATATAGTCTTCACGTTCATATTGTATGGTTTGTAGTTATTCAGCAGGAACTTTTGTTAAAAACAACAAATCGTGTACAAATGTACAACTTTTTATTGTATTATTCTATAATGTAGGGGTGTTTTTTTGCTTTAAGGTTGTTTGCGTTGTGATTAATCCGTCCTCGTCCCCCACGGTGCATTATTGCTTCCTACATGTATGAGCAATTGCTTGTACATGAAGAAGCAATCGCTCATACATGAAGAAGCAATCGACTGAACGTGTCGGGTCGAACAGAATGATGCAAAAACCCCTCTGCCGACATTGCCGTCAGCAGAGGGGGGATAGAGAAATGATTGTCAATTCTTAATTATGCATTGTCTTCGCCCAAGAGTATCTTCATCATCTCGACGGCAGAGTAGGGGACGGGAGTGCCGGGGCCGAAGATGCAGGCCACGCCTGCCTTGTAGAGGAAGTCGTAGTCCTGTGCAGGGATGACACCGCCGGCTGTGACCATGATGTCCTCGCGGCCCAGCTTCTTCAGCTCTTCGATGAGCTGAGGAATGAGCGTCTTGTGACCTGCTGCCAGAGAGCTGGCACCTACGATGTCCACGTCGTTCTCCACAGCCTGACGCGCTGCCTCGGCCGGTGTCTGGAACAACGGTCCCATATCCACGTCGAAGCCGCAGTCGGCATAACCCGTTGCGACCACCTTTGCGCCACGGTCGTGACCGTCCTGGCCCATCTTGGCAACCATGATGCGCGGGCGGCGGCCGTTCTTCTTGGCGAATTCATCGGTCATTTCGCAAGCCTTGTCAAAGAGCTTGTCGTTCTTGCTTTCACTTCTATACACGCCTGAAATAGTTCTGATTACTGCTTTGTAACGGCCCACGATGGCTTCGCAGGCATCACTTATCTCACCCAATGTGGCACGATGGCCGGCGGCTGTGACAGCCAGGTCGAGCAGGTTGTGCTCGCTCTTCTTTCCCTCGTTGAACTCGCGCACGCACTCGGTGATGGCCTCGAGGTCCTTCTTTACCTGTGCCTCGTCGCGATGTGCCTTGAGTTCCTTCAGGGAAGCCTCCTGCTGCAAGCGCACTGCGGTGTTGTCAATCTCAAGGATGTCGATGGGATCCTCATGGTCGAGACGGTACTTGTTCACGCCGACGATGGTCTGTACGCCGCTGTCGATGCGGGCCTGTGTGCGTGCCGAAGCCTCCTCGATACGCATCTTGGGCAGACCGGTCTCGATGGCCTTTGCCATACCGCCCAGCTTCTCGATTTCCTGGATGTGCTCCCAAGCCTTGTGGTACAGCTCGTAGGTGAGCTTCTCCACATAGTAAGAGCCTGCCCACGGATCGATGTGCTTGCAGACTTGCGTCTCGTTCTGGATGTAAATCTGCGTGTTACGGGCGATACGGGCGGAGAAGTCTGTAGGCAGGGCGATGGCTTCGTCGAGGGCGTTGGTGTGCAGCGACTGGGTGTGACCAAGCACGGCAGCCATGGCCTCGATACAGGTGCGGCCCACGTTGTTGAAGGGGTCCTGCTCCGTCAGCGACCAGCCAGAGGTCTGCGAGTGTGTACGCAAAGCCATCGACTTGGGGTTCTTGGCTCCGAAGCTCTTCACAATCTTTGCCCAAAGCAGGCGGCCTGCACGCATCTTCGCAATCTCCATGAAGTGGTTCACACCGATGGCCCAGAAGAAGCTCAAGCGAGGTGCGAAGGCATCCACATCGATGCCGGCATTGATACCTGCACGCAGGTAGTCCATACCGTCGGCAAGGGTGTAGGCCAACTCGATGTCTGCCGTTGCACCGGCCTCCTGCATGTGGTAGCCGGAGATGGAGATGGAGTTGAACTTCGGCATCTTCTGTGAGGTGAACTCGAAGATGTCGGCGATTATCTTCATGGAGAATGCTGGCGGGTAGATGTAGGTGTTGCGCACCATGAACTCCTTCAGGATGTCGTTCTGGATGGTGCCTGCCATCTCCTCCAACTGTGCGCCCTGCTCCAGGCCGGCGTTAATGTAGAAGGCCAGCACGGGCAGCACGGCGCCGTTCATCGTCATGGAGACGGACATCTTGTTCAAGGGAATGCCGTCGAACAGGACCTTCATGTTCTCCAAAGAGCAGATGCTCACGCCTGCCTTACCCACGTCGCCTACAACGCGCTGGTTGTCGGGGTCGTAGCCACGGTGCGTGGGAAGGTCGAAGGCTACGGACAGACCTTTCTGGCCGGAAGCGAGGTTGCGGCGATAGAAAGCATTGGACTCCTCTGCCGTAGAGAAGCCGGCGTACTGGCGGATTGTCCACGGGCGGAAGGGGTACATCATGCTGTACGGGCCACGAAGGAAGGGAGGAATGCCGGCAGCGAAGTTCAGGTGCTCCATGCCCTCGAGGTCTTCCTTAGTATAAACGGGTTGAA
>CAMZAE010000045.1 GCA_947304115.1 uncultured Prevotellaceae bacterium | reverse complement strand
GTAATGCGGTAGCGTGGCAGCCCTATGGCGCAGAAGGCGCAAAGCACCTCCTCGCTCTCCGTCAGCAGCTTCCCGCACACGGGGCAAGTCCGTGGCAGCAGCAATTCCTTCAAGTCAGTGAGCAGGCTCATTACCTTCGTGCATATATATAAATAAAATGTATAAGAAACAAACTCTCTGCAAAGGTACGGATTTCCCTGTGTCTTCCCAACTTTTTTCATGTTTTCCTTTGTATGTATTTGAGAAATCGCTAACTTTGCAAAACGAAGGATTAATAATAGTTGTCATAGAGAGTATGAATCCAACAAATATGATTGATACAATCAAGAGCGTTGCAAGAGAAGTCCTTCCCGAACACAGCAAGCTCTATCTCTACGGCTCTCGTGCTCGTGGCGATGCCCATAAAAACAGCGAATGGGATTTATTATATATATCAAAATAATTTCAAAAGTTCAATTGTCACTGTTGACTTTCGTCGAGCTTTGCTTCATAATTCATAATTTTTTCGTACCTTTGAACTGCAAAAACAATTAAACTCAAAAAATATGGCAACATTAATCAAAGACCTTGATCCTCAGATTATCTGGAAGAATTTTTATCTCCTGACACAAGTGCCGCGCCCAAGCGGACACCTGCAGAAGGTGCAGCAGTTCCTGCTCGACTGGGCGAAGGAGCACGGCATTGAAGCCTTCAAAGACAATGCCGAGAACATCGTCATGCGCAAGCCTGCCACGCCGGGCCGCGAAAAGGCAAAGACAGCCGTTCTCCAGGCCCACATGGACATGGTGCCGCAGAAGCTGGACGAGAGCGCTCACAACTTCGAGACAGATCCCATCGAGACATACATCGACGGCGATTGGGTGAAGGCGAAGGGCACGACGCTGGGCAGCGACGACGGCATCGGTGTGGCGGCTATCATGGCTGTCATGGAGAGCACGGACATCAAGCACGGTCCGCTGGAAGCCCTCATCACGGCGGACGAAGAGACGTGCATGTACGGCGTGAACCATCTGTCGGCCGACACACTGAAGGGCGACATCCTCTTGAACATTGACAACGAGACGTTGGGCGAGTTCGTCATCGGTTCCGCCGGAGGCGTGAATATCAGTGCCACGATGCAGTACAAGTCTGTGGCGCTTGATGAAGGCGACATCGCCGTAAAGGTGACGCTCAAGGGCTTGCGTGGCGGTCATAGCGGACTGGAAATCAACGAAGGCCGCGGCAATGCCAACAAGCTGATGGCCCGCTTTGTGCGTCAGGCCATTGCCGACGACGAGGCGCGTCTCTGCTCCTGGCAGGGCGGCAACATGCGCAATGCCATCCCTCGCACGGCCACTGTCACGATGGCTGTCCCAATGGAGAACTACGACGACTTCTGCGAACTGGCACAGTATTGTCAGCAAGTATTCGCCGACGAGTTCCGCGGTGTGGAGGAGGGCATCACGATGACTGTTGAGACCACAGCGATGCCTGCAGGACAGGTGCCCCTTGAGATTCAGGACAACCTTGTCGATGCTATTATGGCTTGTCACGACGGCGTGCTGCGCAACATCCCCAGCATCCCCTCCGTCGTGGAGACGAGCAGCAACCTGGGTATCGTCAACATCGGGGCAGACGAGGCAAGCATCCTCATCCTGGCCCGCTCCAGCAGCGAGACGATGATGGAGTACATCCAGGAGATGCAGGAAAGCTGCTTCTCGATGGCTGGCATGAAGGTGGAGTTCGGCGGACAGTATGGCGCATGGCAGCCCAACTTCGACAGCCCCATCGTGGCCAAGATGGTGGAGGTCTATCGTAAGGTCCTGAACGAGGAAGCAAGAGTGGAAGTCTGTCATGCAGGCCTGGAGTGCAGCATCATCGGCGGTGTCTATCCCAAGATGGACCTCGTGAGCTTCGGCCCCACACTGCGCAGTCCCCACACGCCCGACGAGCGTTGCAGCATCTCGTCTGTAGCCAAGTTCTGGCCGTTCCTCAAGGCGCTCCTCGAAGAAATCTAACGCCGTGTTGTCCATTATCCCCAAAATGGCAGCCCGACTCAGCTAATGTAATTCGTTGCTTCTACATGTATGAGCAATTGCTTGTACATGTAGAAGCAATTGCTCATACATGTAGAAGCAAACAAACAGGCTCTTTAAGTTATGAAACATCTCCTTGCTTTTCTCCTGGCTATTAGCTGCTGTCTCTATTGCCAAGCCGGTAGGAACAAAAATGTCGTTGCGGCGGCAAAGCGTTTGTCGGCAGCCCTTTCTGAGAACCAGAAGCGGGAAGACATCTCGCCCGACAGCTTCTTCTATGACTGGCGGCAGCTCAAAGCCGAGATGCTTGCCGAGAAGGACCAGACGGCCCAGGCCATCTACCGTGCAGCCATGGCGCACTTGCTCTGCCTGAATGCCTGGCGTTCTCAGCGTTATGACAGCGAGACGGAGAGCAATCCGGACAGCATTCAGGAGTGGAGCCGCGCGGAATATGACAAGCAGGCGGCCGGCCTCTATGCCCAGGCCATGCAGGACATCGAGGCGTTGCATGCCGTCAGGCTGGCCGATTCGAAGCCCCTGACAGAGCGGGGCAAGGACGACGACATCTTCGGCAGCGACCTCCTTCATGTCATTTGGCAAGCCTATCAGGATGACATCCCCTCTCAGGAAAAGAAAGGCCTCACCCCCACCTATGGCGACATCATCGACGTGTATCGTCGTCACGGCCTACGCGAGGCGACGTTGAAGCTCCGCCTCGACTCGCTCCAGAAAGCCTCCCCTTTAAGGGGAGGTTTGGAAGGGTCCTTGTTCCGCCTCCGCGATGAATATGCCGACCTTCCCGCCTGTGCACAGGTTTATCTGCGACTGGCTTCCCTTTCAGGAAAGACTTCCCAAGAACGACACGATTTGCTGGACGAGGCGCTTCGCCGCTATCCCAAGTGTCGGCAGGCAAACGAACTGAAGAACCGCATCTCCGAACTGCGTCAGCCTTGCCTGTCAGGACGCTTCCGCGAGATGTGCTACCCCGGCAGGGACTACGACATCCCGCTCCAGATAAAGAACATGCAGACGGGAAGCCTTACGCTCTATCGCATTCCCCTCGACTTTGAATTTAGCGACGGCGAGAAGGCTGGCACAAGGTTTGAGCAAGTCCGTCGGAGCGGCACGCTCATCGAGACCTTGCCCATCGACATGACCGGTGTGAAGCCTCTTGAGAAGAAGAACGACACACTGCGTTGGCACTCGCCTGGTTTCGGGCGGTATGCCCTTGTCCTCGACGGCACCACAAAGGAGACTATCCTCTCTGACTCCCCCTTAAAGGGGAAGAAAAGTGAGCCGCAGACAGTCCTGACCAGCGTGTCGGCACTCACATTCATGGCTACCAGACTGCCTGGCAGCAGGGAGCGCATCATGGTGACGGATGCGATGAGCGGCGAACCGCAACAGGGTGTCAAGGTGGGCTTCTACCGAAAGAAGAAGCAGGCATACACCTTGATTGGGGAACGGACGACCGACAGCCGCGGCATTGCCGAGATGACCGTTGAAGACAGGAATGCCATCTATGTGCAACTGTCGCGGGGCGAGGACAAGGCTTCCGGGAAAGAGTATTTGGGATGGCGTTATTACAATGACAAGGACGACAAGCTCACGCACCACAAGCGCCTCTGTGCCGACCGCAGTATCTATCGTCCGGGGCAGACGGTCTATGTGGGCGGCATCGCCTATACCCAAAGTCACGACAAGGCTCCGCAGGCCGAGGCGGGAGTGGAGTTTGACCTCACGCTCTTTGACGCCAATGGTCAGGAGGTCGTGAAGCACACCTTGAAGACCGATGCGTTTGGCACAGTCCAGGACAGCCTTCACTTGCCCGAATCGGGCTTGCCTGGCATATACTCAATTCGTTGTTCGGATTATGCGCTCGACATCCGTGTCGAGGAGTATCGTCGCCCCACCTTCCAAGTGGAGTTTGACGAGGCCCCGGCCATTTCTTTGCCTGTTGACAGCATCACGCTGACTGGCCGTGCCTTGACCTACAGCCAATGGCCGGTTGCCAATGCCCGTGTCACAGGCTCTTACCGATGGCAGAAAAGTTGGTGGTGGAAGCGTTACAGTTCCGGAAAGGCACACGACATCGACACGCTCTATACTGACGAAGGAGGGCGTTTCTGCATCCGTATTCCAGTTTCTAAGGAGCTTTCCAAGGAGCAGTTGCGATGGGGACAGACACTCCAGCTCTCCGTCGAAGTCCTCAGTCCTGAAGGCGAGACGCAGCAGGGCAGCAGCCGTCTGACGCTTTGCAGCACGCCGCTTCGCATGATGGGCGATGTGCCAGAGCAGCAGAACCGCGAGTCGCTCAAGCCTTTGCGCTTTGACCTCTATGCCAGCAACAACAAGCCGGTGCAGGGCGATGTGCTTTGCAGGCTTTTACAAGACGGCAAGGAAGTCAAGGACTTCATCGTTCCTGCCAACTGCGACACCATTCCCGAAATGCTTCGCACGCTGCCTTCCGGCCAGTATGACCTCGTGGCAAAGGCAGAAGGCCAATGGTCAATGGTCAATGGTCAATGGTTAGCGGGCGACACGGCATCCTTCAAAGCAAGCTTCACCATCTTCTCCATCACCGACAAACGGCTTATCGGCAAGCACGAATTGTGGCTTTACACGCCTTGCGACACCATGTCGAGCGAAAGGCCGGCCCGCTTCCAAGTGGGTACGACGTTGTCCGAAGCCTGGATCTATTGTCTTATGACAGGCGAGAACGGCCTTGTGCGCGACACGTTGCTGCACCTCTCGGACCAGGCGATGATGTTCGAGGTGCCTTACGAAGAACGCTTCCGCCACCACCTGGCTGTCACGATGATGCTCATTCACGAAGGCCGTCTCCTGGATGAAGCGATAGACTTTAGGCTGGAGCAGCCCGACACGCGGCTCCGAATGCATTGGGACACGTTCCGCGACCATCTGCAACCCGGCCAGAAGGAACACTGGAAGCTCACCCTGACACGTCCCGACGGCACGCCTGCCTCGGCCAACGTCATGCTGGGCATGTACGATGCCTCTCTCGATGCGTTGGCGGCTTATGGCATGGGCTTATATGTTGACCGCGCTTGCTATCGCAATGTCTCGCTTCGGGTGACTGATTACGGCTGGTTCTCCCATTTCCGTTACGCAAATCTTAGCTTGCCGTTGCGCTACCTGCCTGTCGAGGATTATGACTTCGCAAGGTGGAACGAGACGTATTTCTCTGGTGCGCCTGTGACAAGAGGCGGCAGGAAAACACGCCTGGGAGCAAACAGATTAGAGGAAGTAGTATATGACAAGCTGGAAGTCCCGGCTCGCGAGTATGCTGGTGCCGTCCAGAAGTTCAACATGAAAGAGGTGGGGGGGCTTGCCTTTGAGTCCGCCGACCAAGCCCTCGACGCTCAGGCTGCAGAACTTGACATTGATGCGACATACGTCCGTGCCAATCTCTCTGAGTTGGCATTCTTCTATCCGCAGCTTCGCACCGACAGCAATGGGCAGACTTCCATTGACTTCACCTTGCCCGAAGGCTTGACTTCTTGGCATCTGCATGGCTTGGCACACACGCAGGACATGATGACGGCAAGGTGGCAGGAGACCGTCGTGGCAAAGAAAGAACTGATGGCAGAGCTGGCGTTGCCGCGCTTCCTGCGCAATGGCGACAAGGTTGCGTTGACCGCCTCTATCCGCAATGCCTCGGATAAGCGGCAGAAGGGCGAGGCTGTACTGAAGGTCTATGATGCCGAAACAGACAAGACCATCAAGCAGATGAAGGTGAAGTTCGACCTTGAGCCAGGCAAAGAGACGATTTATAATATGCCCTTTGCCGCAACGCTCGACCATCCTCTCCTTGCCGTCCAATGGATGGCGAAAGCTAAGGAAGGCAGCGACGGCGAAGTGCGCTACCTGCCTGTCCTCTCCGATATGCAGAACGTCACAGAGACGCGAACCTATATGCTCAAGGGCGATACGACGCTTACGATGAATCTTTCCGGCCTCTTTGCTAATGGCAATCCTAAGGCCGTCAACAAGACACTGACCATCGAGCATGTCGCCGAGCCTATCTATCTCGCTTTGCAGGCCTTGCCATCGCTGACGGCTCCGACGCACAACGATGTCCTTTCTGTTGCTTCTGCCTATTACGGAGGCAGCGTCGCCTACCATCTTGCCCACAAATATCTCGAAGTTCGGAAGGCTCTCGAGAACTTTTCAGAAAAAGAAATGGTCAATGGTCAATGGTCAATGGTCAATGAAAAACTGGCAGACATCCTGCTCAATGAGACACCTTGGGTGATTGAGGCCCAGCAGCAGAAGGCCGGCAGGCAGCGCCTCGCCTCGCTCTTCTCGGAAATGGAGCAGGAACAGCGGCGTATGTCGATGCTTCATGCTCTCTCTGCCCGTCAGCACGCCGACGGCGCGTTTGGCTGGTTCCCAGGCATGAGCGGAAGCGTATGGATGACGACAGAAGTCGCCACGCTTCTCGTGCGCCTCGGTGCCATCAGGGACGGCATCCTGTCCGTTCCGGAACGCCAGATACTCGACAAGGCGATGGCTTTCCTCGAAAAGGAGATGCACAAAGATGTGGAAAGACTGCGCAAAGAGAAGAACCCCACCTTGTCACTCTCCCAGCTTCGCTACTTATATATATATATAATGTATAAGGAGCAAGGGGCAGGGAGAAAGGAGCAAGACGATGTCCGTTGTCTTTTGTCGCTCCTCAAGAAAGAGGCCGCCAGTTCTTCCCCCCTTTGGGGAGACAGAGAGGGGCTTGAGTCGCGTACTCTTGCAGCTATCATACTGAAAAAGGCAGGCGAAGACAAGAAGGCTTTGGCCCTGATGCCTCGCATTCACGAGTTGCTCAACCACAAGGACGGCGCGTACATCGCCTATCCGGGAGGCAGCTTTACGAGCATCGACCGCAAGGTGGAGAGGCACGTCAGCCTCATGGAGGCCGTAAGAACTGTCGAGCCGAAGGAGACAGACCTTTATGCCCGCATGACAGAATGGCTTATCCAGCAAAAGAGGACGCAGGAATGGGAGCAACCCATACAGTCGGCCGATGCCGTCTATGCCCTGATAGCCCCCACGCCCAACCTCTCCCCAGAGGAGGAGGAAGGTAAGGAAACCTGGAGTGGCTCCATAAGTTATGATAATCAGGTGCGCGTCTTGCCCTCCCTCTCGGGGGAGAGGGTGGGGGGCCATCGTGAGCGCATAGAACCCATCAACAAAGCCAAAGAGCTTCACGTCGAGCAGCACAATGGGAAAGCCTCCCTCCTCGGGGGCAGATTTGGAGGGGGGCTTGGCTCTCTCTCCTGGGGTGCCGTCTATGCCCAGTACCAATTGCCAGCCTCTGAAGCTGAGGCCAATCGCGAAGGCATGACCATCCGCCGCGAACTTGAAAGCCTCCCTCCTCGGGGGGAGGTTTGGAGGGGGGCTGTCCATGTCCGCTACACCATCACCGCCGACCGTGACTACGAATATGTCTGCCTGCGTGCGCCGCGGCCTGCTGCCGCAGAGCCTGCCCAGCAGCTTTCCGGCTATCATTGGCAGGACGGACTCGGCTATTATCAGGCGATACACGACGCCAGCACAGAGTATTTCATGGACAGCCTGCCGCGCGGCACATACGTCATCGAAGAAGACTGGTTCATCGGTCGCACAGGCAGCTTCCTCCTGCCTCCCGCACGCCTCACCTGTCTCTATGCGCCCGAATACCAGTCGCAGACAGCGGGCGAAAGCATCACGGTGAAGTAGGGGGGGCGTCCATCGCAACGACAAATAGTAAATAGAAAAGAGATAGTAAATGATAAAAGACAAGATGTTTTCTATAGCCGGTGAGCCTTCTGTGGCAGCAGAGGCTCGCAAGCAAATCCTGACTGCTTTCCAGGACCTTGAATTCTATGCCGACGGTCATCGTTATGTGTTGAATGGCAAGGCGCTCCCCTCTGTCTCCAACATCGCGCACCGCTACGTCCGCGTGCCATTCGACGAGCGGCGGCAGGCTGTGCGTTATGCGGAGCGACACGGCGAGACGCCCGAACATTGGATTCGGCAATGGCAGCAGAACGCCTTCCGCGCGAAGACGCTCGGCACAAAGACACATGCCTATGGCGAGAGCCTTGGCTATCTGCGTGCAGGCCTGCCGGACCGCATCTGCCCTTCCATCATGCCGCAGTATATGCCGGAGTACAGTTTCCTTGCCCCCCTACATCCCAAGGAAGAGGCGCTGCTCAAGTTCATGGACGAGATGCCGTCCGCTATGCACCTCGTCCTCAACGAGGCAATGGTGTACAGTGGCAAGAACCCTTGCATGGAGCGGAACCTCAAGGAGCAGATCGCAGGTACCTTCGACATGCTTTACTACCAGGACGGCACAGACGGGCAGCCCCAGGGCTTCGTCATCCTCGACTACAAGACCAACGCCAATCTCCGCAACGAATACAACCGCAAGTTCGGCCGCGTGCTGCGTGAGCCTTTCTGCGACATGACAGAAGAAGACCTCTCGTTCTACACCATCCAGCTTTCCCTCTACGCCCTCATGCTACAGGACATCGGCATCCCCATTGTCTCCCGCCGAATCGTCTGGCTCAGGGATGGCGAGTACGAGATAATTCCCGTCAAGGATGTCTCCGAAACATTGAGAAGTGTCCTTTGAACCCAGCCGGAAAATCTTCTTCTCCATAAAAAAACAAGAAAAGAAGAAAAAAAAAGCGTAAAAGTTTTGGCGGTTTTGAAAAAAGCACTAAATTTGCAGCAGAAAAGTATAAAACAACATTAATTATTTCAATACTAAAAACGTTTTTTATGAAAAAAAGAATTTTACTTTCTTTGGTGTCATTCTTTGCGATGACAGCAATGTGGGCAAACATCCAGAAGAACTGGAATGTTTATGCAACCGCTGATGCCAACGGTCAGACCTGGGGAACTGCCACACTTACCCTGAACCTGAAGAATGCAGAACCTACGGTTAACTACTGGGAGTGCACGCTTGAGCTTCCTCAGGGTGTTACCTTCGAAAGCGCAACCGTTATCTCTACCCGTTGCCCGGAAGGTTCTAATCCTGAATTGACTACTACTCCCAATTCAGATGGCACAGTCTTTATTTCTTGCGAGTTGGCAGACACCTATGCTTTTACTGGAACAGATGGTGCCGTAGTTGCTGTTACCGTTGCCATTGCTGGCGATGCTCCTCTCGGAACTTGTGTAGTTAATGTCAAGAACATTGCTGTAAGTAGGACCGATGGCAGTGCTGTGAATTGTCCCTTGAAGGAGTTCACTTGGACTATCGAAGAAGGCACAGAGCCT
>CAMZAE010000044.1 GCA_947304115.1 uncultured Prevotellaceae bacterium | reverse complement strand
ACTTACACTGAACTCAGGAGTAAGTTCCTCGCTTTTGCGCATCCTGTCAGCACGGTAGAGGAAGCGATGGCACTTGTGGAGCAGTACCAGAAGAAGTACTACGATGCCCGCCACGTCTGCTGGGCTTACATGATTGGGGCAGAGCGCGAGACGTTCCGCTCCAACGATAACGGCGAACCAAGCGGCACAGCTGGCAAGCCCATCCTCGGACAAATCAACTCCAACGAGCTGACCAACATCATCATCCTTGTGGTGCGTTACTTTGGAGGCGTGAAGCTTGGCACAAGCGGTCTTATTGTCGCCTATCGCACAGCCGCTGCCGAGGCGATTGCAGCCGCCACCATTGAGGAACGACAAGTCGAGGCGGAGTATGACTTCACCTTCGAGTATCCTTTGATGAATGCCGTGATGAAGGTTGTCCGCGACATGGATGCCCGCATCCTTTCGCAATCTTATGATATGGATTGCCAAATGAAGGTCAGCATCCGCAAAGGCCTTCTTGAAGAACTAAAGACGCGCCTCGCAAAGGCGATTTCGCCCTTTTGATTTCATTTTGCCTTTGCCCGTGCTGCGCAAAGGCGTTTTTCTCTGAAAACAGGGAGGAAATGCGCGAAAACCTCGTCAAGATGCTGGATGAGGCCGCGGCGGAACAGGAGACATTCTGTTCCTTCCCTCAAGTCTTAAAAAAGTATAAATTATTTTAAGATTTTCTATATTAATAAATATGAACCGCTATATTTGCTAAAAAATAAAAATATAACTAACACAAACATCACTTCATGAGCAATCGTTATCCCTTTGCCCTGCTTGCCTGTTCATTGGTACTGGCAGCAGGTAGTTCCCTCCCTGTGCGCGCAATGACAGAAGACACGGAGACGGAACATGTTGTCGTTTCTGCACAGGAACCAGAGAACAGGACACTGAAAGGAACCGTCGTCGATGAAAACAACGAAGCGCTTATCGGTGCAGTTGTGAAGATAAAAGGCACTACAAACGTTGTGCTTTGCGACCTCGACGGCAAATTCACCATCACCGACGTGCCTCCAGGGGCTGTCCTTGCTGTGTCCTACATTAGTTACGAACCGCAGGAGATTCCTGTAAATGGACGTACCACCTTCAAAATCAAGATGCAGCCTGCAGCGAAGAATTTCCAGGAAGTTGTCGTCACAGCAATGGGTATCCTCCGCAAGGAGAAGTCGCTGACCTATGCCACCCAACAAATCAAGTCGGACGAGTTCATGAAGGTGCAGGAAGTGAACATCGCCAACTCCCTGCAGGGAAAGGTGGCAGGCATCACCATTACACCCAGCGCAGGCGGTGCTGGCGGTGCATCGAAAATCCAGTTGCGCGGAGCCAAGTCCATACTGGGTTCCTCGTCGCCTCTCATCGTTGTGGATGGTGTGCCGATGTCCAACGAGACGCGCGGACAGATTTCCGACTCGAAGTCCTTCACCGAAACAGGAGCCACCGAGGGAGCTGACCCTCTGTCGATGATTAACCCCGACGACATTGAGAGCATCAATGTATTGAAAGGCTCCAACGCAGCAGCACTATATGGTTCGCGGGCTGCCAATGGTGTCATAATGATTACAACCAAAAAGGGAAAGGCTGGCAAGCTGTCTGTCAGCTATACAGGCAATGTCACAATGGACATGCCGCTGCTGACACCAAAGATTCAGAACAGATATGGTGCGACTGTCACGCCTCAGGGCTATCTCGGCGAAGCAAATGGCTGGGGAGGTCTCATCAGCGATTCGCCCACTTCTGCCAAAGCGATGGCGACAGAAAAGTTCCCCTATGAGCGCGACATACACCTTCGCAACTACGCGAACAACGATGTGTCGGACTTCTACCGCACAGGTGTCACCACAAACAATTCTGTTTCCTTGTCGGGCGGCACGGAGAAGGTTCAGAGTTATTTCTCTGCTGCAAACACCTTCGCAAACGGTATTGTGCAGACGAATAACTATATCCGCAACTCGTTCTCTTTCCGCCAGACTTATAAACTTTGGGAGCGTCTGACTGTAAATGCCAACATCAACTATACCCAGACAAGAACCAAGAACCGCATTGGCGGCGGCACGGTGGGTAACCCCATGTATCACCTCTATACAGCTCCACGCAACATAGACATGCAATACTATCGTGACAACTATGCCATCCCCGAAAGCTATTGGATGTCCGAGTTGCAGACGCACTATGTAGAAAACCCTGTGGCAGAAGGTTATATACGCCAGAGCGAAAGAGTGAAGCTGAGCGGACCGATGATGAACTATCCCTACATGGATGCTCGCCAGAACAATCCCTATTGGCTGTTGAACCAGAACCAAAGCACTCATCGCGACGACCGTGTCTATGGAGGCTTCCAAGGCAATCTGGACATCTGGGGCGGAATCTCTTTGCAGGCACGCTACAACTTCGACCATACCAAGTACCGCGAGGAAGGCTGCCGCTATGCCACTACCTTCGCACCTGCCTCGATGTATGACTACGGTACTTATAATAAGGCCCGCACCTCAACCACCGAACAATACATTGACATTATCCTGAACTTCAACAGGACCTTCAAAAAGGATTGGTAAGTCAGCGCCTCTGCCGGTTGGGTAGGGCACGTCATAAGGACAAGCAATTATCATACATATATTGCCAACGCTACGAATGTAGATGTGGGCAACATGAAGCTGAGTACGGTTGTCAATGGTTTCAACACAAAGTATGGCAGCACAGGCGTAACCTCAGAGTCTGATGGCTCCAATTGGGACCGTGCAGTCTTTGCTACGGCTCAGTTAGGATGGAAGGAAAAAGTCTATCTGGATGCCTCCTTCCGTGCTGATGCCTACCGCGTCTATCGTCAGTTCAATAACAACAAGGATAAGTTCTACGGGTATTTCGGTGTAGGTGCCAACGTACTGCTGAACGAGTTCTTCAAGCTGCCCGAATGGTGGAACTATGCCAAGATTCGTGCATCTTACTCTCAGGTAGGTAATGCTGTACCGAACCGTTACTACAACTCTGCCACGAGCAACGACTATACGGGTGCCATGAGTGCAACAAGCTCCGGGCTGTTCACAAGTGCTAAGCCAGAAACGACAAAGTCTTTCGAGACAGGTTTGGAGATGTTGTTCCTCGACAATCGGCTGAATGTGGACTTCACCTTCTACAATACGCTTGTCACCGACCTCTACATGCCCATTGGCAACACAGCTGGCATCGTGGTCTATGAGAACTCCGCAAAGGTACGAAACCTGGGTATAGAGACCACCATCGGTTACAACTTCCAGATAAACAGGAAGCTACGCTGGCGCACGGCGTTGAACTTCTCCTTTAATGATAATATCATCAAGGAGGTTGGCTATGATGCCGCAGGTCGCCAGAAGCAAATCTATACAGACGTTGCCGGTGTGCGTGTACGTTATTTCGAGGGTGATGCCTTCGGTGACATGTATGTCCGCGACTTGAAACGTAACGATGACGGAACCATTTTCCTTACTTCGAGTGGCAACCTCATCAAGGAACAAAACTATACCAAGTTGATTGGCAACATGAACTCCAAATGGCAGTTGGGTTGGTCCAACACCATCAACTACAAGAACTTCCAGCTCTCGTTCCTTATCAATGGCCGAATCGGAGGCAAGGTTATCTCCCTTACGGAGGCAATGCTGGACGGGCTGGGACTCTCCGAGCGTACAGCTGTGGCTCGTGACGAAGCAGTCAGCAAGAACCTTTATACAGCAGACGGCCAGCCCGCTATGTACCTGCCCGACGGCAGCGGTAATCTCATTGGCGTGCGCAACTACTATCAGGTTGTGGGAGCACGCAACAGCGAGTATTCCCCGCTCTATGCCTACAATGCCACGAATTTCCGCCTGAGGGAACTCTCGTTGGCCTACACCTTCCGCAACCTGTTTGGAGAGAATAAGGACTTGTCACTTTCGTTTATCGGAAGGAACCTGTTCTTCATCTATCTGGATGCTCCTGTAGATCCCGACATCTCCCTCTCTACCGGCAATGGTTTGGGAGGCTTTGAGTTCTTCAATACTCCTTCCACCCGCTCTATCGGCTTTAATGTTAAACTCACCTATTAGATATTGACCATGAAACAGAATAGATTCATTCTTCCACTTGCTGCCATTGCCCTTTCCCTGGGATTTGCCTCATGCATGGACTATGGGTTCGACGACCCTGTCAGCACACTCTCCTACAATCAAGTTGCCCTTGAGGACGAAGTGTATCATGGTACGGCAGAGATTCTTAAGTACGATGTAGATATCACAGAGGCTGGGTTTGACAAAGCATTAGAAAATCTTCAGACCTACCTTCGTCAGGCCAAAGGCGGGCAGTACGCCATGCGCGGAGGCAAGGAAGGAAACTATCCGGGCGAACATGCTTACCAGCGCCAGTACTCCCTCGGCCCGGACAACTATGCACAATACACCACCGTACCTCACTACGATTTCATGTACGGCACCCTACAATCCACTTACGACATTAGTGCGGAATTCAATCCGGGTCCCAACAGCATGTACCTCATGGTGAAGAATGCTATGGTGCCGATGCTGAACCATCCCGACATTGACTCCATCCCTGAGATGAAGGCCATCTACCTGCTGATGTTCGACTATGCTTCGCAGGAGATAATGGACATTCACGGAGCCACCCCCTACTTCAAGTTCCTCTCCAACTGGCAGGAAGCGCCTTTCACCTATGACGGTGTGGAAACAGTCTATCGCGCCATCATCCAACACATCCACGACATAGACCGTTGCTTGTTGCACTACGAGGCACGCCCCGACTGGTACAAGGCCAAGCTTCAGACTCTGATGGACGAGAACTTGGAAATCTGCAAGGACAAATACACCGGTCAGACAGGCGTGAAGTCTTGGATTCGTCTGGCCAACTCATTGAAGCTGCGTATTGCCATCCATTGTGCCAAGATAATTCCTGATGAAGCCAAGACATGGGCAGAGGAAGCTATTGCAGGTGGTGTGATAGAGAGCGAGGACCAGGAATTTGCCCTTCTGGAGTCGCAGTTGGGTTTTTCGCATCCGTTGAACATGATTTGGATTACATGGGGCGATGCCCGCCTAAGTGCATCATTTGAAAGTCTGCTGATGAGTTTGCAGCACCCATACGTCACAGGAGATATGCCCTTGTTCAAGAACAATAGTGCACGCATGATAAATGTTAAGACAGGTGAGGCTCTGGAGCCTGACACACGTATCGTCGGACTTCGCGAAGGCATCCATCCAGGCATGGGACAGAGTGCTGCCTCCAACCCGATGCTGGCGTGCAGCGTCTTTGAGAAGGATGACATGTTCGATGCACCACTATATATTATGAAGATGTCCGAAGTGGACTTCCTGCGTGCCGAAGGTGCGCTTCGTGGTTGGAACATGGGCGGTACGGCACAGTTCTTCTATGAGCGTGGCATCCGTCAGGGCTACATCTACGACCGCAATTATGTCGAGGCTATCGACAACTATACGACCATGATGAACGAATACATGGAACGTACAGCTCCCATTGCCTACACCTATCACGATCCGTTGGGCAATGTCGATGACGAACCCAGCACCACCAAGATTGGCGTGAAATGGGACGACAGCGACAGCCAGGAAATGAAGCTCGAGAAGATTATCACACAAAAGTACATTGCCAGCTTCCCCTATCCAAACGAGGCATGGGTGGATTTGCGCCGCACAGGTTATCCCAAGCTGTTCCCTGTATTGAATGCAGACGAGGGTGACGGCAGCCTCAAGTATGGCGACATCCTTCGCCGCGCACCTTTCCCCAACACGGACGATGCGTCTGTTTCGGACATACAGGCAACTGGACTGAAAGCCCTTGGCGGGCCAGACCTGCAGGCAACACGCCTGTGGTGGGATGTGGATGCGCCGAACTTCTAAGGGACAATCATTATACATTAAATAATTATTCACCATCAAATACTTTATAACATGAAAAGAAGTACCTTATTTGTTGCCCTTGCGCTGGTCTGCTTTGGATACATGCAGAAGGCTCAGGCGCAGGAGTACGACCCTTCGGCATCGAAGGAACTCTTTGATTTCTCACCCTTCAACGAGACGACTCTTTTAAACCTTTTTTATGATGCCCAGCAACAGGGACGCCAGTACCCGACGGCTGCTGAGTTTGAGGCTGTGGGCTTCAACATGATGGACATCGAGTTTGTCCGCTCTCATGTGCGTCCCCATACACTCATCAACGACCAAGCTAACCAACTGGTGTCTGGCGTCAAGAACACACGCCGCCTGTGGATGAACATCCCTATGGGCACAGCCAAGCTCATCGGCGGTTATCCTGGTACCAATACGGGTGACGACACCTTTACCATGTGGAACTACACCCACCTCTTCGGCTCGTGGAACCATGGTCTGTTCCAAGCTCCAGGTGCATGGGTGGATGCTGCTCACCAGAACGGAACGGACATTCTCTCCGGCATCAAGTTCTTTGAGTCATGGACAGCAGGCTCACAACCTACGGCATGGATGGCACTGGTGTCAACGAAGAATACCGACGGAACCTATAAGTATGTAAAGCCTCTCATTAGTCTGCTGCAATTCTTCGGCAGCGATGGCTTCAACTACAACTTTGAGGCTTCTGGCTACGACAATGCCGACATGATTGCCTTCCACAAAGCCCTTTATAAAGAAGCAGAGGCTCGTGGATTCAACAACTTCCATATCGGCCTTTATACACAGAACAGTTCTCTTTCGGCCAGCAATTCCAATGCTTTGTTTGGCAATTCCGATGGCCGCACGGCTGACACCTTCATCAACTATTCTGGTGGCGACTTTATCTCATCCCGCTACATGACTTCATCCGAGAATGCTGCCAAGAATGCAATGGGAACCACAGACGGACTTTATGCTGGTGTATGGATTGTCAACATGAACCGCAACTGGACTAACCTCGCAGGAAAAGATATTGGTGCGGTTCTGTGGGGCGAGCATGGCAACAGCCGCTTCTGGAGCTACAACGACGGTACGGATGCCCAAGACTTCCAAGCCAACTATCAGGCTTTGCTGGAACGTACCATGTCTGGTGGCAACCGCAACCCGGCAAACCGTCCGACGATGAAGAACACTGGCAATGAATGGGGATGGAACGGAACCACCCCGCCGCTCTCTGCTTTCGGTGGTCTGGCTACTTACTTCCCCGAGCGCTCCGGTATCCAAGGGAAGCTCCCCTTCCATACCTATTTCAATACTGGAATCGGTGAGATATATGCCTACAAAGGAAAACGAACGCATGGCAACTGGTACAACCTTTCCACTCAGGACATTGTGCCAACCTACCGTTGGTTGCAATATGCTTCGGGCACGACAACACCAACAGATGTCATCAATCCCGAGTTCACCATCGAGGATGCCTACATGGGCGGTTCCTGTCTCAGGCTGACAGGTACAGGCTCTGGCAGTGCTGATATTATCCTATTCCGTACAGCCCTCACTGGCAATTCGAACAGCCTTTATGCCAAGGTTGCCGTGAAGACGGGCAAAGAATATGAGACAGACACACATCTTTCCCTTATTGTCAAGGTGGGGAGCGAGTGGAAGGCGTTCCCTGTAGGAACTACCATGAACAAGGCATGGGAGGAGAAAACCATTGAACTCACAGGCATTAGTTCCACCGACCAGATAAATTTCATTGGGTTGCGCATGACTGATGTCACAGCCGACTATAAGATATATGTAGGCGAATTGCAGATTAACGATGATGCTACCGTGCGTCCGGCAGAGGTGAAGGACCTCATGGCCGAGGTGAAGAAGGAAACCACAACCCGCCTGAGTGTGAAACTCAACTGGAGCCTTGACAAGGAATTGCCGACAACAGGTTTGCTCTACAATGATGATGCCGACATCGACCACTTTGAGGTGCTCTACAAGAATGGCGAGAACGGACGCATCAGTGTTGTCAGTCATGTTCAGGGATGGTCTGCCTTCGTGGGAGACGTGCCAATGGCAGAGGACGAGCAGCCTTTCTTCGGCGTGCGTGCTGTCAGCACAGACCTCAAGACTTACTCTGCACCCCAATGGATTGCCGTTGGCCGCAGCAGCAATGTACCGGAGGTTAGCTCCAGTGGCGTAGTGTATGGCGTGAGTGAGCTCAATCCCAGTTCCGAAGGCTACCAGACGGCTGTCACCTCGCGCTTCCTCACTCAAATAACAAGTACGGGTGCCAGCATTGCCAACTGCAACTACACTTGCAGCCAAGCCGGTCCTGTGGAAGACCTCAACTATGTCGATGCCACTCAGACAACAGTTATCAAGGCAAGACAAGGTGATGTCATCAACATCAACTATAGCTACTTCACTCATAGCGATGGTCTGCAATACTGCGTCATGAAGGGCTATGCCGACTGGAACATCAATGGCTTCTTCGAGGGCGGAACCGACGAGGTCATCGTGGAGCAAGGTATCTCCAACCAGAAGAAGAACAATGTCGATAACCTAAAGCCGTTCTCGTTCACCGTGCCTACAGATGCCGTATGTGGCGAGAGCCGCATACGAATAGTCTTCTCTGATGCATGGTTCCCACACCCTGGTCCCGTTGGACTAACCAGCAAGGGTTTTTCACTTGACTTGGGCATTGAGATTAGTGGCGACAACCCACAGCGTCAGCCCCCTGCAAGTATCTACGACGAAGGCATTGCCGACGAGCCGGACGGCTTGAAGACCGACGATGATGCTGTGCACAGTATCTCATATCAAACCTCAGAGGTTATTATGCGTGAAGGCACCCTATGCTTCTCCAACGTGGAGAAAGCATGGATTTATGCCACCGACGGCAAGTTGCTCCGCTTCGTCAAGAACCCCAGCAGTCTGTACTTCAATGCCCCATGCGGAACCTACATCATCAAGATGCAGAACGGCAACGTCCTCCGTACCCGCAAGGTTAGCATCTGAAATATCAGGTGTGAGCATTAGAGCCTTTATAGCTACTAATACCTATATTTAATACATGCGGCAGCTACTCAGAATGAAGTGGCTGCCGCTTGTTAATATGACTTATTATTTCCGCTTCTATCTGCGCCACTTTTATCCTACTGCATCTTCTCTGGAAAGCCCAACGTCTTATTGCAATACTTAAGGGCGGGCTGTTTTTTGATCTGGCATGTCCAAGTCTTTGCTCGTTCATGTATAATCAATTGCTTATTCATGTATGAGCAATTGCTTTTACATGTATAAGCCATTAATGCGTCGTGGCGCAGGCAAAACCAGATGCTGGCTTGTTTTGTAATGCCCTTTTCCAAGACATATTGCTCAATAGTCACATAATCACCACCGTAGGAATACGAGCAAACAAGTATATTCAAAACGAAAGGCGGCAAAGCCTTTATTCAAAAGCTCTGCCGCCTAACTCGTTGATATTTCGGTATGTCTTCATCATCCTTCCACTGCTGCCTG
>CAMZAE010000043.1 GCA_947304115.1 uncultured Prevotellaceae bacterium | reverse complement strand
TCTCAAACCGCAGTTTGTCCAATAGCTACACGAAAGGTGTCTTCATCCAGAACGGCAAAAAGATATTGCGATAGGCCAAGAAAGAACATTATATACCCCCTATTACTAACCGCTAAATTTTGTTTGTTATGAAAAAATCTCTACTCATTGCCGCTGCTCTCCTTGCAGCCAGTCCCGTCATTGCCCAAGAAGAGATGGAGGACATCACTCCTTCCGGCTATAACTATGACGAAATGCCTGTCGGCCTCGTGAACATTCCCGTAGGCTATGACACAGCCAATCCTCCTGCCCCCTACGACCCCATCGTTCAGGAGTACTATGACAATGGTCTCTTCATCGTCGTAGGTGGTCAGATGGTTTCTGGTACCAAGTACATCGACCGCCTACGTCCCGGCGTATCCATCGTGGATCTTGGCGGTGAAGTGGGTAAGGTTCTGACTGTCAGTGGTCACGAGTCAAAAGTGAACGATGTTTTCAAGAACCTCTACAATGTAGAGTTGAACGTGCCGCAGTGTACGGACGCTCTGAACTGGTTCAACTTCGGATGGTTCACCGACCCCAACAACACCCCCGACGACGGTACTGCCGATGAGCCCAACATCCGTTGCCGCATCGTGATGAACATTTGCAGCAACAGTATCGGCGAGGCAGACAATGTCATCAACAAGGTCTACATGATGGACAACCAAGGTAACGTTCGCTCCGTATCCACGGAGTTTGAAGCTGAACGTAGTAGCGTAAACTCCGCCGAGTTTGCCGAATACGACGATGACGGCGAACCCGTGATGGACGAAGAAGAAAACTATGTCTACGATCCGACGCGCTGGCTCGTCTACGAGTTTGACTTCCACTGCCCGGGTATCGACGAGGACAAGAACCTTGCCTACCCCCTCCGCCTGAAGATGGAGATGAACAATGGCAACCTTAACCACAGCACAGTGTTCTTCAAGGAAGTGAAGTTCTTCAAGATGGCAAGCAACCCCGACCCCATCAAGATGACACGCAGCCACACCTACAAAACAATGGTTCCCAACCCCACGGCTACGGGCATCCAGGGCGTTCGCTCTTTCGGAGAAGGCACTATGGTCTATAATGCAGCCGGCCAGAAGGTGGGCAAGAGCGCAGAGGGTCTCGGCAAAGGTGTATATGTTGTGAAGAACGGCAGCAAGAGCCAGAAACTCCTCGTGAAGTAAATAGCGCCAGAATACATAAGCAGGTGGGTATACATGTCCCACTTGCTTATGTTTTTTTAGGACAAAGAAATCAAAAAAGCTCTCTGAAAATGAAAAGAACTCTGCTCTTATGTGTGGCATTGCTATGTAGCCTGTGTGCATTCTCGCAGGTGAAGAATTATTGTATACGCCTTACCTCAGGTGGCAGCGTGGACTGCGGGCAGATGTCCGAACTCGACGAGGCCGCATCATTCACGCTCCAGTTCTGGATGAATGCCGACAGTTGGAAGAGCGGAGCCACGCTCTTTTCCCGTGGCGAAGGCCTCAAGGTGGCACAAGCTGCCTCCAAGACCCTTGACATCACGCTTGGCACCAAGAAAATCAGCGTGAGTGCAGATGGCCTCGTGGCCGGCACTTGGGCACAGGTGACCATCCTTTGTGACAAAGGAAGCGCAAAGGTCTTTGTAGACAAAAAGCAGGTCAAAACGGCTACGGGTGTGGTGCTGCCAACGGACGAAGCTTCCTTCCTCATCGGCGGTGACGACTATGCCGGACGCCTTGACGAAGTGCGCGTGTGGAATGCCGCGCTCTCTTCCGAATATGACTATTTTTTCAACAATACGCTCAACAAATGGGTGCCCCAGCTTGATAACCTCGTGGCATACTTCAAGATGGACCAGGAGCTCTGTCCAAACCTTGTGGACTATAAGGCGCTGTTTGTGCCCTCTGACTATAATCATCACGGCGTATTCTCTGCCTCTGGCGTGGCGCGGGAGGAAGTGACTGACAACACGGGACTGCCCTACCTGCTCTGCGGAGCTTATACCAATAATGCACGCTTCTTTGACCGAGGCGTCAACCAGGATCAGTATCTGCTGGCGAACGACATCATCATGCTCGGCATACAGTCCTATGCCGACGGACACCTGAAATACCTCACCACCAACGAGCACGCCACAGTGAATAAGGGGCAATACCTTGCCGAATACAATGGCCGCAATGGCGTTCTTGCCCTGACTGGCGACGGTGCTATGGAATGCCCCGGCGACGTATTCAGCCCCAACATCGATTCCAACGGGAAAGCTACAACGGGCTACACCTTCGAGACGTGGCTCTATCTGGAAAAATGGACCGACGGCGGCTACATCTTCCGTCGTGAGAGTGCAGACGGAACCAAAGGATTCTCCATCCGCCTGGGCAATGAGGAGAAGAAGCATGTCATCGTACGTGTGAACGGCAACGAGTTTGTAAACATCAACTCCATGCCCGTGGGCGAATGGGTTCATTTTGCCGTGACAGCGAATGCCGGAGGCACCGTACGCACCACTTTCATGTTTACTTATAACGGCAAGGACAAATGGGCCAATGCCACACAGTCCGGCTCAAGCACCGACTACACGCCGACGGGCATGGACAATCTCAAGGCCTATATCGGCGAAGGGCTGACAGCAAAGTTTGATGCCACCGTGTTCTGGAACCAGCGTTTTGACCTTTCCTCCCTGGCGGGTCATATGAGCTATATCCCCATGCCCGCTATCGGCAGGGAGGTGACGGCCGACCTGATGCGCAACGGCGCAGCATGCTATCTCTACGACAAAGGTGACAACTTGGGTTGGGACTCCTATTCACAAGACGAGTGGCGCGACATCATGCGTTCAGCCTTTGAGGGCTATCGCGGCTATCAGCTTCGCATCTCTGTGCAGGGTCATGACGGATGGCAAAACACCATTGCCAACGCCAACCGCCGTAAAATTTTTGCTCAGGACCTTGCCACCCTTTCCGAGGGATATGACGGTGTGGAACTTGACCTGGAGTGGATGGATGGTACACAGACCAACCTTGGCCTCCTGGCTGACGAAATCGTCAAGGTTCTGCCTAAGGGGAAGGTGTTCATGATATCCAACCATCAGTATGGTGCCTACATGTTCCCGAAGGATAAGATTGCCGAGGTCGACGGCTTCACCTTCCAGCAGTACGGTCCCCAGAAGTCATGGTTCAGTTACAACTCCTTCGTTTCCGGTGCCAACGCCTTTGTCAACTACGGCTATCCTAAAAACAAAATCTATCTTTCCTACAGCACCACGACGAGCGGAGCCTTCAATGCCAATGACTCGCAGATTTCCTCCGTCATCACGGGCGTGAGAAATGGTCTCCTCGAGGGTGGCTACACCCCGAACGCCAATGGTGGGTATGAGAAGGGAGAATACAATGGTAACTACTACTACTTTCAAGGTCCCCGCCAGGTGTATATGCGTGCCAAATACTGTGTGGACAACCTGATGCAAGGCATCTTCTATTGGGACATGGGCAATGACGTGAAGCCCAACCACAAGTATAGTCTCGCAAAAGCGTGCAGCTATGGTCTGAACAGCAACGTGGACTCCCTCGTGACGAATGTGGTCGTCAACCATCCCACGGGCATACGCGATATCCTGCAGGGCCGCAAGCCGCAGGCTGCACAGACCTCCGTCTACGACCTTAGCGGCCGTCGTTATGAGGCCGATGCCGCCCTCCCCCGTGGAGTCTATATCCGCGGCGGGCGCAAAATCCTGAAATAAGAAACCTTAATTATTTATTGTATCATGAGAAAATTGCTCTATTTCATGTTTCTCCTCGGAGTTGCCTCGTGGGTGGTTGTCGCATGCGACGACACAAAGGACAATCCCGGAGACTTTAGCCTGAAAGCCACTTTGGAAGTTGAGCCTGTACTTGTCTCAGTCAAGGGAAATGAGTACGCCCTCAACGTAGCCAGGGTGACTGACACTACCTATCGCTATTTCTACACAGAGAACGACACGACAAAAGATGAAAATGGCGAGCCCGTCATCGGCTCGGACGGTAAACTCATCATCAAGGTGGATACCATCTACTACAACAGCAAGGTGACGGCAAAGTTTACGGAGTATGAACTCCTGGAACTTCCCTCCGAGGCCGACACCTTTACCGTCAGCCTGCGAAGCAATGCCCGTTGGAAGGCTCCCGTGCCCAGTGCTGGCGGCAAGGTGCAGTGGTACTTCAACTACAACTTGCTGACAGGTGGAACTTCCACTGCCGGAGGTGGAGACGGAAGAATGTACTTCCGCACCACCCGTAACAAGAACTATCGTCGCTCGGTTGTCGCCGTGCAGGACATCATGACGTCCGACAGCACCGTGCTTGTCCGGCTCAACTTCGTGCAGCGAGGTGAAAAGGATCAATAAACCCTAACGCATTTGGATATCATGAAGAAATACATATTTTTCCTGTTGAGTTCACTTCTCACTGTGACTGTCGATGCGCAGATTGCCATTCGCGGCACCGTGACGGACGAGAACTCCCTGCCCGTAGAGCATGCCACATTGCGCGTGAAGGGCGACAATCTCTTTACGACCACCAATACGGCGGGCGAATTTATGATGACGGTTCTCGGCGAAGCCTCCGTGGTGACTGTGAACTATCTCGGTTATGAGCCCTACACATTTACTGTGGGCAAGGAGCGTACCTTCTCCATCACCTTGCGTCCCAAGGACGATGTGCTGGAAGAGGCTGTTGTCGTAGGATTCGGCGTGCAGAAGAAGATAAATGCAACCGGTGCAGTGAAGACCATCGGCAACGAATCCCTCGAATCGCGACCCATCGCAAATGCCGTGCAGGGTTTGCAGGGTGTCGTGGGCGGCTTGAACATTACCAACGACATGGGTGGTGAACTTGGCGGCGAGATGCAAATCAATATCCGTGGTATCGGCTCCATCGGCGAAGGCTCCAACTCCGCACCGCTCGTCCTCATCGACGGTATGGAAGGTGACCTCTCTACCATCAACCCCAACGACATCGAAAACATCTCCGTGTTGAAGGACGCCGCCGCATCCTCTATATATGGTTCTCGTGCGCCCTTCGGCGTGATTCTTGTCACAACGAAACAAGGCAAGCAGGGCATGAAGGTGACCTATACAGGCAACGTCCGGTTCCAACAACCCATCAATGTGCCTCAGATGGTCGATGGTTACACATGGGCACTGATGATGAACGATGCCTACCTGAACTCCGGCGGCAATGCGCCCTTTGGTTCCAAGCAGCTGGATATGATACAAGCCTACATGCGCGGCGAGCTCCCCTATGCTACAAAGCCTTCCGACTACGGTAACAAGTGGGCCGACACACAGGAGAGCTTCGGCAGTGTGGACTGGTACGACCTCTTCCTCAAGGATGTGACAGCCTCGCAGGAACACAACTTCAGTGTCAGTGGTGCCAACGAAAAGGTGAACTATTTCTTCTCGGGTAACTACATGGGCCAGACAGGTCTTTTCCACTATGCCGACGAGAAGTTCGACCGCCTTACGCTAAGCGGTAAGGTGGGCGTGAGATTTAACAAGTATGTAAACTTTACCTGGAACACGCGCATTGTCAGCACCGACAACGAAAAGCCCTCTGCCCTTAACGCCTTGTTCTATCATAACATTGGTCGCCGAGGGTCTATCGAAGCCCTGAAAACGCCGAATGATGAGTACACAAAGCGGTCAATGATACCTTCACTGAAGGATGGGGGCCGCCAGCGTCAGCGTCAGCGCCAAATCTACAATCAGGCAAACCTCGTCATCGAGCCCATTAAGGACTGGAAACTCCACATCGAGCTGAACAGCCGTCTGGAGAACAATCCCTATACGCGTCAGTTCAATCCCATCTCCATCCAGCAGCCCGACGGCACACGTGAGTTCTACACCGTACTTGAAGGATTGGAGAATACGCACCGTATCAATGCCTCCGACGGAACCTTCACGGTCTATCCCGCAGCGGGTGAGACCTACTATGAAGAGGCAAAGGCCAGCGTGAACTATTTCGGCACGAATGTGTATACAGACTACGAGATGCGCCTTGCAGATAAGCACTACTTCAAGTTCTTGCTTGGTGAGCAGAGTGAGTTCTACCACATGGAGCGTCTGCGCACGGCATCTTCGGACATACTCTTGGCCAGCAAGCCGTTCCTGCCCAGTACCATCGGCGGCGAATCCACGATGCTTTCCAGCAAAAAGGGCGAATGGAGCTCACTGGGTATCTTCGGCCGTATCAACTATGCCTTCGACGACCGCTACATGGCCGAGGTAAACCTTCGTGCCGACGGCGCCTCCCGCTTCCCTTCCGACCAGCGTTGGGGCTTCTTCCCCAGCTTCTCGGCGGGTTGGAACATTGCCCGTGAAGCTTTCTGGAGCAAACTCTACGACAAAGGCTTCACCTATCTGAAACTGCGTGCATCCTATGGTACGCTCGGCAACCAGAACACCACATCGTTCTATCCCTACTTCCAGCAGATGCAGACCAATTCCGGCACGCTCATCCTGGGCGGCCAGCAGGCCACTGTGCTGCCGATGTATGCGCCCTATTCCACCTCGCTCACTTGGGAAACCATTGAGAATGTCGGCGTAGGCCTTGACTGGGGCTTTTTCAACAATCGACTGACAGGTTCTTTCGACTGGTACCAACGCACGACGAAGGATATGGTGGGACCTGCCAACGCGCTCTCAGCTGTATTCGGCGGAAGTGCGCCCAAGACCAACAATGCCGAGCTTCGTACGCGCGGTTGGGAACTGGAGCTCTCTTGGCGTGACCGCATCGGGCAGGACTTCAGCTACGGCATTACCTTCAACCTGAGTGACTACAAGACCGTGGTTACAAAATACGACTCCCCCGACGGCAACATCAACGGTTGGTATAAAAACAAAACGTATGGAGACATCTGGGGATTTGAAGTTGCAGGCGTATCAAAGAGCGATGCAGAGATGAACGACTATCTTGCCCTTCACGACCAGAGTTCTATTGGCTCAAAGTGGGGCGGTGGCGACTTGATGTATCGCGACCTGAACGGCGACGGCTCCGTCGACAAGGGGAGCCAGACCCTCGACGACCATGGTGACCTGAAAGTCATCGGTAACAGCACACCGCGTTTTGCCTATAGCTTTACGCTCGAGGCAAAGTGGAAGTTCCTTGATATGCGTGCTTTCTTCCAGGGCATCGGCAAGCGCGACTTCTTCTTCACGAACAGTGCTACCTTCTTCGGCATTGCAGCCGAGTGGCAGCGTTCGCTCTTTACTGACCACCTGGACTACTTCCGCTATGCTGGCTCTGAGCTGGGCGCAAACCTTGACCCTTATTTCGGACGCCTGCGCATAGATCAGAACAACATCCAGGTGAGCGACCGCTTCCTACAGAATGCAAGCTACCTGCGCCTCAAGAACCTGCAGATTGGTGCCAGCCTGCCCGCAGGCACGGCACTGGCCAAGTATGTGAAGAAAGCGCGCCTCTACGTGTCGCTTGAAAATCTCTTCACCTTTACGAGTCTCCGTACCTTCGACCCCGAGGCCGTCGGTGACTTCAACAACTGGGGACCTGGCAAGACATATCCGCAGTATCGCACCTACTCACTGGGTCTTGAACTCACATTCTAAAGCAGTGTCACCCTTTCAACAAAAACAACAGTCATGAAAAAGTATATATATATAATTATATGTGTGTTGGCAGTTGCATTGCAGTCCTGTGACGACTTTCTGGATCGCGAGCCGCTGGACTTTGGCGACGAAACTGCGTATTTCAAGAATGCCAACGACCTAAAGGTCTTTGTCAACGACCTCTACAGTGCACTCCCGAAGAACAACACTTTGTGGGGCGGACTCTATACACAGGACAACCTGAGCGACAACCAGTGTGCATCCTATGCGCAGAACCTTTTTTTCAAGGGCGAGAAGAAAACCGTCAACGTCAACTCCTCCGAATGGAAGTTCTCTAACCTGCGTGCCATCAACTACTACATCAACAAGGTGGAGGAAAAACTTGCCGCGGGTCAGCTGAAAGAGGAAACAGAACTCGTCAACCACTATCTGGGCGAGGGCTATTTCTTCCGTGCCTACGACTATTTCCGCCTGCTGAAAAACTTCGGCGATGTGCCCATCATCACGGTGATGCTTGAAGACAATCAGAAATTGCTTACAGAGAAAAGCATACGCTATCCACGCAATGAGGTGGCACGCAAGATACTCTCTGACCTTGATCGTGCCGCAGAGCTGCTGATGGTAGCCTCTCCCGAGAGCGGCCGCATCAATCGCGATGCAGCCCTCCTGCTAAAGGCTCGTGTAGCCCTCTACGAAGGTACGTGGGAACGCTACCATGCCGGCACCTGCTTTGTTCCTGGCAACGACAAGTGGCCAGGGAAGACCACTTGGCCCGACTTCCAGTTTAAGGCCGGCAGTGCCGAGGCCGAGGTGGAGTTCTTCCTTCAGGAAGCCGTCAACGCAGCTGGCATCGTGGCTGAGGCGCGTCCTCTTGCCTCCGACTATCAGGGTATGTTCAACAAGGACCAGACGTTCCCTGAAGGTGGAGAAGTTATCTTGGCACGCTACTACAAGACCGGTGTGCTCTCCCACAGCTGCTCGGCCTATCTGCGCTCAGGCGGTGGCTGCGGCCTTACGCGTGCGGCTGTCAACACCTTCCTGATGGAAAACGGACTGCCTATCTACGATGCCAATTCCGGCTATAACGGCGACACCCTCCCCTACCAAGAGGTGCAGGGACGCGACCGACGCCTCACGGAATCCGTGCGCACGGCAGGCGAAGATATTAAGACGACACTTGTGGATGGTAAATACATCAACGATACCATTTACTACTATCGTCCTACCATCTATGCCAGCGGAAACGAAAAGTCCACGACGGGCTATGACCTCAACAAGTGGTACGCGGACGATGCCCAACAACGCATTCAGTACGAGTGCACTACGGCTGTGCCCATCTTCCGCGCCGCCGAGGCCTATCTGACTTATCTGGAAGCTTACTACGAACTTCACCACAGCCTTGACGCCAACTGCCAGAAGTATTGGCAAGCCTTGCGCGAGCGTGCCGGTGTCAGCACAGAGTATCAGCGCACGATTGATGCCACCGACCTTGATAAGGAGAACGACCTCGGTGTCTATTCCAGGGGCAGCTACGTAGACGCTACGCTCTACAACATTCGCCGCGAACGCCGATGTGAGCTCATTGCCGAAGGCCTTCGCCTTGACGACCTGAAGCGCTGGCGTAGTCTTGACAACATGGTAAACTACCAGCCTGAAGGGATGAACCTTTGGGACGAGGCCTACAAGATGTATTCACGCTCGCAGATTGAGGAGAGCATCGTTTCGCAGTCGAGCCTTTCGAAGTATATACGTCCCTTGCAGGTCAGCTCCACTTCCGCGGCTTATGACGGCTACAACTTCCCGAAGCCCCATTACCTCGAGCCAATCCCCATATCCGAGTTTCTTCTGACGGGTGGCGGCGTTGCTGCCCAGAGCCCCATCTATCAGAATCCAGGATGGCCTCGCGATGCCGACGGCATAGCTGACTATGCCTACGATTGCGACTGATTTTTAGGAGAGGTACATAGAAAAGCAGGCGCAAAGTTCCGTGGATAAGCAA
>CAMZAE010000042.1 GCA_947304115.1 uncultured Prevotellaceae bacterium | reverse complement strand
AACTTGTTTGTCGAACAGCACCTCTCGTCGGCACTGTTTCGCAAATGCGGGTGCAAAGGTACGAATAAACAAGCATAATACAAAATAAAACGGCTGTTATTTTTCTCGAAGGGCGAAAAAAGTGTAAAAAAAGTGGCCCGACTTTTCCTGTTTGACGGCAATGGAAATGTCACGAAGCCTTTGGCGTTTTGTTTTTCTGGCTTGTAAGTTCTTTATTTTACGTCGTAAATTGTACGTTTTACGACGCAATTTGTACAATTCACGTCGTAATTTCTACAATTTACGACGTAAAATGAAGAATTCTGCCTGCCGAGATGGATATATCGGAGTAGCAGCAGAATGTTTATACCTTTAGAAATACGTTTTTTCTGTAAAGGAAGTAGAGGAAGAGCCAGCAGACTGCAATGTAGGCCGCTTTGGAGAAGAACTCCTGCGAAGCGTCGGGCATCAAGTTCACAATGCCGCCAAAGAGCTTGTCCGCAGTGTAAGAGAAGTTTATGAACTTCTGTCCGATATAGATGGTGATGGAGTTCATGCCGATGACCGTAAAGAAGAGTGTCCACTTGCGCCAGCCGAGCACGTCTATGATATAATAGAAAAGGGCAAACATCAGCACGGAATAGGCGCCAACGACCAAGACGAAGGAACTCGTCCACATCTTCTTGTTGATGGGGAACACCTCGTTCCAAAGCAAGCCGACGGCCAGCATCACGATACCGGCAACGACCATCGCAAGGACTGTCTTGCCCCCAGCCCCTTGCTCCTTGCCCCTTTCCTTCACCCATTCGCCGGCAAACATGCCCAGGAGTGCTGTTCCAATGGCAGGGATGACGCTCAAGATGCCTTCCGGATCAATGTTCCCGTAATAGATTATGCCAGGCAGGAGGATACGGTCAACATAACCTACAAAGGAGCCTTGGGCTGTGAAGATGTCGGTTCCGTCGGCATCGGGTGCAGGGATGAAGCCTGCCACGAGCCAATAGCCGACGAGCAAAGCGGTGGTTATCCAAACGCGAGCTTTCCAGCC
This sequence comes from uncultured Prevotellaceae bacterium, assembly GCA_947304115.1. Taxonomy (GTDB): domain Bacteria; phylum Bacteroidota; class Bacteroidia; order Bacteroidales; family Bacteroidaceae; genus Physcousia. Next base: position 10,212 of record CAMZAE010000042.1, on the reverse strand, counting down.
GGTATGTATGAAGATGAGGGCTGCGAACATCCAAGCCAGACCGATTCGTCCGAGCACGCTGGCATAACGCAACGACTCGAAATTGAAGGCAAGGAGGTTGTTATAAACGATGCCCAAGAAGACCAGCATCAGACCGCGCGTGATGACTTTCTTGTGTATGGCCCACTCCGAGCGTCCCTGCTGGCGCTGCTTGGTCAGAGAGAACGGGAAGGAGATGCCAGCGATGAACAGGAAGAGCGGGAAGATGGTGTCGTGATGCCGAAGGCCGTTCCATTCGACATGCTCCATCTGTTCGGCCAAAGCCTGCGTAAAGCTACAGGGCAACCATTCGGCAAGCGCGATGAGCAAACCGGCGCCACCCATGATAAACAACATATCAAAGCCGCGAAGGGCATCAATGGATGCGAGGCGACCAATCCCCCCTCCAGCCTCCCCCCGGGGAGGAAGGCTTTTTTTATTGTTATATTTTTTCGTCATATCATTTCGTTGTATCCTTTTTACTCTTTTCTCCCCTCTCCTCGGAGAAGGGGTAGGGGTGAGGCTGTTAATACTTGAACGAGCTTCCTCCGGCAAACTCGCGGAGCAAGCTGGTAGGCGGCACCTGGTCGCCAGGAATGCTGCGGAAATAGGCCAGGAACTTGCGGAGGCGAGAGGCTTCGGCATACTCCACCGCCCGCTCAGGCACCTGCTCCAAGATGGGAAGCACCTGGTCGCGGAATACGCCTATCTCGTAGAGCAAGGCACTGTTGAAAGTCGCATCGGCCAGTTCCTGGAAAGGAAGAATCCACTTCTCCTCGCCAGCTTTGACACTCGGTCCGCGCTTGATGGTCTCAACGGCCGTGAAGCCGCGATACTTGTAGTCGCGCAGAATACGGCGAAGCAAGCGAATGTCGTCGGTCGGGATATGGTTGTGGTCGTCCAGTTGAACCGTGGTGAGGGTGGAGACATAGATGCGGAATTTCTTTTCCTCCGGTATCTGACGGGTAAAGATGGGGTTGAGGGCATGATTGCCTTCAAGGAGGATGACATCATCCGGCCCGATACGCAGCTTCCGGCCTTCAAAGACACGCCTGCCCGTCGGGAAATCGAAGCGGGGAAGCTCTACTTCCTCACCTTGGAGAAGGGCATTCATCTGTGTGTTGAAAAGTGCCGTATCGACAGCTCCGATGCACTCGAAGTCATACTCGCCATTGGCATCGCGGGGCGTATCAACGCGATTGACGAAGTAGTCGTCGGTGGAGATGATATGCGGACGCTTGCCGCAAGCCATGATGAGGATGGCAAGGCGCTTGGCTGTGGTGGTCTTTCCGCTGCTGCTGGGGCCTGCCATAAGCACGATGCGCGAACCGCGCTCGACAATTTCGTCGGCAATGTTGCTGAGCTTCTTCTCTTGCAGGGCCTCGCTAACATTGACGAGAGCAGTGGCATAACCCTCCTTGATGGCATTGTTGAACTCGCCTACGGTACGCACGCCCAAAATGTCCTGCCAACGATGGTGCTCGCGAATGACACCGAGCATCTTGTTCTGCTCCACCATCTCCTCCAGGTGCCAAGGCTCCTTCTCTGAAGGGATGCGCAGAAGCAGACCGTCATAGAGCTTTATGAGGTCGAAGAGATGTATCTGACTGGTGCGGGTAAGCAGGCAGCTATAGAAATAGTCGATGGTGTCGCCGAGCCGATAATAATAGGCGTAGAGGCTGTCCAGACTCTCTAGCAACTGCACCTTGCTCGTCATGCCTCGCTTCTCGAACATCTCTATGGCTTCCTCTATCGGGCACTGAATGCGGCGGATAGGCATGTCGGCATCGATAATCTCCTGCATCCTCTTCTTGAGTTTGCAAGCGTCCTCGTCCTCCACCGGACGGCCCAGGCGCAGTTCGCAGTAGTAGCCGCGACAGACCGAGCACCCGATGAGCATTTGGGCACCAGGGAAGACATCCTCGACGGCCTTTGCAAGAATAAGGAAAAGCGAGCGGGTATAGACTCGCATTCCGCTGGGCGAAGAGAGGGAAAGGAATTCCACGTCCTTGTTGTTGTAGAACCGGTAGTTCATGCCCTGCACTTTGTTGTTGACGCGAGCCGCCACAGGGCCGTAATCCATGTGGAAGTCTGCAAGCGCATAGACATCATACAGATTGCTACCAAAGGGTACATTTATCTTCTTGCCAGTATTGCGGCAACGGACTCTGAGATCTGACATGTGACAACTAAACTATTTGACAACTTTCAATTTTCAACTCTCAACTTTTCCATCAGTTCCTTCATCCCTTCGCTGGCCCCTTTCATAATGTGGTGGACAGTCTCGTCGCTGTTCCATTGTACAGGCTTGGGATCGATGAGATAGACAGGTGTCCCAGGGGGAACGCAACGGGTAAGTCCCGCTGCCGGATAGACATTCAGGCTTGTTCCAATGACGATGAGCATCTCTGCTTCCGAGCAGACTGCCGCAGCACGCTCTATCTCCGGTACCGGCTCGCCGAACCACACGATGAAGGGGCGAAGCTGGCTACCGTCGTCGGCACATTCGCCCATCGCCACTTCAAGATGGCCTGCATCAAGAGTCTTGATGTATCGCGGATCGTTGGGCGAGAAGCTGCTTGTCACCTTCATCAGTTCGCCGTGCAGATGTATGACATGGGTGCTGCCGGCTCGCTCATGCAGGTCATCGACGTTCTGCGTCACGACCGTTACGTCGTGCTGCTCCTCAAGCTTTGCCACAAGTTCATGCCCAAGGCAGGGCTTCACGTCGAGCAATTGCCGGCGGCGAATGTTGTAAAACTCCGTCACGAGCTTCGGATTGCGTGCCCAACCTTCGGGCGTCGCCACATCCTCTACGTTATATTGTTCCCAAAGACCGCCATTGTCGCGGAAAGTGCTGATGCCGCTTTCGGCACTCATCCCCGCTCCTGTCAACACAACAACTCTCATAATTGCCCTTTTTTGGTTAAAGATACGCAAATATAGCAAAAAAAACAAAACGGGAGTATGCAGAGTGGAGAAAATATGTTAATTTTGCAGCGCATTAAATCAAAGACATAATATAATATGGATAAAATCAGCTATGCTCTGGGCCTTGGCATCGGCCAGCAGATAAAGAGCATGAACATAGAACAGTTCAGTATCGACGACTTCGCAAAAAGCATTAGTGACGTGTTGGTAGGCAAGGAGACAGCGTTCTCCAGTCGCGAAGCACAAATAATGCTACAAGAGTATTTCAGCAAGAAACAAAAGGAAGAGGCGCAGGCTCACATTGCAGAGGGCAAGGCCTACCTCGACGCGAATGCAAAGAAAGCTGGCGTGACCGTGACGAAGAGCGGCCTGCAGTACGAGGTGTTGCAGGAAGGCACAGGCAAGAGTCCCAAGGCGACAGACACCGTGCGTTGCCATTACGAAGGGCGTCTGCTTGACGGGACGGTGTTCGACAGCAGCTACAAGCGCGGCGAACCTGCCGACTTCGGCCTCAACCAAGTCATCCCCGGCTGGACGGAAGGCGTGCAGTTGATGAAGGAAGGTGCAAAGTTCCGCTTCACCGTTCCCTATTTGCTGGCTTACGGCGAGCAGGGAGCCGGTGCAAGCATCCCGCCTTTCAGCACACTCATCTTCGACGTGGAACTAATCAAGGTGCTTTGAGAAATTAAGAGTTAAGAATTAACAAATAACATATTATTAAACAACAAACAACATGAAAAAGTTTTCAATTCTGGCAGCCGTAGTATTGGCTGCAATCATGGGAAGCTGCACAAACGGCACTCCCAAAGCAAACCTCAAGGACGACGTTGACACGCTGAGCTATGCTTTCGGCGTAGCACAGACACGCGGTCTGAAGGAATACCTGACGCAGCGCATGGACGTTGACACAACCTACATCGACGAATTCATCAAGGGACTGAACGAGGGCGCAAATGCAGGTGACAACAAGAAGAAAGCCGCCTACTATGCCGGCATTCAGATTGGTCAGCAGATTAGCCAGCAGATGGTGAAGGGCATCAACTATGAGATTTTCGGAGATGACAGCACTCGCACCATCAGCCTGAAGAACTTCATGGCAGGCTTCATCTCCACTACCAAGGGCAAGGGCAATATGATGACTATCGACGAAGCTACAGCAACCGTCGAGAGCCTGATGCAGAGTGTCAAGGCAAGAGTCTTGGAAGAGAAGTATGGTGACTGGAAGAAGCAGTGCGAGGACTACATGGCCGAGATTGCCAAGAAGGAAGGCATCAAGGAACTCGGCGACGGTGTTTACTACGAAGTGCTCACCGAAGGCACAGGCGCTATCCCCGCTGACACCAGCCGCGTCAGTGTCAACTATGAAGGCAAACTCATCAATGACACAATCTTCGACAGCAGCTACCAGCGCGAGGAACCCATCAAGTTCCGTTGCAATCAGGTTATCTCAGGTTGGACAAAGGCTTTGACCAACATGCCCGTCGGCTCCACTTGGATGGTTTACATTCCTCAGGAACAGGCTTACGGTGAGCGCGAAGCCGGTAAGATTACTCCGTTCTCCTGCCTTATCTTCAAAATCGAACTGCTGGGTATTGAATAATCCAAGATGAAGAAAGTTATTCTGTTTGCACTCTGCGCCTGTATTTCGTTGGGCGCAGGTGCTGCCAAGAAGAATGGCAAGAAGAAAAAGTCGAAGGAGCCTATTGAGGTGGTCGATACTGTTTGCATCGACACCTTCAGCTATCATTTTGGCCGCGCTAATTCAAATGGTCTGAAAAACTTCCTGGCTCAGCGTATGGGCGTTGACACGACATACGTTGCCGAGTTCCTTCAAGGCTTTGAACAGGTGGGGCTTACTGAGGCAGACAAACGTATGAAGGCTCGTCTGGCCGGCATTGAGATACGTCAGCAGGTGGAGGAACAGGTTTACCCAGGAGCCTCCAAGCAAGTCAATGACAGTACCGACGTGCTGAACAAGGCTCTCTTTGTGAAAGGCTTCCGCGAAGGCTTCTCCGGCGAGAATGCCACTATCTCTATGGATAGTACACAGCAGTTAGTCAAGAAGCAGATGGAGTATTACCACAAGGTCAATATGGAGAAGAAGTTCGGCGCGAACCGTATCGAAGGCGAGGAGTTCCTCAAGGCAAATGCCAAGAAGGACAGCGTAAAGACGACTCCCAGCGGTCTCCAGTACAAGGTGCTGACAATGGGCACCGGCGAAGTTCCCACAAAGGAGAGCAAGGTGAAGGTCAACTACGAAGGCCATCTCATTAACGGCACAGAGTTTGACAGCTCCTACAAGCGGAACAAGCCTGTCACCTTCCCTGTCTCTGGAGTCATTCCCGGATGGACAGAAGCACTCTGCATGATGCCGGTTGGCAGTAAGTGGATGCTCTATGTTCCGCAGGAACTGGCATACAAAGACCGTGAACAGGCTAAAATTCCTCCCTTCTCCTGCCTCATCTTCACCGTTGAGCTTCTTGAGATTGAAAAATAAACCCTACTTTAACAAAAACTGACAACATGAAAAAGGCACTTTTCCTTGCGGTGATGCTCCTTACGGGCTTTTCCGCCCGTGCGCAGAAACAAGTCAGCGCAACAAGTCCCGATGGACAGACAAAAGTAACTGTTACCGTCTCAGACCGCATCTACTATGATGTAGTAAGTCATGGAGAAACGCTGTTCAGGCAGAACCGCATCGGTATGACACTCAGCGACCGCACCCTTGGCGCGAAGCCTGCCCTCAAGGGCAAAAAGGTGACGAAGGTCAGCGAGACTATCACACCGATTCATCCCCTCAAATTCAGCAAGGTTGAGAACAACTATACATTACTCACCCTTACTTTTGGCGGCAACTACAAGGTAGAGTGGCGCGTCTATAACGACGGCGTGGCTTATCGCTTCATCACAGCCCTGAAGGGCGGCATCGAGGTGATGAGCGAGGACGGAACCTGGCAACTTGCCACTCCCGCCAAGCTCGTCCTGCAGCAGCCAAACGGCTTCAAGACCAGTTGCGAGGAGAACTACTCCGTCGTAAAGAGCAATGAATGGAAGGCTGACGACAAGATGAGCGAACTGCCTATCCTCGTTATGGGCGAGAAGCAGAAAGTCCTTATCTCCGAGTTCGACCTGTTTGACTATGCCGGTGTATTCCTCAAGTCATGTGGGGAAGGCAGCAATGCTTTTGCAATCATCCAGCCTAAATGTCCGCTGGAATATGAAGACCGCGGCGACCGCAGCCAGAACATATTGAAGGAAGCTGACTATGTTGCCAAGACAAGCGGCACACGCACCTTCCCCTGGCGCTACATGCTCATCACTCAGCGCGACGGACAATTGGCAGAGAACACGATGCCGGAGCGTCTGGCTCCTGCCAACGTCATTGGCAGCACAGACTGGATCAAGGTGGGACAGACTTGCTGGGATTGGCTCAACGGCATTCCCTTCGGTCCTGATGTGACATTCAAATCGGGCATCAACCTCGATACATATAAGTATTTCGTTGACTTCGCAGCCCGTAACGGAGTGGGCTACATGCTTATGGACGAAGGCTGGGCACTCAATACGCGCGACCCCTTCAAGACCAACCCCGAAGTGCATCTGCCCGAACTCATCGCATACGGCAAGAGCAAAGGCGTTGGCATCATCGTTTGGCTGCCCTGGCTTACCGTCGAGCACCATATGGACCTCTTCGAGAAGTTTGAGGAATGGGGCATCAAAGGTGTGAAGATTGACTTCATGGACCGTCAGGACCAGTGGATGGTAAACTTCTATGAGCGTTGTGCCAAGGAAGCTGCAAAGCACCATATCTTCATCGACTTCCACGGCGCATACCATCCCAGCGGCCTGGATTACAAGTATCCTAATGTCCTGACATTCGAAGGCGTGCGTGGCATGGAGTTCAACGGAAGCTGCAAGCCCGACAACAGCGTTTGGCTGCCCTTCCTTCGTAACGCCGTCGGCCCAATGGACTATACGCCAGGCTCTATGCTCAACTACCAGCCAGAACGTCATCATGGCAACCGTCCCATCTGCTCAGGTGTCGGCACAAAGGCTTTCAACATGGCCGTGTTCGTGCTCTTCGAGAGCAACCTGCAGATGTTGATGGATAATCCTTGCCGTTATGACAAGTGGCCCGACTGCCGCGACTTCCTCACAACTGTGCCTGTCAACTGGGACGAGACACGTGTCCTTGCAGCCGAAGCAGGCCAGTACTGTGTGACGGCAAAGCGCAAAGGCAGCCAGTGGTTCATCGGTGGCATCACCAACAGCACAGAACGTGACCTGCAACTCAAGCTTGACTTCCTGCAGGCAGGCAAGGACTACAAGATGGAGAGCTTTGAGGATGGTGTGAATGCCCACATCATTGCGATGGACTATCTCCGCAAGGAAAGCAAGGTTAGCAACAGTACCGTTCTGCCCATCCACATGGCTCGCAACGGTGGCTGGTGCGCCAAGATAGACCTCGTGAAGTAAAAAACATCAAGCCAATAAAGCGGACGAAGGCTTATTATATCAAAGCCTTCGTCCGCTTTTTGATAATACGAAATGAGTTGTTATAGAGACAATAACGGTATATTTTTTGTCAATCTTCAAAACAAAAAGCACAAAAAGTTGTGATGTTTAACATTATTTTATATCTTTGCACATAAAATATAACCAAAAAGGATGAAATTCATATCACTTGGCTCTGGAAGCAGCGGCAATTGCTATCTTTTGCAGTCGGGCGAGACGTCCATCCTGCTGGATGCAGGCATTAGCCTCCGTTCCTTGAAGAAACATCTCAAGGATATTGGCCTAAGCCTGGAGGAAGACATCGCAGCAGTGTTTGTCACGCACGACCACGCCGACCACATCAAAGCCGTGGGGAATATCGCCTGTGACTGTGGCAAGACCATTTATGCCACGAAACTTGTTCACGAGGGCATCGCTTGTAACCGTTGCCTGCGGATTGATGTGCCAAACAACCGAAAGGCCTTCATTGAAAAGGGGACGACGGTGGAGATGGCAGGTTTCCGTATCACACCGTTTGATGTGCCGCACGACAGCCGTGACTGTGTGGGCTATGTCGTAGAGGCCGACGGGGTGCGCTTCTGCCTTATCACTGATGTGGGGCACGTCACCGACACAATCCGCGAGCAGGTGGGCCGTGCCAACTACTTGGTGCTGGAGTCGAACCACGATGTCAACATGCTTTCGATGGGGAAGTACTCGCCTTATCTCAAGGAGCGCATCAGCAGTGACAAGGGACACTTAAACAACGAACAGGCCGCCAGATTGCTGGCAGAGTACGCTACGCCGCAACTCCGTCATGTATGGCTATGCCACCTGAGCGAGGAGAACAACCATCCTGTCCTGGCACGCAAGACTGCAGAGGCAGTGCTCCGGCAACACGGCATTATCCCTGGTGTGGACTTCGAGCTTGATGTCCTAAAGAGGAAAATGCCGTCAGAGTTCTACACATTAACATAACATGCGACAGTAGTTAAGCCGTTAACTACACAGAAATAATAATTCTGTCGAATTAAACAAAAAAAGTCGCAAAACATTTGGCGGATTAAATAAAAGTTCATACCTTTGCAGCCGCAAACAAAGCAATGCGTCCTTAGCTCAGTTGGTAGAGCAATTGACTCTTAATCAATGGGTCCAGGGTTCGAGCCCCTGAGGGCGTACAAGATAAAGGGATGAACTGGATAACAGTTCATCCCTTTACTATAAAATGAAAGTAAATATGGAAGTTAAAGAAGTTAGAGGAAGTTAAAGAAGTTAAAGGACAATACCTATGGCTGCTACGGACAGCATCTTAAAGCTATTGTCCTTTAACTTCCCAGCGAGCAAAGCGCGCGATAACTTCTTTAACTTCCCAAATAATATATATATAATGTATAGAACCAAGACATGCGGCGAGCTTCGCCTCGCCAACGTAGGAGAGAAAGTCACCCTGGCAGGATGGGTGCAGAGCGTGCATAATCTGGGTGCGCTCACGTTTGTTGACCTGCGCGACCGTTACGGTATCACACAGCTTGCTTTCAATGAGGATGCTCCAGAAGCACTTCGCCAGCAGGCTGGCCGCCTTGGACGTGAGTTCGTCATTCAGGCTAAGGGCGAAGTTGCAGAGCGTTATTCCAAGAACAAGAACCTGCCGACAGGCGATATAGAGATTCTTGTCACGGAGCTTAACATCCTGAACGAGAGCCTCACGCCTCCCTTCACCATCGAGGAGGAGAGCGATGGCGGCGACGACATTCGCATGAAGTACCGCTACCTCGACTTGCGTCGCCCCAATGTGCGCTGCAACCTTGAGTTGCGTCACAAGTTTGCCTTCGAGGTGCGCCGTTATCTCGACCAGCACGGGTTCCTCGAGATAGAGACACCCGTTCTGGTGAACAGCACGCCAGAGGGCGCACGCGACTTCGTTGTGCCCAGCCGCATGAACCCAGGTCAGTTCTATGCTTTGCCACAAAGCCCGCAGACCTTGAAGCAGTTGCTCATGGTGTCAGGCATGGACCGCTACTTCCAGATTGTGAAGTGCTTCCGCGACGAGGACTTGCGTGCCGACCGCCAGCCAGAGTTCACGCAGATTGACTGCGAAATGTCTTTTGTGGAGCAGGAGGACATCCTGCAGATGTTCGAGGGCATGAGCCGCCACCTGTTCAAGACGCTCAAGGGCATCGACATCCCCGAACTGCCCCGCATGACTTGGGCAGACGCCATGAAATACTATGGCAGTGACAAGCCCGACACACGCTTCGGCATGAAGTTCGTGGAGCTGAAGAACCAGCAGCCTGACAACGCCTCGCGCGAAACAGTCGAGAGCATTTTCCCTGCAGGCTTCCAGGTGTTCGACGAGGCTGCCTACATCGGTGCCATCTGCTGCGAAGGCCAGGCTGTCTATACCAGAAAGCAACTCGACCAGTTGACCGACTTTGTGAAGCGTCCGCAAGTGGGTGCCAAGGGCCTTGTCTATGCCCGCGTCCAGGAAGACGGCAGCGTAAAGAGTTCCGTCGATAAGTTCTACTCTGCCGACGTGCTCGAACTTCTCCGCGAGAAGATGAACGCCAAGCCCGGCGACCTCATCCTCATCCTCTGTGGCCCAGATGCCATGAAGGTCCGCAAGCAGCTTAGCGAGCTTCGTCTGGAGATGGGCAGCCGTATGGGACTCCGCCCGAAGAACAAGTATTCCTGCCTCTGGGTGATTGACTTCCCCATGTACGAGTGGAGCGACGAGGAGCAGCGTCTCATGGCGATGCACCATCCCTTCAC
>CAMZAE010000041.1 GCA_947304115.1 uncultured Prevotellaceae bacterium | reverse complement strand
GTTGTGGTTTGATGATGAAATGAAATAAGACACAACCCAAAATACACAAAGAGACAGGCAAAGGCAGTTGTGGTTTGATGATGAAATGAAATAAGACACAACTAGTGATTGAGTCGAGTGCGAATTGCAACAGTTGTGGTTTGATGATGAAATGAAATAAGACACAACCTTATAGTCAAAACAAAGCTTCATTTCGTGTTGTGGTTTGATGATGAAATGAAATAAGACACAACAGAGTTGTCAAACGTCCTTACAAAGTACGGGTTGTGGTTTGATGATGAAATGAAATAAGACACAACTGCCTTTTATGTAAAGCTGCCCCCCCCCCCCGCAATTGAGGTTTGATGATGTGGGGGGGGTAATTTGTGTTTATCTTCATAGATTTTTCCTATTCTGTAATCAAGAGTATTGGAAAAATCATTACAAAAATTGTGATTAAAAACAGGGGAATTGGAGGAGGTGTGTGGGCTGTTGGTCAACGCTCCACGGTGGGTTGGCCAACGCCACACGGTGCGTTTGTCATTTCCCTGTGTTGAGTTTGCCTGTCCGCGACGTTGATTTTGTAGGCAAAATGTGCAGTTTTTGACTTCTTACAAAGGGTTTTGCGTACTTTCTTTGCTATATGACCTAAAAATCCGTTTTATAACCATCTGTATTTCAACACAAACTTGATTTAAGCCCTTATTTTGCCTTGGAGGTCCCAAAGTCCCACAGAACCGAAAACAGGCCGCCAGAGAGCGTGTGATTTAGAAAAATCTTTACACTTCTGCGGGTTTGTGCGGAGGGATTTGAAATCCACGCATTCTCCATGTCCTGATTACAAATCCGTCCGCACGGAAGGAAGCACGGAAGTCTTTTTTATAAAAAGGAGGAAAATTCAACTTTTATTTGTACCTTTGCAGCGCGAATAAATAGTAAATAGGACTCCGCGCATTAAAAGCGCGCCTTAGTTCAAAAGAATCTAAGAAATTGTCAAATAATAAATGTCGTGCATCCTGCATATTGAAACGAGTACGAAGGTCTGTTCTGTGGCGTTGAGCGAGAACGGCAGCCTTATTTTCCACAAGGAGGACTTGGAGGGGCCGAACCATGCGGTCGTCTGCGGCGTGTTCGTGGACGAGGCCCTGTCGTTTGCCAACTCCCATGCTATCCCTGTGGATGCAGTGGCGGTGAGCGAAGGTCCCGGCAGCTACACGGGTTTGCGCATTGGTGTGTCGATGGCAAAGGGTGTCTGCTACGGGCGCGACCTGCCGCTCTTGAGCGTGCCGACGCTCAAGCTGTTGTGCGTGCCTGTGCTCCTCGGAAAAGAGGAGTTGCCCGATGACGCATTGCTCGTGCCGATGATTGATGCGCGGAGGATGGAGGTGTATAGCGCCGTCTATGACCGTGCGCTTCGCGAGGTGCGAGCCATCGGTGCGGACATCGTGGATGCCGACACCTATCTGCCTTGCCTCGAGGAGCATCCCGTCTATTTCTTCGGCGACGGCGCGAAGAAGTGCCAGACGGTCATCCAACACCCGAATGCCCATTTCATCGAGGGCATCGTGCCGCTTGCCAAGTGGATGTTCCCCCTGGCGGAACGCGCCCTGCACCTTGGCGAGAAGCAGGATGTGGCGTATTTCGAGCCTTTCTACTTCAAGGAGTACGTCGCAGGGACGCCCAAGAGGGGGATTTAGTGCTTTCATTCTTTAACTTTTTAACGCTTAAACTTTTTAACCTTTCATAAAGTGCAATACAACACACAAAGAGAACAACTGGTCATGCCGGAATATGGTCGCGGCGTACAGACGATGGTCAATATGGCAGTGCAGATAGAGAGCCGCGAGGAGCGCCAGCGTTGCGCCAACACTATCGTCAAGATCATGTCGAACCTTTTGCCTTCCACGACAAGCAAGGAGGACGACGAGCACCGCCTTTGGAACCATCTGGCCCGCATTGCCCATTACAAGCTCGACATCGACTACCCTGTCAACATTGTGCCCCAGGAAGAGGTGCAGGCACATCCGGCACCGCTCTCTTACCCAATGAAGAGCATCAAGCGTCGTCACTACGGCTATCTCGTGGAACAGACATTAAACTATGCCAAGACCGTCGAGGACGAGGAAATGCGCCGCTTCATCACAGAAAGCATCGCCAACCAGATGAAGCAGGACCTCTTCATCTGGAACCGCGACTCGATGGACAATGCGCTTGTGGCCGGGGACATAGAACGCTACTCCGATGGCAAGCTCCATCTGGACATGAGCAACTTCACCTTCGCCTCTGTCGGGGAGTCAGCCCTGCAGCACGCCGAGGGGAAAAAGAAAAAGAGAAAGAAGTAAAAACTCTCACATGGCATCATTCATTATAGAAGGCGGGAATCGGCTGAAGGGCGAAATTACGCCCCAGGGTGCTAAGAACGAAGCGCTGCAGGTGTTGTGCGCCGTGCTGCTGACCGACGAGCCGGTACGCATTAAGAACATCCCCGACATCGTTGATGTGAACAACCAGATTCAGATGCTGAGCGACATGGGCGTGGAAGTGACAAGACATGATGCACACGACTACACGTTCTCTGCCGCCCGTCTGAGCGACCAATACCTCTGTAGCGACACCTACATCCAGCGCAGCCAGCAGTTGCGCGGCAGTGTGATGATGCTCGGACCGCTCTTGGCACGCCGAGGCAAAGCAATCGTGGCGAAGCCGGGCGGCGACCAGATAGGCCGCAGAAGGCTCGACACGCACTTCCTGGGAATGCAGATGCTTGGCGCCCGCTTCACCTACGACGAAGCGAAGCATCTCTACAACGTGGAAGCTGAGCAACTGACGGGTTCCTACATGCTCTTGGACGAGGCCTCTGTGACCGGCACCGCCAACATCATCATGGCGGCAGTCTTGGCAAAGGGCGTCACGACCATCTACAATGCCGCCTGCGAACCCTACATCCAGCAGCTTTGCCGTATGCTCTGCCGCATGGGTGCTCGCATCGCAGGCATCGGAAGCAACCTGCTCACCATCGAGGGTGTCACCGCCCTGCACGGCACAGAGCACACCATCCTGCCAGACATGATTGAGGTCGGCTCGTTCATCGGCATGGCCGCAATGGTGGGCGACGGCGTCCGCATCCGCAAGGTCGCCCCTGAGCATTTGGGCATCATCCCGGCAACTTTCCGCAGGCTGGGCATCCGTATTGAACAAGATGGTGAGGACCTCTTCGTCCCCAAGCAGGAGCACTACGAGATAGAGAGCTTCATCGACGGCTCGTTTATGACCATCAGCGATGCGCCCTGGCCGGGACTGACACCCGACCTGCTGAGCGTCCTGCTCGTGGTCAGCACACAGGCAAAGGGTTCCGTGCTCATCCATCAGAAGATGTTCGAAAGCCGCCTGTTCTTCGTCGATAAGCTCATCGACATGGGCGCACAGATTATCCTCTGCGATCCGCACAGGGCCGTTGTGGTCGGGCACGACCACGAGCGACTGCTTCATGCCGGACGCATGACAAGCCCCGACATCCGCGCAGGTATCGCCCTGCTCATTGCCGCCATGAGTGCTGGGGGCACCAGCCGCATCGACAACATCGGGCAGATAGACCGCGGCTACGAGAACATCGAAGGACGACTCTGTGCACTGGGGGCGAAGATAAAAAGAACGGAATAAGTGGGGAGTTAAAGAAAACAGAATGATTACCGAACAGGAAGTATATAGAATCGGACAGATAGGACGCACACATGGCGTGAAGGGCGAGGTGACGTTCAGCTTCACCGACGATGTCTGGGACAGGGCCGAGGCAGAGTACCTCTTCCTTCGTGTGGATGGACTCCTCGTGCCGTTCTTCCTTGAGGAGTACCGCTTCCGAAGCGACAGCACAGCGCTCGTGAAGTTCCTGGACTATGACTCGGCCAACGACGTGCAGTTCCTCATCGGTTGCGAGGTTTTCTTCCCTCATGCCCTCACTCCCGAAATGGGAGAAGACGAGAAATACACTTGGCGATACTTCACAGGCTTTGCCCTCTTCGACGAGGAGGCAGGCTTGATTGGCAATATAGACAGCGTTGATGAGAGCACGCAAAACATTCTGTTTCAGGTCGGAACGCACCTCATCCCTGCTGCCGAAGAATGGATTACAGAAATCAACCACAAGGAGCGCACCATACACATGGCGCTCCCCGAAGGACTGCTTGAAATTGAAAGTTGAAAATTGAAAGTTGAAAGTTAAGGGCAAATAACCATGAACTTTGAATTATGAATTATGAATTGAAAAAGAAGGTTTGCATACTAGGCTCCACAGGTAGCATCGGCACGCAGACGCTGGAGGTCATCGCCGCGCACCCCGGCCTCTTCGAGGCGTATGTGCTGACGGCGAACTCCAGAGCTGACTTGCTCATCCAGCAGGCAAAGCAATACCAGCCTCAGTGCGTGGTCATTGCCGACGAGAGCAAGTACGACTATGTGTGCGAAGCCTTGAAGGACGAACCGATTCAAGTTTATGCGGGAGCCGACGCCCTCTGCCAAGTGGTGCAGATGGAGCCGATTGACATAGTGCTGACAGCCCTTGTTGGCTTCAGTGGACTGCGTCCTACCATCAGTGCCATCAAAGCAGGCAAACCCATCGCCCTCGCCAACAAGGAGACGCTCGTCGTAGCAGGCGAACTCATCACGAGCCTCTGCCTTGAGCACAAAGTGCCTCTGCTGCCTGTCGATAGCGAGCACAGTGCCATCTTCCAGAGTCTCATGGGCGAGATAAGTCCTATAGAAAAACTTATCCTTACGGCAAGCGGAGGACCTTTCCGCACCTTCACGCTCGACCAGCTTCGCGACGTGACACCAGCACAGGCACTCAAGCACCCCAACTGGGACATGGGCGCGAAGATAACTATCGACAGCGCCTCGATGATGAACAAAGGCTTCGAGGTCATCGAGGCTCGCTGGTTGTTTGATGTCACGCCCGACAAGATACAGGTCGTGGTGCATCCGCAGAGCATCCTGCACAGTGCGGTGCAGTTCGAGGACGGTGCCGTGAAGGGACAGCTCGGTATGCCCGACATGCGTGTCCCCATCCAGCTTGCCCTCTCTTACCCAGAGCGCTTGAAGAGCGATTTCCCGCGCATCGACTGGTGGAGCCTCAAGGACCTCACCTTCGAGAAGCCCGACGCGGAGAAGTTCCGTTGCCTGCAGATGGCATACGAAGCCATAAAGATGGGCGGCAATGCAGCCTGCATCGTGAATGCGGCCAACGAAGTGGTGAACCTTGCCTTCCGTCAGGAACGCTGCAGCTTCCTCCAGATGGCAGACATCATAGAAAAGACGCTCCAGCGTGTGCCGCACCAGGACAAGCCCTCGCTGCAAGACTACCTCGACTGCGACCGCGAGTCAAGAAGAGTGGCTAACAGCCTCACCCCCATCCCTCTCCGATAAAGAGAGGAGAAAGAAATGGTATTTGTAAATGATTAAATCGCAACTATGGAAACAATTCTTATAAAAACCTTGCAGCTTCTTTGCTGCCTCAGCCTGCTGGTCGTCCTGCATGAGGGCGGTCACTTCGGCTTCTCCAAACTCTTCGGCGTGAAGGTGGAGAAGTTCTACATGTTCTTCGACTACAAGTTCCACCTCTTCAGCACGAAGAGCAAATGGTTTGCCCGCCTCTTCCCCCGTATCGCGAAGAACGAGACGGAATACGGCATCGGCTGGATACCTCTGGGCGGCTATGTCAAGATAGCCGGCATGGTCGATGAAAGCATGGACATGGAGCAGATGAAGCAGCCGGCACAGCCCAACGAGTTCCGCTCGCAGAAGGTGTGGAAGCGCTTCCTCATCATGTTTGGCGGCGTGCTGATGAACCTTATCACGGCTTGGGTTATCTATTCACTCGTGCTCCTGGCCTGGGGGCGAGACTATGTGCCCATGACGAGCATCGAGGACGGTTTTCAGTACAACGAACAGGCTCACGCCATTGGTTTTCAGGACGGCGACATTCCCATCCGCGCGGACGGCAAAGAGATTGTAGAATACAGTTCTGCGGTAATGCGCACCATCTCCAACGCCAAGACCGTAACAGTACAGAGACAAGGCGAGGAGATAGAGCTGACGATGCCCAAGGAAGGCCTCTCCATGCTGAAGATGCTACAGGCACAGCCGCAGTTCCTGACACCTTTGGCCGAGGCTTACATCGACTCTGTTGTGCCTGGCTCTGCTGCGAGCAAAGCAGGTATCGAAAAGGGCATGAGGCTTGTTGCCGTCAACGGGAAGGACATCAAGACTTGGGCGGACTTCGACTATGAGGTGACGCTGCGCCGAGAGGATGTGCTATCATCTCCCGACTGCACGGCAGAAGACAGCCTTCGTTGGCGCACACTCGATGCGGTCTTTGCTACCGCCGACATGAGCCGCTACGACACCTTACAGCTTCAGCTTGACGAGAACTACATGATGGGTGTCACAAGGCACATACCTAACTTCAAGACGGAACACCTCGACTATAACCTCGCCTCTTGCATCCCAGCAGGTCTGAACTATGGCTGGCGTGTATTAAAAAGCTATGTCAACGACCTGAAGTATGTGGCAAGTGCAGAGGGAGCAAAGAGCGTAGGTTCGTTCATCACCATCGGCAACATCTTCCCCTCTTCGTGGAACTGGCAGCAGTTCTGGATGCTTACAGCCTTCATCAGCATCATCCTTGCCGTGATGAACATCCTGCCCATTCCGGGATTGGACGGCGGACATATCGTGCTGCTCTTCTACGAAGGCCTCACCGGTCGCCAGCCCTCGGACAAGGCGATGGAATGGATAGAAAAGATTGGCCTCGGCATTATTATCGCCCTCATGCTGCTTGCTTTCAGCAACGACATCCGCAACTTCATCCTTCCTCTCTTCGGCCTATAAGTCCTATGAAACACTTCTCCATACTTTTCCTGCTGGCCGGCCTGCTGGCGGCCTGCGCAGAGCAGACACCCGAAGAGCGGGCTGCCTTGATGCTGAAAGAAGCTCGTTATGCCCTCCATCATCACCTCTGGAACGAGGCCCGCGACACCATCCTCTCCCTCCGACACAACTGCCCGACAGCTATTGAGGCTCGCAGACAAGCCATCCTTCTGCTCGACAGCATTGAGATGAATGCCGCTGCCGACAGCCTCCGTCTCGCCACAGGCGAGGAATGGAAACGCCTCAACGTAAAGAAGCAGTTCTTTGAGCGCAAGCTGCAAGAGGACATGAAGAAAAGGGATTAGAGATTATATTAAAGATTAGGGATTAAGGATTAAGGATTAAGGTTTAAATGACCATAAAGGATGCCATAAAGGAGTACGACGACTTCCGGCAACGTACACGCCAGACAGAGTCTCTCCAAGCCATTGACAACAAGTTGTTGCATCGCATCGGCGAGAAGGCCGACGAGCTGGGGCTGGAGTGCTATGTCGTGGGCGGCTATGTACGGGACATCATCCTGGAGCGGCCATCGAAGGATATTGATGTGTTGGTGGTTGGAGAGGGTGGCGGCATCCGCCTTTCCCAAGCCCTTGCCAAGGACTTGGGACGTGGGGCAAACGTCAGCATCTTCCGTAACTTCGGGACTGCACAACTGAAAGTAAACAAGTGGACAAGTAAACAAGTGGACAAGTTGAGTGAAAAAGAAACTGAAAACTCGTCAACTAACAACCAACTCACCAACTCGTCAACTATAGAAATTGAGTTCGTCGGCGCACGCCGCGAGAGCTATCAGAGGGACAGCCGCAAACCCATTGTGGAGGACGGCACACTCGACGACGACCTGCACCGCCGCGACTTTACCATCAACGCACTCGCCGTCTGCCTCAACAAAGACCGCTATGGCGAACTCATCGACCTTTTCGACGGCCTGCTCGACCTGGAGGACGGCATCATTGCAACGCCTCTCGATCCTGACATCACTTTCAGCGACGATCCGCTGCGTATGTTGCGCTGCATACGCTTTGCCACACAGCTTCGCTTCAAGATAGAAGACGAGACGGCAGAGGCTCTCAAGCGCAATGCCGAGCGCATCAAGATTATCTCGCAGGAGCGCATCATCGACGAACTAAACAAGATAATGATGACATCGGCACCCAGCATCGGCTTCATCGAACTGAGTCGAAGCGGACTGCTCCCCATCATCCTGCCCGAAGTGGCAGCCCTCGAAGGTGTCGAGACGCGCAACGGCCGCGCCCACAAGGACAACTTCTATCACACGCTCGAGGTGCTGGATAACATTTCAAAGGAGCAAGGGGCTGGGGGCAAGGAGCAAGAGATTACCTCCTGCCCCAGCAATTCTCCTGCCCCCAGTCCCTTGCCCCCTGCCCCTTTATTCCTTCGCTGGGCCGCTCTCCTGCATGACATCGGCAAGCCGCGCAGCAAGAAGTGGGACAACGTGGCGGGCTGGACGTTCCACAACCACAACTACATCGGGCAGAAGATGGTGGCGCCGCTCTTCCGCAGGATGAAGCTTCCGATGGACGAGCGCATGGCATACGTCGAGAAACTCGTAGGCCTGCACATGCGCCCAATCGCCATTGCCGATGACGTGGTGACGGACAGTGCCGTGCGCCGTCTGCTCTTTGAGGCAGGCGAGAACATCGACGACCTGATGCGGCTCTGCGAGGCCGACATCACGAGCAAGAACCGCGAAAAGAAGCGGCGCTTCCTTGAAAACTTCCAACTCGTCCGCGAGAAGCTCATCGACCTGCAGGCCCGCGACAACTACCGCACCTGGCACAACCCCATTACGGGCGAAGAAATCATGGAGACCTTTGGCCTTAAGCCCTGTCGCGAAATTGGCATCCTGAAACAGGCCGTCAAGGACGCCATCTGGGACTCTGTCATTCCCAACGACCATGATGCCGCCTTCCGGTTCATGCTGGAAAAGGCTGCCGAAACGGGCCTCAAACCAATAGCCAAAACATGAGTCAGAGAAACCTACAGACACAAGAACAGACGCAGACGCAAGGGCAGGTGCAAGTACAGCAGATGCTGCCGCAGCAGGTACTGCTCGTCCGCCTGATGGAGATGCCTGTGGAGTCTCTGCAGCACCGCGTGGAACTGGAATGCATGGAGAACCCTTGGCTGGAAGCCTCACCCAACCAATCCGAGGGAGGTGAGAACGGCGAATGGGACTCCCCTCCTTTGGAGGGGCAGGGGGAGGCTTCTGATGCCACTTACGACTATCGCAGCGAGGAGGACATGCCAGACTTCCTGACGGGTGCCAGCCATAGCAACAATGCGGCAGAGTTCATGTCCTACGACGATACGCTCTCCCTCACGGACCGTCTGCGCGAACAGATGGCAGACTTCGACCTCACGGACCACGAGAAGGAGCTTATGGAATACCTCATTGGCTCGCTCGACGAGGACGGCCTGCTGAAGAAGCCGCTTGCCGTTCTTGCTGACGAGGCGGAGATATATCAGGGACTCAACACGAATGTTGAGGAATTGGAGCAAGTGCTTGGGGTGCTTCAGCAGTTCGATCCGCCTGGCATCGGGGCGCGTTCCCTGCAAGAATGCCTGCTCATACAGGTGCGCAGGGACGAGGACAATCCATATAAAGACCTGCTCATCAAGGTCCTTGACAAGTGCTTCGATGACTTCATTCACAAGCGCTGGTCGAGAATAGAGCAGCGTCTGCATATCAGCCGTGCCAAGACCGAAGAGTTGCAAAGAGAAATCTTAAAGCTCAACCCAAGGCCAGGAGGCACGCTCGGAGCCAAGAGTGCCGACCGTGCTCAAAGCATCCAACCCGACTTCCTGATTGACACGGACGAGAACGGCACCATTACCGTCACCCTCAGCCAAGGCAATCAGCCTTCGCTCATCATCAGTCCAGATGCCGAGGGACAGAAAGATGCTTTCGTCCGCCAATATGTGGAGCGCGGGCAGATGTTCATCAACGCCCTTCAGCAACGCTCGGAGACCATGATGCGCACCATGCAGGCCATCGTCAAACTCCAGAAACCGTTCTTCCTGGAAGGCGACGAGACATTACTGCGCCCAATGAAACTTGAAGACGTGGCTTCTGCTACAGGCTATGACATCAGCACCATCAGCCGCGTCGCAAACAGCAAGTATGCCGAGACCACTTTCGGGACATTCCCCTTGAAATGGTTCTTCACACACAAAGCCACGCAGAACAATGAGGGCGACGATGTGACTGCAAAGCAGATTATGGCAACCTTGCGGCGCATCATCGAGCAGGAAGACAAGCGGCAGCCCCTCAGCGACGAGCGACTTACACAAATGCTCAATGCCGACGGCTTCAACATCGCTCGCAGAACAGTCGCAAAATACAGGGAACAGATGGGCATCCCCGTCGCAAGAATGAGAAAATGAAACCGCTTCTTCTCATAGCACGTCTCTTCTCTTCGGTCTTCCGGCCGTCGTACTACCCGACAGTCGGAACGCTCATCCTTGTCTTCTTCACCTACCTGAGCCTCTTCCCTTGGCCCTTCAAGCTATGGATCCTTGCGCTCGTCTATCTCTTCACGTTTTGCCTGCCAGCCCTGGGCATCTTCATCTACCGCCACCTGCACGGATGGAGCAGCTTCGAGTTGCGCAAGCGACACAAACGCGCCGTTCCCTACATTATTAATATATGCTGTTACCTGTGCCTCATGCACATCTTCTCCGTTTCCCACATGCCCCACTTCCTCACGGCCATCATCGGCATATCGCTCCTCATACAGTGCACTTGCATCATCGTGAACATCTGGTGGAAAATCAGTATGCACTCGGCAGGAGCAGGCGGTGTCATCGGCGCTATCATAGCTTATTCGGCCATCTTCAACGTCAATCCCATCTGGTGGCTCTCTCTCGCCATCCTCGTTTCTGGTTGTGTAATGACGAGCCGCATGGTGCTCCGCCAGCACACGCTGGGGCAAGTCCTCGGCGGCACCCTCATCGGCATCGCCTGCGGTATTATTGGAACAATACTAATGTAAAAGAATATGAAACCTATCGTTAGCATCATCATGGGCAGTACAAGCGACCTGCCTGTCATGGAAAAAGCAGCAAAATTCCTCGATGAAATGGGCATTCCTTTCGAGATGAACGCCTTCTCCGCTCATCGCACTCCGCAGGAAGTGGAAGCCTTTGCACGTACAGCAGAAGAGCGAGGCCTGAAGGTCATTATTGCAGGAGCAGGCATGGCAGCGGCTCTGCCTGGCGTTGTAGCTGCAAGCACTACGCTTCCCGTCATCGGAGTACCTATCAAGGGAATGATCGACGGCCTCGATGCCATGCTGAGCATCATCCAAATGCCTCCAGGCATCCCTGTTGCCACAGTCGGTGTAAACGGCGCACAGAACGCAGCCATCCTCGCAGCAGAGATGCTCGCCTTGAGCGACGAGACACTTGCCCAGAAGCTCCGCGACTACAAGCAGGGCCTCAAGGACAAAATCGTCAAAGCAAACGCGGAACTAAAAGGAGTAAAATACAACTTCAAGACAAACTAAAATGAGACGAAAAACTCACGAAGTAAAGATAGGCAAACTGCGCATCGGCGGCGAGAACCGCGTCGCTGTGCAGAGCATGACGACTTGTTCCACCCTCGACACCGATGGCTGCATTGAGCAAGCCATCCGCATCATCGAGGCAGGCGGACAGCTTGTGCGCCTCACCACTCAAGGCACGCGCGAAGCCGAGAACCTCCGCAACATCAAGGCCGGACTCGTTGAGCGCGGCTATGGCGACATTCCTCTTTGTGCCGACGTACACTTCAATCCGAATGTGGCCGACGTTGCCGCGACGATTGTCGAGAAGGTGCGCATCAATCCCGGCAACTATGTTGACCCAGCCCGCCAGTTCAAGACGCTGGAATACACAGACGAGGAGTACCAGCAGGAACTCGCCCGATTGGATGAACGCTTCTGCCGCTTCCTTAATATATGTCGTGAACACGGCACAGCCATTCGTATCGGCGTGAATCACGGCTCACTCTCCGACCGCATCATGTCGCGCTACGGCGATACGCCAGAAGGCATCGTGGAGTCGTGCATGGAGTTCCTGCGCATTGCTGAGCGCGAGAAGTTCCGCGATGTGGTGGTCAGCATCAAGGCCTCGAACACGGTCATCATGGTGCAGAGCGTGCGCCTGCTTTGTCAACAAATGGAGAAAGAGAGGATGGACTATCCCTTGCACCTGGGCGTGACCGAGGCTGGCGAGGGCGAGGACGGCAGGCTGAAGAGCGC
>CAMZAE010000040.1 GCA_947304115.1 uncultured Prevotellaceae bacterium | reverse complement strand
ACACGCCGTTGGCAGTCATCAGCGACCGTCCGCAGATTCTCTTCAACTACTTCCGCCAGCAGTTTGCGCAGGTAACGAACCCCGCTATCGACCCGATTCGCGAGGAACTCGTGATGAGTCTGACGGAATACATCGGCGCCGTCGGAACGAACATCCTCACGCCCGATGCCTCGAACTGCAAGATGGTTCGCTTGCCGCAACCCGTCCTCACAAATACGCAGCTCGACATCCTTTGTAATATAAGGTATAAGGGATTTAAGACAATTAAGTTGCCAATGACCAGCCCCCTCCCGACCTCCCCCTTGGGGGAGGAGCCTGATTGGGACAAGGCTGGCGAGGCATTGAGAAATGCACTTGACAAGCTTTGTAAAGATGCAGAAGAAGCAGTAGATAACGGGTATAACTATATCATACTGACTGACAAGATAGATCTCCTCCCCCTTGGGGGAGGTCGGGAGGGGGCTTTCTACATACCCTCTCTGTTGGCCGTAAGTGCCGTTCATCACTACTTGATAAGTGTGGGCAAACGTGTTCAGACGGCTTTGATTGTGGAGAGCGGCGAGATTCGCGAAGTGATGCATGCTGCTTTGCTTTTGGGCTATGGCGCAAGCGCGATTTGTCCGTATATGACCTTCGCCGTACTGGACGACCTTGTGAAGAAACACAAGATTCAGGAGGAATACGCGACTGCCGAAGCCAACTACATCAAGGCTGTCGATAAGGGTCTGAAGAAGATTATGTCGAAGATGGGTATCTCGACGATTCGCAGCTATCGAGGCGCAAAGATATTCGAGAGCATCGGCCTGAGCGAAGACTTGCTGAGAAGATACTTCGGCACAGAGGTCAGCACTATTGGCGGCATCGGCTTGAAGGAGATTGCGAGGGATGCGATAGCTCTGCGACGCTTAGGTTATGAGGTTATGAGGTCATCAGGTTATGAGGCGACATCACCTGAAAACCCGAAAGCGAAGCGACCTGAAAACCTGATAACCTTACAAAACAATGGCCAGTTCTCTTGGCGGAAGGACGGCATCCTACATGCTTGGAACCCTGAGACGATAGCTAACCTGCAGATTGCCACTCGGCTCGGTTCATACAAGAAGTTCAAGGAGTGGGCTGCGATGGTTGACGAGAAGGAGAAGCCTATCTTCATTCGCGACTTCTTTGGCTTCAAAAAGGCCGCAAAGCCGACGCCTATCGAGGAGGTCGAACCTGTGGAAAGCATTGTGAAGCATTTCGTGACTGGAGCCATGAGCTTCGGTGCTTTAAGCATCGAGGCGCACGAGGCATTGGCGCTTGCGATGAACAAACTCGGCACTCGCAGCAATACAGGCGAAGGCGGCGAAGATAATGCCCGCTATCATACGGAAGTCGATGGCGTTTCGCTCTCCAGCAAGACCAAGCAGATTGCCTCTGGTCGCTTTGGCGTGACGGCAGAATACCTCGTGAATGCCGAAGAGATACAGATTAAGGTGGCTCAGGGCGCAAAGCCAGGCGAGGGCGGTCAACTGCCTGGTTTCAAAGTAAACGACATCATCGCCAAGACGCGAAACGCGATTCCTGGCATCTCGCTTATCTCGCCTCCGCCTCATCACGACATCTATAGTATCGAAGACCTTGCACAACTCATCTTCGACCTGAAGAACATCAATCCGACGGCTGCCGTCAGCGTGAAGCTTGTTGCCGAAAGCGGAGTCGGAACCATTGCCGCTGGTGTGGCTAAAGCAAAGGCCGACCTTATCGTCATTTCAGGTTCAGAAGGCGGCACGGGAGCAAGCCCGGCATCGAGTATGCGCTTCGCAGGCATCTCGCCCGAAATCGGTCTTGCCGAAACGCAGCAGACACTCGTAATGAACGGCCTCCGCAATCAAGTTCGCTTGCAAACCGACGGTCAGTTGAAGACCGCAAAGGACGTCATCATCATGGCGATGCTGGGAGCCGATGAGTTCTCGTTTGGCACGCTGCCGCTCATCGTACTTGGTTGTGTGATGATGCGCAAATGCAATACGAACACTTGTCCCGTAGGTGTAGCGACGCAAGACGAGCGCCTTCGTGCCCGCTTCATGGGAAAGGCGGAGTATGTGGTCAACTTCTTCACCTTCCTCGCCGAACAGGTTCGTGAGTATCTGTCCGAAATGGGCGTCCACAAACTCAAGGACATCATAGGACGAACCGACCTCATCGTTCAGAAGGAAAAGGGAATAGTGAATAGTGAAAAATTTGCTACCGCCTATGAGAAATGGGCGACCATAGACTTTGCTCGGCTTCTTTATCGTCCTGACACCAATAAGCCTCTCTTCTGGGATAGGGGCGACTTCACTCAGGTCAGCGGCGTGAAGGATGAAGAGATTATCCGTGCTGCAGCAAAGGCTATCGATAATCAGGAGGAGGTGACACTCGACTATGCCATCAAGAATACCGACCGCGCTGTGGGCACAATGCTATCGGGCTTGATTGCCAAGAAGTACGGCGAGGCTGGTCTGCCCGAAGGCACTATCAACATCAAGTTCAAAGGCTCTGCGGGTCAGAGTTTCGGTGCTTTTGCTGTGAGCGGACTTAGCCTGAAGCTCGAAGGCGAATGCAACGACTACTTCGGCAAAGGTCTGAGTGGCGGTTGCATCAGCATCATGCCGCCTGTTCGTCGAAGCGAGGACTTCACTCCCGAGGACAATATCATTGCAGGCAACACAGGTCTTTATGGTGCTACCAGCGGCGAACTCTATGTCAACGGTCAGGTGGGCGAGCGTTTTGCTGTTCGCAACTCTGGAGCCATTGCCGTCGTGGAAGGTGCTGGTGACCATTGCTGCGAATATATGACTGGCGGAAGAGTTGTGGTGCTGGGTAAGACGGGTCGCAACTTCGCCGCAGGTATGAGTGGCGGCGTGGCTTACGTCTATGACCGCGACCACACTTTCGACTACTTCTGCAACATGGATATGGTGGAACTTGGACTCGTTGAGGATGCGGCAAGTCGCAAGGAACTCCTTGAGTTCGTCCGTCGTCACTATCTCCATACAGGCAGCCCGCTTGCAGGGCGAATGCTCGACGACAGGAACCGCTATGTGGAAGACTTCATCCAAGTCGTGCCCATCGAATACAAGCGCGTCCTCGAGGAAGAGAAGATGCAAGAACTGCAACGCAAGATTGCGGAAGTGCAGAGAGACTACTGATTGTATTTACGATTTGACGATTTACTATTTACGATTTATTGTTCAATTTTACTATTGTATTATTTCGCGGATAGAAGCCTGAAAATCGTCAAATCAATCAAATCGTAAATAAATTGTAAATCGTAAATTTATAAATCGTAAATTACAGAGATGGGAAACCCGAAAGCATTTCTGACTGTGCCTCGAAAGGAGGCTGGCTATCGTCCTGTTCATGACCGCATTCACGATTTTGGCGAAGTGGAGCAGACACTCAATACGCGCGACCGACAGGAACAGGCTTCGCGCTGTATGGATTGCGGCGTGCCTTTCTGCCATTGGGCTTGTCCGCTTGGCAATAAAGACCCGGAATGGAACGATGCCCTTTATCGGGGCGAATGGGAAACGGCCTACAAACTCTTGACGAAGACCAATCCTTTCCCCGAGTTCACAGGCCGCATCTGTCCAGCCCTTTGCGAGAAGGCTTGCGTGCTTTATCATACGACAGGCGAGGCTGTCACGAATCGCGAGAACGAAGCAGCCATTATCGAACGTGCCTTCCTCGAGGACTATGTCACCATAGCGCAACCCCAACGCAACGGCAAGCGCGTAGCAGTCATCGGCTCTGGTCCTGCTGGCCTTGCTGCCGCCAATGCCCTGAATCTGATGGGCTATACAGTTACAGTCTTTGAGAAGAACGAAGCTGCTGGCGGACTGCTCCGCTATGGTATTCCCAACTTCAAGCTGAATAAGGCCATCATCGACCGCCGCATCAGCCTGCTGGAGCAGGAGGGTATCGAGTTTAAGTATAATCAGGACGTTACTGACCTTGCAACTCTGGCATCAGATTTCGATGCTGTTGTCATCTCAACAGGAACACCAACTGCTAGAGACCTCAAGGCCCCCGGCCGAGAACTGAAGGGTGTTCACTTCGCCCTCGAGATGCTGTCTCAGCAGAATCGCGTCCTCGCTGGTATGGAGTTCTCGAAAGATGAGCGCGTAACAGCCAAGGGCAAGGACGTCCTCGTCATCGGCGGCGGTGACACCGGCTCCGACTGTATTGGTACTGCCCACCGTCAGGGCTGCAAGAGCGTTACTCAGATTGAGATTATGCCTAAGCCTGTGGAAGGTCCTGAAGACCCACAGAACCCCTGGCCAAACGGGCCTCGCACCCTCAAGACCACCTCTTCGCACGAGGAGGGTTGCACCCGCCGCTGGAACATCAACACCCTGGAGTTCCTGGGTAAGGATGGCAAGCTGACTGGCGTAAAGGTTCAGGAGATTGACTGGAAGCCAAACCCAGAGGGCGGTCGCCCCATCATGGTTGAGAAGGGTAAGCCCGAAATCATCAAGGCCGAGCTGGTTCTCCTGGCTATGGGCTTCCTCAAGCCAGAGCATCCTCAGTATCCGGAGAATGTCTTCGTTTGTGGCGACGCAGCCAATGGCGCTTCGCTTGTTGTCCGAGCTATCGCCTCAGGCCTCGATACTGCCAACAAGGTTGATGCCTTCCTGCAAAAGAAGTAAAGGCAATCAGGATATTAGCCTCTTGATTCGTGAAGTAATACTACTACTTTTACGTTTGAATATCAACGAAAGTTCCGTGACACTTTTTCCTTCACGATACATAGCAAGCAACTTCTGGTCATCATCCTTGCACCAAGGTTTATATGCATTGGGATATTGCCTACGTATATCTTCCATCGTATATGTCTTTGCTTTTATCCGCACAAACTGGGAGACATTGAATGTTCGCGAAGTACAGAGAAAGTCCACAATGGATTGGGATTGGGAGATAATGGCAGCAAGGCACTCTAACGGAATGACATAAAGCAGCTCCGGATTGCACGACTCGCCGCCCACACCAAGAATGACCGTGACTAGCATCTTCCTGTTTGCAGCGAATTTTTTGTAGTTTTCTATTCTTTTTGCAGGAAACAAATCTTTGGTTAGATCCATATCCAAAGCCTCCCGCCATTTGCATTCAACGGCAAATTCCTTTTCCTCATATCTAAACACAAAATCTGGGTTGCTGTTGTTTTCGGGCAGAATCATTCCGAGTGATTTGTCACCTTGCCATTCTTGCAATACAAGCGGCCCATCTTCCTGAAGATTAAACAGGCTAAGCACATAATCCTCAAATTCACGTCCCTTCAGGAACTCTTCTGGCTGCGTTATCGAACGGATACGGGCATAAACAGCGGCGTATGACCGCTGCAGTTTTTTGTGAATGGCATGGATGCCCATATCAGCATAATACATCCGAAGCAACACTTTATCCTGTGCTACTGTCCAACGCTCATGACAGACTTCTGGTTCTGCCGCCGTCAGATACACTTCTTCGTCTATGAGATATTTAACATCCCTCCTCCCAGCTAACAAGGAAAACACTATGCCATTCTTGTTAACATAACCGCAAGTCACATGTTGGCAAAGAGACAGCACATATTCATTTCTCAGTCTCGGAGTTGCCCCCCTTCCTTTTGGTTCATTGCGTTTTAGCACCACAATAAGCATCCTATTTTCTTGCAGAGCCCTTTCTATCTGTATGTTATTAACATCCGTAAAACGATTCATGACAAACAAAATGGTCGGTATCTTGGCAACGAGCAAGGCTTTTAGCACCTCGGACTCCATATCAGTAGAATTGAAACAAGCAATACAATTCTTTTCCGACAAACAATCCGTCCATTGGAACACATATTCATACATCCCAACAGGAGTTCTTTTGGAACAGAGGAAAAGCGTCTTCTCTCTCTTTAACAAATTCTGATTACCTTTTATTTCAATTATCTGCATAGCATCAAACTTTCTGCAAAGATACACAATAATTCACAAAAACATAATTAAAAGACCACAAAAATGAAGTTGTGTCTGAAGGTTTAATGTTAATTTAAATGAAAAATGAAGTGTGCTCCGCGGTTCAAAAGCGCAACTTGGTTCTAAAGAATTTGAGAAAAGTAGAAAAACAGCCCAACGCCTCATGGCGAGATATTCAGGCAGCATTCTTTTTGAGATTTTATTCGCGATTCTTTTCTATATTAAACCCTGGGGGGCTTCAAGCTGACAGTTATCTGCCCATTATAGGTGTGCCTTTAGTTAAAAAATCCTTTACATAATAATGCCCCCTGAAGTGGTACCATGAAAGGCGCGGCACGGGACGAATTTCAACGAGGCACGTTAAGTTTGTCAACTTGGCGTGCCTCGTTTATAAATTAGGCACGTTAAATTGACCGACTTTACACGTCGATTTTCACGAAGAAGAGTGCTGAAATTAACAGAAAAAGTCTGGAAGTTGTACTTTCTTTGCTTTGCGGCTTAAAACGTGGTTTTGTAACAGACTGATTATCAAATGGCATTCATTTTAAGCCTCTCTAAAGCGTTTGGGGTAAAAAAGTGCCACAGGAGCAAAAACAGGCCGTCAGAGAGCGCGTCTGCAAAAAGAATTTTTACAAAAATAGCAAGCAATCACCTGGCCTTGATACTGCCCAAGGAGGTCGATGCTTATTTCAAGCAATAATTATTTCTGTTTACAGGAAAAAAACATTGCGTGCGAAGATTGATGTCTCCGCACGCATTTCTGTTTCATTCTGCCGTCAAGTCTTCTATTTGGTCGATGATTCTTTGGTAGCGGCGCCGGGTCTTGATGACCTGCCAAATGCTGAAGGGTAATGCAATCAGCATTCCGACGATGAAGTAGAAGAAGAGGCGTGTGGTCTCACCCCCCGCGTCTCCCATCGTACTCTTCCGATGGACTTCCCACGCAAACCACGCAAGCCAGCATGCCAGGCAAAGATAATCAATCTTAAGCCACTTGGTGAAACTCCGCTTGAGGGTTGATGCCTTGCGCTGAGCCTCCAGCAAATTGTCTGAATGCATATTGTACAAGTTACCTTTCCTCCAGTAGTATTGACTAAAGGTGACGAGTGCCCATATCACAGTGCCGATGCCAAAGGCCACAGAGCCCCCAAATTGATAAACCATCATGTAGTAGAGATAGGGTACTGCAAGAATGCTGACAACGTATCCCATCCTGTACTTCCTGCGCACGGTGGCCATGTCCTTTTCCAAGGATTCCTTTGTCTTGCTTATCAGGCGGTCGTTCACTATCTCTTGCTTCTCGAGCTTCTTCTTAAGTACAGCCATTTGGTGGCGCATCTCTTCAAGTTCGGTATTCATAATGGGCTAAAGTTTAATCGTTAGACATGTTCTTTAATTGTTCACGGATTCTAAAGAGACGGACGCTGACGTTCTTGGCTGTAATGCCGACAATCTGCCCGATTTCCTCGTAGCTTAGGTCTTCGAGCCATAGCAGGACAATCGCCCTGTCGAAAGGCTGCAGGCGGGAGATGCGCTTGTGGAGCATATCGACTTGGCGCGTATCCTCGTCGTGGTCTTCAAAGAGGTTGATGTCCATTGTCAGCTTAAGTGTGGGGTTGCGTCGCTTCTTCCTGTCGAGAGAGATGCAGGTGTTGAGAGCGACGCGATAAATCCACGTCTTGATGTCAGAGCGATGCTCGAAGCTCTCGAAGCCTTTCCAAAGATTGACTAGTACCTCTTGGAACAGGTCGTTCACTTCGTCGGCATCCTGCGAGAACATGTAGCACACGGTGTAGATGGTGCTTTTATGTTCCGCGACGGTCCCGGCAAACTGTCTTTCTAATGTCGTCATTGTTTCGTCTGTTTTTGAATCCTTTTACCCATTAGACGCAACAAAGGTCGGAAAAACTACAAAGAATTTTCTTTTTTCATAATTTTATTGATTTCATCCTGCAAACATTGAAGGAAGCGGGCGGCTTGTGAGCCGTCCATTTGAACATGATGGAATTGGAAAGACACAGGCAAGGTCGTCTTGAATAGACCTTTGCGATACTTTCCCCAAACCAGGAAGGGATTGTTGAAGATGCCGTTGTATTGGTTCACTATGCAGTCAAGCTCCGTTTGCACCACAGCAGAAGTGCCGATAACCATATAGTCATCAAGCGAAATGTTCTTGCATTCTTTGGCCGTCTTAACTGTCAGCTCCAGATAATCGTGGTTGAATTGTTGCAAATCATCGGAGAAAGGGATGTCGCACCAACTGATGCCGCCATTGCAATTCTCCACAATGACATTGATGGCAAGCCTGTCGTAGCAGAACAACTTGCCATTTTCTGGCAATGTATAGAACTCCTTTACCTGACTCGCAGCCTTGCCAATGCACCAGCACATCAGCATATTGAACTTTAAGCCTGTCCGCTTTCGAACCTTCAGCAAGTGGCTAACATCAAACGTCTTCATCAATGTCACCATAGGCATAGATGAGGACATCCACATCTCGAAGGCATACGCCCGACTTGTTTCTTTGGGATTGATTTCGTGTTTCATTGTCCTGCTGAAGTTGTTAGTTTCATTACTTTCACGGGGCGGTCGCTGCCAAGCTGGAGGCGGCTGCAATAGTTGATGCTGCCCGTATCGAGGAAGCCGCACTTCTCCATCACGCGGCCCGATGCAGGATTATCCACGAAGAAATCGCTCCAAATTGTTCGGAAGCCTTTCTCGTTGAAGCAATAGTCAATCAGCAACCACAAAGCCTCGGTGCAGATGCCTTGGTTCCAATAAGGTCGTGCCACCCAATAGCCTGCTTCTACATCGTTCTCGCCAATGTTGATGTTGCTCTCGCCGAAAGTATAATAGCCGATACAGCCAACGACCTCGCCTGTCTCTTTAAGTTCGATGGCCCAGGTATGGTCGTTGTTGAAGATTGTTCGGATAATCTCCAGGCTCTCCTCGACGCTCTTATGCGGCGGCCAACCGGCACGAGGGCCTACCTCCGGGTCGCTGGTGTATTTATATAATGTATTGGCATCGCTATCTTTCCAAGCACGTAACAAAATTCTATTCGTTTCCATGATATTGTCTTTTGATGACGCAAAGGTACAATATAATCCTAAATGTTATTGTATTTATCATATAAGATTTGAGGATTCGACAATTTTTCTTTACCTTTGCGCTGGATTCCTCAATAAATGAGGACACGACAAGGGACACTTTTATAAAAACCATGAAATACGTAAATATGGCAATGCTAAAGAAGATTCTGTTCGCTATTGCACTACTGCTGGCGATGGCTGCTTGCACCAGCAAACCGATGACAGCAGCGGAAGAAGGAGAAGAAAAGGAATACCCCGAGGTGCTTTTTAAGCTTGGAGAATTGGCCGACGTTGAACTTGAGATGCCCGAAACGACGTGGCAGAGCATCATCAAGAAGGCTTCGGACAAGACTTATTACAAGTGTGCGGTCACCATCAATGGGGAATGTTTCGATGACGTTGCCATCCGCACAAAGGGAGCCAGCAGCTTGGACGATGTGGCACTGATGAAGTCTGACCGATACAGCTTTACGCTGAAGCTGAACAAGTACGAAAAGGGACAGGACTACCACGGACTCTCGAAGCTCTTGCTGAACAACAATATCTGGGATGCCACGCAGATGAAGGATGCCGTCGTCTATGATATGTGCCGCTTCATCGGGCTTCCTGCTCCGCTGACGAACTACGCAAGGATTTCTGTCAACGGCAGGTTCTTCGGGTGCTACCTGCTTGTAGAGCCTGTAGATAAGAACTTCTGCCGTCGCAACTGGCCCGATGAGGTCAGCAACATCTACAAGCCCTATCACAATCTGGCCTACACGGGCGGGCAGATGAAGGACTATGCTGAAATATCCGATTATGCCAAGGTGAAGGGCGGCGAGGCTTCGATGCAGCGCATAGTGGCAGCACTCAAGAGCGTGGACGAAGGCAAAGACATCGACGAGCATGTCGATATCGAGAGCGTGATGAAATACATGGCGCTGCAAACGATAGTGGTCAACTTCGACTGCATGACAGGACATAATGCTCAGAACTACTACCTGCGCGAAGCCGACGGCAGAATCAGCCTCATTCCTTGGGACTACAACCTTGCCTGGGGCGGATATCCTGAAGACGAGGAGATGGAGGGCGAAGACCTTCTGGAGCAGTCGGAGGAGACAAGGCTTCCCTCAAACGCTGGGATGCGGGGCAAGGAGGAAACCAGCAGGATTGTGAACTTCCCCATCGACACACCTTTCTCCGAAGAGCTCTCCCAGCGCACATTCTTTATGAAACTGCTTGCCGACGAAAGCTACAAGGCTCGGTACTATCATTACCTGACTGTCTTGTGCAAAGAATACATCAAGGGCGGCGAATTAGCCAAGACGCTTTCCGCCATCGAAAACGAGATAGGTGAAATTGCCGGAACGGAAGCCAACGCATTCTACACCAACGAGCAGTTCCACAAAGCCAGACAGATGCTCAGACTCGTATTGGAGAAGCGTGCCGCCTCTGTGCTCGGACAAATAGAAGGCACGATACCTTCCACATGGGAAGGCCAGAAAGCCCAGCCAAAGAAGCTTATCAATAGCGACGACCTCAACCTACAGGAATTGGGAGGAATCTGATTTGCTCCTAAATGATAAGACATAGCCTCCTGAGCAATCAGGGGGCTTTTTAGTGTCATTATGAAACCTAATGTAGGTTAATTTCTTGCTTTATGTCAAGAAAAGAAGAAAGAAATATACATTATGACATAAATCTCTTGTGAGGAATTACATTTTGCACTACCTTTGCAGCAGATTCCTTACAAAAGGTAAGCAAAGAAAAGAAAACGGACGCAATAGTATAGTCACCATCAAAACAAACTGATTTATGGCAAACGAATTGAGATTCCAGGTTGTAGGAGAGGCGTTCAAGAAGAAGCCGCTCGAAGTAGAAGCACCAGCAGAGAGGCCTTGCGAGTACTTTGGCAAGAAGGTCTTCAATCGCGAGAAGATGTACAAGTACCTGCCCAAAGACATCTATGAACAGATGATTGACGTCATCGACAACGGCGCTCACCTTGACCGCAAAATTGCCGATGCTGTCGCTATCGGCATGATGCAATGGGCGAAGGAGAACGGCGTGACGCACTATACGCATTGGTTCCAGCCGCTTACCGAAGGGACCGCCGAGAAGCACGACTCGTTCATCGAGCACGACGGCAAGGGCGGTATGATTGAGGAGTTCAGCGGCAAGCTGCTCGTTCAGCAGGAACCCGATGCTTCGAGCTTCCCCAGCGGCGGCATCCGAAGCACCTTCGAGGCTCGCGGCTACTCGGCTTGGGACCCGACAAGCCCTGTCTTCATCATCGACGACACGCTCATCATCCCCACAGTATTTATTAGTTATAGCGGCGAGTCGCTCGACTACAAGGCTCCCCTCTTGAGGGCTTTGAAGGCCGTGAATGTGGCTGCCACAGAGGTTTGCCACTACTTCGACCCAGCCGTGAAGAAGGTCACGAGCAACCTGGGTTGGGAGCAGGAGTACTTCCTCGTTGACGAGGGACTCTATGCGGCTCGTCCCGACCTGCTGCTGACTGGCCGTACCTTGATGGGACACGACTCTGCGAAGAACCAGCAGATGGACGACCATTACTTCGGCAGCATTCCCGAGCGCGTGGCAGCCTTCATGCGTGACCTCGAAATACAGGCTCTTGAACTCGGCATTCCCTGCAAGACGCGCCACAACGAGGTAGCTCCCAACCAGTTCGAGGTGGCTCCCATCTTCGAGGACACGAACCTCGCCGTTGACCACAACATGCTCTTGATGTCTTTGATGAAACGTGTTGCCCGCAAGCACGGGTTCCGTGCGCTCCTGCACGAAAAGCCCTTCGCAGGCATCAACGGCAGCGGCAAGCACAACAACTGGTCGCTGAGCACCGATACAGGCGTGCTGCTTCATGCTCCAGGCAAGACGCCCGAACAGAACCTGCGCTTTGCTGTCTTCATCGTCGAGACGCTGATGGGCGTTTACAAGCACAATGGGCTGCTGAAGGCAAGCATCATGTCGGCAACGAATGCCCATCGTCTTGGAGCAAACGAAGCACCTCCAGCCATCATCTCCAGCTTCCTCGGCAAACAGCTCAGCGAACTGCTCGACCACATCGAAAAGGCCGACAAGGACGACCTCTTCTCGATGGACGGCAAGCAGGGCATGAAGATGGACATCCCAGAAATTCCCGAGTTGCTCATCGACAATACCGACCGCAACCGTACCTCGCCGTTTGCCTTTACCGGCAACCGCTTTGAGTTCCGTGCCGTGGGCAGCGAAGCCA
>CAMZAE010000039.1 GCA_947304115.1 uncultured Prevotellaceae bacterium | reverse complement strand
ACTTACACTCATTAGCAGCATTGCTGCAAAGGTCATAAATAATCTTTTCATTGTTATTAAGTTTTAGGGTTTATTGGTTATTAAGTTTATTACTATCTTTCGTTCAGATGAACACAAAAAAAACGTGGACTTCATTCGTCTACGTTTCGGAGGTATCGGCAAACACCTAACAGTCATATACGAGTAAAAGCCCACGTCTTGCGACGTGAGCATCCAAACTTTTACTCTTGACTGTTTCTTTAATTTTGCCGAATTTCCGAAACA
Source organism: uncultured Prevotellaceae bacterium (assembly GCA_947304115.1). Taxonomy (GTDB): domain Bacteria; phylum Bacteroidota; class Bacteroidia; order Bacteroidales; family Bacteroidaceae; genus Physcousia. The sequence continues at coordinate 13,099 of CAMZAE010000039.1, read as the reverse complement.
AGAATCAAAGCGGACGCTTCTTTATGTATGTCTAAATCCTTTTGTTTATGCCATAGGCGAAAGTGTTATAAATGTTTATCTAATTGTTTAACAAATTCTTTGATTGCAATGATAGTGAGTTTGGGCCACGCTGTATGTTTGAGGATATTGAAGTGTGCGTCGTTAGTGACAATGTATTCTGCATCAGCAGCAACCGCACAGTCAACGAATTTGTTGTCATCAGCATCAGCCTCAATCAATCCGAAGTGGATATACACTTCCTGAAAGACCGTAGTGTGGAGGCGGGCGATGGTCTCGACAACATTATGGGCTATTTCTGGGGTTGTCTTCTCTGCTAAGATTTCCTCATATTCGTTGAGAATCTCTGAGTTGACGCACAAGCTGATACGCCCAGCAAGCACCTCTTCCCATATCTTGTGATATGGGCTGCGAGTGGGCAATGCCTGTAACAAGCAATTGGTGTCAAGAACGATGCGCCTCATACCTGTAGGGGGTGCGCATGTGTTCTTTCCCCCATTGCTCAATGGTTTGCTCGTTGATAACTCCATCGTCCCACAATGCATCGATGGCCTTCTGGGCCTTCTGTGCAAAGTATTGGGCCAAAAGATTCTTGAACTCGTTCAATTCTGTTTCTGTGCCGATGTTGTTCAAGGCGTTCAAGAGTTCCAGTTGTGCCATTTGTGAGTAACTCATACGCTTATTCTATTTGTTCTATATGTGTATAAATACTATTTACACTTCGTAGCCGTTGACTTCGTCGAGACCACTCTCGCTCGGAAAACTCAAATATATTTGGTTCTCGCTCGCTTACTCGTAGCCGTTGACTTCGTCGAGACTACTCTCGCTCGGAAAACTCAAATTAATTTGGTTCTCGCTCGCTTACTCGTAGCCGTTGGGGTTGTTCTTCTGGAAGCGCCAGGCATCGCGGCACATCTCTTCGATGCCGAACTTTGCCTCCCAGCCCAGCTCACGCTTTGCCTTTGCGGGGTCGCAGTAGCAGGTGGCAATGTCACCCGGACGGCGAGGCTTGATGGCATAAGGTACCTTCAGGCCGTTGGCTTTCTCAAAGGCCTTGATAACATCGAGGACGGAATAGCCGTGACCTGTACCAAGGTTGTAGATGGCAAGGCCCTTCTTCTCCTGAATGGCTTTGAGGGCGCAAACGTGACCGCAGGCAAGGTCAACGACGTGGATGTAGTCGCGGACACCTGTGCCGTCGTGCGTGTCGTAGTCGTCGCCAAAGACGCCCAGCTCCTTGCGGATGCCGATGGCAGTCTGCGTAATATAAGGCATCAGGTTGTTGGGGATGCCGTTGGGGTTCTCACCAATAAGTCCTGATTCGTGAGCACCAATGGGGTTGAAGTAGCGCAGCAGCACAACGTTCCATTCGTTGTCGGCCTTCTGCACGTCCATCAGCACTTGCTCCAGCATCGACTTCGTCCAGCCGTAGGGGTTGGTGCATTGTCCCTTGGGACATTCCTCGGTGATGGGAATGATGGCAGGATCGCCATAGACGGTGGCACTGGAGGAGAAGATGATGTTCTTGCAACCATGCTTTGCCATCACGTCAACAAGCACGAACACGCCGTTCATGTTGGTTTCATAATACAGAAGCGGCTTCTCTACTGACTCACCCACAGCCTTGAGACCGGCGAAGTTGATGACGGCATCAATCTTGTGCTCCGTGAAGACCTTGTCCATAGCGGCACGGTCGCGAATGTCAGCCTCATAGAATGTTACCTTGTGGCCGATAATCTTCTCCACGCGACGAATTGCCTCGGGCTGGGAATTATAGAAGTTATCCACTACTACTACGCTGTGACCAGCTTTGTCTAACTCGATAAGGGTGTGGCTGCCAATATAGCCTGCGCCACCAGTTAACAGAATGTTCATGTTGTTTATTTACTATTTAATGATTAACTTATTTAGTAGTTAGAAGTAGATAGAGGAAGAAATGTCGCTTTCAGCGACGGAGATAGAGGACAAATGTTCAGGATGTCATAGCTATCGTCTTATATCTCCTTATATTTCCTTCTATCTTCTTCTATCTTCTTCTATCTCCCTCTATCTTCTTCTATCTCCTTCTATCTTCATTTACCTCCTTAATTTATTTATAGCCCGAACAACGTCTTGAGGCCGTTATCTACTCCGCTGAAGCCCATGAAGGCCATTGCCAGCAGGCCTGCGGTGACGAGAGCGATGCTCATGCCCTGCATACCTTTGGGCACGTCCATCATAGCCAGTTGCTCACGAATGCCGGCAAAGACGACAAGTGCCAGAGCAAAACCGATGGCTGTGCTTATGGCAAAGACGACACCTGTCAGCAGGTTGGGTTCGAGGCCTTGCGTGGCGTAGGTGCCGTTGGCCACGAGAATGGCCACGCCGAGTATGCAGCAGTTCGTTGTGATAAGCGGTAGGAAGACACCAAGTGCCTGATAAAGGGCAGGTGCGCTCTTCTTCAAGATAATCTCCACCATCTGCACAAGGGCAGCTATGACGAGGATGAAGGCAATCGTCTGGAGATACTCAAGGCCAAAAGCATTGAGCACATATATCTGAATGAGATAGGTGACAATGGTGGCAAGCGTAAGCACGAAGGCTACGGCAGCACCCATGCCGAGAGCGGAGTCCACTTTCTTGCTGACGCCAAGGAAGGGACAGATGCCCAGGAACTGCGACAGGACAATGTTGTTAACAAAGATCGCTGTGATGAATATAAGTATGTATGCCATAGTTATGCATTTTTAATCTTGTTGATGATTGCAATGAGATACCCAAGCGCGATGAAAGCGCCGGGGGCAAGCACGAAGACAAGTGCACCGTATTCCTCCGGGAAGAGCATTGTGTCGAACACCTTACCTGTGCCAAGCAGTTCGCGGACAGCCCCCAAGAGAGTAAGGGCGATGGTGAAGCCAATACCCATTCCGATGCCGTCGCAAATGCTGCTCACCACACCGTTCTTGGCAGCAAAGGCTTCTGCACGGCCAAGAATGATGCAGTTCACCACAATAAGCGGGATGAAGAGGCCGAGGCTCTTATCCACTTCTGGGGCATATGCCTTGATGAGCATCTGCAGGATTGTCACCAAGGATGCAATCACGACGATGAACGAGGGAATGCGCACCATATCGGGGATAAGGTTCTTGATGAGCGAGATGATGAGGTTGGAGAAGATGAGGACAGCCATCGTAGCGAGTCCCATCGAGAGACCGTTTATTGCGCTGCTGGTCGTTCCGAGCGTCGGACACATGCCAAGCAGAAGCACAAACGTAGGGTTCTCCTTTATGATGCCGTTAAGCAGGACTTTCATGTTGTTCATGTTTGTTTCCTCCTATACATTATATATTATTATCACTTGCTCGTTTGCTTGCGCCGCTCTGTCCGTCGGCATTTTTCTCTAAGAGCGTCTTATAAGCTTCGTTGATGCAACGCAGGAAGGCGCGGCTGGTGATGGTCGATGCGGTGATGGCATCTACCTCGCCTCCGTCCTTGCTTACAGTCAGGCTGCCGGCTTGCTTACCGATGATGTCGCCTTTCTGTCCCTTTTGGAACCAATCCTGAGCCTTTGCGCCAAGTCCTGGTGTCTCGCTCGATTCAAGCACCTTGTAGCCAAGTATCGTGCCATTGGGGGCAAGACCGACCATAACGGTCAGCGTGCCGCCGAATCCTTTTGGGTCGGATATCTTGATGGCTGTGCCATCCTGACCGTTCAAGACTTCCTGCTCGGCGGCCTTCTCCTGTTGTGCTTTGAGGGCTTCGATGGTTGGGGCTGTGATGCTGTTCACATAGCCAAGGGCTGCGCCAGCAACAACGGCAATGGCGGTCAGCACAACAGCCATATTGTACCAAGTAGATTCAAGTTTCTTCATTTCTTGTCCTCCTTTCTGGCGATGACTTCGCCGAAGCGCTTAGGCTTGCAATAGGTGTTGATGAGAGGCGTGAAGGCATTCATAATGAGGATGGCAAAGGACATGCCTTCTGGATATGCGCCCCAGTTACGGATGATGACGGTCAGCAGGCCGATGCAGACACCGTAGATGAGTTGTCCCTTTGCCGTCATGGGCGAGGTAACGTAATCCGTTGCCATGAAGCAAGCACCGAGAATCAAGCCACCACTCATCAGAACAACATGAGGCATGGCATAAATCGGGTTGACAGTGTGCATAATGCCCGAGAAGATGGCAACTGTTCCGAGAATGCTCACGGGGATGTGCCAGGTGATAATCTTGCGCCAAAGCATAAAGGCACAGCCAAGCAGGAGCAGCAGGGCACTGACTTCTCCCAAAGAGCCGCCTGTCTGACCGATTAGCATATCTGTTGCATCGGGCAATTGCTCAAGCACTCGTGGATCGCCGCTTGAGATGGCGTTCTGCATGATGAAGAGCGGTGTGGCTGCCGTCTTAGCATCAGTATAAGCTGTGAACTGGCCTGCGACTGGCCAAGAGGTCATCTGCACAGGGAAGCTGATAAGCAGGAACACACGACCGACGAGGGCAGGGTTGAAAGGGTTCTGTCCCAAGCCTCCAAAAGTCATCTTACCTACTCCGATGGCAACAAGCGCACCAACGACAATGAGCCAAAGGGGAAGGTTGCTTGGAAGGTTGAAGCCCAGCAGCAAACCTGTCAGGATAGCGCTTCCGTCACAAATCGTGCAGGCCGGATGCTTCAGCAGGAACTTCGTGATGGCCCACTCGAAGAGGACGCAAGAAACAACTGAAGTAGCAAGCACTATGGCAGCACCCAAACCGAAGAACCAAAGGCTAGCAAGCAATGCAGGCACCAATGCGATGCAGACACCATACATGTTCTTTTGTACGGAGTCGCCTCCATGAACATGTGGTGATAGTGATATGATAGGTTTCATCATTTCATTTACTATTTGACAATTTACTATTTACTATTTTACTTCGCTGCTCTACTCTTAATGATGCCCATAACGGTTGACTTTCCAAGGCGTATCATGTCAAGCAAAGGACGATTGCTGGGGCAAGTGAACTGGCAACTACCGCATTCGATGCAGCTAACGATGTCGTTCTTCTCTGCGCCTTCCCAATCCTCCTGCTTGCTTTGCTTGCTGAGCAAGTACGGCTCAAGTCCCATCGGACAAGCGCTGACGCACTTGGCACAGCGGATGCAAGGCTGAGCCTCGGAGCGGCGGGCTTCCTTGTCATTCATAATGAGCAGGCCACTGGAGCCTTTCGTCATAGGAACATCAAGACTCAACAAAGCCTTGCCCATCATTGGGCCGCCACCGATTATCTTGCCTGTATCTTCTGGCAGACTGCCGCACTCGTCGATGAGTTGCTGGAAGGGCGTGCCAAGTCGTGCCAAGAGGTTGCTTGGCTGCTTGACGCTCTTGCCCGTAACGGTGATGATGCGGTCGATGAGCGGCTTGTTCTTCATCACAGCCTGATAGATGGCAAAGGCTGTGCCGACATTCTGCACGACGGCTCCCACACTAATGGGGATGGCAGGAGGTGCAGGCACTTGACGCCCGATTACGGCATCGATAAGTTGCTTCTCGCCGCCTTGCGGGTACTTGACCTTCAGAGGCACAATCCCGATACCTTCATAGCCCTTTGCCTTCTCTTTCATCAGTGCGATGGCATCGGACTTGTTGTTCTCAATGCCGATGTAGCCTTTCTTGACATCAACTGCCTTCATAATGAGTTGCAAGCCCACGAGAATCTCTTCAGGATGCTCAAGCATAAGCCTGTGGTCAGCAGTCAGGTATGGCTCGCACTCCACGGCATTGATGATGACGCACTCGGCCTTACAGCCAGGAGGTGGCGAGAGCTTGACGTGGCAGGGGAACGTGGCGCCGCCCATGCCGACGATGCCTGCATTCTTCACTTTCTCTATGATTGTCTTGCCGTCAAGTTCCGGACGGTCGCTGAGGCGCACAAGGGCAGAGGAGCGGTCGATGCTCTCTTCCCATTCGTCGCCTTCCACATCCACATAGACAGCCATTCTGCGTGTGCCGCTGGCATCGAGGCAGACATCCACCTTCGACACCTTACCGCTGACGCTGCTATGGATGGGAGCACTCACAAAGCCTCCTGCTTCAGCCAGCAATGTGCCGACTTTCACCTCATCGCCTTTCTTGACGACGGGCTTGGCGGGAGCACCAATATGTTGGAACATGCTGAAGACTGCCTGCTTCGGCAGGGCTGCCTCGCGTATGGGACTTGAAGCAGACAACTTGTTCTCTACGGGATGAACTCCGCCTATCTTAAATGTTTTCATATCTGCTTAGTCGTTTGATTGTTTAGTCGTTTGGTCGTTTGGGGTTATTTGCTCTGCAGTTGCTGGCTTTTCTTTCTTCGGTGGGAAGTTGAAGCCGTGGATGGCTCCCTTCGGACAAGCCTCTTCGCACTTGCGACACATCTTGCACTTCTCAGCATCAATATAGGCAAGGTTGTTTTCGAGGGTGATGGCCTCGAACTTCTCGCAAGTCTTGACGCATTTGCCGCAACCGATACACGAGGCCTTGCAAGCCTTGTTAGCGATAGCGCCCTTGTCCTTATTGTTACAGAGAACGACGACACGGCGGCCTTTCGGACCTTTCAGACGAATCTCGATGATGCCTCTCGGACAAGCCTTCGCACAGGCTCCGCAAGCGGTACACTTCTCTTCGTCAACCTCTGGGAGACCTGTCTCTGGGTTCATGCGGAGAGCATCGAACTGACACTTCGCTACACAATCGCCACAACCGAGGCAACCATAGCCGCAGCCCGTCTCGCCCATACCTGTCATCTGCTGTACGCGACAGCTCTTTGCACCATCGAACTGTGCCTGACGGGGGCGGTTCTCACAAGTGCCGTTGCAACGGACAACAGCCACTTTCGGTGCGCCTAACTCCACGGTCAAGCCGAGGATGTTCGCCACCTGTTCCATAACAGGCTGGCCGCCAACAGGACAGAGCTTGCCCTCCAGACTTCCCTCGTTAGCCGCCTTCACACAGGCTGCGGCAAAACCAGAGCAACCTGGATAGCCACAACCGCCGCAATTCGCCTGAGGCAGGACTGCGCCCACCTGAGCGATACGGGGATCTTCATGCACAGCAAATTTGTGCGAGACCACAAAGAGAATTACCGCAGAGGCAAGTCCGATGAGGCCCAACACCAACACTGCAATCAGAATTACATTCACCATGTTAATTTACTTATTTGATAATTTACTATTTACTTACAATTTCAAAGGAGAACTCCTTTCTTAGCTTGTCGCGGAACAGATAGAGCACACCATAGTAGGGCGCAAGAACCAACAAAGCTGCCAAAGCTCCTGTACCCTCTCCACTAAGCCGAGTGCCAATGAAGAGAGCTGCGACCATAAGGATGAGCGGAGCGACGTATGCCAACAGACTTGCCAAAAGCCCTTGACGGACGGAGCCGCATAGGGTAACGCTGTCGCCAACGCGCAAGGCCGGGTATTGCCCCCGGACATCAACGACCTTTTCCTTGCTCTCGCTACTGCGACAAAGCTTCCGAACATCGCAACTACTGCAAGCCGACGCCTGAAGGATACGCACAGAACAGCTTTCTGTCCCGATGCTTTCCACAATACCTTCGTGCCGGATGGTCTCTTTATGATTCATTTTATTTTATTAAATCCTATGACGCGCAAAATTATATATTTTTTTGCAATATGCCTAATTATTAGTAAAGTGTTTTTGCATTTTTGCATAATAATTCATCTTTTGTGCTTGTTATTACCTAAAAAAGCATTACTTTTGCAGCCGTTATAACAAATATCATAGATAATGAAGCTAAAAGAATTACTTGTAAAGGGCGGACGGCTCAGTGTGGTCATGTTCGCCATGTTTGTGGCATCAGCCATGATGTCGTGGGCACAGGAAAAGAATGAAAAGTTTTCCATTACGACTCAGATGTTCCTGAATGGACTTAACAAACAGGCGGAGCAACCAAAGAGCGGTCAGCGACGCGCCCTAAAACAAGGTCAGTCGCACGACAACAGACGGATGCAGAAATCACGCCGCCTGATTGCAAGTCCCGACACAATCGGAGGCGTAGCATATATCTCATGTTTTCTGCATTTGAAGAACGTTGGCGAACTCAGCCAAGTGCGCTCGCTCGGTGTTGATGTAGAAGAGACATTCGACGGCCAGAACTTTGTCACTGCCCGTGTGCCGGTGAACCAGTTGGAGGCGTTGGCAGACATCGACAACATCACAAAGATAAAGGTGGCCCGGAAGATGCGCCTGTTTACTGACGTTGCTCGCCAGAAGACAAATGTTGACGATTTGCTTACGCTGTCAACAGATGCTATCAATACCGGCGTTACCAGCATGTTTGACGGTTCGGGCGTGGTGCTCGGCATCATCGACACAGGCATTGACTTCCAGCATATTGCCTTCAAGGACAAGGACGGAAAAAGCCGTATCAAACGGGCATACGTCTATAATGGCAGCTCCGCACAGGAATACTCCACTATTACAAGCACTTCTCCAACAACTGATGACAAGACGGAGGACCACGGCACACACACCTCTACGACGGCAGGCGGTTCGAGCGTCATCGTGAGCGGTTCGACGGTAACAGTCACCGACAACCACGCTTCAGCCACCTACGGCGGCATGGCTCCAGGTGCAGACCTCTATCTGGCAGGTATCAATGGCTTGAACGATACGTACCTCGCCAATGCCTTGCAAAAAATGGTCACTTACGCTGACGCCCAAGGCAAGCCTTTGGTCGTAAGCAACAGTTGGGGTTCAGGCTGGGGGCCTCGCGACGGCACGGGCGAATGGGCAGACCTTGTGGCTCAATACTTTGGCGACAATCATCCCAATCACATCATCCTCTTTGCTTCTTCAAACGATGCTGGTCACAAGACTGGCAATGAAGGCGGTGGCTTCTTTGTAAAGAAACAATCAGCAACGAGCAGCAGTCCCCTCGGCACTATTATCCGTACTGACGGAGAAGGAGGCGACTATTACACTGGTTTGTTGGCATGTGCATGGGCTTCCAAGCAATTGGCCTGCAAGCTTTATGTCTTAAACGGCTCTGGTACTATCAAAAAGACATGGACCGTCACGGGCAAGGAAACATCCTATTTTAATGGATTGAGCACCTATTATGATGGCTCTATCACAATTTACATCGAACAGGAGAATGGAAAATACCAAGTAACTGTCTATTCCGAAGAAGGCCTTGAACTTAGGACAGAGGAGGAATATACATTGGCTATCGAAGTTTATCCTACCAGTGGCAGCACAGACATAAATATGTGGGCAGGCGACTGGAGCTACTTCACCAACCACCTCACGACTTCTGGTCACACCTGGCTGGATGGCACCGACGACATGTGCGTGAGCGACGAAGCCACAATCCCCGATGCAATCTCTATAGGTGCTTATGCCACGAAGAAGCAGTGGAAGGCATCCGATGGCTCAACCCATACGTCCAACGATTATACGATAGGAGATATTGCCTACTTCTCCGGCTATGCCACCGCAGACCTAAGTCCTTTAGGAGAGGCTTATCCTTGGATTTCGGCTCCGGGTGCCCGTATTGCTGCAGGCGTGAACCACTATCACACCACTTCGGTGGATTATGACTACAGCTACTACGGTGCCTATAGCGAAGACCTTGTTGTGAACAATAGCAAGTCTCCATACGCCATGATGGAAGGCACGTCGATGGCAACGCCAGTGGCCGCAGGCATCGTCGCCTTGTGGCTGCAGGCGGCACAGTCCGTTGGCAAAGACCTGACCGTAAACGATGTGAAAGGAATCATGGCCCAGACAGCCATTCAGGACAGCTACACAACGGGAGCAAACGCCTCGCACTTCGGCAATGGCAAGATTGATGCGCTGGCAGGCATTCATTACATCATAGGTTCATCGTCTTCGCCGTTTATCAAGGCTTCAACGACAAACATCAGCTTTACAGGTGTCTATACGTCAGATTTAAGTAAGACGGAAACCATTACCGTCAGCGGCTTAAACCTCGAATCGGACATCACCGTCACCTTGGACGATCCGAGCGGCACCTTCTCTGTTGGCAGCACGAGCATTCCTCTGTCGTCTGCAGAAAACGGAACAGACATTAGCGTGACATGGACTCCCATAAGCATCGGGGAGGCAACGGCTACACTCACGCTTTCCAGCAGCGGCGCAAACGATGTGGTTATCAGTCTCACCGGCACAGCTACAGACGGCTCAGTTCCGACATACGTCCTCGTGACGGATGCCAGTACGCTTCAGGCAGACGACAAGATTCTCATCGCATACGTCAACGAAAGCGACTGCTATGTGCTCAGCACGAACCAGAAAACCAATAATCGTGAAGCCACTAACGACGTGACATTCAATGATGACGGAACCCTTACGCCTGGCGATGCAGCACAGATTATCACTCTGGAAAAGGATGGCAGCAACTACCTCTTTAATGTGGATGAGGGCTATCTCTATGCAGCCAGCAACACCAAGAACTATTTGCGTACAGAAGCAAGTGCCGATGACAATGCCAAGGCAACAATCAGCATCAGTGGCGGCGATGCCACGATTACTTTCCAAGGTTCATATACCCGCAACATAATTCGTTTTAATCCAAATAACGGCAGTCCTCTTTTCGCCTGTTATTCAAGCACATCAACGACAGGTTCGCTGCCGCAAATCTATCGCTTGTACGTAAATAGCAATCCGACATCCATTTCATCCTTATCATTGGACACAGAACATTCGGATCGTGGTGCATGGTACAATCTCAGGGGCCAAATGGTAAATGGCAAATTGGCGAAGGGTATTTACATCCATAACGGTAGGAAGGTCGTTGTAAAGTGAACAGGCCATATACCATACAGACAGGCTGCAAGATAAACCTGGGCCTGAACATCGTTGAGCGCCGTCCCGACGGCTATCACAACTTGCAAACCATCTTCTATCCTGTCCCGCTCTACGACGAACTGACAATCAAAGCGGGACAGGCTGAGGATGTGCTGACGCTGTGCGGGAACCCGCTGGAAGGCGACGTACAGGACAATCTGGTGCTGCGGGCCGTGCGACTCCTAAGACAGGAGGGCTTTCAAGTGCCACCGCTCTGTATCGACTTGAAAAAAGTTATTCCAAGCGGAGCTGGGTTAGGTGGCGGTAGTAGTGATGCCGCCTGTATGGTTAAATCGCTTGTCCAACTCTTTGCTCTTCCGCTTTCAGAGGAGCAGATGAAAGCGCTTGCAGGAAAGCTGGGTGCAGACTGTCCGTTCTTCATCAATCCGCAGCCTTTGTACGCTGAAGGAATAGGTGATGTGTTTACACCTATCTCTCTGAGTCTTAGCGGGTGGTATTTGATGCTTGTCAAGCCTGACGTGCATGTGTCCACCCGCGAAGCATACGCAGGAGTTCGGCCACATCTGCCTGCCTGTTCTCTTCTTGAGACGGCGACGTTGCCCGTTGGACAATGGGCGGGCAGAATGGAGAATGACTTTGAAGAAAACATCTTCGCCAACCATCCTTTGCTTTCTGAGATAAAACAGGAGTTATACAATGAGGGGGCTGTCTATGCTGCGATGAGCGGCAGTGGCAGCACTCTTTATGGTCTGTTCCGCTCGCGTCCCTACTGCGAGCAAGCCTTTTCAGACCATTTTACTTTTGTCTGCCAATTATAGGTCTATAAGCAGCGCGTTTTCGTTCTCATTACGAAGGCTGCGGAGGGCATCCCATTCGGGGGTGCCTGTCTGCCAGACAAGCGAAGGGTTCTCTATACCATGAGAATCAATGCGGCGAATGACCATTCCAACGGTAATGCGGTGAATGTCAATTGCCGGCAGATAGTATGGTTCGTCGCCTGGCTCGTTTTTTGCCTCGACGAGCAATTGCACTCGTGTTAATTCGTCAAGGAGGATGCCCACCAAACTGTCCGGCAGGTGTGTGTTGACCGCAAGGCGATGGGCGGTGAAAGGTTTCAGACCGGACGCGAAGTGCTTGCAGATGCGGCTCATCAGCAACAGGATGAGTGTGTCGCGATAGCGGCGGCTCAATTCATCGCTGATACGCTCGAAAGCGTATGTTTGCAGGCGTTGGTTCGCATAGCAAAGCTGTGCTCCGAACAGGCAGACATACCATGAAATCTGCATCCACAACATGAACAGGGGAATGGCGGCAAACGAACCATAGATGGCATTGTAGGCACTCAACTTAATCTGATAGTGAACATAAACCCATTCCACAGCCATGAAGACGCTTCCCGTCAGGATGCTCGGCAGGATGGTGTGACGCCACTTGACACGTGTGTTGGGCATCATTTTGAAAAGCAGCATGAAGATGAGCACGGCAAAGAAGATGGGCGAAACGTGCAGGAAGAACGACATCGTTTTGCTAAACAGCCTTGTATCGGGGAGCAGCGTGCTGAAGGTCTGGAGGAAGATGTTCAGGCCACTGGTGATGACCACGACGAAAGGCAGAAGCAAGAAGACACCGAAGTAGTCAACGATTTGTCGGGAGATGGAGCGCGAGCGTTTCACGAACCAAATGGTGTTGAATGCCTGCTCAATGTTTGCGGTCAGCGAAAGCAACGTATATAGCAGGAATATCAGGCCTATACCAATAAAGACACCGCCTCTCGTGTGCTGCAGATAGGACTCCACGAAGTACAGGATTGTATCGGCTATATCCGGATTACCTTCAAGCGAGCTTCTCAGCTTCGTCTCTATAATCGTGTCAAAGCCAAAGCCTCGGGCAATGGCGAAGATGATGGCGAGCACAGGAACGGCAGCCAGCATACTGCTGTACGTAAGGGCGGAAGCATAGTTCATAATGTTGTTCTTGGTGATGCATTCCCAAGTAATGACGAACCGCTTCAACACAGACATTCCCAACTTCTCGAAAAAGTTGAGCCGTCGCTCGTTGACGCTCCATATATGTTCAAGACTAACCATCTTTTTCTATATAATAAAGATTCAGTGAACCTGTAAGCCGGGTTCTGTTTCCCATTTGCTGGGATGCTTGCCATTTATCTACGAACAGCGTCACCGCTGTCCTCTATCGTTCTACCCTCCGGCTCGGACGGGCCGCCCTCTCTTTGTATGCGCCGGTTTACATGAACTTTCAACTCCCGGAGTGCACAGCATCGACATCGCTGCC
>CAMZAE010000038.1 GCA_947304115.1 uncultured Prevotellaceae bacterium | reverse complement strand
ATGGCTGAATTCAAGTATGCCCCAATGTTCCAGATGGGCGAGGACAAGACGGAGTACCGCCTCCTGTCGAAGGAGGGAGTGAGTGTAAGTGAATTTGAAGGTCACAAGATTCTGAAAGTAAGCAAGGAGGCGCTGACGCTTCTGGCACAGCAATGCTTCCACGATGTGGAGTTCATGCTGCGCCGCGAGCACAATCTGCAGGTGGCCAAAGTGCTGACAGATCCCGAAGCAAGCGAGAACGACAAGTACGTCGCCCTCCAGTTCCTGCGCAATGCCGATGTGGCAGCCAAGGGTGTCCTGCCCTTCTGCCAGGACACCGGCACTGCCATCATCCATGGCGAGAAGGGCCAGCAGGTGTGGACAGGCTTCGAGGACGAGGAGGCGTTGAGCCGTGGCGTCTTCAACACCTTCACGCAGGACAATCTGCGCTACTCGCAGAATGCTCCGCTGAACATGTACGACGAGGTGAACACCAAGTGCAACCTTCCTGCACAGATAGACATCGAGGCCGTCGAGGGCGCAGAATATCGGTTTGTCTGCGTCGCGAAGGGCGGCGGCTCTGCCAACAAGACCTATTTCTACCCCATGACAAAGGCCCTCATCCAGAACGAGAAGACCTTGCTGCCCTGGCTGGTAGAAGAGATGAAGCACCTGGGCACAGCGGCTTGCCCACCCTACCACATCTGCTTCGTAATCGGTGGCACAAGTGCAGAGAAGAACCTGCTCACCGTGAAGCTCGGCTCTATCAAATACTATGACAACCTGCCTACGACGGGCGACGAGACAGGCCGTGCCTTCCGCGACATCGACCTCGAGGAAAAACTCCTCAAGGAAGCACAGAAGATAGGCCTTGGCGCACAGTTCGGCGGCAAGTATCTGGCCCACGACATCCGCGTCATCCGTCTGCCCCGTCATGGTGCCTCTCTGCCCGTAGGCATGGGCGTGAGCTGTTCTGCCGACCGCAACATCAAGGCAAAAATCAACGAGGACGGCATCTGGATCGAGAAAATGGACAGCAACCCATCTGAACTGATTCCCGAAGCGCTGCGCAATCCTGGTGAAGGCCCCAAGGGGATAGAGATAGACCTGAACAAAGGCATCGATGCGGTGCGTGCCGAACTGACCAAGTATCCCGTCAGCACCCGCGTGAACCTGAAAGGCACCATCATCGTGGCACGCGACATTGCTCATGCCAAGCTCAAGGCACGTCTCGACGCAGGCGAGGGAATGCCCCAGTACTTCAAAGACTATCCCGTGCTCTATGCCGGTCCCGCCAAGACACCGGAGGGCTATCCCTGCGGCTCGATGGGACCCACAACGGCCAACCGCATGGACCCCTATGTCGATGAGTTCCAGGCCAATGGCGCATCCCTGGTAATGATAGCCAAGGGCAACCGCACGCAGCAAGTCACCGATGCCTGCAAGAAGCATGGCGGCTTCTATCTCGGCACGATTGGCGGTGTGGCAGCAGTCCTCTCGCAGAGCAGCATCAAGAGCATCGAGTGCGTGGAGTATCCCGAACTGGGCATGGAAGCCATCTGGAAGATTGATGTCGAAGACTTCCCTGCCTTCATCCTCGTGGACGACAAGGGCAACGACTTCTTCAAGCAACTCAAGCCCTGGTGCCCGGGTTGCAAAAAATAACCGCTCGTTTCATATAAACCACAAATTGCTCGAATTACACGAATAGGCTACGTCCTTGACAGCCAAGAATAATTCGTGTAATTTGTGCAATTCGTGGTGAAAAGAACATTGGCATTTAATTCGGATTCGTTATTTGTGAAAATGTCAAGGATTTTCTCGAAAAGTCACTCTCTGTAATCAAAAAATGGCATCCAAACACCCCAAAGGTTGATTGGATGCCATTTTTTGTGATTTTTGCATGGCGTTCATTATCAGCGACATGCAAAAAGAAGTTTTGTAAAGAGCTGGCGAAAAAGGTCAGGAAACAGGTGTTTTAGGGCATTTTTTCGTGCTTTTTGTCGGCGATTCCCGCACGGGGAATTTGCAAACTCTCTGTGCGGCGTTGGCCAACCCTCCGTGCGGCGTTGAAAAACCCACCGCGCCGCATCGATCAACGGGCCACTCTTTTCAAACCGACAAACACAATAATATGTAAAGATTTTCTCTTTATCTGCGGCCACCGCCACGGCTGCCGCTACGAGAGCCGCCGCCGAAACTGCCGCCACGAGAACCACCACTCATGCTACTGCTGCGAGAGCCACCGCCAAAGCCGCTGCCGCTACCCATGCCGGGAGAGCTGCTGTGATGGCTTCCTCCGAAGCTGCCTCTGTTCCCGCCATGCATCCTTGAACTGCTGCCGTCGAAGGAGTTGCCGTGGCTTCTGCCAACGCTGCCGCTCGGCGAAGAATGGTGGGAGGCACTACCGCCAGGGCGATGCAGGCCTGCTCCGTGACCGCCCATGCTGGGAGAAGAGTGGTGCGGACGACGATTGGCATAGAAGCCGTCGCGATGATGGAAACGGCTGTGCCCGCCATGATAAGTCCTCCATACGCTTGGACGGCTGTGGTAGAAATGGTCGCGATGATAATAACTGTAAATCGGGAAGTACCATGCACCTGCATGCCATACTATGGGACGGAGGAAATAGTCGGCAGCTGCCAGGAGGTTGTACTGCCAGTCAAAGAGAATGCAGCGCAGGTCGCTCAGACGATAGCTGTAGTAACTGCCATAGATGTCAGAGGGGGAATCAACACGTAGGAAATAGTCGAGGTTGATTTCGTAGGCGTCGTTATACTGCTGGTCGTTGAGATTAAGCTCGTATGCCATCTTGTCCGTCAGGTAGAGAGCCTCTTCCTGTGCGCGGCTGAAACTCATTGCACCTGCACTCATGCAGGCTGCCAAAGAAAAGATTGCGGAGAGAAGATACTTTTTCATAGCTGTGTCGTTTGTATTGTTTGACAATGCGTTTCTGATTCACACTGCAAAGGTAAGGCACAAAACGACAAGAAAAGCAAGGGTTTTTCCTAAACGAGAGGGGGATTTGCCTAAAGCATCTTTAAGCCTCCCTCCTCGGGGGGAGGTTTGGTGGGGGCTTTAATCCATCCTGTCCCTATAGTCCTCGTAGCTGAACTCGCGGAGCGTTTCGCGGGTGCCGTCCTCGTGCTCAAGGACGATGGAGGGGTGCATGATGCCGTTGAACATCGTGGTCTTGACAGTCGTGTAGTGTATCATGTCCTCGAAGATGATGTCCTGCCCGACTTCCAACGGTTTCGGGAAGCGCCAACTGCCCATGTAGTCACCGCTCAGGCAACTGTTGCCGCCCAGACGATAAATGTTCCGCTCTTTCGCGTCGGGCTTCGAGGCGGCTTCAAAGGGAAGGCTTTCGGCGCCTCTTACTTCTGGCTGATAGGGCATCTCCAGACAATCGGGCATGTGGCAGGTAAAAGAGACGTTGAGGATGGCGGTCTGGATGTCGTGGTTCTCCACGACATCGACCACTTGCGACACCAGCGGCCCTGTCTGCCAGGCGAAAGCACTGCCAGGCTCCAGAATAATGTGCAGATGGGGATAGCGTTGGTGCAGGCCCTTTAATATATATATAAGGTGTTCCACGTCGTAATCCTTGCGCGTCATCAAGTGCCCGCCGCCAAGGTTCAGCCACTTGAGTTGCGGGAACCACTTGCCAAACTTTGCCTCGAGATGCGTCAGAGTATGCTCCAATGCCGAGGCAGGACTTTCACAATGGCAATGGCAATGGAAGCCTTCGATGCCTTCTGGCAAGACCTCCGGCAACTGCCCGGCAAGCACACCGAAGCGGCTGCCGGGTGCGCAGGGGTTGTAAAGTTCGGTTTCTATCTCGCTGTACTCAGGGTTGACGCGAAGCCCATAGGACACCTGGTGTTCGACGAAACGGGAAGAAACAGGCCACATCCTTTCGTATTGCGAGAGGGAGTTGAAGGTGACGTGTCCGCTGCAATGAAGTATCTGCCCGAACTCCTCTTCCTCGTATGCCGGACTATACGTATGGGCAAGGGAGCCGAACTCCTCCAACGAAAGCCGCGCTTCGCTGAGGCTGCTTGCTGTGGTATGGCCGATGAAATCGCGGAAAATGGGAAAGGTGCGCCACAAGGCAAACGCCTTGAAAGCAAGGATTATCTCCACATCCACTTCGTCTGCCACCCGCTTGATGAGTTGCAGGTTGCGACGAAGCAACGCCTCCTGGACAAGATAGTACGGTCTCATCAATACACCAGCTTAACATTATCCAGCCATAGGGTGCTGCCAACGGTGCCGATGTATGCTCCGCCATGACTGCTGTCGAACTTCAGGATAAGATGTGTGGGCGTTTCGTCGGGACTTGCCCAGCCTTCTTCTATAATGGGGACGTTCTTCCCCTTGCTGTTGAGGGCATAGAACATTTTGGAGGCAGAGGCAAAGCCCATCCAATCCTGGTAGAAGCTTTCATGTGTGATGTCGCCATAATAAATAGGGAAGGACTGCCCCTCCTGCCATTCGGGAGTGTTTTGGCTGAAACGCTTGCACATCGTGCCGACACGCAGGGCATGGATGTTGCCGTCAGCATCTTCCCAGCGTTTCTGAAGCAGGCAGACACATTGCCCCATGTCCTTGCCGCTTACTTCCGAGCGACGGCTGAAGCCTGTCTCGCGAATACGCGCCTGGCCAGGCGACTGGTATTTGTAGTCAAACTTGAGGGCTTTTGGCTTTCGGGTGAGGGGAATGCCGATGCTCATCTTGCTCATGGGTTCATTAGAACTGGTAATAGGTTCCTGTAGCGAACCCAAGAAGACACTTCCAGTGGCGAGAACGCTGATGTCAACGATTCCGATGGCTTTGCAGTGGACAATGCGTGTACAGAGTTTGGCACACATCCCGTGGCCGGGATGCGCATCGGGAGTGACGCTGACGTTGGTCTTGACCACACCATAGACCTTTGCATAGACGTTGCTGCAACCCCAAGGCGAACCAGCTTGGTTCGTGTAGGCGCGGGCACCGTCGAAGGTCCCCTTAGGGCCTACCTCATAGAGCGTCTGTGTCTTTCCTCCCACGATTACGCTCTCCTTGATGGAGCGTGTTATCCAAGAGTCGAAATTGCCGAACTTTATCAACTCCTCTTCTGCCCACAGACTGGCAGAAAACAGGGTGAAGAATATGGCAAAGAGTGCCTTGCAGATTTTCATGGCTAAATGTTTTGCGCCG
This sequence comes from uncultured Prevotellaceae bacterium, assembly GCA_947304115.1. Classification (GTDB taxonomy): domain Bacteria; phylum Bacteroidota; class Bacteroidia; order Bacteroidales; family Bacteroidaceae; genus Physcousia. The sequence goes on along the minus strand of CAMZAE010000038.1, from coordinate 8,282 downwards.
CAAAGGTACAATTAAGCAAACAATTAGTCAAGTAAATTTGGACTTTTTAGACGATAGTACCCTTTTTCTTTGATTTCCTGCCACACGACAGCCGGAAGGCCTTCGCCGGCGTAATAAGGTTCCGTAGCGATGCGTCGGCGTATCTCAGTGCTGCTTATGTCGAACAGGGGCGTATCCGCAAGCGTGACACCCTGTGGCAGCCTCCCAAGCTTGTAGCCCGGACGCGGATAGACAATAATACGGTAAGTGGCAAGGATGTCCTTGCTGTGATACCAATCGGGAAAGCGTTCCCAGTTGTCCGCTCCGATGACAAGCACAAATTCGCGGTCGGGGTGCTCTTCACTCAAGGCTTGAAGCGTGCTGTACATATAAGAAGGGCGCGGCAAGGAAAACTCGCGGTCGCAGACCTCCACGCCAGACACCTCACTGGCAGCAAGGGCAGCCAGGCGCAAACGTATATTGTCGTCAAAAAGGTCGGCATTCGCCTTGAAAGGGTTCTGCGGCGAGACCAAAAGCCACATCTCGTCCACAAGGCCCCCCTCAACCAATGCCTTTGCCAGACAGACATGCCCCTCGTGAATAGGGTTGAAGCTGCCGCCATAGATACCGGTTGTCATTTTTTATATTCCAAAAACTCTTTCAACACCGCCACTGCCTCTTTCTTCGCTGTCTCAAGGTCGTCATTGATGATGATGCGGTCGAACTGCGGGGCAAACGACATTTCGTATTCCGCCTTGGCAAGCCTTTCTTCGATTTGCCCCATTTCATCGGTCGCTCTGCCAATCAGACGCTCTCGTAATGCATCAAGAGACGGTGGCTGGATGAAGATGCTCAAAGCCTTGTCGCCATAGTATCGCTTGATGTTGATGCCGCCCTTGACATCGACATCGAACACCACATTCTTGCCCGCAGCAAGCTTCTCCTCCACCTGGCTCTTGAGGGTGCCATAGAAGCGGCCCTCATAGACCTCCTCATATTCGAGGAAATCACCAGCCTTGATGTGGCTGCGGAACTCGTCGGGAGAAAGGAAATAGTATTCCACGCCATCCCGCTCATTGCCACGCGGCGGCCTGCTGGTGGCACTCACACTGAAAGCCAGCCTGAACTCCGGATGCTCCTGCATCAAGTAATTCACAATAGTGCTCTTCCCGCTCCCACTCGGAGCAGAAACAATAAGTAATTTTCCCATTCCTACATCACATTCAACACTTGTTCCTTAATCTGCTCCAACTCGTCCTTCATCTTGACCACGATGTTCTGCATCTCCGCCAAGTTGCTCTTGCTGCCCGTCGTGTTTATCTCACGGCCCATCTCCTGCGCGATGAAACCGAGCTTTTTGCCCTGTCCGTGTCCTTCCTCCATCGTCTTTCGGAAGTACTCAAGGTGGTTGGCGAGGCGTTGCTTCTCCTCGTTGATGTCGAGCTTCTCGATGTAATAAATCATCTCCTGCTCCAGACGGTTCTTGTCGTACTCCACATCGGGAATGGAAGCAAGGCCGTCGGTGATGCGCTGCCGAATCTTCTCCACGCGGAGCTTCTCGTAGGGTTCTATGTCGGCAAGCAAGGCAGCGATGTTGTCCAGCTTCTCCTCGAACTTCTTCTGGAGAGCCTCACCCTCCTGGTGGCGGAACGCCATGAGTTGGTCAATGGCCTGCTGCACCACGTCGCGGGCAATCTGCCACTCCTCCTCGGAGAGTTCCTGCTGAGCATCGTTCTTCGTAAGCACATCGGGCATACGGATTAACGTACGCCAATAGTCGTCCGGCTCCGGGATGTCGTACTTCACAGAGATATTCAGCATCTGCCGATAGTATGCAGCCACCAGTTCGCCGTTGATGGGACAAGCGCCAGACTGTTCCTGTTGTTCTATCCAAAGAGCAAACTCCACCTTACCGCGCTCCAAAGCCTGCGTTATCATCGTCCGCACCTCCATCTCCTTCTCCCTGTAAATAGGAGCCACGCGAGTGGAAAGGTCGAGTGCCTTGCTGTTGAGCGACTTCACCTCTGCAATAATCTTCTTTCCCTGGAACTCGGCCGAGGCCTTGCCGTATCCCGTCATTGATAGTATCATACTCTATAACATTTTGACTGCAAAGTTATAAAAAACATGGGAAAGGACAAAAAGAACAAGGACAAAAAGGGATAATAGGAAAAAGAATGTGACAGGTTGTAGGCCTAAAAGCCACAACCCCGGTCGGTTTTTCCCAAAAAGCTTTTTATAGATTATGATATTTTCGTATCTTAGCAGCCAAAATACCATTAAAGATGAAAGATTCGCATTCCCTCTCACAGTTCAAGTTCGACATCTGGCTCATAGAACAGTTGCAAACGACATCCGATTCTGGCCTGACTTTGGAAGAGCTAAGGAGGAAATGGATAGAAACACCAGGACATAGAAGTCGTCTCTCCCGCGACATGCTTACCACCCACAGGAAGAGTATAGAGGACTTCCTTAGCTTAAAGATAGAAGCTCCAGACAGAATGCACTATCGCATCATGAATCCAGAAGTCCTGAAACTCGACTCGCTTGCCAACGACCTGTTGAAGAGCATCCAGAACTTCATGTTCTTGCAAGAATACAAGGAACTTGGCAACCTCATCCAGCCGGAGCAAATAGAGACAGGCTCCCGCTACTTGCAGCAGATAGGACAGGCTTTGAGAGGCAAACATAAGCTGCGCATCACCTATCAGAAGTTCAACGCCGAAGAACCTTACGACGCCATACTTCATCCTTATTGCCTGAAGGCCGACAAAGGGCGCTGGTACATCCTTGCGCATAAGGAAGGAAGCGATTGTAAAGAGCCCGTTCAAATCTTTGCTTTGGACAGGACCTTGCGCCTTGAAGTAATGTCAGAGACATTCATTCCCGATCCCGAGATGGACATCAATGCCTTCTTCCGTGATTGTTTCGGGATTTGGCACGAGTATGAAAAATATCCAGTTCAGGATGTCACCATCTCTTGCACAGAGGAAGTAGCCAACTATTTGCGCACTCTTCCCCTGCATCATAGTCAAAAGGAATCACCATTCAAAGAAGGAGCAGAAGGCCGTATCGTCTTCACATATCATATCTCCCCATCCCCCGACTTCATCGGCGAACTGAAGAAGTGGGGCGACGGAATAAGAATAAAAGACAAGACATAAAAAAGCCTCTCCAGAAGAGAGGCAATAGGAATTCATCCTTCGGCATATAGCCTTATTGTGATTTGATGATGAATTATATGGTGCAAAGGTAAGGCTTTTAGTTGAAACAACAAAACAAAATGATAAAAAAATGAACAAAAAGCGTATTTTAGGGCTTGACACGGGCACAAACAGCTTGGGTTGGGCTGTTGTTGACCAAGAAGAGAACGGTCAGTACACATTAATTGACAAAGGAGTTGTTATCTTCCAAGAAGGCGTGAAGATTGAAAAGGGTATCGAATCCAGCAAAGCTGCCGAGCGAACAGAGCACAGGGCACTTCGCAGACATTATTTCCGTAGGCGTTTGCGCAAGATAGAGGTCTTAAGGGTTTTGGTGAAATACAACCTTTGCCCTGCTCTTACGGAAGAGGACCTGAACCTTTGGAAGTTGCGCAAGATTTATCCGAAGAAGGATGAGTTCATGGTATGGCAACGCACAAATGACAATGAAGATATCAATCCCTATCATTGCCGTTACATCTGCCTGAACGAAGTGTTGAACTTTGACAGACAAAAGGATAGATACACCCTTGGCCGTGCTTTCTATCACATGGCCCAGCGCAGAGGTTTCCTGAGCAACCGACTGGATGCAACAGAAGAGCAAGAGAGTGGCGCAGTTAAGAGTAGCATTGCCAACCTGAATAAGGAAATGGAAGAGAACGGATGTAAGTATCTAGGTGAGTACTTTTATAAATTATATAAGGAAAAGGGGAACACCGTACGCATCCGCACACGATATACCGACCGAGAGCAGCACTACAAAAAGGAGTTCTTAGCCATTTGTGAGAAGCAGAATCTTCCAAAAGAAATGGTAGAAGAACTGACACGAGCTTTGTATTTCCAACGTCCTCTGAAGAGCCAGCGCCAGAATGTAGGAAAATGTACTTTCGAGAAGGGGAAGCCAAGATGCAGCGACTCGCACCCGTTGTACGAGGAATTCCGAATGCTATCGTTCCTGAACAATGTAAAGATACAAGGGCCTTATGATGATGACATTCGTCCGCTTAACGAAGAAGAGTTGAATGAGATAGATAAACTTTTCTATAAGAAGAGCAGGGTGAAAACTCCTAATTTCGACTTCGAGGAGATAGCCAAGGAAATTGCGGGCAAAGGCAAATACCAATGGAAAGGAGACACCAATATAGATTTGCCCTATAAGTTCAATTATCGAATGTCGCAAGGTGTGCCCGGATGTCCTACAATCGCTCAGTTGAAGGAAGTCTTTGGTGAGGATTGGAAAGAGGGTATTGCCGAAACATATACGCTCAATACCAAGAAAGACGGCACACAGAAGAGTATTGAGGAAATGGTGAACGACATTTGGAATGTACTCTTCTCTTTCGACAGCAAAGACAAGGTAAAGGAGTTTGGCACAAAGCATCTGCAATTGGACGAGGAACGGGCTGAAAGGTTCTCGAAGGTTCGTCTCAGCCGCAACTATGCCTCTCTCTCTTTGAAGGCAATACGAAACATCCTGCCCTTCTTGCAAAGCGGAATGATATATTCCGATGCAGTCTTCTTTGCCAAAGTGCCTGCCATTATAGGACAGCAAGTGTGGAAGCAGCGTCAGGAAGAGATAACGGAGGACCTCACCTATGTCATACACCTGGCTTTGAAGGAGAAGCGACGCATTGACGAGGCTGTGAAGGACTACTTGCAGGACAACTTCGACTTGAAGCCAGGAGCCGCAGAACTTCTCTATCATCCTTCAATGATAGAAACCTATCCCGATGCGAAACCCAATAAAGATGGCGTCGTATTGCTTGGCAGTCCGCGCACAAATGCCGTGAAGAATCCCATGGCAATGCGCTCTCTGCATGAAGTGCGCAAGGTTGTCAACACCCTCATCAAGGAAGGCAAGATAGGTCCAGACACAGAAGTACATATAGAGTATTCGCGGCAACTTAACAATGCCAATATGCGTGTTGCACTTAATGAGAGACAACGTGAGCAGGACAAAAAGCATAAAGAATATGCCGATGAAATCCGCAAACTCTACAAAGAGGCCACAGGCAAGGATATAGAGCCTACAGAAACTGATATCCTTAAGTTCCAATTGTGGGAAGAGCAGAAGCATACTTGTCTCTATACGGGCGAGAAGATTGGCATTGCCGACTTTATAGGAGCAGGACCAAGTTACGACATTGAGCACACCATTCCTCGAAGTGCTGGTGGCGAAAGTACGCAAGAGAATATGACACTTTGCAGCACACACTACAACAGATTTGTGAAGAAGGCAAAGTTGCCAACGGAGTTGGCGGAGCATGAATTTATAATGACAAGAATACAACCGTGGAAGGAACACATTGAAGAGTTGACAAAGGACATAGATAAAATCCGAACAAAGGATATCTGGGAGAAGGCTGCCAGGGACAAAAAAATAAAGGACAAGAACAAGCTCAAACTAGAAAGAGACTACTGGCGCGACAAATACAAGAGGTTCATCATGACCGAAGTTCCCGAAGATTTTGCACGTCGTCAAGGAGCGGGCATTGGTGTAATCTCTAAATATGCAGCTTTATACTTGAAGAGCTATTTCCATGACACGCTTCATCCGGAACGTCGGCAAGTGTATAGTGTCAAAGGGAAATTAACCTCGGCGTTCCGTCAGATGTGGGGCATACAAAAGAAGAATGAAAAGAAGTCAAGAGACAATCATACCCATCATTGCATAGATGCCATCGTGATTGCCTGCATAGGCAAGAACGAGTTCAACCAAATGGGACATTATTATTATCTGCTGGAGAAATCAGAAAGAGACGAGGGCAATAAGCCGGAATTCCCCAAGCCTTGGCCCACATTCACACAAGACCTCAAACGAATTGCAGAGGAACTCCTTGTTGTTCACGACACGCCCGACAATATGCCCAAGAAGGCTTCGCGCAGAATAGAAATAAGCAAAGGCAGACAGGTTGTCGCAAAAGGCGATTGTGCTCGTGGCAGTCTGCATCAGGACACATACTATGGTGCGATAGAAAAGGATGGAGAGATCAAGTATGTTGTGCGCAAGCCTTTGTCTTCCTTTACAAGTATAAAGGATTTGGACAATATCGTAGATGATGCTGTGCGCCAAGCCATCCTTAATGCCGTGGAGGGTAAGGATTTCAAGAAAGCCCTTGCAGAACCAATTTATATGAACGAGGCGAAAGGCATTCTCATCAAGAAGGTTCGCTGTTATACTCCTACCGTTACCCAGCCTCTCGACATTCGTCATCATCGAGACCTGAGCGCAAAAGACTATAAGCAACAGTATCATGTAATGAATGATGAAAACTATATGATGGCTATATATCAGGGAATGGTAAAAGGAAAGCGCAAAACCACATTTGAATTGGTAAATGCCCTGGACGCAGTCAAATTCTTCAAGAAGAGCACAAGTAGAAGTGATTATCCCGCTATCGTACCGGAAGAAAAGAAAGGTCTGCCGTTGAAGTGGTGTGTCAGAAAGGGGACACATTTGTTGATGCTTGAGGAGGACGAAGAGAGCATCAGCTTGACAAATGCAGAAGAATTGAGCAACAGACTGTTTACTATTACCAAAATGGATAAAGTTGGACGCTTGACATGCAGAAATAGTAAAGAAGCAAGAACGGCGGGTGACTTAAAGAGTTATGTAAATGCTAATCCGTTTAGGTTACAAGATGGTTATCGACCTATTCTTTGTATAAGTCCCATAAATTTCAACTTCCTTGTCGAAGGCTATGACTTTACGATAACACCTTTAGGCGAAATAAAACTGAAACATTGATATGCTGAAACAGACACTTGTCTTTACCAATCCTTTTCGCCTTTCCTTGAAGAATGCACAATTGGTGATTGCTTCAAAGGAAATGCCTGAAGAGATGCGAACCATTCCCATAGAAGACGTGGGCGTGGTGATAATAGAAAACCAGATGGTATCTGTTACCATACCTTTATTAAATGAATTGGTCGATGCAGGTGTCGCCGTTGTCCTTTGCGACAAGAAGGGAATGCCTCATGCCATGCTACAGAATATGGACGGGAACAATCTTCAGGGAGAATTCCTGCGTAATCAGATAGAGGTGGGCGAAGTGCTACGCAAGCAATTATGGAAGCAACTTATCGAGGCAAAGATAAAGAATCAGTCCGCTTTGCTAGAGAAGATACACGGCAGGGGCGCACAACTAAAGCCATTATACATGAATGTCAAAAGCGGCGACAGTGATAATCGAGAAGGTATTGCGGCTCGACTATACTGGGGAGCATTGTTTGGAGATGACTTTACACGTGATAGAGAAGATGCAGGCATCAACGCTTTGTTGAACTATGGTTATACTGTGCTTCGTGCAGCAACAGCCAGGGCATTGGTGTCAGCAGGTTTGACACCTTCGCTTGGTATCTTCCATCACAATCGAAGCAATGCCTTCCCATTAGCAGACGACCTCATGGAACCCTATCGCCCATTCGTCGATGAAATAGTGTATCATTTGTGTGAAGAGGGTAAACTGGAGGTAAACAAAGAAACCAAGGTTGAACTTCTTGGCGTACTGACTTGCGACACATTCTTTCCAAAAGTAACGAGGCCCTTGCAAATAGGTCTGTCCATAACAATGGCGTCTTTGGCAAAGTGCTATGCAGGAAAACAGAAGAACCTTTCGCTACCATCACTGAAATGAGCGAAGTACGTCTAAATGCATATAAGATAATGTGGCTGATAGCTATGTTTGATTTGCCAACAAAGACAAAGAAGGAACGCCACGATTATGCGGTATTTCGAAAAAGTCTGGAAAAGGATGGGTTTGTTATGCATCAGTATAGTGTGTATTGTCGATTCTGTGCATCCTTAGAAGCACGGGATGTACATGTGAAACGAGTTAAATCATATATGCCATGCAAAGGAAGACTAAGTATTATCACGATTACAGATAAGCAATACTCTGGAATAATAAACATCTGGGGAGAGATAGAACAAAAAGTACAAAAAAGGCCTGTTCAATTGGAATTTTTTTAATATATTTGCAATGGATTTGATGTTCATCATGCCACTTCTTATATATAAAAGGTGTTCTAAAGCCATAATAATAAGAAGAATACACTGTATAGGTTGTGGTTTGATGATGAAATGAAATAAGACACAAC
>CAMZAE010000037.1 GCA_947304115.1 uncultured Prevotellaceae bacterium | reverse complement strand
ACCTGCTGCCCTTGCTGCGGTCAAGCCCTGGGGGATTCACAAGGAGCATGCCGTATAGGACTTTCCCATGTTTAGCGGTTGCAAAAGTACAACAAAAAACGAAAAACTAAAAACTAAAAATGAAAAATTATAAGCTTTCTGCTTTTTTTCGCCCTATAATACATTACTTATATGTCTTTTTTGTATCTTTGTACGCTCATTTTATTATAATAGAATGAAAGAAACAAAGGAGATTCCTACGACGATGGACGTTGCGGGGCGGATAGCTCTGAGGGTGGGACTGATGTGGTCAGCAAGTTTTCTCTGCACGATGTATGGAACAGAACGCCCGCTGCTATCCACGCTAAGTACCGCTCTTGGGCTTATCAGCATTTATGTTCTTTACAAACAACTAAAGAACTACCGCAATCTCTATTCTACTGTAAATTGGTGGCATATCCTTCGTCTCTCTTTTACAACTTGTCTGTTGGCCGGATTGCTGACGGATGCTGCACAATATGCCTATTTCCTTTGGTTTGACAATGGGCGTTTGCTGTCTTTGCTGGCTTCTACCATGCAAAGCCAAGAATATCGTGATGTTTGGCAAAAGATGTTTCCAGAAACAAATCTGAATGAAATACAGGAGATAATACAGACGATGACCGTCAGGGACATAATGCAGCAATTGGTATTATATAATGTTCTGATTGCACTGCCCGTCTCGTTGCTTGCTGCAATACCAGTAAAGGCCCCTGCCCCATCTAAAGGATTGTAAATAGTAAATTGTCAAGTTGTAAACAAAATGGTGGATATAAGCGTTGTTGTGCCTCTGTATAATGAGGAAGAATCTTTACGGGAACTTTTCGAGTGGATTAAGCAAGTAATGAAGTCACACAACTTCAACCATGAGGTTATCTTCGTTAGTGACGGCAGTACAGACCACTCCTGGGAAGTCATCGAGCAGCTCAAGGCCGACAATCCTGAGACGGTACACGGCATCAAGTTTCGCCGCAACTACGGCAAAAGCCCAGCCCTCTACTGCGGTTTCGGAGCAGCAAAAGGCGATGTGGTCATCACGATGGATGCCGACCTGCAGGACTCGCCCGACGAAATCCCCGAACTCTACCGCATGATTACGCAAGACGGCTACGACCTTGTGAGCGGCTACAAGATGAACCGCAGTAAGGGAGACCCACTCTCGAAGACTATCCCAACGAAGCTCTTCAATGCAACTGCCCGACAGGTGAGCGGCATCCACAACCTGCACGACTTCAACTGCGGTCTGAAAGCCTATCGCCGCGAGGTGGTCAAGAACATTGAGGTTTACGGAGAGATGCACCGCTACATCCCCTACCTCGCCAAGAACGCAGGCTTTGACAAAATCGGAGAGAAGCGCGTACACCATCAGGCGCGCAAGTTCGGCAAATCGAAGTTCATGGGGCTGAACCGCTTCGTCAATGGCTACCTCGACCTGCTTTCCCTTTGGTTCCTGAACAACTTCGGACTCAAGCCGATGCACGTATTCGGCTTCATCGGAACGCTGATGTTCCTTATTGGCTTCTTTGCAGTCATGGTTGTGGGCGGCACAAAACTCTATTGCCTGATGAAAGGCATCCCCCACCCATTAGTCACCAATAGTCCTTATTTCTATATCGCACTCACTATGATGATTCTGGGAACACAACTCTTTGTGGCAGGCTTTTTGGGAGAACTCATCAGCCGCAATGCTCCAGAGCGCAACAACTATCAGATAGAAAAGGAGATATGAGGCATCGGCTTCCAATTATAGTGTCAAGTCTTCTGCTACTCATGGCTTGCGAGTCCTACGACTGCACCCTCTACAATTATGTGGGGATGTATGGTACGTTCTATAAAGACGGTTCGGCAGTACAGATTAGCGATACCCTTACCATAACGACAGGCAAGTCAGGACCTGTGCTACTCAATCGTGCTGTAGGCACTTCCAGGCTTAACCTCCCCATGAGTTATTGGCAAGAGGAAGACACACTTGTACTCACAGTCAAAGGCGACGGCTATCTTTTTAGAGACTCTGTTTGGATAACGAAAGACAACCAAGTACATTATGAGTCGCCCGATTGCCCCACAACACTCTTCCACAACATTCGGGACGTACGCTCCACACACGAATTCATCAAAGACATCACCATCATACGCTCCTCCGTGAACTATGAAACAACCGATAACTTGCAAATACATCTGCTTTCTACTTCTGATTAGCTTGACTTGTTTCTCTTCACAAGCTCAAGAACAACAACAGAAGGACAAGGCACCTCTGCTTAGCGGAGTTGCGGTGAGTGCCGACATCGTTGGTTTTGCGATGAAGGCCATCGGTGCAAAGTTTGCGAACATGGAGGTTGGTGGACGAATAAACCTCCTTGACAAATACTTCCCCGTCGCCGAACTCGGCATAGGTGACTGCCATCGGGAGGGTGCAGAAACGGGCAACACTTTCAGCACCACATCGCCCTATATGCGCTTCGGCCTTGACTACAACTTCAACAAGAAGCACAACGGCAACCGGCTCTTCGGCATCTTTCGCTATGGATTCAGCAGCTTTAAGTACGACATTGGGAACGAGACATTCAGCGATCCTGTCTATGGTACAACCGGGCCTCTCAATCTCGGTAGTGAAAAGGCGACGGCACAATGGTTGGAATTCGGTGTTGGTGTTGAGACAAAGCTATGGAGTTTTGTTCGTCTTGGTTGGAGTATGCGCTATAAGTTCCGCTTAGCCATAAGCAATCCAGAAGAGGGCGCGCCTTATTTCATTCCGGGTTTCGGCAAAAACGATAGTAATTGCTTTGGTGGTACAGTGAACCTTGTCTTTGATGTTGGGAAAAACATTATGAAAAACAAGCAAAAGAAAGAAAACAAGTAAGTCATGCAAAGAAAGTTCCTAATTCTGCCCATAGCATTCATTACGATAATATGTCTCATGTTGTTTATCCCTCGTCAGAAAGATGGAGAGAGGGAAGTTTATCAACACAACGAGGGCACCATCTTCGGCACACTCTATCATGCAAAATATCTCTACAATAAAGACCTCAAGGAAGAGATAGAAGCAGAACTTCATAAAGTAGATGCCTCTCTTTCTATGTTCAACCCACAGAGCACAATCAGCAGAATTAACCGAAATGAAACGGACGAAGTTGATGAAATGCTAAGAGAAGTCTTGCTGCTATCTTTCACCATCTATAGCGTCACCGATGGTGCCTTCGACCCAACAGTGGCACCATTGGTTAATGCATGGGGCTTTGGGTTCAAGAATGGCCTATTGCCCGACAGCGCACAGGTTGACAGCCTTCGCACCCTGGTCGGGTTGTCTGGAATACATCTCAATGGGATGAAACTAACAAAGGACAACCCGAACTCCATTCTCGACTTCAGCGCGATTGCAAAAGGGTATGGTGTTGACAGGGCAGCCCTGGTTTTGCGGAGCCACAACATCACAAACTTCATGGTAGAGATTGGTGGCGAAATCGTCACAGAAGGTGTAAACGACAAAGGCGAGCCGTGGCGTATCGGCATCAACAAGCCCGACGACGATTCCACTTCCACCAATACCGAACTGCAAGATGTCATAGAACTCTCTGGCAAAGCGATTGCCACAAGCGGCAATTATCGCAACTACTACATCCATGAAGGTCGGAAGATTGCGCATACCATTAACCCCAAGACAGGTTATCCTGCCCAGCAGGACATCCTTTCAAGCACAGTCATCGCACCGTCTTGTGCCGAAGCAGATGCCTTTGCAACTGCCTTCATGGTGCTTGGCTCTGAAAAAGCAAGCCAAATTCTTAAGACGCAACCTCAGTTGGAAACATATTTCATTACAAATGATAAATGACTATGCCCTTCTGACTCGCTTGCCCTTGCTTCAAGGTATCAACAGCACAGAACTTCTCCATTGGGAGGAAACTCTGCACCTTGATATAGACGAATTGCCAGCCTCGAAGCTGCCGCTTATCAGGCAAGACGACAATTGTTCACAACTGCTGTATCTTGTTGAGGGGGAACTGTTTCGGGAACATCATTCAGCCGACGGCATCTATACGACGCGCTCCTACCTGAAAGCTCCCGCCGTTATCGAGGTGGACAGGCTTTTCGGCCTCACGCCAACATACCAATATACCTACTTTGCTAAGACAGATGTCAAGATGCTGGGCATACGTAAGGCTGTGGTAAGCAATCAGATGATGAAGAGCGAGGTGTTCCGTATCAATCTGCTCAACACCCTCTCGGCACTTTCCCAGAAAAGAGCGGCGGCACTCCTTCCGTGCCAATTTGACACGGCTGAAGAGCGGTTGAAGCACTTCCTGTCCAGACTCTTTCCCGATTGTCAAGGAGAGGTGGAACTGGAGATACAGATGAAAGAACTTGCCCGATACATTGGCGAGACGCGCCTCACCGTTTCGCAACTCCTCAACCGCTGGCAGGAAAAAGGCTTCATCCGCCTCGGCAGAGGACACTTCACCATCTTCGACATCAAGGCACTCTGACAAAAGCGGCAGCCACTCATTTGTTTTTAAGTGACTGCCGCCCCTTCTTATTATCTTATTACGGTCAACTCTATAACAATACTCTTTTAGTTCTTGCGCACAGGACGGATAGATAGACCACAGTGGCGGTATTCATTGTAAATATTTGTGTTGCCTGAAACAAAAATTAAGTTCCATGATTTCTCTGGATATGTTGAACCGAAATATGTGCGTGACCAATAGCTGCCCCCGCTACCTACATCTTTTAGATTTGTGAAGGAACGATAACCCGCAGCAGGAAGGAAAATGCTTTTGCCATTACTGTTGCTCGTTATCTTCCAGCCATAGACTCCATTCATTGACGTCCATTTTGAAGTAGTAAAGAAAGCATTAAATAGTTGCTGGAATTGGACTTTGCTTGGTATCTGCCAATTGTTGCCCCAGTTGGCAGTTGCGGCATCGTCTATGGATTCAAGTTCTGTTAAGTTGTCTGTGAAGCCGTTGTAGCCGTAGTTGCTATCGCTGCAGTACTTGGTCATGGTATTGTATGAGCCTTCACTCCACTTGTAGGTTTCGGGGCTGTAATTATCCTTCGATTCTGTTTCGCCCCATGCGAAGTAGTCGCCATATTCCTCTGGACTGCTAGCGCCAACATTGCATGTTGCCCATAGTGTACCGCCTGGCAAACCAAGGTCAACCCATTCCATTTCCACTGTTACCTGACACTCTGCATATACTTCGCTATTGCCAGTGGCGTGACAGGTGACAGTACAAGAACCTGGACTTACCGCTGTAACCTTGCCTGCCTGATCAATGGTGGCAATTGCTCCGTTGCTGCTTGACCAATACACTACAGGATTGGAGGCATTTGACGGCTCGATGGTGACGGTGAGAGTGCTTGTTTCACCTGGCAGGAGTGTGATTGATGTCTCGTTCAACGTGATGCCCGTCACCAATTGGATAACCGTTATTTGGCACTCTGCCATCGTGCCGCTGCCATCGTGCCGCTGCCATCTGTGGCGGTGGCGGTGATGACGGCAGTGCCTGGACTTGCTGCCTTTACCAGACCGTTCTCGTCAACAGAGGCAATGTCGGGGGCACTGCTTTCCCATGTGACGGTATGGTCGTCTGCATCAATTGGATAAACCGTTGTCGTCAGACGCTTTCTTTCGCCTACATTCATTGTCAGATTCCCCTGCGACAGATAGATGTCAGTCACAAGATTGACGAACCTGACGCTGTCCACATTGTTGATAAAATACAGCTCGAATTTGCCGTTTTGCCACACTTGCATACCATGCTGAGCCTTGGCTGACTGCGAGCCTGCCACCATCAGGAGTAGGGCTGCAAAAATACTTTTGACTTTCATAAATAGTCTCTATTGCGACTCCATCCCTCCACATCGCTCTAAAAGGATTAGTGTTTGTTAACAAGAAAGCGTAGGGACTTGTCCTAACTCATCTGATTACTGGTATCGCCAAACACCATCGCATAAATGAACAGGAAACAACATACCCCACGCCGTATATGCCCGAGCATTGCGGCGTGGAGCCGTATGCATACGATGCACTACGAGTGGCGTTGCCTTCACCGTCATCCCTATGCTTTGAAATTGGCGATTTCGTAATCAAGGATGAAAGCGCGGAACGCTCTCTTGGTCGTTGTGGCTGGCTATCTGTAGCATCAGAAATGCGCAGATTGTTCCACAAGACAGGATAAAGGTAATAGAGTTTTTACAAACACACAAATGTTTTAAGTATTTTTTCGCTATTTCACTTAATTGTCGTACCTTTGCAAACGATTTAGTGGTTTGGGAAAATGACCAAACCACAAAACGACCAAACAAGATGACTAAAGGAAAAATCAACATACTACTTGAACCCGCCTTCAAGACTCTGCGTGGGACAACACCTTTCTCGCAGATAAGCCCAAAGGACTTTGAGCCAGCCATTATCGAAGCCATGAGGCAGGAGGACGAAGCCATAGAGGGCATTATCAACAACCCCTTGCCACCGACATTTGAGAATACCATCGCTCCGCGAACTGGCGAACTATTGGAACGCACGACAAGTATCTTCTTCAACCTCGTCAGTGCCAACACGAGCGATGAGATGGACGCGCTGGCACAAAAGCTATCGCCGATGCTTACCGAGCACTACGCCCGCATCATGCACAACGAGAAGCTGTTTGAAAGAGTGAAAAGGTTAAAAGGTGAAAAGGAGAAAGAGTTAAACGGAGAACAGCAGAGGCTTCTCGATGACACCTACGATGCCTTCGTGCGTAGCGGCGCGCTTCTTAATAAAAAGGACAAGGAACGGTTCGCTGAGATAGAGACAGAGCTTGCACAACTTGGCTTGCGCTTCGGCCAAAACGAACTGAAGCAGACGAATGATTTCGAACTGCATATCACAAATCCCGATGACCTTGCAGGTCTTCCCGATACGGCAATGGATGCCGCTGCCCTGGCAGCAAAGGAGAAAGGGAAGGATGGCTGGCTTTTCACACTTCATGCGCCTTCCTATGGGCCTTTCCTCACCTACGCCGACAATAGAGAACTGCGCCGCCAAATGTACATGGCGAAGAATACGCTCTGCTGCAAGGGCGATGAATATGACAACAGAGAAATTGTTCGCAAAATTGTAAACTTGCGTCTGGAACTGGCAAAACTACTTGGCTATAAGTGCTATGCCGACTATGCTTTGAAAGACAGGATGGCAGGGACGACAGCCCGTGTCAGCGACCTCATAGAGAGGCTCTACGAAGCATACATGCCTGTGGCAAGGGAAGAAGCAAAGGAGTTGAGTGAGGAGCAGGGGGCTAGGGGCAAGGAGCAAGAGGATACCAGCACCCACCCCAAACATATCTCTTGCCCCTTGCCCCCTGCCCCTTGCCCCATTCAAAGTTGGGACGTTCCTTACTACAGCCACAAGGAACAGCTTCTCAAGCATAACATCGACAGCGAGATGTTGCGCCCATACTTCCAGTTGCAGAACGTCAAGGACGGCATCTTCGGTCTTGCCACAAAACTCTACGGCATTACGTTCAAGTTGCAACCTGACATAGAGGTTTATCATCCCGACGTAGAAGCATACGAAGTCTTCGACAACGACGGCAGTTTCCTTGCTGTCCTTTATGCCGACTTCTTCCCTCGTCCAAGCAAGCAGAGCGGAGCTTGGATGACAGATTTCCAAGAACAATATATCGACGAGGCCGGCATGGACCACCGTCCGCATGTCAGCATCGTAATGAACCTGACGAAGCCTACGGAAGACAAGCCTTCTCTGCTCACCTTGAGCGAAGTGGAAACCTTCCTTCACGAGTTCGGCCATGCCCTTCACAGTATCTTCTCTAAGGTGCATTACAAGGCACAGAGCGGCACAAACGTGAAGCGTGACTTCGTGGAACTGCCCTCGCAACTGATGGAGAATTTCGCCGTCGAACCGGAGTTTCTGCATACCTTCGCCTTCCATTACGAGACTGGCGAGTCATTGCCCGACGAACTCATCCGACGCATCCGCGAGAGCCGCAACTTCCATTGCGGCTATGCCTGCATCCGTCAGCTCAGCTTCTGTATGCTCGACATGGCTTACCACACTTTGACAGAACCTCTGACAGACGACATTATGGAGTTTGAACTCAAGGCAATGAGCCGCACGAGGCTCTTGCCCGCCGTTCCCGAAACGAACATGAGCGTTCAGTTCTCGCACATAATGAGCGGCGGCTATGCAGCAGGCTACTACAGCTACAAATGGGCAGAGGTGCTTGATGCCGATGCCTTCAGCCTATTCCTTGAGGACCAAAGGTCGGCTGCCGAAAGCTTCCGCTGCAACATTCTCTCGAAGGGCGACACACAGGACCCTATGCTGCTCTATAAGAACTTCCGCGGCAAAGAACCAGACATCAAGGCTTTGCTGAAGAGAAACGGCATTGCTCCCGACAAGCAGCGCGAACTCGACCGCCGCTACCTCCGCATGGCACAGATTTGGAGCGAAAACAGCTACTGCCAGCGCAGACAGGTAGGAGCACTCGTCGTGAAGGACAAGATGATAATCAGCGACGGTTACAACGGCACACCTTCTGGCTTTGAGAATGTCTGCGAGGAGAATGGTGTAACGAAGCCATACGTCCTTCACGCCGAAGCCAATGCCATCACCAAAATAGCCCGCAGCGGCAACAACAGCGACGGCTCGACGCTCTACGTCACCGACTCGCCTTGCATAGAATGTGCCAAACTCATCATACAGGCAGGCATCAAGCGCGTTATCTACGGTCGTGAGTATCGTCTCACGGATGGCATTGACCTCCTTCGCAGGGCAGGCATTGAAGTGAATTTTATTGAGATTAAGGATTAGAGATTAGGGATTATGCATTCGGATAACAAGCATCGCTTCACGCCTCTATTCATTGCCATCGGCACAATCGTTGGCATCTGCATCGGCTCCTTCTATGCCAGCCACTTCTCGGGCAGCCGAGTCAGCATCATCAACACCGGTACGAGCAAGGTAGGCTATCTCCTGCAACTCATCGACAACAACTATGTTGACACCGTCAACATGAATACACTTGTTGAAGATGCTATGCCACAGATACTCAGCGAACTTGATCCGCATAGCAGCTATTTCGGACCGAAAGATGCAGAAGAAGCAAACGAAGACCTAAAAGGCTCTTTCAGTGGTATCGGCGTACAATTCACGATGGAGCAGGACACGGTGAATGTCATGTCTGTCATTCATGGAGGCCCCAGTGAAAGGGTTGGCATCCTTGCCGGAGACCGCATCGTCACAGCCGATACCGTCTCGCTTGTCGGGATGGACTCAGACAAAGTGATGAAGCATTTGAAAGGCGTAAAAGGGTCAAAGGTAAAGCTTGGCATCAAGCGTCACGGCTCGACAGACATACTGTACTTCACCGTAGTGCGAAGCGACATTCCTGTGGTCAGTGTCGATGCCTATTATATGTTAGACGACAAGACAGGCTTCATCCACGTCAAGAACTTTGGCGAGCAGACTTACGCCGAGATGCTTGTTGCACTGGCCGACCTCAACATGGAGGGAATGAAACAACTCATCATAGACCTCCGTGGCAACCGCGGCGGCTACATGCACATCGCTATCCAAATGGTCAACGAGTTTCTCCCGGCTGGCAAGCTGATAGTCTATACGGAAGGCCGCAAGAGTCCGAGGTCTGAATTTCAGAGCGACGGGCGCGGCAGTTTCCAGAAACTTCCCATCGTCGTACTTGTGGACGAAGGCAGCGCCAGTGCCAGCGAGATATTTGCAGGAGCCATTCAAGACAATGACCGCGGCACCATCGTTGGGCGTCGGACATTCGGCAAAGGACTCGTACAGCAACCGATGGAGTTCAGAGACGGCAGCGTGGTCCGGCTCACTGTGGCCCGATACTATACACCCAGTGGACGCTGCATCCAGAAGCCCTATGAAAAGGGGCACGGCGAAGAGTACGAAAACGACCTTTTGGCACGCTACGAAAGGGGAGAATTCTTCTCGCAGGACAGCATTCACCAGAAAGGTGAGCAGTACAAAACAAGCATTGGACGCATCGTATATGGCGGTGGCGGCATCATGCCAGATGTCTTCGTTCCGGAAGACACGACGGCCGTGACATCCTACTATCGCGAGGCTGTCTTCACTGGACTCATCCGCCAGTTTGCCTTCACCTATTCCGACGAAAACCGAGAGAAACTTACTGCGCTCCTGACAACAGGGCGTATGGAAAAGTTCCTAAGGAAAGAGAATCTCTTAGAGAAGTTCGCACAGTTCGGCGAGAAGCACCAGTTGCGCCGTCGGAATCTTATGCTCCAGAAGAGCCGCCGTCTCTTCGAGCGCAACATATATGGTAGTATTATATATAATGTGGGGGAAATGAAAGACTATCTCATGTTTCTTGGAAAGGATGACTCCTTTGTCATCAAAGCCAAAGAGATACTCGATGAAGGAACTTCGTTCCCGAAAAAAAGGAATAAGTAAAGAATGAACAAGATAAAAGAGTTGTTACTGTCGAGTGACCGGTCTGTCGTCATTTGTGCTCATGTCAATCCCGACGGAGACGCCATTGGTTCCTCGCTTGCCCTGAGGCACTTCCTTGAGAGGAAAGGGAAGCAGGCAACGGTCATCGTACCCAATGTCTTTCCCGATTTCCTCAAGTGGCTGCCAGGCTCTGACAGCATCCTCATCAACTCAAACGCAAAGCACAAAGAACAGATAAAAACCGCCATCGACGGAGCCGGCCTTGTCATCGCCTGCGATTTCAACCAACCAAACCGTCTTGCCTCCCTGGAGCAGGACATCATGGCAAGTCCCGCACCACGCCTCCTCATAGACCATCATCTTGATCCTGCAGACTTTTGCCAGATTGCGATTTCCGAACCCGGCATGTGTGCAACAGGCGAGGTCATCTGTCATTTGCTTCAGGAAATGGGTGAACTCGACAACATTTCAGAGGTTGAAGCCACTTGTCTCTACACCGCCATGATGTGCGACACCGGAGCCTTCTCCTTCAACTCCAACCGTCCCGTCGTCTATGAATACATCAGACAACTGTTGGCAAAGGGCATTGACAAGGACCAAATCTACCGCAACGTCTTTTACACAGCATCCGAAGCGCGCTTGCGGCTGCAAGGCTATCTGCTGTACGTCAACATGAAAGTCCTGCATCCCTACCACACCGCCATTATGACGCTGACCAACGAAGAACGGCATCGTTTCAAAATAAAGAACGGCGACACGGAGGGATTCGTCAACATTCCGTTGCAGATGCTCGGCATGCGTCTCAGCATCTTCATCAACGAAGACACGGAACATCCGGGGACAATGAAGCTGAGCCTCCGCAGTGTGGGCGACTTCCCCTGCGACCAAATGGCCTCGCAATTCTTCAACGGCGGCGGCCACAAAAATGCGAGCGGAGGGAAAATGCAATGTTCCATGCCTGAAGCAATAAAAAAAGTGGAAGCTGCCATCAAGCATTACACCGAGATTTTGAAATGAAATAAAGGCGTTTTCAAACGCCCTACAGAGAGTTTGCAAACGCCGCACGGTGAGTTTACAAACGCCGCACGGTGAGTTGGCCAACGCCCCACAGAGAGTTTACGAGCGCCTTCTTTCGTAAGAATTGGTTAAAATGCCAAAGCAAAAAAACATTTCTTTTCGGGCAGACTTATAATCTCAAAAATTTTATATAACTTTGCAGGCGAAACTACAAGCCCATGAAGAAGAAGGTCCTTTTTTTATTGCTTCAGACTCTGTATCTGGCAGGCATCCTCACGTCGTGTAACAATGGAGAGACATACGCCGACCAGAAGAAGAAGGAATACAAAGCCATTGAGTCATTCATGAAACGCGACATCACGGTGCGCGACGCAGACGGCAACGTCGTCTGTGAAGTCGGTAAGATAACGATTATCGACGAAGAACAGTTCGTCAATCAGGGCTTCACTACCGATTTGACCAAGAACGAGTACGTACTTTTCGTCAACTCTGGCATATACATGCAAATCATGCGCAAAGGTACAGGCGAGAAGCTTGAGGAAGGCAAGACCGCACGCATCATCTGCCGCTTCATAGAGTTCAACATCCTGGGCGATAGCATACAGCTTAGAAACGATGTCAACTATTGGCACCCAAGCCCCGACATCATGAAGATTTCCAACGACTATGGCAGCTTTAATGCAAAATTCGACACGGAAATCAACGGCGGCGGTGCCATGTATAATGCCTACGGCAGCACCAGCGTTCCAAGCGGCTGGCTCGTCCCATTCTCCTATATCTGCATCGGTCGCCAAGAAAGCAAGGAAGAAGGTATCGCAAAAGTGCGGCTCATCATACCACACAGCGAAGGACAGGTAAGCGCATCAAGCAACGTCTATCCCTGTTTCTACGAAATCACCTTCCAGAAGATGCGCGACTGAGTGGCAGGAATCTATATCCATATCCCTTTTTGTCGGTCGCGATGCATATATTGCGACTTCTACTCCACCACACTTGGAGAGAACGTCATGGCCTCGTATATCAGAGCCTTGGCACGAGAAATGTCTTTGCGTAAACAATATATAAAAGGTACGCGCGCGCAAACCTTATACTTAGGTGGCGGTACACCAAGCCTCCTGCCCTTTGCACAGACAAAAGAACTTTTTGAGGCCATCGCCAGTAATTTCTCACTTGACACCGATGCCGAAGTCACTATCGAAGCCAACCCCGACGATGTCACCTCCAAATGGCTAAAAGAGATTGCCTGCACTCCTGTCAACCGTATCAGCATGGGGGTACAGACATTCAACGATGAGTTGCTGCATTTACTTGGCCGCCGCCACAACGCTAAACAGGCAAAAGAAGCCGTCGAAAAGTGTAAGCAAGCAGGATTCGGGAACATCAGCCTTGACCTCATCTATGGGCTTCCTGGACAGACAACAGATGACTGGAAAAGAGATGTTGACCAAGCCCTAAGCCTTGGCATAACCCACCTCAGCGCATACGCCCTGTCATACGAAGAAGGCACCCGACTCGACGCAATGCTCAAAACCGGACTTGTGCAGGAGACAGACGAAGAATTGTCACGAAAGATGTATGCACATCTGCTTGATGCAACACAGCAGGCAGGTTTCACACACTACGAAATCTCCAACTTTGCCCTACCCGGCTACCATTCGCGCCACAACAGCAACTACTGGAAAAGCGTACCATATCTCGGGCTGGGAGCAGGGGCACACTCCTACGACGGACATCGCTCCCGCCGAGCCAACCTGCCAGACATCAAGGCATACATCTCAGCCACCGACGACGTGCCGCACGAAACAGAAGAACTCAGCGACGATGCCTTCTATAACGAATTCATTATGACACGCCTGCGAACATCCGGTGGCATTCCCTTAGACAAGCTGACACCAGAAGACAGACATTACTGCCTCTCCATGGCAGAACCGCACATAGCACACCACCTCCTATACATAAAGGACAATCACATCTGTCTCAACAAAGAAGGCATCCTCATCTCAAATGACATAATCAGCGACATGATGAAATAAGATATGTTGTCTAACATATTTCCCGCCCCTTGTCATTACAGAAAATAATAGTAATTTTATGCCCGAAATTCTGTACTAATCAATAAAAACAATAACGTAATGAAAACTTACAAGACTAATGAGATTAAAAACATTGCCCTTCTTGGCAATGACGGAGCAGGCAAGACGAC
>CAMZAE010000036.1 GCA_947304115.1 uncultured Prevotellaceae bacterium | reverse complement strand
ATTCTTCTACGGGTACGAATTTCTCCTTCTTCCGCTTGCAGCGGGGGCAGCGCCATGTGTCGGGGAGGTCTTCAAATTTGGTTCCGGGAGGTATTCCCTGCTTGGGGTCTCCTACTTCGGGGTTGTAAGTGTACTTACAGGGGCATTTCATCTTTGCCATAATCGAAAGTGTTTTAGATGATTTGAAAATGAAGGGACGGCTTTGCGTGGTGTTTGAATTGTAGTACATTCACTTCGGCTACACCGTCCCGTGAAGAAGAAATTATTTGCAACGTTCGTTGCCGTGAGAGATTATTGGGCTGGAGCCCACTTGCAGCGGATGGGCGACACGATGGCGCCCTCTTTCTTCAGCTCGGCAAAAGCCTTATCGACTTCCTTGCGGTCGATGCCTGTGATTTCCGCTATCTTGCCGGCGTTGACGGGTGCACCGAACTCACGCATGGCCTGTAATACTTGTTCCTTCACAATCCTTGCATTAAGTTTTGTATCTTACAGTTGCAACAGCAGCCAGTTCTGTGTGCCAATCTTCTCAATGAGCTCAACTGCACCCTGGCTCCAGTAGAGGTCTTCCTCCTCGTCCTTCAGGTAAGCCTTCAACAGGTCGTAAGTGGTAGGATCGTCCTTCACACCCTCCATGCACTTCATCAGCAGCTCGACGCCAGGCTCCTGGATGGCGAGGTCGGCCTTGACATACTCGACGGGGTCGCAGATAAGGTCGCGGCTCTTCATGCCTTCGAACTTGACTTCTCCGCCAAGGTCGAGGATGCGCTCTGTGAACTTCTCAACCCAGCCCATCTCCTCGTTAAAGTGGTTAACGTACTTCTGTCCGAGCTTGGTGATGCCCTGAGCCTTGAAGATCATGCCCTGCTGCTTGTGAACGATGGCACCTTCTGCCAGATGGGTTACGAAAAACTGTAACGATTCAATTGATTTCTGCTTGTCCATAATTGTTCTGTTTTAGAAGTTAAACGATATATTTTCTCTTTTTAGGTGCAAAGTTACGACCTTTTTCCTACAATTCCAAATCTGAAACAACACAAAATTTGTCTGAAACGATACAACTATAAGATATTATATGTACCTTTGCTTCCACAAATAAGAAATCATCAAATTGTAAATTACAGAGGTGTACAGTCTAAAAGAGTATTTGCCAACATTTGTAGGTGACGACTTGCCCGAAAAAGGCTGGGACAACGGGATGTACTGCTTGGAAACAGATGCGGTGAAAGTCCTTCGTAGCAACCTGCAGCGCGGATTCGTTGCCTGCTTCGCCTTTATGCTGGTTGACAAAGGGTGGATGACGATTCGCTACAATGGCCGTGAGCTGACGCTGCATCCCAACGACTTGTACACCTATTCGCCGGGGCTCCCCATCGACGTCATCGCCACCTCCGACGACTTTCACGGCTACTGCCTGATGGCCGATGAGCGTGTAACCATCGAGGCGCCGTCCGTACACGACTTGGTACATCTGGCCTACCTGCCCATCGTACAGTTGCATGAGCCGAAACAAACGCTGGCTGCAGATGCCGCACAGCATCTGATGGCAAAAATGCAAGAAATAATCAGCTATATTCACTCCGACCACATCTATAAAGGCGAAGTGTTACGCATGCTCTATTCCATTTTCCTGCTTGACCTGCAGAACGCCCAGCAGCGAGCCATCCGGCACCGCCAGACGCCCCAGCGCGTGGAGGAAATCTTCATCGGCTTCATCCGTCTGCTGCCCCGCCACTTTGCCGAGCATCACGACATCCCGTTCTATGCCGACCAGCTCCACATCTCTACAGTCTATCTCTCTCGCGTGGTCCGTCAGGTAACAGGTCGCACCGTTGTCGATTATATCAATCAGATGCTTCTGATGGAGGCCTCCTTCCTGCTGCAAACCTCCCCAATGACCATCACCCAGATAGCCGACCGCCTCCATTTTGCCGACACCCCTTCGTTCAGCAAGTTCTTCTTGAGGCTGAAAGGTCAGTCGCCAAGGGAGTATAGAGAGGGATGATGACGCTGGGGCAGAGCATCACTCCTCTACGCAAAAAAGACAGACACTATTCCCCTGCCTTTAAGGTTGTTGCGGCGAGAGCAATAACCTTTTGCCTCGTTTCCTCCGTTTTCTGCTCGTCAAGCTTCGCTGTGACGGCTCCCATGTTTTCCACTTTCCAGTAGTTGCAGATGTCGCGGAACTCAGCAAGAGCACCGTCATAGACACCAGGAGAGTACGATGATATCAGAAGTGCCATCCTCTTTACCTTTGCCGGTGCGTTCACGCAGTACATGCGCTGGATGGGAGCCTGAATTTGTGCGCAAAGCGTAAAGTAGTAGATAGGTGCAGCCAGCACCAGCACCTCTGCTTCTGCCATAAGTGGATAGACCTCCTGCATGTCATCCTTCTGAATGCAAGCGCCGTTGCCTTTGTTATGGCAGTACTCACAAGCCAGGCAGCCTGCAATCTTTTTCTTCGACACATTTACCAGTGTCACCTGATGACCTGCTGCCTCAGCAGCCTTCTTGTATTCTTCCGCCATCCAAGCGGTGTTCCCGTTGGCACGAGGTGAACCTTGTAGAATTAAAACTTTCATAATCGTGGTTATTTGTTATCTGTTGATGCTTTTGCACGCATGGACGCGCGTACCATATATATAATAAGTATGCAGTATATGCCGAGGCTGATAAGCTCGCTTGATGGGTTTTGCCACCATGCGTCATAGTCGAAGCTGACATTCTGCCACTTCAGCGCGGCGCTGAGAACACCCATCAAGGCGCCGCCTGCAATGAAGCCGCTGGCAAGCAAGGTGCCGCGCTCGCCACGGGCGTTGTTGACGGCCTGTTCTTTGCTGCGTGTCGTGACGAACCAGTTGATTGCACCGCCAACGAGCAAGGGCAGGTTAAGCTCCAAGGGGATGAACATGCCGAGGGCAAAGGCGAGGGCCGAAACTCCTAAGGCATTCAAAACAAGGGCAATGAGAGCACCGATGCCGTAGAGGAGCCAGGGCGCACCGTTGCCACTCATCAACGGCTCGATGACGGCTGCCATCGCGTTGGCTTGTGGTGCGGAGAGTGTGCCGTCGGTGAATCCGTACGTCTTGTTCAATATCATAATGACACCAGCCACAGTTGCTGCGCTGACCAGTGTGCCAAGGAATTTCCATGTCTCCTGCTTGCGAGGCGTAGAGCCAAGCCAGTAGCCAATCTTCAGGTCGGTGACGAAGCCGCCTGCCATGCTCAAAGCCGTACAGACGACACCACCCATGATGAGGGCTGCCACCATTCCCTCTGTTCCACTCAGCCCCACTGCCACCATGATGACAGAGGCTAAGATGAGTGTCATCAAGGTCATGCCGCTCACGGGATTTGTGCCAACGATGGCGATGGCATTGGCTGCAACGGTGGTGAAGAGGAAGGTGATGATGGCTGTTACCAGAAAGGCAACGATTGCAAATTTAGCAACTCCGTTCATTACATCCCAATAGAAGAACATGCCGATGGCAAAGAATGTTACAAGTATGGCAAAAGATATAAACGTCATGGGCAGGTCCTTCTGCGTCCTTCCCTCGGAGGCCTGTGCGCTTTTCTTCCCACCCATCTCTTTTGCGGCAAGTGAAATCGCTCCTGTGAGGAGCTTACGGCTCTTCACGATGCCGATGATGCCTGCCATTGCGATGCCGCCGATGCCGATGCTCTTGGCATATTTGAAGACGACTTCGGGGCTTGCCATTGCCGCCGTGATGCCTTCCGACACTTCAAGGCTGGGGAAGAACAATGCTATTGCGGGCACGATAACCCACCAAATGAGTGCCGAGCCGCAGCAGATGATAAAGGCGTATTTGAGGCCGACGATGTAGCCCATGCCCAGCACGGCTGCACCTGTGTTGCACTTCAGGACGAGTTTTGCCTTCTCCGCCACTGTGTCGCCCCAAAGCAAGGCGCGGCTTGTGAAGTTCTCGTGCCAAAGGCCGAAGGTTGCAACGGCAAAGTCATAGAGTCCGCCCAACAAACCTGCGATGAGCAAGGGTTTGGCCTGGTCTCCGCCCTTCTCGCCGCTCACCAAGACCTGCGTGCCTGCTGTGGCCTCGGGGAAGGGGTACTTGCCGTGCATCTCCTTCACGAAGTACTTGCGGAAGGGGATGAGGAACAGGATGCCCAGGATGCCGCCCAGCAGACTTGCGAGGAAGACCTCAAGGAAGTTAACCGTCATTTCCGGGTACTTTGCCTGCAGGATGTAGAGGGCGGGCAGCGTGAAGATGGCTCCAGCAACAATCACGCCGCTGCAAGCACCGATGCTCTGGATGATGACGTTCTCGCCGAGGCTGTTCTTGCGCTTTGTGGCGCTGCTCAAACCAACGGCAATGATGGTGATGGGGATGGCGGCCTCGAAGACCTGGCCGACCTTCAATCCCAGATAGGCAGCGGCTGCGCTGAAGATGACAGCCATCAGGATGCCCCAGCAGACCGACCACAGGTTGACTTCCCTTGGACTGGCCTCGGCAGGCATCATGGGTTGATACTCTTCGCCTTCCTGCAGTTCGCGGAACGCATTATCGGGCAAAGACTTTTTATATTCCATAGTTCTTTGTTGTTTGTAATTCCTTTTCACTTATTCAGTTGACTTCAATGAGCACTTCGGAAAGGGTGGGGTGGATGTGGACAGTGTCACGAAGTTGACGAAGCGTGGCATTAAGCGTAATGTATGCTGTCACCTCCTGTACAATGTCTGCGGCATGAGCACCAAAGACATGTGCGCTGAGGATGCGGCCTTCGTTTGGTTCGCAGCAAAGCTTCACCATGCCCTCTGTCTCGTTCATCGCCAAAGCCTTGCCGTTGGCGCGGTAGAAGGACTTGTGGCACTCGAAGGCTGTGCCAGTTTCCTTTAGCTGGTCTTCTGTCGGCCCTACGCAAGCGGCTTCCGGCTCGGTGAAGATGGCAGCAGGCATGACCTCGAAGCGTATCTTGTCCTCAATGCCGAGTATTTGATTCACGACGTGAATGCCTTGCATCTCCGCAGCATGAGCCAACATCTGCTTACCATTGACGTCGCCGATGGCAAACAATTTACTATTTGACGAGTTACAATTTGCTATTTGATAGTTGTCATCGGCGGGGATGGTGCCATTGGGGGCGAGGGTGATGCCTGCGGCTTTGAGGTTCAGCCCTTCTGTGTTGGGCTTGCGACCTGTGGCCATGAGGATGATATCGGCATCAATCTCAGACAAGTCCTGTACGGCGGTCTTCATGCGGAACGTGATGCCCCGTTTTTCGAGGAGCTTGCGCAGGCGTTTGGCGATGTCGCTGTCCACCATCGGCAGGCACTCCTTGAGGTATTCGATGACCGTCACCTCCGAACCGAACCGCTGAAACACACTCGCGAACTCCATCCCAATGACACCTGCACCGATGATGCAGAGCTTCTTTGGCAGTGCTCTGAGGCTCAGAAGGCCTGTAGAGTCAACAACTCGCGGACTGTCTGCTCCTGCAATGGGTAACATCTTGGGCGAACTGCCTGTGGCAACGATGATGTTAGGTGCTGTGTAGCCACTCACCGTATGGGCATCGATGAAGACGCCTTTCTCGCGAACCAACGTGATGTTGGGGTGTGAGAGCAACGTCTCAACGCCGCCACGCAGTTGCTCCACCACTTGTTGCTGACGCTCAACAGCTTCAGCAAAAGTGGCAGAATGTACATACGTCTTCGTCGGTATGCAGCCCACATTGAGGCAAGTGCCGCCCACGTTGACGTCCTCAAAGATAGTTACCTTGAGACCATGCTTCGCGGCATGGACGGCAGCCTTGTAACCGCCAGGACCGGCACCGATGATAATTAAATCAGAGTTATAATCCATTTCTTATTTTTTTTGGGGGGGAGAGCTAAAGAAGTTAAGGGAGTTAAAGACAATACATTTAACTGCTGCTTTCTCTTTTCTGAACGAGAAAAACCATTGTCCTTTAACTTCTTTAACTTCCTTAACTCCTTTTATTCATTTCCCAACATCTTCCAGTAGGTTGTCACAGGTTGCTTGGCTGCCAGGACGTCATCGACGCGGCCGATGGGCGTGTTGTGCGGTGCTGTCTTGACCAGTTCGGGGTCAGTCTTGGCTTCCTCAGCTATCTTGTGCATCACGTCTATGAAGGCATCGATGGTCTCCTTGCTCTCGTTCTCGGTCGGTTCAATCATAAGACTCTCATGGAATAGCAACGGGAAGTAGATGGTGGGAGCATGATAGCCGTAGTCGAGCAAGCGCTTGGCAACATCCATTGTCGTCACGCCTGTGCTCTTGTCCGCGAGGCCGTCAAAGACCACTTCGTGCTTACACAAACCTTTGATGGGCAGGAGATAGTCACCTTTCAGACGTTCCTTGATGTAGTTGGCGTTGAGTGTTGCCAAAGGCCCGACCTGCTTGATGTTCTCGTTGCCAAGCGACAGGATGTAGGTGTATGCTTTCAGCATCACACCGAAGTTCCCGAAGAAGTTGCCGACAGAGCCGAGCGAAGAGTCCGTGCCCCAATCAACGATGAAGCCTTCCCATTCTGTTGGTCCGTCTTCTGGTATATCGTAATTAACCACAACCTTCTTGACTCTTGGCGTAGGCAGGAACTGCTCCAAACCTTCGCGAACACCGACAGGACCGCTGCCAGGACCGCCACCGCCATGAGGAGTGGAGAACGTCTTGTGCAGGTTGATGTGCATCACGTCGAAGCCCATATCGCCAGGACGACATTCACCGAGCAATGCATTGAGGTTCGCTCCGTCGTAATACATCAGGCCGCCAGCCTTGTGAACCATCTCCGTAATCTCCAATACACGTGGCTCAAAGATGCCAAGCGTATTGGGATTGGTCATCATCATGCCTGCCACCTCGCTTCCCATTTCACTGAGAAGTTCGCGAAGATGCTCGACATCGACGGTGCCGTCGGCAAGGCTCTTGACCTCCACGACTTCGAGTCCGCAGACTGCTGCCGAGGCAGGATTGGTACCGTGGGCAGAGTCGGGAATCAACACCTTAGTGCGTGCGGCATCCTTTCGGCTTTCGTGATAGGAACGGATGACCATCAAGCCGGTCAACTCTCCGTGTGCTCCGGCACAAGGATTCAGGGTGAATTCCTTCAGTCCGGCAAGCTCGGCAAGCGACTCCTGCAGATTGTAATACACCTCCAGCGCGCCTTGACAGGTAACGGCGGGTTGCAAGGGATGCAATCCGGCGAAGGCTTTCATGCCGGCAATATCTTCATTGATAACAGGATTGTACTTCATCGTACACGAGCCGAGCGGATAGAAGCCGTCGTTCACGCCGAAGTTGTTGTGACTGAGGTTGGTGTAGTGACGCACAACAGTCAGCTCGTCGCACTCAGGCAGGCGGGCAGCTTCCTTGCGGCGAAGTGCTGCGGGAAGCTCGGCCGTTGTGTGTGTGCGGTCATAATCCTGCGGAAGGGAGTAACCCTTGCGTCCTTTCTTCGACAACTCGAAGATAAGGTTTCCATATAATGTTCTGTTCATGCCTATGCCTCCTCTTCCTTAAATTGTTGGATAATCTCGACGAGTTCGTCAATCTCTTCTGTAGAACGCTGCTCTGTGACAGCCAGCATGAGCGTCTTCTCGCCAACCTTCACGCCAGCAAGGTAACCGTTGGCGGTGCATTCGTCGAGGAGCGCATCGAGGTTGCCCTCGTAGTCAACGCAGAACTCATTGAAGAAAGGCTGTCCGGGGAAAGTCTCCTTGAACTTGCCTGTCGCGATGAGTTTGTCGCGAAGACTGTGTGCGCCGGCATAGCTCATCTCTGCCACTTCACGCAAGCCCTCCTTACCCATGAGGCTGAGGTATATCGTGACGTAGAGTGCCATGAGGCTTTGGTTGGAACAGATGTTGGAGGTAGCCTTCTGACGACGTATGTGTTGCTCTCGAGCCTGCAGCGTCAGGACGAAGGCTCGCTGGCCACGATTGTCGAGCGTCTGTCCCACGATGCGTCCGGGCAGCTTTCGCATCAGCTTCTCCGTGCAAGCCATATAGCCCACGCCAGGACCTCCGAAGGTCATGGGAATGCCGAGGCTCTGGCCTTCGCCTACAGCTACGTCGGCTCCCCATTCAGCAGGAGTCTTCAGGATAGCGAGGTCGGAAGGATTGGCGTTCACTACGAAGATGCCCTTCTGCTCGTGGATAGCATCGGCTATGCCTGTGTAGTCTTCCACGATACCATAGTAGTTGGGCTGCTGAACGATGAGTCCTGCAACACCTCCCTCTGCAATTTCCTTGTCGAGGGCGCTGCGGTTGAGGACACCATTCTCAGCAGGCACGAGCTGGATGGGGAAGCCGTGGAAGTGTGCATAGGTCTCTACGACGCGGCGCACCTTTGGGTCCACCGTCTCGCTCACGAGGACGCAGTTTGCCTTCTTGGCATTGCCCCAAGCCATCATAGCTGCCTCTGCCGTTGCGGTTGCGCCGTCGTACATTGAGGCGTTGGCAATGTCCATGCCCGTCAGCTCTGCAATCATCGACTGATACTCGAAGATGTAATGGAGTGTGCCTTGTGATATCTCAGCCTGATAGGGCGTGTAGGAAGTCAGGAACTCAGAGCGTTGGATGAGGTTCTGCACTACGCTTGGTGCATAGTGATCGTAGCATCCTGCACCAGCAAAGCAGACGAGTTGCTGCGTATTGCCAAGTGCGGTCAGTTGTTCGAAGAAGAGTCGCAGGTCGGTCTCCGAGAGAGCTTCGGGCAGTTCGTAGTCTCT
Organism: uncultured Prevotellaceae bacterium; assembly: GCA_947304115.1. Classification (GTDB taxonomy): domain Bacteria; phylum Bacteroidota; class Bacteroidia; order Bacteroidales; family Bacteroidaceae; genus Physcousia. Next base: position 6,142 of record CAMZAE010000036.1, on the reverse strand, counting down.
CTTGAACCGTGCAGCCTCAGGAATGTCGGCAAAGAGGTCGTGAACACTCTTCACGCCAGTAGCCTTCAGCATCTCCTGCAAGTCCTCCTCTGTGTGAGGGAAATACTTATACATTTTCGTAATGACGATATAACGGTATAACGTAATGACGATGCTCCTTTATTCAGCGCAGAAAGCTTCGTAAGCCTTTGCATCCATGAGGTTTTCAAGCTCAGACTTGTCGGAGAGTTGCACTTTGATGATCCAGTTGGCAAAGGCGTCTTCGTTCAGAAGTTCTGGCTTGTCTTCGAGAGCCTCATTAACTTCAACGACGGTGCCGCTTACGGGAGAAATCAAGTCGCTTGCAGCCTTGACGCTCTCAACTGCGCCGAATTCTTCGCCTGCTGTGACTTCGTCGTCCACTTCGGGCATATCGACGTAAACCACATTGCCCAGTGCGTGCTGTGCGTAATCGCTGATACCTACAAAACCGTATTCGCCTTCAACGCGAATGTACTCGTGTGACTCGCTGTAGCGGAGTCCTTCTTCAAATTTAGCCATAGTTGTTACTTTTTATAATGTTTATCATAGAACTTTTTCTTAACTACTGTGCCAGGGAACACTTTCTTGCGGATTTGGACGGCAAGAGGCGTATCGAGTTTGGCGAACTCTGTCTTGACAAGAGCCATGCAGACGCTCTTATCGACGCTGAGGCAGTGATAGCCCGTCGTTACTTCGCCAACCACTTCGCCGTCTGTATTGAGGACGGGATAGCCGTGGCGCGGGATTGCCTTGTCTGCGAGTTCGATGCCGACAAGCTTCTGAGGAACGCCATTGGCCTTCTGCTCGACGAGGGCTTCCTTACCGATGAACTCCTCTTTATCCAGCTTGCAGAACATCGAGAGACCAGCCATAACTGGAGAGATGTCTGCGCTGAGTTCGTCGCCATAGAGGGGAAGGCCCACCTCGAAGCGAAGCGTGTCGCGGCAACCGAGGCCGCAAGGCTTGCAACGGCCGCTCTCGATGAGCTTGTCCCAGGCTTTCTGGGTGAACTCGTGCGAGCCGTAAATCTCGAAACCATCCTCGCCTGTGTAACCGGTGCGGGAGATGATTATCTGGCCTGACGGAAAACCGTCAGGCACAGCGGCAAGGGCGGAGGGCACAGCGGCTACCTTTGCCGTGTAGAACTTCAGCTCGCTGCAAGGGATGCCGAGCACTTCCTCAACGACGGCTTCGGCTTCCGGGCCTTGCACGGCAAGCTGCCCATAGTAGTCGCTCTGGTGGTCGAGCTTGATGTCGAAGCCTGCGGTGTGCTCCTTCATCCAAGCCACATCCTTGTCGATATTTGCGGCGTTGATGACAAGGAAGAAGTCGTTCTCGCCCATCTTATAGACGAGTAGATCATCGACTGTGCCGCCATTCGGGTAGAGCATCATGCCATAATATATCTGTCCGACGGGTGCGCCTGCGACATCGTTCGTGAAGATGTGCTGCACGTAGCGCTCTGCGTCGGGACCCGTGATGCGCACTTCGCCCATGTGACTCACGTCAAACACGCCGCAATGCTGGCGCACGGCGTTGTGCTCGTCGGTGATGTTCGAGTACTGGATGGGCATGATGAAACCGCCGAAGGGCGACATGAGTGCGCCGAGAGCTACATGGCGGTCATAGAGACAAGTCTGTTTTTCCATTTACAATTTGACAATTTACGAGTTATTATTTGTTATCCTTTAATCCCTAATTCTTAATTCCCCAAATGAAGTTTGGGTTAAGGTATTCTTGTTCGATGGCTTCGATGTTCTTTACGTCTTCGTCGGTCAGTCTCAGCTCTTTATCGCAGAGCTTTTCGACGGCGAACTTCTTGAATTCTTCGATAGAGAGGCTTGTGTGCTCCTTGAGTAGGGTGATGCGTTGTCGGACACTTTCCACTCCGTGCTTGTCAAGCTTCTGCTGGGGCGGCGTGATGGCGTTGAGCATGTGGCGCATGTCTGTGTCGAAGAGCATTGTGCCGTGAACGATACTAACGCCGGGCATGTGGTAGAAGGCGTTGCCAGATACTTTCTTTCCGGCAATGAGCACGTCGTTGTTCTGCGTTGAGGTTGCCTCAAGTCCGAGTCCTTGGAGCATCCCGCAGACCATTTGCATGTACTCCTTGAAAGTGGTCTGCACCTCGTCGGAGCGCGTGATGTAGCTCATCATCACATTCGATTTGTCCGCATAGACGCAGCCGCCGCCGCTCTTGCGACGATAGAACTCTATCCCGTGTTCGCGGCAATAGGGGATGTTTACCTCGTTTTCGATGACCTGGTTTCTGCCGAAGATGACCGTCGGTTCCACTTGCCAGAGGAAGAAGAAAGGCTCCCTTGGTGGGAGCAGGAGGGATGCTGCATACTCCTCCATCGCCAGATAGAAACTCAGGCGTCGGTTTTTGTCAGAGGGGAGAGTTAAATGAATCATCGCGCTACAAAGATATAAAAAAAAGAGAAATGAAGCGTGAAGAATGAAGAATTATTTTCCCTCTTATAGGAAAACCCGTCCTTTTTCTGTCAAGAATATGGCATTGCAAAAAAAGAAAGAAGCTTGGATGGAACAACTTTTCTCCTGTAATTCAGCCCTCGCGGACATGAACGCCCTTCTGCTTCGATGCCAAATGCATGGGCGAAGGGACTTCATGGGACAAGTGCGTCTTCTACATCGACGACGAAGCGCAATTCACATACGGAGCACTTGGCGATTACTGGGCCTTCTACTACTATCCTGTCACATCAGGCACACATACCTTTAAGTGGGAATACACGAAGGACAGCAGTGTGAATCCGGATGGCGATGCCTTCTTCGTGGATAACCTCCGCTTCCTGCAAGGCCGCTCTGCCGAGGACTTTGTGGACGGCATAAGCCCCCTCGCCAACTCTTCCACAGAGAAAGAGGGTGTCTATAATCTCACAGGACAGCGTCTTAGTAAGGCGCAAAAGGGCATCAACATCATTGGCGGACGTAAGGTGCTGGTTAAATTGCCACTTTCTTGCCCTTAAACACATAGATGCCCTTCTCTGTGGGGCGACCGTTCAGGCGGCGGCCAGAGAGGTCGTACCAGGTGTCGTCATCAAATGGCAACCGGTAAATGGGCTTGGCTCCTGTGATGGTTGGGCTTGCGTCAAGCCACTGGAAGTATTCGCCATAGGAGCCTGAAACACAAAGGTAAGCGAAGAACGTTGTCCCCACGGTCGAATGGTCTGAAAATTTGATGCTGTCGTCTATGCGATAGAGTTCGTCTTCATCGTCGGGATGTGCATCACGGAAGGCAAGGTAGTTGCCAAAGGGCACTACCATGTCGCCCCGAGAGTGGACGAATTGTATGCGGTGCTGCGGCTGCCAGCCGACGGCGACGCTGTTTTCTGCCATTGCCCGATGGACATCCTGCCAGGCATCTCCCTTCGCAGTCGGCACGGTTTCGAAGTTGTCGGGATTTGAGATATATGCATAGAAGCTGGGCGTGAAAAGCTTGTCAAGCCTTGCCCATACGACATCCTTCGAGGGAGAATAGAATAGCTCTGCCATCTGGGATGACGAATAGTGGCGACTCTGTGCGTCAAGACCATATTGCAATTGCTCGTACCAACGCTTGCTTATGTCGGTAGTAGAGAGTTCCTTTGAGGCCAGCCAGCCCATAATGCCGGTGTCGAGGAACTGCTGCGAGATATAGTCCTCCAAGGCGTGCTCTTGCATGTCAGGATGTGTGTCGAGCATTCCTTTGATTATCATGGGTATGACCATAGGCATGGTACACATCCCTTGCTGATGGTCGGTCGAGACTCCGTAGCTCGTCCCGTCGTCGTTCAGGTAATAGTGCAGGGTGGTGAGGAGGTCGTATGGGCCGTCGCCGCAGATGCTGCCCCGGAAGTGCAGCTCGTCCGACAGGTCGTTCTCTTCAATGTGCCGCTGCACGGCGAGGGCAACTGCGCCGCCTTGCGAGAAACCCCAGCTAAAGGTGCGCCAGCCGCTTTTGAAGGCCAAGGCGCGCTGGTCATTGACATGCTTTTGATAGAGCATCCTGCCGTACTCTACAGCGTCCATCACCTGCTGTGCCGTCAGCCTTTGCGACAGGTAGGGATGGCTTTGCTCTTTGCTCACGCCGTAGCCCTCATAGTCTGGAGCAATGACCACAGCGCGCGATATGAAGTTGTATGCAGAGTTAAGTCCGATTAAGCCGTAGCGACTCTTTACAAGCCTACAGAACAGGAGGCGGTCGGTGCTGTTGTCGTCCGACGAAGGGCTTTCTTTGTCCGAGGTAATGGTGTAGTGGCTATAGATGTGGAACGACTCGATACTGTCTGTCGTGGCAGGTTTTGAGGGCAACCAGGCGATAAGCATCGATGAGAGCACAACGTTCTCGCCCGCAGCATCCTTTGATGGATAGTAGAACCTGAAGAAATGCGTGTCTCCACTCTTATAGACTTCCACGAGACTGTCTGAAGGCTCTGCCACCTGTGCCTTTGCACCACAAATGCAAAGCAGGAACACTATCGTCCATCTTAACTTCTTTCTATAACTTCCTTCTATAACTCCCATTTTTAACACCTCTTTATGTAAACGCGAAACAGGCCGATAGCCTCTTGGCTACCAGCCTGTCCTGTACCCCGAGCCGGGGTCGAACCGGCACAGGTTTCCCTATCGGTGTTTGAGACCGACGCGTCTACCGATTCCGCCATCGGGGCTTAAAACGTGTGCAAAGGTAGAGCTTTTTTTTGTTCCTTCCAAACTTTTTCGTAACTTTGTGCCAAAAAAGGAGGAACAATGAACTCGAAACTGTATTTTGTGCCGCTCTTTGGCACTCTGCCTTTGACGCTTCTCGCTAAGTCACATCCCAATATAATATATATAATGTGTGACGATATGGGATATGGCGACCTGGGCTGCTATGGGCAGAAGTACATCTCAACTCCCAACATCGACCGCATGGCGGAGGAGGGGATGCGTTTCACGCAGGCCTACGCAGGCTGTCCTGTGAGTGCGCCCAGCCGATGCTCTTTTATGACGGGCCAGCACACAGGCCACGCTAAGATACGCGGCAATCGCGAGTATTGGGGAGCTACGCTTCGGCAGAACATGTTTGGCAGCAATGCCGACTACTATGTCATCGGCCAAGAGCCTTACGACATGACGCATCCCATCATCCCCGAACTCTTCAAGGAGAAAGGCTATCACACAGGCATGTTTGGCAAATGGGCTGGAGGTTATTGGAACTACGACTATCCCGACACCTACGCCTCTCTGCCCGACGGCAACACAGACACCAGCAAGAGCCGCGAGAGTTCGTCGTGCTCACTGCCAAACCTCAGAGGCATCGACTGCTTCTATGGCCCTGTATGTCAGTTCCAGGCGCACACATATTATCCCAACTTCCTCAATCGTTACGATCCGGAAGGCAGAGGCGACAAGCATCTTGTGGCAGAAGTGATGGAGCAGAACATTCAGCACCCAGCCATAAACACCGGCAATAAAGGTTATGAGAAGAGGGAGCAATACTCTGCTGATCTCATCCATCGTTATGCTCTCGAATGGCTCGACCGACAGACAAAGGACGAACCTTTCCTTGGCATCTTTACCTACACTCTGCCTCATGCCGAGCTTTGGCAGCCAGAGGACTCTATCGTAGAGCGCTATCACGGGCAGTTCCCCGTAGAAGAGGAGCGTTCCTACAGAACCGATGCAGGCAGTTGGTACTATGGCGGGAGCGACAAGCACGCCCAGTTCGCAGCCATGATAACGCGACTCGATGCCTATGTGGGCGAAATACTCGAAAAGCTCAAAGAGAAGGGATTGGCAGATAACACGCTCGTCATCTTCACCAGTGACAACGGCCCGCACGAAGAGGGTGGGGCAGACCCTGGCTTCTTCGGACGCGACGGCAAACTGCGCGGCATCAAGCGCAGCACCTACGAGGGCGGCATCCGCATCCCCTTCATCTGTTGGGGCGCAGGCATTCCAAAGGGAACCGTCAGCGACCATCAGCTTGCCTTCTACGACCTCATGCCAACCTTCATGGAGTATAGCGGTGCCTTCTCGAAGAAGGAGATTAGGGAGCATACAGCCCCCCTCCAAACCTCCCCCCGAGGCCGAGGAGGGAGGCTTTCAGCCGCCAGTCTCCCCTCCTCGGGGGAGG
>CAMZAE010000035.1 GCA_947304115.1 uncultured Prevotellaceae bacterium | reverse complement strand
GCCACGAGCACTAACAACAAGTACAGATATTGTGGACTTTCAAAGCGAAACATCGAGGGAATTTACTATTTGACGATTTACTATTTACTATTTATGGCACTACCCCAAAGGGGGAGCGGGGAGGGGGCCTATGGGATGCGTTTAAGTATTGTATTCTTTAGTAGGATTTCAAGCATGAGGCAGAGGACGCTGATGAGCAGGAACATACCATAGGCTTCGTAGCGTTTGGAGTAGTTCTTCACGTTCATCTTGGTCTTCTCCAGCTTGTCAATCTCCTGATAGACTTCGTGCAACTTCTGGTTGTTCGTGGCACGATAGAACTCACCGTCTGTCTTGCGGGCAATCGTGGCAAGTGTCTTCGTGTCTATCTCAACGGGAATGTTGACGTATTCAATGCGCCCGCCGACAGGCCAAGGATAGCGGGCGGTGCCATTCGTACCGACGCCTATGGTATAGACGCGTATGCCAAAGCTCTTGGCGATGTCGGCTGCCGTGTTGGGGCTTATCTGTCCGCAGTTGTTAGTGCCGTCGGTGAGCAGGATGATAACCTTGCTCTTTGCCTTGCTGTCCTTGAGGCGCGACAAAGCATTGGCAATGCCCATGCCTATGGCTGTGCCGTCGTCGATGAGACCGCGCTGTGCCATATCGACCTTCATGCCGTTCAGCAGGTTCAAAAGAACCGCGTGGTCAACGGTCATGGGGCATTGCGTGTAGGCTTCTCCGGCAAAGAGCGTCAACCCGATGTTGTCGTCAGGACGGCCGCTGATGAACTCGAGAGCAACATTCTTCGCTGCCTCGATGCGGTTGGGCTTCAGGTCTTCTGCCAACATACTGGTGCTGACGTCCATACACAACATGATGTCTATGCCCTCGGTATGCTTGCTGCTCCAACTGTTGGAAGTCTGAGGACGCGCCAATGCAATTATGGCAAAGGCATAGCAGGCAAGCCTCAAGAGAAGCGGCAGATGCAGCAAACGCTGACGAAGGCTCTTGGGAGCCTGGAACATAGCCGTTGTGCTGCTGACACGCAGCGAAGGTGTCGAAGCCTTGTACCTGTACCAATACCATATTGCATAAGGTATGGCCAGCAGCAACAGAAGCAGATATAGTGGACTTTCAAATGTCATAGTTCTTTTCTTTGGTTTCAGGTTTCAGGTCGCTTCGCTATCAGGTCTCAGGTCTCTTCACCTCATAACCTTATAACCTCACAACCTCATAACCTTATTTTACATTAGCAGATCTGCCGAGCGCCATACTATCCATGCCAGCAAAGCCACGGAAAGGATGCCCAGAACTACCATCGCCACGCGCATTATCTTTACCTGCGTGAGGCGCTTCTGGTCGGTCTCCTTGATGACTTCGGGTTCTGGCTTGGCATTTGGATCAACCTCTATCTTGGTTTGGTTCACGTATTCTACGGCAGCAACAAGGTTGGCATCGTTCTCGTTGATGAGGGTGCTCCACTTCGCAAACTTGACAAGGTCGGCTGTGCGGAATATCTCGCGAAGTTCGTCGAGTGCCTCCTCGTTGTTCTCCGAAATGAGCTTTTCGATGATTTCGCTGGAAGTCATCTCCATCGCATTGAAGCCATAGCGGTCGCGGATGTAGTTGCGCAGGGTGTCGGTCAACAGCGTGTAGTACTCCTTGCTGTCCTCCTCTGCCCACTTCCGCTCGCTCTTGATGCGCTCTATCTCGTCCATTGCCACTTGATGAGGCGGCAGTTTCTTCTTCCTGCGGATGAAGCGGACGATGGGTTTACCATGCTTGACATGATAATAAAGCACGCCAACGCAGACAAGCATCAGCAATAACAACACGCCCCCAAACACCACCATCTCCCATTCCTCCCAAAGGAAGGGCAGTTCCATGATGCCGTTTGGCGGGAAGAAATTATCAAGGTGAAGCGTATCGACATCGACCGTATAGACTTTCAAAGCGAGGCTCTTTGACTCATATCTGCTGGTATCGACCATCACCTGTATCGGTGGCAGATAGTAGAAAGCGGAGTCCCAAGCCGTGATGGTGTAGGCTTGGCTGACCGTCAGACGCTTGCCGTCGTTCAGGATGGCAGTGTCGGGCTTGCCGACCTCCACGACTTCGACGTCTGGAACCAGTTCCTGTCCCTTCTTGATGTCGGGCATCACGAGCTTCTGCTTTGCGTCGAGTGTGACGGAAAGCGTAAGGTCCATCTGCTGCCCAATGAACATCTGGAGCGAGTCAAGCTTGACATCCACCTGCACCTGCGCATTGAGGCCAATAAACAATAAACAATGTACAATAAACAATAACTGACGTTTCATGCTTATCTTCTTATTTACGATTAGCAAATAACCCTCTCAACACACTCACATAATCCTGGTCTGTACGGACACTGACAGCATCCACTTGGCTGCGGCTGAAGGTGTCCTTGAGCCGCATCGACTGCTGCTTCCACCAACGAGCCTGCGCCTCTCGGACAGATCGGCTGCTGGTATCAATGACCTGCTCCTGTCCTGTCTCGGCATCATGCACTTTCAAGAGACCGATGTTAGGCAGCTCCGCGACGCGCTTGTCATAGACCTGAATGGCCACGACATCGTGCTTGTGGGCAGCGATGGACAGCGGTTGCTGGAAGGAATGCTGGTCGAGGAAGTCGCTCAGCACGAAGGCGATGCAGCGACGCTTGATGGCCTGTGTCATGTACTCAAGGGCGTATGCGATGTTCGTCTGCTTGCTTTCAGGTTGGTAGTCGAGGAGTTCGCGGATGATGTATAGGATGTGCTTGCGGCCTTTCTTGGGCGGAATGAACTTCTCTATCTTGTCCGAGAAGAAGATGACGCCTATCTTGTCGTTGTTCTGAATGGCAGAAAAGGCAAGCGTGGCAGCAATTTCCGTCACCATGTCGCGCTTGAACTGCTTCACGGAACCGAAGTCGAGACTTCCACTCACATCAACAAGCAGCACAACCGTCAGTTCGCGTTCCTCCTCGAAGACCTTGACGTAGGGCTTTCCAAAGCGTGCCGTGACGTTCCATTCGATGTCGCGAATGTCGTCGCCGTACTGGTACTCGCGCACTTCGGAGAAGGTCATGCCGCGCCCCTTGAAGGCAGAGTGGTACTCGCCCGCAAAGATGTTGCTGCTCAAGCCGCGAGTCTTAATCTCAATCTGCCTTACTTTCTTGAGTATATCTGATGTCTCCACAATCAGGGAACCTCTACTTTGTTCACTATCTTGCTGACAATCTCTTCGCTGGTGACGTTGTTGGCCTCTGCCTCGTAGGTGAGGCCAATACGATGACGAAGCACGTCGTGAGCCACGCTGCGCACGTCTTCGGGGATGACATAGCCGCGACGCTTGATAAAGGCGAAGGCACGGGCAGCCAGAGCCAGATTGATGCTGGCACGAGGCGAACCGCCGAACTCGATGTAGTCCTTTATCTCCTTCAGGCCGTACTTCTCAGGATAACGGGTGCAGAAGACGATGTCGGCGATGTACTGCTCAATCTTCTCATCAAGATAAACCTCGCGGACAATCTCGCGGGCTTTTATTATCTCGTCCGTTCCCATGACGGGCTTCACGGCTTGCTGCTCACCCTTAATCTGCTGACGGATAATGAGCTTCTCCTCGTCGAGCTTCGGATAGTCGATGACCACCTTGAGCATGAAACGGTCAACCTGTGCTTCGGGCAGGGGATAAGTGCCTTCCTGCTCGATGGGGTTCTGCGTGGCAAGCACAAGGAAAGGCTTCGGAAGTGAGAATGTCGTCTTGCCAATTGTTACTTGACGTTCCTGCATGGCTTCAAGCAACGCGCTCTGCACCTTTGCCGGAGCGCGGTTAATTTCGTCGGCCAGCACGAAGTTGGCAAAAACGGGACCTTGCTCAACGAGGAACTTCTCGTCCTTCTGACTATAAATCATCGTACCGATAACATCAGCAGGCAGCAGGTCTGGCGTAAACTGTATGCGGCTGAACTTGGAATCGACGAGTTGGGCCAGTGTCTTGATAGCCATTGTCTTAGCCAAGCCAGGCACGCCTTCCAGAAGGATATGTCCGTCGCTGAGCAAGCCAATGAGCAGGGACTCTACCAAATGCTTTTGCCCTACGATAACTTGATTCATGCCCGTCACAAGGTTTGTGACGAAGCCGCTTTGTCTCTCAATGCGTTCATTGAGTTCGCGAATGTCAATTGATTCTGCCATAATATAGTGTATTTATGTAAATTTCGGGCACAAAATTACCGCTTTCTGCTCTATCTGCCAAGCCGAAAATTATAAAAAGAGTTATAACCATGTTTAACTTTGTTAAAAGAGGAAGGTTTCATCCCGAATTCCCCCACTTATTCGTACCTTTGCAACCAAACACAACACTCCGCGCATTAAAAGCGCGCCTTGGCGCTAAAGCGTCCAAGAACATAGCGAGGGGAGCTTCTATGAGGAGCGGAGAGGGCATTAAATCATATCAAAAAGAAAGCAATGGAGCAAAACAACGAGTTGAGGACGGCATGGGATTTCGTGGAGAATACGGGGCGCAGCATCTTCCTGACAGGTAAGGCAGGAACAGGCAAGACGACGTTCCTCAAGACGATAATGGAACGCTCGCGCAAGCGGCCTATCGTGGTGGCACCGACGGGTGTGGCTGCTATCAACGCGGGCGGTGTGACGATTCATTCCTTCTTTCAACTGCCGTTGTCTCCCTATGTGCCTGGCGCAAAGGTGGAGAGCAAGTTCGACTTCAGCAAAGAGAAGCGCAAGATTATCGCCTCGATGGACTTGCTCATCATCGACGAAATCTCGATGGTGCGTGCCGACCTGCTTGATGCCATTGATGCTGTGCTGCGCCGCTACCGTGAGTATGGCGAGCCTTTCGGCGGCGTGCAACTGCTGATGATTGGCGATTTGGCACAATTGACGCCTGTCGTCACGCCAGAAGACGAGCAGATGCTGAGGCCCTACTACGACACGCCATACTTCTTCGGTTCGAAGGCTTTGCAGCAGATTGACTATGTGACCATCCAGTTGAGCCATGTCTATCGCCAGCAGGACGAGTCGTTCATCTCGCTGCTGGGCGAGGTACGCGGCGGTCATCCGTCTGCAGAGGCGTTGACAAAGCTCAACTCCCGCTACCTGCCATCCTTTGTTCCTCGCCCAGAGGAGCCGTACATCCGCCTCACCACCCACTACAACATTGCCACCCACTACAACGAGTCGGAACTACAGAAGCTGCCTGGCTATGCTTATACCTACCGTGCGGAAATCAGCGGCACGTTTCCCGATTACGCTTACCCTACGGCCGAGACATTGGTCTTGAAGGAAGGTGCGCAGGTGATGTTCGTGAAGAACGATCCATCGGGCAATCATCTCTACTACAACGGACGCATCGGTCGTGTGGAAGAAGCCAGCCAGACGCGCCTCACGGTCTATTGCGAGGGCGACGACGAAGCCATCGAGGTGGAGCCTTTGGAATGGGAGAATACGCGCTATACGCTGAACGAACAGACGCGTGAGATAGAGTCGGAGGTGCAGGGCATATTCCGCCAACTGCCTTTGCGTCTGGCATGGGCCATCACCATCCACAAGAGCCAGGGCCTGACCTTCGACCGTGCCATCATCGATGCCAACCAGAGCTTTGCGCCCGGGCAGGTGTATGTCGCCCTGAGCCGTCTGCGTACACTTGAAGGGCTTGTGCTTGCCACACCTCTTGATGCCCATGCCATCATCAACGACCAGCGCGTAGATAACTACATTGCCGGGCAGGAAAGCGAGGCGGTGCGAAGCATACAGCAGTTGCCCCTGCTCAAGCAAGAATACGAGCGTTACCTGTTATTGCAGCTTTTCGACTTCCGCCCCATCCTTTACCTGCAGGAGTCGATGACTCGCATCTTCAACGAGTTCTTCTACCACAGCCACGCATCGCTCACAGAGATGCACAATCAGACGTTGCAGGCTCTTCGCGAGCGCGTCATCACTGTGGCCGACAAGTGGCGGCAGAAAATTCTGTCGATGACCTTTGATGCCTTGCACGAGGCGGACTTCCTTGACCGTGTCAAGCGTAGCGCCGAGTATTTCGAGGAGCAGTTGTACGATATCCTCTCGGAGCCAATGGAACTCAGTGCCAAGGTCGAGACGAACAACAAGCAGGCCTCGCGTCGTCTTGGTAACACTCTGCCCGACCTTCGCCAGACTTGTCTGGCCCGCCGTTACCTGCTCCAGAAGATTGCAGAGTTGGGATTCTGCGTCAGCACCTATCTTCACGAGAAGCAGATGTCGATGCTCGACGCTTTTCCAGACGAGGCACGAAAGAGGCAGAAACGCCAGCGCAAGCCAAAGCCTCCTAAGGAGCCAAAGCCCAAGACTTGGGAAATCACCTACGACATGTACCGCAAGGGCATGAACCCAGACCTTATCGCTCACGAGCGAAGCCTTACCATTGGCACAGTCATGGGGCATCTTGCCCGTTACATCGAGTCGGGCGACATCGCTTTGGGTGACCTCGTACCGCCCGAACACCAGCAAATCATCGAGCGCATCGTACGGAAGATTGGCACCAGCGACGGTGTCACTCCCATCAAGAACCTCTGTCCTCCCGACATCACCTTTGGCGAAATCCGTATAGTCATGGCGCGAATGCAAAACAACAAGCAGGCATGACGGCAAAGGACATTATCGCTTATATGGAGTCGCAGCAGGATGAGAGGCAGCGAAAGGTGCTCATGCGCTTCTTCAAGACAGGCAAGGGCGAGTACGGCGAAGGCGACGAGTTCCTTGGGCTGAAAGTGCCGCAGACCAGAGAGGTGGTCAGGGCCGCAGTAAAGGACTTTACTTTAGAAGAGGTGCCGGAACTGCTGATGAGCAAATGGCACGAAGTACGGCTTTGCGGATTGCTTATCCTCGTGGCAAAGTTCGAGAAGTTGGCAACAAAGAAACTTACTGGCGACGAAGCCGCCATCCGTGGGCGCGACGAGATACTGACCATGTACCTCAAGTATGCGGAAAGGGCAAACAACTGGGACTTGGTCGATTTGTCCGTGCATAAGATACTTGGGGCTTGGTTGCTTCTGCCTTCAAGACTTGGCGACAGGGATTATAAGATAGGAGTCCTTGATGCCCTCGCCCATAGCAGTAACCTCTGGAAGCAACGCATGAGCATGGTCTGCACTTGGAAGACCTCGCAGCAGGGCGACGCCTTCTGGTGTCTTCGTTATGCCGAGATGCACCTTCATCATCCGCACGACCTCATGCACAAAGCCGTCGGCTGGATGCTTCGGGAACTGGGCAAACGCATATCGATGGATTTGCTTCGCGACTTCCTTCATGGGCATGCCCATGAGATGCCCCGCACAGCCCTCCGCTATGCTATTGAGAAGATGCCAGAAAGGGAGCGGCAGTACTGGATGAAAAAACAATAAATCTTGAACCAATGCTTGTCCGCGAGACATGCAAGGCACTACCTGAGCCTAAGCACAAAAAAAAACGTAGCTTATGAGGGACTGTTACGACAAGATGACGGCGGGGGAGGCGCGGGCGTTTCGCGACGATGTGCTGAACATCGTGGGGCAGATACCCCGCGGTCGCGTGATGACATACGGCCTCATCGCCACGCTGGCAGGCTGGCCGAGCCACGCACGGATGGTGGGCCGCACGCTTCGCTACACGCCAGGGGCAGAGATGTTGCCTTGTCATCGTGTCGTCAATGTGGCAGGACGCACGGCTCCCGGCTGGAAGCGGCAGCGCACGCTTCTGGAAGAAGAGGGTGTGACGTTCAAATCCAACGGCCACGTCGATATGAGCCGTCATCTGTGGGAGCCGCTTTTGTGACAGACAACACTACTTTTCCTTCACCTTTCTGAAGATATTCCCCGAATCGCTTGGCTGTTCGGGGTTTTGTTTAAATCTTTGCTGCGAAAACCAATAAAACCATCACCTTATGTACAAGACTACACGACTGCTATTTACTGCGATGCTCCTTTTGCATGTGTAAGCAATGCTACAATTCAAAATCTTCATGTAGATGGTAGCATTATACAGCGGCGTTGTGCTGCTGGTGGTGTGGCAGGAACAATTAAAGGAAATCTGACTGTCAGCCAGTGTTGGGTTTCTGCTTATATGTATGTGCAGGGTTCTGGAAACATACAAGGTACAATCGGCGGCATCGCCAGCCGCCGCGTCATCAAGGCGAAGAAAGGTATCTACATCGTCGGTGGCAAGAAACAGGTTGTAGGGGCGAATTAAAGCTGTATCCCTTCACGGGTTCGCTGCCATGATTTATCAAAGGTATTCGCTGCCAGAGGGTGCTCTGGCAGCGTTTTTTTTTTATGCGGAGATTTTCACTTTCAGCCAAGCACGGAGGCAAACATCTTCCTGTATGCTTCGACTTTCTTATCGAAAGACAAGGGATAGGCGCGGGATGAGGAGGGAAGTCGCCAAAGGGACAGCCCCCTCCAAGCTACGGAGGCGTTGACCTTCGGCACTTCATTGATACCGAGGGAGTTGCAAAGGGTTTCGGTCGCCTTCTCGCCCGTCGTGACGATGGCACGAAGGTGAGGCAGACGGGAGAGCAAGGCCATGATGTCGGTCGGTTCGACAACCTCAAGGAACTTGTCGGAGGCGTTGTCTTTCAAGCGGCGGACGGCCGTTGAAGTGTCGAAGAAAGCGATGCCTTTTTCCCCACAGAACTTCACTATCTCGTCCAGCTTGAAGCATTTGTCCCTTTGGTTCACAAAATGGTTCCTGTCGCCGAAGAACACTTGTCCTTCGATGCGCCAGTGGTCGTTGATGAAATTCGGGTAGTAGAAGTCCATGCACCACCGCTTCCGTTGCGGCGGGAAACTGCCGAGGAACAACACCTTGCCATTCTCTGGCAAAAAGGGAATGAGCGGATGGTACTCTATGCCCTCCCTGCTTCGGGCGATGTTTTCTGTATTGAGATAGGATTTCATTTGTTGAAAGTCTGATGCAAAAATACAAAGAAATAAAGAATAAAGCGTCAGTCTCTTAGAATTATTTTCACCCTTTCCCATAAAGAGATTTATCCTCGTGCAGCAGGAAAACTTTCACGCAGACAGCAACATTCTTTATTTTACGTCGTGAATTGTACAATTTACGACGTAAAACGAAGAAATTACGACGAGAAATGTACAATTTACGTCGTAAATTATAAAACATGGACTTCCGAATGATTTTTTCCCCTGCGTGGAAAGGAAATTCTCTCTGCGCCTAAATTATTTTCTTTCTCCGATTGGCTTGGTATTTAGAAATTTTCTGTATCTTTGCACTCACAAACAGTTAAACCCATAAGTTAAGGATTATGAATTACGATTTGATTAGGGGAACTAAGACCGAGCAGAACCTCAAGGAGGCTTTTGCTGGCGAGAGCATGGCTCGCAACAAGTACAGCTACTTCGCATCCAAGGCCAAGAAGGACGGCTATGTGCAGATTGCCGCTATCTTCGAGGAGACGGCAGCCAACGAGAAGGAGCACGCCAAGATGTGGTACAAGTATCTGAACGGCGGCAGCGTGAGCGACACCAAGACGAACCTTGCTGACGCAGCCAGCGGCGAGAACTTCGAGTGGACGGACATGTATGCACGTATGGCAAAGGAGGCTCGCGAGGAAGGCTTCGACGAGATTGCCGAGAAGTTCGAACAGGTGGGAGCTATCGAGCGTCATCACGAAGAGCGCTACCGCAAGCTCTTGAAGAACATCGAGGATGCCATCGTATTCTCCCGCGAAGGCGACGTCATCTGGCAGTGCTCGAACTGCGGACATATCGTCATCGGCAAGAAAGCTCCAGAGGTCTGCCCCGTTTGCGACCATCCGCAGAGCTACTTCCAGATTAAGGCAGAGAACTATTGAAGCCATTCGTCTGTCACCTCGTAGCCTTCCTGGTCGTAGTCGTCTGGGGATCCACCTTTGTGTTCACTAAGTTGTTGCTGCTGGCAGGTCTCTCGCCAGCGCACATCTTTACGTTGCGTTTCATCATTGCCTACGCAGCGCTGTTGTGTATTGCTGCCTGCAGGCGACCGTTCCGATGGTTCGCCAACAACATACGGGACGAACTGCTCATGGTTGGACTGGGACTGGCTGGCGGCTCGCTGTACTTCCTGGCGGAGAACGCGGCGATGTACTATACCACGACGACCAACACGTCGCTCATCGTTTGCCTCTGCCCCTTGTTTGCCGCCCTGTTCATCTCTCTATTTTACAAAGAGGAGCGGCTTCGGGGCATACAGATTGCGGGAAGCCTGTTGGCAGCAGTCGGCGTTGCCATCGTTGAATTGAACGGGCACTTCGTGCTCCACCTCTCCCCGATGGGCGACACACTGGCCTTCGTTGCCTGCATCTGCTGGGCCTGCTATAGTCTGCTGATGATTCCTGCCAGCAAGCGCTACAATACCCTGTTCATCACGCGCAAACTCTTCTTTTATGGCCTGCTCACGATGATACCTTATTATATAATGTATCCCGAATGGCCGTCACTTGAAACACTTCTGGAACCTCAGACACTCGTGGAGTTGCTGTTCCTCGGAGCCATCGCCTCCACGCTGTGCTATTATCTGTGGGGCTGGGTGATACGTAATCTCGGTGCAGTCGTGGCAACGAACTATGTTTATTTCAACCCGGTCGTCACCATCGTATGCGCATGGGTTGTCCTGAACGAACACATCACGCCGTGGTTCCTCCTCGGCACAGCCCTCATCCTCGTCGGCATGTACTTCGCAGACAAAAAGAAGCGGCATATCGCCTAAACGACATGCCGCCCAAAAGCATTTCTTTTATATCTATTATATCCTGACTATATGCCGAGCTTTTTACGGATGTCGGCAGGGATGGCGTTCTTGTTGATGACGATGTTCATGGTCTTGTAGGCTGCGTAGGCTTGGCTGACGTACCAGAAGCCTTTGAACGGGCCTGTTTCGCCCCATGAGTTCTTCATCATAAAGTATTCCTTACCGTACTGGTCCTTGGCAAGGCCATAGATTTGCATGCCGTGGTCGTCGGTTGTTTCCCAATTGTCGTAAGCCTCCTGACGCATCTCCTGCGTGATGGTCTTCTCGGCATTGGCACTGACAATCACCTCTTCTTTGCCACTGCTCTTCTCGCCTGTCCAACGGGCCTGGTCACTGCCGACGCCAGCCTTGGAACGGGTATCTGGAATCATTGCCACGCTCTTATTCTTGCCACCACGACGGCTAAAGCCTTCTTCGCTGACATCTGCGCCCCAGGCAAAGGTCCAGCCATTCTTCACAGCCTCGTACATAACGCGGCTCAATTCCTCCATCGGCAAGTTGTAGCTGCTTGCCCAGCGCCAGTTGTCCTGAATCTCGAGGGCGAAGGTCGTATAGAAGGGATGGTGCGTGTAGCTGGTCAGGCTGACATAGTCATTGGGATCGAGGGTAAGATAGTCCTTGACGAAGGACTGTGGGGTGTAGCGCTTGCCCTTGTATTCGAACTCGGTGGGGCACTTGCCAAAGTAGCCGTCGAGCATGGCCTGAAGAGCAGACTTCCAGCCCTTGTGCAGGACCTTCTTTGCGTCTGCAGGTGCGATGCTCTTGAGATAGGCTTCCATTGGTGGGAAGAGGCTTTTGAAGTTGAAGAGCGAGTCGCCGTACTCTGTGATGGGATAAGGCATGATGCCTTCGGGGATGAGTCCGTAGTGCTCCATGCAATAGAGCGCGTCCTCGAAGGAGCCGCCCTGACTGAAGCTAGCGTCGCCGTGTGTACGGACGTGCTTGTCGGCACGGTCAACATAGGTCTTGCTCACAAGGAAGGACTCGCAAAGGTCGAGGTCGTCCTTCATCTCTGGATGTTTCTTGATGGCCTCGCTTTCAAGGAATGCCAATGAGGAGTAGCTCCAGCAAGTGCCGCTGCTGTTCTGATTCTTGATACTGGTTACAGGGTTGGCAATAATTGTGGTGAAGATGAGAGAGTCCTTGGGAGCTTCCTTCTTCTTGTCTTTGTCTTTGGCGACTGCAGGCATGACGAGCAATGCTGCTGCAGCAAGTAAGATAAACTTCTTCATAATTTACGATTTAACTATTTACTATTTATTTACGATTTCTCTATTGGACTATTTGCCGGGCGGTAGCAAATTCTTCACTTTTCATTCTTCACTTAGTATGGAATACGTTCTTTCCCCAGATAGCGGCAGCCGTCCTTTGTGATGAGGATGTCGTCCTCGATGCGGATGCCGCCGAAGTCCTTATATGTTTCAAGTTTGTCGAAGTTGAGGAACTCGGCGCAATGTCCCTTACTGCGCCAATCGTCGATGAGGGCAGGGATGAAGTAGATGCCTGGTTCGTCTGTCATTACGAAGCCCTCCTGCAGGCGGCGTCCCATGCGCAGACAGTTCGTGCCGAACTGCTCAAGGTTGGGGCGCACCTCATCATCGAAGCCGACGTATGTCTGGCCGAGACCTTCCATATCGTGAACGTCCATACCCATCATGTGCCCCAGGCCATGAGGCATGAACATGGCATGAGCACCGGCACGGACGGCTTCTTCCGTGTCGCCCTTCATCAGGCCAAGTTCCTTGAGGCGTTCCGTCATCAGTCGGCAGACGCCAAAGTGCACGTCCCACCACTTCACGCCTGGAGCGGCAAGCGTCAGGGCATAGTCGTGACAGTCCTTGACAATGTCGTATATCTCCTTCTGTCGCTGTGTGAACTGGCCGCTGATAGGTGTTGTGCGTGTATTGTCGCTGCAATAGTTCTCGTTGGTCTCGGCACCGGCATCCACCAAAAGCAACCTGCCTGCTTCAAGAGGTCGCGGACTGGGATAGCCGTGCATGATTTCGCCGTGCATCGTGACGATAGGCGGGAAGCTGACCATGCAACCACGGCTGCTGGCAATGCCGCTGATGCGACCTGCTATCTCCTGTTCCTTCACGCCTTCACGACACATCTGTATGGCGGTGGTGTGCATCTCGTAACCGATGGCACAGGCACGCTCTATCTCGGCTATCTCGCCTTGGCTCTTCACGGCCCGCTGGTCAACCACAGCCTTGATGAGTTCCAGGCTTGCCGCCTCCCTCTGCTTGGAGGGATGGATGCCCAGCATGTCCATGAACTGAATCATGGTGTCGTGGCGATAAGGCGGCAGGAAGTGGATGCGTTGGCCGTTGGCTTTCGCCTTCTTGATGAAATCAGGAAGCACTTTCATCGGCATGGTGTTAGCCACACTTGTCTCGGCAGCCATGTCCGCAACGCTGTCAACACTGCCGAACCAGACGATGTCGTCGATGTCGATGTCATCGCCTACGAGGTACTCCCGATTGTTATCCACATCGATGATGCCGGCAAGTCCCTCGCGATGCAGCCCAAAATAATAGAGGAACGAGCTATCCTGACGGAAACGATAGACATTGCTTGGATAGTTGGCGGGCGAATCGTTGTTGCCCATCAAGAGTATGATGCCGGAGCCGATGCGCTCCTTGAGCAGCCTTCGCCGCTCGATGTATGTTTGTTTGTCGAAAAGCATCTCAGTATTTTACGATTTGACTATTTACGGTTTACTATTTATCTTTTGCCGGGTTGAGACTTTCTGCGGACATGCGGATGATGTTGAGTGTGGTTGTGTCGCAAGCAAAGACGGCATTGAGACCTTGCTCTTCCTGAGCAGGGTCGCCTACATAGTCGTCCCAGCGCTGCCAGCGAGTGTGTTTAGGCCGGGCATAGCCTCCCCATGCCCAGAAGCAGCAGCCCTGTACCTTCCCTTCGTCAAGCAGGCCAAACACATATTCATAATAGATGTCGCGGCCCCGTGTGGGAGAACCTGGCTCGATGCGATAGCCGTCGCGAGGATAGCCGAACTCCTCAAGCACCATTGGCTTGTTCAGGTCATTCACAGCATTCCAGCATTGGTCCATGTAGATGCGTGTCTGACGAGCGGCACTTGGCACACTGTCCAAAGGGGAAGTCGCCCCATTCCCTGCCAGGCCGATTTCCAGAGGACCGCTTGCGGGACCGAGCCAATGCCAATTGTATGGCCAGATGTGGATGCATATGTAGTCAATCTCAGGGAAGGCATGAACCTGACGGAAGAGGTCGGGATCATATTCACAACCCTCGAGGCCCTCACTTCCCGTTGTGACCAAATGGTTGCTGTCGAGGCTCTTGATGAGTTTGGCTTGCTCTTGAACCCAATCTGCAAAGCAAGCCTTCGTTACAGAGTCGCGGGCAAAGGCACGGGGCTCGTTTGCAAGTTCCCAAGCCATGATTGCAGGCGATTCGGTATAAGGCTTCCCTGTAACGGTATTAGTGCGTGAGACGATGAAGCGAACATGACGCGCTGCCATTGCCTTTGCGCTATCGTTTTGCACGAACTGGCAATGATAGCGCTGGGCAATATCCCAATCCGACCAGTCGGGTACGGGGCCGCACCCTGCCCATTCGAGATAGGCACCATAGCCGCCGCTCCATTCCCAAGCGTTGTTGAGGAAGAGGACTACCGTCATTTCTCGCCTCTCAAGTTCTGCAATGAGATAATCCAAACCCTGAAGTATTGTGTCGTTATATATGCCAGGCTCTGGTTGCAGGACAGGGAGGACATGCGAAGCTACGGTATCCGGGCCTTCGCCTCCGACGAGGACACGCACATTATTGATGCCTACCTCTTGCATCAGGTCGAGTTCCTTCTGGAGCCGTTCACGGTCGCCGCCTTGACCTTCGGAGGCCAAGACTGCACCGAACCAGAAGTTCGCCCCAATAAACTTGTATTCCGTTCCGCCTCTATAGAACTTCCCCTCGTGTGTTGTAACAAAATTACATGTGTCAGGTTGGACATCTTTACACGAGAAGATGAGCAACAACACAACAACTATTGCAAATAAATTCGAAGAGCGTCTCATTATAACTATGAATTATGAACTAAATGATTATTTTCCTTTTATGGTAGTTCTCGTGAAATGCCGTCGGCGAGCAGCCTTTCTTTTTCTTGAAGATGCGGTTGAGAAACTTCTGTTTTGCAAAAATACGATTATTTCATAAAAGAAACAAGAATTAGGCAAAGAAAATGTCAGAACTGCGACATTACGCCACTGGCTGGGCGACCTGCAAGCAGTTCCTGCCGCATATAGTCCATATAGGGGGCAACGTGCTGAAAGAAGATACGATAGCCTGCACAAAGGTAATTGAGGCCAGGCTCCCCGTCGGCTGTGTGAAGGAAGCGCAGGCGGGGGCATTCGCCGTGACAAGCTTTGAGCCACATACATTCGCGGCATTGACGGGGAAGTGCCTCCTTCTTCATCCTGCTGAAACGGTTCTGCTTGGTGCCGTAGAGCATCTGAGGCAAGCCATGCGTGCGTATGTTACCTAATTTATATTCGGGGAATACGAAGTGGTCGCAGGAATACACATCACCATTATGTTCCATGACAGCTGCATGACCGCACTCCTCGGCATAGACGCAGACGCCAGGCTCCACACCCATCCATCCGGCAAGCGTGGCATCGAAGAGTTGTACAAAGACTTCGCCTACATCATGGCGCACCCATTCGTCAAAGATAGTACACATAAAACGTCCCCATTCTTCGGGACGGATGCTGAAAGGGGCGATGGGACAGTCTTCGTCGAAGAGTTGGGCAAGATGTCTGCCGTCGCTATGTTCCTTGATGCGCTCCACAACGGGACTTATCTGAAGGTACTTGCAATGCAGTTCGTCGCGGAAGAACCGATAGAAGGCAAGCGGTTCTTGGGCGTTATAGTGATTGGCGGTCGCCATCGCGTTCCATTCGACGCCGTATTCGTTGAGCAGCCTGATTCCGTTCATCACCCTTTCCCAAGTGCCTTTCCCCTGCGCATCCAGGCGATAGGCATCGTGCTGTTCCTGTGTGCCATCGATGCTGATGCCCACAAGCCAGCCTTCGTCGTGAAGGAATTGGCACCATTCGGGTGTGAGGTAGAGTCCGTTTGTCTGAATGCTGTTGCTGATACGCTTGCCGCGGCCGTAGTATTGTTGAAGCCTGACTGCCTGCTTGTAGAAGCTCAATGGCTTAATCATCGGTTCGCCGCCGTGCCAGGTGAAGAGCACGTCGGGAGTCTGTTGCACCTGGATGTAGTCGCGGATGTATTGCTCCAAAAGTTTGTCGGACATTCCCTGCCCCTTGCCCCTTGCTCCTTGCTCCTGCGGAGCGTTTAGGTGTTGCTTCTCCAAGTAATAGCAATACTGGCAGCGGAGGTTGCAAAGCGGGCCTGCGGGCTTTGCCATTACATAAAGCGGACGGGCGAAAGGGTATGCAGTGGACATGAGATTAGAGATTAGAGATTAAAGATTAAGGATTAAGGTTTTGTTGATTGGGAGTCAGAATAGTTATTGTTTTAAGCTTTATTCCCTATTCTTTAATCCTTAATCTAGTAGCCTGTTCGTCAGGTAACGAACAGGGTACCATATTGCGAGCCAGCCGACGGCAAGGACTGTCACGATGACAAGCAGGATGTCCGTCCAATAGACACTTACAGGATAAGTCTCGATGATGAAGCTGCCCTCGCTGTCGCCCATCGTCACCAATCCGTACTCCTGTTGTACCCAGCAAAGCATAACACCGAGCACCATACCTAACAATGCTCCTGCCAGGCTGATGATGTGCCCTTCCAATCTGAAGATGGTGCATACCTGGGCATCGGTGGCACCAAGGCTTCTGAGCGTCTGGATGTCCTGCCGTTTGTCAATCATAAGCATCGACAGCGAGCCGATGATGTTGAAGCAAGCCACCAAAAGGATGAAGGAAAGGAAGACGTAGGAGATGAGCTTCTCAATACGCATAATACGGAAGACATCGTCCTGCTGTTCGTAGCGGTCCTCCACCTTGAAAAGCCCGCCAAGCTCTGCCTGCAACTGCTTCTTGGCTTTGTCGGTCTTGACGCCTTCCTTAAGCTTCAGTTCTACAGACGACACCCTGCCCTCGCGGTCGAAGAGGCGTTGGGCAAAGCCGAGACTGGTAAGGACATAGTGGGCATCATACTTTGCCTGCCTCACCATGAAGACAACGCCAGGGCTTTGTAGCTCTTCGTGATTGAACGAAGAGAGCGGATTGCCGATGTTCACTCGCTCGCCTGGCTTTGGAGCATAGACTTGAAGAGGGTTCTCGAAGAAAGCAGGAAGGCCGAGCTGTTGTGCCAGTTGGATGCCAAGCACGCCATACTCCAGCACATCGGCATGGAGACAGAAGGAACCCTCGCCATAGAGGATGTCTTCGATGTGACCTTGCTTTGTGATGTTGTCTGCCACGCCTTTTATGGTCACGACCTGCTGACGGCCGCCTTCCACGACGAGTGCCTGTCCTTCAAGGACGGGCGTATAAACTTCCACCAGTTCGCTTTTCTTGAGCTTCAGCAGGGCGGTGTCCTTCGCGCTGACAGTCTGTCCGTCTTTGGGTGTGACTCTCAATTCTGCATCGAAAGCCGTAAAGAGATCTACCACGAGGTCCTGAAAGCCATTGAAGACGCTCAGCGTGACCACCATCGCCATGGTTGCGACGGCCACGCCAAGCACCGAGATGCCACTGATGATGTTGATGGCATGATGGCTCTTCTTGGCGAAAAGATACCTCCTCGCTATAAACAACTCATAGCTCATTTGCCAAGCAACTCGTCTATATGTTCGACGTAATCCAACGAATCATCAATGAAGAACTTGAGTTCAGGGATGATGCGGAGTTGCTTGCCCACACGGGTGCCAAGCTCGTAGCGCACTTGCCGCTGGTTGGTGTTGATGTTTTGCACGATTTCCTCTGCCTTCCCGCTTGGGAAGACGCTGAGATAGACACGGCACACGCTCAGGTCCGGACTGATGCGGCACGCACTGACGCTTACGAGGACGCCGCGCATCGCACTTGTCTGCTTCTGGAAGATATCGCTCAACTCCTTTTGAATGAGACGGGCTATCTTGTTTTGTCGGGTTGTTTCCATATTTATTTATTGTAAAGGAGATAGAAGGAGATAGAAGGAGATAGAAGGAGATAGAAGGAGATAGAAGGAGATA
>CAMZAE010000034.1 GCA_947304115.1 uncultured Prevotellaceae bacterium | reverse complement strand
AAACCGTTTTCATT
Source organism: uncultured Prevotellaceae bacterium (assembly GCA_947304115.1). Classification (GTDB taxonomy): domain Bacteria; phylum Bacteroidota; class Bacteroidia; order Bacteroidales; family Bacteroidaceae; genus Physcousia. Next base: position 20,056 of record CAMZAE010000034.1, on the reverse strand, counting down.
TTGACTCCCGTTTTGTCTGATGAACAGATGAAGGAAACGGTAGAAAAGTTCAAGGGCGTTCTCACACAAGCTGGTGCCGAAATCATCAGCGAGGAGAATTGGGGCCTGAAGAAACTTGCCTACCCCATTGACAAGAAGACAACAGGATTCTATGTGCTCATTGAGTTCAATGCAGCACCTGAGATTATTCAGTCTCTTGAGATTGCTTATCGCCGTGACGAAAAGGTGCTCCGCTACCTTACCGTTAAGATGGAGAAGTATGCAGCCGAATATGCTGCCAAGAGAAGAAGTAACAAACAACCAAAAGAGCAGGAGGCATAAACATGGCACAGCAATCAGAAATCCGCTACTTGACCGCTCCCGCTATCGACGTCAAGAAGAAGAAATACTGCCGTTTCAAGAAGAGCGGTATTAAGTATATCGATTACAAAGATCCCGAATTCCTGAAGAAGTTCCTCAACGAGCAGGGTAAGATTCTTCCCCGCCGCATCACAGGCACTTCCCTTAAGTACCAGCGTCGCGTGGCTCAGGCCGTTAAGCGTGCCCGTCACCTCGCCCTGCTGCCTTTCGTAACTGATTTGATGAAGTAAAGTTAGGAGGAAGATTATGGAAATTATACTGAAAGAAGACGTAATCGGACTCGGTTACAAGAACGATATCGTGAACGTTAAGGCCGGCTATGGTCGCAACTATCTGATTCCTCAGGGCAAGGGCGTTATCGCAAGCGAAAGCGCCAAGAAAGCCCTCGCAGAGGAACTCAAGCAGAAGGCCGTCAAGCTTGCTAAAATTAAGGCAGATGCAGAAGCTCTCGCAGAGAAGTTGAACGCAGTAAGTCTGACCTTCAATGCCAAAGCAAGCAGCACAGGTGTCATCTACGGAAGCGTAGGCAGCCTGCAGATTGCCGATGAACTCCAGAAGCTTGGCTTCGACATCGACCGCAAAATTATTGCTGTCAAGGATGTTAAGGCTGCTGGTGAGTATGTCGCTACCATCAAGCTCCACAAGGAGGTTGCTGCTCAGGTTCCTTTCACTGTCATTGCCGAGATGGACAAGGTGGCAGCTCCCGCTCAGGAAGAGGCTCCCGTTGAGAAAAAGTCCAGAAAGCCCAGAAAAGAGGAAGCTCCTGTAGAAGAAGCTCCCGCAGAGGCCGAGGCTCCCGCAGAAGAGGAGAAGACAGAAGAGTAATACTTTTTACTTTCATACGTAAGGAAGCAAAGGGGCACGGCCACAAGAGCCAGTGCCCCTTTGTGCCATAAGAAATGAGTATCATTAAATGTCCTAATTGCCGAGGCCAAGTTTCAACAATGGCAGGAACTTGTCCGCATTGCGGCACAGGCATAGCAGGTCAGCTTCGCGAATGTCCGAAATGCGGTGGCTATTGCCTCGTAACCCAAGACAAGTGCCCAGAGTGTAAAGCCCTTCTGGAACCAATTCCAGCCTCCCCCACAAATCCATCTCCTGAAGAAGAGGGACAAGGGGAATCAAAAAGTCTTCCTCCTCGTGGTCGGCGAAAGCTATGGAAATGGGGGGCTACTCTCCTATGCCTTATTCTCCTTTGCTCTGGCTTTTATTTCTACAACCAATACAGATTGGAGCAAAGAGAACAAGCCGATTATGAGCGATTGGAAGGTGTTACCAACCCGGAGTTTTATCAGCAGTTCCTTATTGACTACCCCAATAGTAAGCACTACAATGAAATCAAGGAGCGAATGCTTGTGCTACAGACAGAAGCCGAGGAATGGAGGCAGTTACTAAAAGGTATCAACCGCTCCAGTGTTTTGCTTTTCATGCAGAAGCATCCAAGTTCTCTTCGCCAGCGAATATGCGAGGACATGCTGGACTCCATCGATTGGCAAGACGCTTTGGCAATCGGTAATGACGAAGCCATCACAGACTATCTGGCAAAACATCCTTCAGGCCGCTACGTTAGCGATGCGGCTGAGAGGAAAAATGCCCTGATGCTCTCGAAGGTAACATCAGGAGAAAGAGCCTTGCTTCGTGGCACACTTGAAGCTTTCTTCTCCAATGTTTTTGCCAAGCAAGACATAGAAGCAGCCAAGGCAGCAATCCCCGACACTCTGATTGATTTCTGTGGCAAAGAAGATGCCGATGCAGAGACAATCATCCAATACGCTCAGGGAAAAATGGCACAGGATGTCATCGGACTCCACTACATCATTGAACAAAAGATGGCCGTTCACAAGGAAATGCTTTCCGATGGCAATACAGGTTATGCAGTGGAGGTCAATTTGCAGGAGACCATCAGCCGAAGCGACACAAGTCAGCCAACATCCAACACCTACCGTGTCAAAGCTCTTATTAACCAAGAACAGAAGATTGTTCGCATGAACATTATTAAATAATATGGAACAAAAAGAATTACAGCTCAAGTACGGCTGCAACCCCAACCAGAAACCCTCACGCATCTATATGGAAGAAGGAGAGCTACCTATCGAAGTGCTCGGTGGACGGCCTGGTTATATCAACTTCCTTGATGCTCTGAACAGTTGGCAGTTGGTTAAGGAACTCAAGGCAGCAACTGGCCTCCCTGCGGCAGCCAGCTTCAAACATGTTTCTCCTGCAGGAGCGGCAGTTGGTCTGCCTTTGACAGACACTTTGGCACGCATCTATTTTGTCGATGACATTAAGGTGCCACTCAGCCCCATTGCTTGTGCATACGCCCGTGCAAGAGGTGCCGACCGCATGAGCAGCTACGGAGATTTCATTGCCCTGAGCGACACTTGCGATGAGGCGACAGCCCTCATCATCAAGCGCGAAGTAAGCGATGGCATCATAGCACCTGATTTTACAGAGGAGGCTCTGCAAATTCTTCGCGAGAAGCGCAAGGGGACCTATAACATTATTAAGATTGATCCCAACTATACGCCTGCTCCTATTGAACGCAAGCAAGTGTTCGGCGTGACCTTCGAGCAAGGTCGGAATGAAGTGAAACTTGACGATCCGGCACTCTTCGAGAATATCCCGACCGTAAACAAAGACTTCCCTGAGGCAGCCAAGCGTGACCTCATCATTGCTCTTATTACACTCAAATATACACAGAGCAATAGTGTCTGCTACGTAAAAGACGGCCAGGCCATCGGAATCGGCGCAGGCCAGCAAAGCCGCATCCATTGCACACGTCTTGCGGGCAGCAAGGCCGACATCTGGTGGCTCCGCCAGAACCCAAAGGTAATGTCGCTGCCCTTCATCCCCGGAATCCGTCGTGCCGACCGCGACAATACAATCGATGTCTATATCAGCGATGACTATATGGATGTCCTTGCAGAGGGAGAATGGCAGAAGTTCTTCACCGAGAAGCCAGAACCACTCAGTCGGGAAGAGAAGCAGGCCTGGATTGCCAAGAACACAGGCGTAAGCCTTGGCAGTGATGCCTTCTTCCCCTTCGGCGACAATGTAGAGCGCGCACATAAGAGCGGTGTGCAATACATCGCACAGGCAGGCGGCAGTGTTCGCGACGACCATGTCATAATGACCTGCGACAAATACGGCATCGCAATGGCATTCACTGGCGTAAGACTATTCCATCATTAATAAATGAAGAGTGAAGAATGAAGAGTGAAGAATTTGCTACCGCCCAAAGTCCTCAATTAAAAAGGAGTTATGGGGGTGACGATATAGATGCCGTTATAATGGAGGGCATTACTTTCAAAGGCGGTGCCAAAAGCGGACAGAAAAAAGAAGAAGCCAAGGTCAAGACCAAAGCAAAAAAGAAAAAATACATTACAGGAGCACACGGTAGCGGTGCTGCAAAGAAGAAAGCTGATATCCGCCGCCAAAGAGCAAACAGACATAAATAACAAAACAAGATGAAAAAGACGTTTTTATTTCTCATACTGAGCCTTGCTTCTGCAAGCCTGTCTGCGCAAACCGAAGTCGAGCCTTTCGTGCCAGGCAGTACACTTGAAGGTGTTGCCTACTTCCTGCCTCGCACAGCATTCCGCGTCACCATTATAGCAGAGAAGACAACCACAAGACCTGGAGACTTCTACAAATATGCAGATCGCTATCTGCGTATGCCAAACGTACCAACAGAAGAGAGCGTCACTTGGAGCCTAAAGAGCATCACATTGGAGCCATACGGCAAGCCAGACATGAACAAGGCTTTTAGCATCAAGCTGAAGAGCAAGACTGTTGCGCCGCTTGTCGGCCTCAGCCGCGACGGACTGCTGCTGAGTATCAACACCGATGCCGAGGAATCGTTTCTGCCAGAACTGCCAAAACCAGAGAGAGGACTGGCCCCCGAGAACCCGCGTTCCTATATGACACAAGAAATGCTTACTTCAGGCAGTACGGCAAAAATGGCAGAACTCTGTGCACAGGAAATCTACGACATACGCGACAGTAAGAACGCCCTCATCCGAGGCGAAGCAGAGAACACCCCAAAGGACGGCGCACAGCTTAAGCTTATGCTCGACCAACTTGACAAGCAGGCAAGTGTCCTTGAGTCACTCTTCTGCGGCACCTCACAGACCGACACAGAAGTCTTCTCTCTTTTCTATGATCCTCAGCAGGAGACAGACCGTGACGTTCTCTTCCGATTCTCGCAAAAACTCGGCATTCTGGACGGCGACAATCTTGCAGGTGAACCTGTCATAGTTTCTCTCAAGATTTTAGAGACCATTCCTGCAACCGTTCCCTCGGAAGAAGTAATAAAAAAACGTGCGAAAATGGAGCAAGGCGTTTATTATAACGTACCTGCACGTGTCAAGATAAGCATCAAATATAACAACCAGGAGTTCGTCTGCATGGAGACACCGATGGCCCAGTTCGGCATTGTGGAAATGTTGTCAAACACACTATTCGACAAGAAGACGACTACGCAAGTCACTTTCTTCCAGACCACAGGTGGCACAAAAGACATCATGGAGTGAAATCCTGTACTAGGTATTAGCCAAATAGTTCCCTTACAGCTTCCACAACCCTTCTCATCGGCACAATCTCAATCTTATATTGTTTTGGATTGATTCCGTTCTTGTTGTGCGAAGGGATGAGGATGCGACGGAAACCAAGCTTTTGGGCTTCTGCAATACGCTGCTCAATACGCGCAACAGGTCTTATCTCTCCACTCAAACCGACTTCGCCTGCCATGCAGACATCACCCTCAATGGGCATATCGCCATTGCTTGACAGCACTGCGGCAATAACGCTCAGGTCAATGGCAGGGTCTGTCACCCTCAGCCCTCCTGCAATGTTCAGAAAGACATCCTTCTGAGCCAGTTTGAAGCCGACGCGCTTCTCAAGCACAGCCAGAAGCATGTTCAGTCGCCGGCCGTCGAAACCCGTTGTGCTTCTCTGGGCTGTACCATAAGCTGCTGTACTGACAAGAGCTTGTGTCTCGATAAGGAATGGGCGGACACCTTCGATGGCACAAGAGATGGCTACCCCGGAAAGCCCCTCGCGATTGTCTGTCAGAAGGAGTTCGCTGGGATTGCTTACTTGTCGAAGACCGTCGTGCCGCATTTCATAAATGCCAATTTCGCTTGTACTTCCAAACCGGTTCTTAATGCTTCGAAGGATGCGATAAAGATGATGTTGGTCGCCCTCAAACTGCAGAACGACATCAACTATATGCTCCAAAACTTTCGGTCCTGCCAGAGAGCCTTCCTTATTTATATGGCCGATGAGCATGATGGAAACTCCTCCTGACTTAGCGTATCTGAGCAAAGCAGCCGCACACTCACGAATCTGTGCAATCGAGCCTGCCGAGGATTCTACCGTCTCCGCCTGTACGGTTTGTATGGAGTCGATGACAACAAGGTCTGGCTTCATCTCTTCAATATGCAGGAAGATTTGTTCAAGAGATGTTTCACAGAGCACAAAAAGGTCCTCGTTAACAGGCCCCAATCTATCAGATCTTAGCTTTATTTGACGAGCACTCTCTTCGCCACTGACATAGAGTATGCGTTTCCCTTGAAGACGCAGAACCGTCTGAAGTGTGAGCGTACTCTTTCCGATACCTGGCTCGCCACCTATCAGCACCAGACTTCCCTGAACAAGACCTCCACCAAGAACACGGTTCAATTCTTCATCGCACATATCCATTCTCGGTTCAGAAGCGGCATCTATTTCATGCAAAAGCCTTACTCCTTCCCCTTCTCTAAAGAGAGTGGAGGAAGAAAGCCTCCCTCCACGGGGGGAGGTTGGAGATGGACTGACCTTCATTTCCTTCATCGTCCCCCAGCGTCCACAGGCGGGACATTTGCCCATCCATTTCACACTCTCCTGTCCGCAATAGTCGCAAACATATACTGTCTTATCCTTTGCCATCTTGAATGTGTTTCATGCTTAGCGAAATCCTTTGCCGCTGTTTATCCACTTCCAATACCCGTACCATTACCTGCTGCTGGAGGCTCACCACTGTTGTCGGATCTTTGACAAAGTGGTCTGCAAGCTGCGAGACATGCACCAATCCCTTGGTGTGAATGCCGATATCGACAAAAGCACCAAAGTTGGTGACATTCGTTACAATGCCAGGCATCACCATTCCCTCGCGAAGGTCCTCAATATCGTGAACCGTCTCATCGAAAGCAAAAGCCTTCAATGGCTGCCGAGGGTCGAGACCAGGCTTGTCAAGTTCTGTCATAATGTCACGAAGTGTTGGAAGTCCCACCTCATCGCTTACATAGTGATTTATATCTATCTTGTTGCGAAGCTCTTTATCAGCCATCAACTGAGCCACAGAACACTTTTGGTCACGTGCCATCCTTTCAACCAACTCATATCTCTCCGGATGCACAGCACTATTGTCAAGCGGTTCTGTTCCTCCTTTTATGCGCAAGAAGCCGGCTGCCTGCTCGAATGCTTTTGCACCCAGTCGCGGCACCTTCATCAGTTCTCGTCGAGAACGGAAAGCACCGTTCTCTCGCCGATAACGAACAATGTTCTGTGCAAGAGAAGGCCCAAGGCCGCTGACATAAGTGAGCAGCCACTGGCTTGCTGTATTGAGGTTCACGCCAACTCTGTTCACACAAGCAACAACTGTTTCCTCAAGACTCTTGCGTAGGGCTGCCTGATTGACATCTTTCTGATATTGACCAACGCCAATGCTTGACGGATCTATCTTGACGAGTTCTGCCAAAGGGTCCATCAGACGGCGGCCAATACTGACAGCCCCTCTGACGGTCACATCCTCGTTTGGGAATTCCTCACGGGCAATATCGCTTGCGCTATAAATGCTGGCACCATCTTCGCTCACACTATAAATCTCGACATTATCAGGAAGATCGAGATGACGGACGAAATCCTCTGTTTCCCGACCGGCGGTACCATTGCCGATGCTAACGGCCTGAATACCATACTTCTCTACAAGATTTTGAATTGTCTGCATCGCCCTGACGCGCTCTGCGCGGGGAGGATGCGGGAAGATGACATCGTGATGAAGCAGATTGCCTTCTGCGTCGAGGCACACCACCTTGCAACCTGTTCGAAAGCCTGGATCTATGCCCATAACTCGTTTCTGTCCAAGAGGTGAGGCCATTAGAAGCTGTTCTAGATTACGGACAAAGATTCGGATAGCCTCTTCGTCGGCTTTCTTCTTGGACGAAGCACCGAACTCACTCGCGATGCTTGGCTCAAGAAGCCGCTTATAACCATCCTCCACAGCTTCCCGGACAACTCCACTGCATTCATTATTGCCTCTGACAAACTGGTGTACAATTCGTTCCACCGCAGGCTCATCGTCAACACAGATAGAAACACGCAGGATGCCTTCTGCCTCACCTCGTCTCATTGCCAAAAGGCGATGGCTGGAGCAGCGTTTTAAGGATTCTTGCCAATCGAAGTAATCGCGATAATTCTGTCCTTCTGCATCCTTGCCCTTGATGACCTTACTCTGAATCATGGCATGAATCGAGAAGGTCGTTCTGAGCGTCTGGCGGGCTTTCTCATCCTCGCTAATCCGCTCGGCAATAATATCTTTTGCCCCTTGCAAAGACGCCTCTAAATCTCCCTTCAAAGGGGAGACTTTTCCGACGAGCTGCGCCAATGGCGTATTCGGCTGCTTCATTATGGCATCGGCAAGAGGCTCAAGACCGGCTTCGCGAGCCACTTGTGCCCGTGTCCTGCGTTTTTGCTTGTAAGGCAAATAGATATCTTCCAAAGTGGTTGCATCCCAACAGCCTTCTATTCTGTTTCGCAAATCAGGCGTCAATTTCCCTTGTCCGTCGATGGCCGAGAGAATAAACTCCCTGCGATGCTCCAGTTCTGTGACATCCTCCATTTCTGCGGCCACTTGAGCCACTTCCACATCGGTCATCCCGCCTGTCGCTTCCTTGCGGTAACGACTGATGAAGGGCACAGTAGCTCCCTCCTGCAGCAAATCCACGACTTGCCGCACATATTTTTCCTTGAGGCCGGTGCGCTCAGCTATCAGACTATAATTCATTGCTTATACTTAGTGTTTCCATGTGAGCAAACGTCCTATTTGATCGTAGAGGCTTGCCCAGTGGCCACGGCTCTCCGCATCAGGAGCATTTTGACTGGCAGCCTTCGTCTTACGTTCCAATTGCTGCAACGTATTGAGAACGGCCGGACGGATAGTCTGATCGCCATTTTCGTAGGCACGGCTCAGGTTCTGATACATTGTGTTTTGCAGAGCCATCCTGTAGGGTGTAACTTTCTTATGGTTGTCGAGTTCTGCAAAAATCATCTTGCTGAGGTCGGCAAGATAAGCCTGGGGCTTGTAGAGGTCGTTGAGTTCTTCGAGACGGCTCATCAGGTTCGCGACAACGATATTACCTACGCCATTTGTCACCTGTTGCGGATTGGCCCAGAGGCGGTGAGCATAGCTGAGGTCGCGAAGCCAAACAGGTTCTTGCAGGACTTGCTCATTGATAAAGCTGAGAGCTGCTTTCTGCTTGGCGAGAGACTGCGGCACATAGACCTCTTCTGTTGAACCTTTGGGCCTGAAGGTAATCTGATAGCCGCCAATGTTGCGTGCTACATGCCCCATGTAGCGAAGGAACTGCGTACGGATATGATTGTGCATCGTCTCAATGTCCTGCCAATAAAGGTCTTTCTCGTTATCCAAAGTCCACTGGGGCAGAGCCTTTATCTCGCGCTTCAGGTTCAGAATGCCGTAGTAGCTTGCCTTGACAGCATCATCGCCCAAGTCCTCTCTCTGCCGGCGAGGGTCCAATAAGCCTTCGTAGCTTTCTCCATCGCCCCACCAAAGACGCGGGTTCTGTTGTGCCTTGGCAGTCATCGGTTCAAGCATCTTGTGGTCTTCATCTTCATCTTTTGCATCAAGCATAGGCGTGTACCCCCATTGAATGGCCCACTTGTCATAGTCATTAATGCGGGGAAAGATGCCAGTGTGCGAGATGTTGTCCTCCGGTTGAGCCACATAGTTAAAGCGGGCATAGTCCATGATACTTGGGGTATGTCCATGTGCTTCTACCCATGCCTTGCTTCTGAGGCTGTCCACAGGAACAGTCGAACTGCTTCCAAAGTTGTGGCGAAGGCCAAGCGTATGACCTACCTCGTGGCTGGAGACAAAGCGTATGAGCTGCCCCATCAGTTCCTCGTCGTAGTTCATCTTCCGGGCTGCTTCGTCAATGCTGCTGCACTGCACCATATACCAGTCGTGGACAAGACTCATTACGTTGTGGTACCAACAGATGTGGCTCTCGATAATCTCACCTGTTCTCGGATCGTGAACATTAGGCCCGTATGCATTCTCAATTGGGCTTGCGAGGTAGCGGATACAACTGTAGCGTGCGTCCTCCATGCTCATCGTTGAATCATTCTCCGGCCACTCCTCGGCTCGAATGGCGTTCTTGAAGCCAGCCTCCTCGAAGGCTCCCTGCCAGTCGTTGACACCTTGAATGAGATATTTGCGCCATTGTTTTGGAGTTGCAGGATCAATATAATAGACGATAGGTTTTATCGGCTCAACAAGTTCGCCACGTTTCATCTTCTCAACATCTTCTGGACGTGGTTCGAGACGCCACCGTGTAATGAAACGCTTCGCCTCAACACGTTGTTGCTCGTCGGTATAGCTGGTGTAATTATCTGTAAAAAAGCCAACACGAGGATCAAAGTATCGGCGCATCATAGGTTTCTCTGGAAGGAGGACAAAACTGATGTTCAGGCCAAAGGTCGCCTTCCCCGTACGACTTGTTGCAGCCATACGATTTGTGTTGCCTCCATTATAAGTCTTTATCATTCGGACTTCTGTGTTCATTGGAAACGACTTGATGTCCTCTATGTAGCTCATCTCTGCGACCAGTCCTTGCAAGGAGAAGCCTTCCTTGACAGCCTTAGGTAGCCCCAATGCCGGATTGTCCTGATTGAAGAACTGGTTAACCTTTATCTTATAAACCTTGTCTGTGTGACTCTCCACTTTGAATGCGCCGATAATGGGGTTCTCATTGCTGATGGTGATGGCGCGGTTGATGTTCTCGGTGGTATCCGCCACGTTGATGAAGAGCCTGGCACGGAGCAAGAGCTGGTCGTCAGGAGCAGGCTGGAAATAGACGGTTTGTTGGTTCACTTGTTCTCCACCGAACTTGCCAGAGCCTGCAGGTGTTGAAGTATAGCGGACTGTTGTCAGGAACTCCTGTCCTATAAGGCTGTCAGGTATTTCAAAGAACCATTCGTTCTTCACCTTGGTGACATGGAAGAGTCCGTTGCGGTCGAGGCTCGGTTTCTCAACCTTTGTGCTGTCCTTGGCTTGTTCTGCAGAGTGGTTCTTCTTTTTCTTGCCCTTTGTCTTTTGCTCGGTTTGGGGCTTTTCTTTCTTTTCTTTTGCCATGGCAGGTGCCTGGCCCAGAAGTGCTGCTGCAAGCAACAAGCTAAGATACATTGATTTCTTCATAACTTTATCTATTATATATTGACTTTTCGTTTTTTTACCTTTGTTGAGCACCATGATGTTTCCTTGCCTCGGACGTACCCAGCAGAAATGCCACTTGTTCGCCATTTGCACCCAAGGCAATGGCTTTCTTGCAATCTTCCTGGGCGAGACGCTTCTTCTTCATCGCCACATAGAGGGATGCACGGGCGAGGTAGCATTCAGGATTGTTAGGTTCCAATTCAATTGCCTGCTCCACGTCTCTCTTGGCTTTCTCATATTCCTTTCGCTGTTCATACAAGCCGCAGCGGGCCAAATAGTGACGGGCATGATAGGGATAGAGCAGGACAAGGGCATCCAGTTGTTCCATCGCTTCGCGTGGCCTGCCGTCCTTGCTATTCAGGATTGCAAGTCCCAGCCTTGCATCTTCGTGTGTGGGGTTTAGCTTGAGCAAATGGTTGTAGTCTGAACGAGCCTCCTTATAATGCCGTTGTTGGGAAAATAGATAGGCACGGAAGAACAGAGCTTCTTCATTATCAGGCTCAAACTCAATTGCTTTACTATAATCTGCTAAAGCTTTATCATAACTGCCCGTTTGCAGAGAGAGAGAGGCGCGCCCCAGAAGTAAGCCAAGCGTGGAAGGTGAGAGTTCGATGCCTTTGGTATATGCTTCAAAGGCACGCTCGTTTTGTCCCCGCCTCTGATATATTTCGCCCAGGTACTGATAGAGGATGGCATTGGATTTCCTTGCGGGATCAAGCCGAATGGTTTTGTGAATCATCTGCTCGGCTTTCTCCAACGAGTCGGAAGCCAAAGCCTCTATGACAAGGCGGACGCTTTGCTCATACAAGCCCCCTTCTGTCTCCTTCGCAGGGGAGAACAAAGGGAGAAATGCAAACAGAAGATGTAGAAACATATAGTACTGCCTCTCTTTGTGGGGGTTTGGAGAGGGCTATCTCTCAATCGTTTGTGCTCTGTCAGGCCCGACACTGACGATGGTGATAGGTGTACCTGTGGCTTTCTCGATGTAGGCGATATAGTCCTTGAGTTCTTTGGGGAACTGATTTTCGCTGGTCATCTGCGTGAGGTCAGTCTGCCATCCCGGTAAGGTTTCATAGACAGCCTGCCAACCCTCCGTATCGTAAGGCATCTCGTCGGTTGTAACACCATCCTTGGTATATTTGGTGCAGACCTTAATTTTTGCAAAAGAGTCGAGCACATCACTCTTCATCATAATAAGCTGGGTGACGCCGTTTATCATTATAGCATAACGAAGTGCCACGAGGTCGAGCCATCCGCAACGACGGTTTCTACCTGTTACGGCTCCGTACTCATGGCCTATCTCGCGTATCTTGTCGCCAGTCTCGTCAAGGAGTTCCACAGGGAAGGGTCCAGAGCCGACTCGCGTGGAGTATGCCTTGAAAATACCGAACACTTCGCCAATTGCATTTGGGGGAACACCAAGACCTGTGCAGACGCCTCCGCTCACGGTGTTTGAGGAAGAGACAAAGGGATAAGTGCCGTGGTCGATGTCGAGCATCGTTCCCTGGGCACCTTCGGCAAGCACGGTCTTTCCCTCCTTCAATGCCTTGCCAAGTTCTATCTCTGTATCGGTGAGTGAGAACTGACGCATGTACTCAATGCCCTGCATCCAGAGTTTCTCCTCGTCCGTGATGTCGTAGTCGGTATAATTCAAGTCACGCAAAGTCTGCTCATGCCGAGCCTTGAGGGCATTGTACTTCTCCTGGAAGTTTTCGAGGATGTCGCCTACGCGAAGTCCTGTCCTACTGGCTTTCTCGCTGTAGGTGGGACCGATGCCCTTACCTGTCGTGCCGACTTTATTCTTGCCCTTGGCTGCTTCGTAAGCACGGTCGAGGACTCTGTGCGTGGGCAGGATGAGATGAGCACGTTTGCTGATGTGCAGGCGGCTCTTGAGGTCGTAGCCCGCAGTCTCCAGTTCTCTGGCCTCCTGCATGAAGAGGTCGGGGGCAATGACACAACCATTGCCAATGATGTTAAGCTTGCCCTCGTCGAAGATTCCACTTGGGATGCTGCGAAGAACGAACTTCTTTCCCTCGAAAATGATGGTGTGTCCGGCATTGGGACCACCAGCAAAGCGAGCTACAATGTCGTACTTTGGAGTGAACACATCCACGACTTTTCCTTTTCCCTCGTCACCGAAAACGATGCCGAGCAGTGCATCTACTTTTCCTTTTGCCATATTTCTAACTTACTTTTTACTTAGTTTCTTATTTTTCCTTACCTCTTGCCGTTTTCTGGCCTGACACTTGCGGCAAAATCCATGCATGTACACAAGCGTGTCTTCAATACTGAAGTAACGCACATGAAGATTCTGCAAGGCAAGCCTTGCCGTGCTTGTTGACACACGGGTAATAGTGTTGCATTGGCGGCAGATGACGTAAGCCTTTGGAGAGTTGTCTGTGCGCATCTCGTAGTGCGCCGCCGTTGCAAGCGGATGTTTGATGACAACTCCAGCATCGCAAAACAGTTCCATCGTATTGAAGAGCGTGGCGCGACTCACTTGAAACTCTGCATGTTCATGCATCAACTGCATAAGCTCGTCGATGGTGAAAATGCCTTGTGCAAACCCTGCCACACGTAAAATTTCATAGCGTTCAGGAGTTTTGCGCATGGCTTTCTCTTCCATGTAACGAGTCAAGCGGTCGCGCAAGGATGCCAAAGGCTGTTGTTTCTTATCCATAACCAATGTGCAAATATAGATAAAAATTCTGAATTATAAGAAGCACTGAGAAAGAAAATGGTTTTTACACTTAAAAAAACTCTTTTACTCCATGAGGAGAAAGCCATCGCCTTACTTCATGTTTTATATTTTACGACGTAAATTGTACGTTTTACGTCGCAATTTGTACATTTCACGTCGTAATTTGTACAATTTACGACGCAAATTGAAGAATTCGCCATTACGGAAAGACTTTCTTAACATCCCCAGTTGCAATTTTCCTCTTACAAAAAAGAAAAAGTTCTTCTTTCATTCTTCTCAATCATTTATTTTTTTCATATCTTTGCACCATCGCGGATTGGGTTACAACAAAAGTGTAAACGAACAAAAGACAACAGATGAAGAGATATGATGTTTTAGACGGATTGAGAGGCATTGCAGCCTTGATGGTACTTCTATACCATGTTTTCAACGATGCCAAGAGTTTCTTTGTGTGGCCAACGCCAGTGAACGAATTCTTTCATGGCTTTCTGAGCGTAGATTTCTTCTTCATTCTTTCTGGCTTTGTGATGGGCTATGCTTACGACAACAAATGGGGGAACGACATGACATTGGGAGGTTTCATCAAGCGAAGGCTTATCCGTCTGCATCCAATGATTGTGATAGGAGTTTTAATTGGCGCAGTGGCTTTCGCCCTTCAGGGCTTCACGAAATGGGACGGGACAGAAGTCGCCATACAAGCCTTCATGCTGTCTGTCCTGTTAGGGCTTTTTCTTATTCCTTCGCCTGCAAACATTGATGTACGTGGCAACACGGAGATTTTCCCACTCAACGGGCCTCACTGGTCGCTCTTTTTTGAGTATATCGGCAGCCTGCTCTATGGCCTTCTGCTTCACCGCCTCTCCACAAAATGGCTGAGGGTATGGGTGGCGTGCAGCATCATATCCATTGCCGGGTTCGCACTCCTGACAGAGGATGGCGGCATTGCCTATGGTTGGTCGTCGGACCCTTTGAACCTATGGGGCGGCGCCCTCAGAATGTTATATGCCTATCCCATGGGATTGCTCATGGCACGAGTTTTCCATGAACGTCAGCCAAAGCCCTTACACGGTCACATGTTTCTGATTTGCGGATTAGCATTAACCGTATTGCTGGGATTCCCTGCACTGGGCGATAAAGATCTGGAAACAATATATCAGCTTGTTTGCATTTTCTCTTTCTTCCCCACCATTATCTGGTATGGGGCACGCGGCATGGTGTCGGGGTATCTCAGGAAGGCTGCCTCCTTCCTTGGCCGCCTTTCCTACCCCCTCTACGCAGTTCATTTCCCTCTTGTATATCTGTATATTGCTTGGGTTGGACGCGACGGGCATCCTTACGAAGGCTATGCCCATCCCTGGCTTCCTGCAACAGTCACGATAGTTGCCGCATTGCTTGTTGCCACGCTTTGCCTGCTATTCTACGACGAGCCATTGAGAAAAAGACTGAACAAAAAGAACATTTCTAATTCATAATCCCCAATCTCTCAACTTTTTTTCGTACCTTTGTGCCCGCAAAATACTAAACGACAAACAGATTATGCAGAAACCAAGCATACCAAAAGGCACACGCGACTTCGGACCGCAGGAGATGTCGCGCCGCAACTATATCTTCAACACCATTCGTGAGGTCTATTCGCTCTATGGCTTCCAGCAAATCGAGACACCTGCCATGGAGAACCTCTCCACGCTGATGGGCAAATATGGCGAGGAAGGCGACAAGTTGCTCTTCAAAATCCTGAACAGCGGCGACTTCCTGCGTGGCATTTCTGCCGACGACCTCGCAAACGGAGCCACCGGACATCTTGCCGCCCAACTCTGCGAGAAAGGGTTGCGATATGATTTGACTGTGCCTTTCGCACGCTATGTCGTACAGCACAGAGAGGAACTGACATTGCCGTTCCGCCGCTACCAGATTCAACCGGTATGGCGTGCCGACCGTCCGCAGAAGGGCCGTTACCGCGAGTTCTACCAGTGCGATGCCGATGTAGTGGGCAGCGACTCATTGCTCTGCGAAGTGGAACTGATGCAGATTATCGACACCGTGTTCCAGCGTTTTGGCATCCGTGTCTGCATCAAGATAAACAACCGCAAAATCCTGTCCGGCATTGCCGAAATGATTGGCGAGGCCGACAAAATTGTGGACATTACAGTTGCCATCGACAAGCTCGACAAGATAGGTTTAGAAGCAGTAAATGAAGAACTTCGCGAAGATGGCATCAGCGAAGAGGCCATCCAAAAGTTGCAGCCCATCATCAACCTTAGTGGCACGAATGCCGAGAAGATTGCAACGATGCGCCAAGTGCTTTCCGGCAGCGAAATAGGACAAAAAGGCATAGACGAAGTGGAGTATGTCCTGAACAATCTAAGCGCTCCGAATGCTCTAACCAACCCGCTTGAACTTGACCTTACCCTCGCCCGAGGCCTCAACTACTACACGGGCTGCATCTTCGAGGTCAAGGCTTTGGATGTCGAGATAGGCTCAATTACCGGAGGAGGCCGCTATGACAACCTGACCGGCATATTCGGAATGCCAGGCCTGAGCGGTGTGGGCATCAGCTTCGGCGCCGACCGCATCTATGATGTCCTGAACCAGCTCAACCTCTACCCAGAGGCCGTGACGACAGCAACACAGGTACTCTTCATCAATTTTGGGGAAAAGGAAACAGCCTACTCGCTGCCCATCATTGCAAGGCTTCGCGAGCAAGGCATTCGCTGCGAAATCTATCCCGATGCCAGCAAGATGAAGAAGCAGATGCAATATGCCAACCAGAAGGCAATCCCATTCGTCATTATGACTGGCGAGACGGAAATGGCCGAAGGGAAAGTGATGCTGAAGAATATGGCGACCGGTGAACAAAACCTGGTTTCGCCAGAAGGAATAAAACCCCTCATCTCTAATCCTTAATCCTTAATCTTTAATCCTTAATCCCCATTCCCTAATCCTTCATCCAATGCCTTTGGCATTATACCTCATACCTGTCACACTTGGCGAGACTGCCATAGAGCAAGTCTTGCCTTCGTATAATCGTGAGGTCATCATGGGCATTCGGCATTTCATCGTTGAGGACATACGCTCTGCCAGACGCTTCCTTCGCCAGACAGACAAAACGTTCCCTATCGACGACTGCACATTCTACGAGATGGGGAAACACGCTGACGAGAAGCTCTTCAACGGGTACTTGCAACCATTGAGGGAAGGAAAGTCTGTCGGTGTTATTAGCGAAGCTGGATGCCCTGCTGTTGCCGATCCGGGAGCAGACATCGTCAAAATTGCACAAAGGGAAGGCTTGCGGGTTGTGCCACTTGTAGGGCCAAGCAGTATGATTATGGCTGTCATGGCAAGCGGACTGAACGGACAGAGTTTTGCCTTCAATGGCTATCTGCCTGTAGAACCATCCGACCGTGCAAAAAAATTGAAAGTGCTTGAGAGCAGAGCATGGGCAGAAGGACAGACACAACTCTTCATTGAGACACCTTACCGCAACCAAAAGATGTTTCAGTCCCTCCTCACTACCCTTCGTCCGCAGACACGACTTTGCATTGCCGCAGGCATAACAACATCCGACGAATACATCCGCACCCTTCAAATCTCGCAATGGAAGAACACGAAGTTGCCCGACCTCAGCAAAGTGCCTGCCATTTTTCTTATAAATAAATAGGTATATCGTGAAATAGTATCATTCTTTTCAGCCATAAGCAATAGACTTTGAACTTTTTTTCGTACCTTTGCACGCGAATTATAGAAAAACATAAATAGTAAATCGTCAAATCGTAAATATCAAAGATGAACATATCATACAAATGGCTTAAGGAATATGTCGATACGACACTCAGTGCCCAAGAGGTTGCAGATGCACTGACCAGTGCAGGCCTTGAGGTCGATAGCGTGGAAGAAGTACAGACCATCAAAGGAGGTCTGGAAGGCCTTTATGTTGCCGAAGTGCTGACTTGCGAACCGCATCCCGACAGCGACCACATGCATGTGTGTACTGTAAAGGTAGCCCCCACCCCACCCACCGGGGAGGAGGGGAGAAAAGAAAGCCTCTCTCCTCAGGGAGAGGTTGGAGAGGGGCTTCTACAGATTGTCTGCGGCGCTCCGAATGTTGCTGCCGGCCAGAAGGTGATTGCTGCTGTCGTAGGCACCAAGCTTTATGACGGTGACGAGTGCTTCACCATCAAGCGCAGCAAGCTTCGTGGCGTGGAGAGCTTCGGTATGCTTTGTGCCGAAGATGAAATCGGTATCGGCAACGACCACAGCGGCATTATCGTTCTTCCGGACGACGCTGTCGTTGGCACACCTGCCGCGGAATACTATCATGTAGAGAGTGACTGGCTGATTGAGGTCGATATTACGCCCAACCGTGCTGATGCTTGCAGCCATTATGGTGTGGCTCGCGACCTCTATGCCTGGCTCATACAAAACGGCTACAAGACAAGCCTTCATCGTCCCGACTGCGAGGGCTTCAAGGTCGATGACGAGTCGCTGCCCATCAGCGTCACTATTGACGACGCCAACCTTTGTCCCCGCTATGCAGCAGTCTCGCTGACAGGCTGCCAAGTGAAGGAGAGTCCCGAATGGCTGCAGAACAAACTGCGCACCATCGGCCTGCGTCCTATCAATAATATCGTGGACATCACCAATTATATAATGATGGCATACGGCCAGCCTCTGCATTGCTTCGATGCAGACATGATTGAAGGCCGCCAGGTCATTGTCAAGACATTGCCCGAAGGCACGCCCTTCGTAACGCTCGACGGCGTGGAGCATAAGCTTTCCGACCAAGACCTTGCCATCTGCAACGCAAAGGAGCCGATGTGCATTGCCGGCGTGTTCGGCGGCAAGGGTAGCGGCACTTACGACACCACAACCAACGTCCTGCTGGAGAGTGCCTACTTCAATCCCACAAGCATCCGCAGAAGTGCCC
This sequence comes from uncultured Prevotellaceae bacterium, assembly GCA_947304115.1. Classification (GTDB taxonomy): domain Bacteria; phylum Bacteroidota; class Bacteroidia; order Bacteroidales; family Bacteroidaceae; genus Physcousia. The sequence continues at coordinate 1,576 of CAMZAE010000034.1, read as the reverse complement.
GTCGTCATGGTTTGAGCACAGACGCAAGCTTCCGTTTCGAGCGTGGCATAGATCCCAACGGACAACTCTATGCCTTGAAGCAAGCCGCCATCCTCGCCAAGGAACTTGCAGGCGCAAAGATTAGTATGCAAGTTGTTGACGTCCAGGCGAAGAAACTTCCAGACTTCAAGGTTTCATTGAAGTATAATTATGTGGATAGTCTCATTGGCAAGCACATTCCCGCAGAGACCATCAAGAGCATTGTAACGAGCCTTGAAATGACTATCGACAGCGAGACGAGCGAAGGTCTCGAACTCACGGTGCCTGCCTACAGGGTGGATGTGCAGCGGCCTTGCGACGTCGTGGAGGACATCCTTCGCATCTATGGATATAATAATGTGGAGATTCCTACGACGCTCAAGAACAGTCTGACCGTCAAGACCATCCACGACATGAGCCACAAGCTCCAGAACATCATTGCCGAGCAATTGGTGGGCGGCGGCTTCCGTGAAATACTGAACAACAGCCTTCAGCGCGGAGCCTACTACGACGGCTTGGAGAGCTACAAGAGCGAGGAATCCGTCAAGCTCCTCAATCCTCTCAGCCAAGACCTCAACGCCCTGCGACAGACTCTGCTTTTTGGCGGTTTGGAGAGCATCGCCCGCAACGTCAGCTACCGCAACACCGACCTGCGCTTCTTCGAATACGGCAACTGCTACCGCTTCCAGGCGGAGAAGAAGTGTCCCGACATCATTCCTGGCGTGAGCAGTAGCCGCGACCCTGAGGTCATCAAGCATGTGCTCGATGCCTATAGTGAGGACTACCATCTGGGCCTCTGGCTCACAGGCAAGCGTGTTCGCGGCAGTTGGGCGCACCCCGATGAAGACAGTTCCTTCGCCCAACTCAAGGCATACGTCCTGAACATCTTCACCCGCCTCGGTGTTCCCTTCGGAATGCTCGTCTTTGCAGAAGGCAAGAGCGACATCTACAGCCAGAGCCTTTGCATCCAGAACCGTGGCGGCAAGGTACTTGCAGAGATGGGCATCGTCAACGGCAAGCTCACAAAGGCTTTCAGCATCGACACGCCTGTCTATTTCGCCGACATCCGCTGGAACCAAATCATGCGCATTATACAGAAGCAGAACGTCACTTACACCGAGATAAGCAAGTTCCCGGCAGTAAGCCGCGACCTTGCCCTGCTGCTCGACAGCAATGTACCTTTCGCAGAAGTGGAGCGCATCGCCTATCAGACAGAGAAGAAGCTGCTCAAGGCAGTCAAGCTCTTTGACGTCTATGAAGGCAAGAACCTCCCCGAAGGCAAGAAGTCATACGCAGTGAACTTCATCCTGCAGGACGAGACAAAGACTCTCAACGACAAAGCCATCGATGCCGTCATGCAGAAGCTTATCAATAACTTGAAGCAGCAGTTAGGTGCAGAACTGAGGTGAAGCCCCTCCCCGCTCCCCCTTTGGGGGAGTGCTTAAATAGTTCAATTGTATAAATAGTAAATAGTAAATCGTCAAATAGTAAATGTTATTATGGGAAGAGCATTTGAATACCGCAAAGCGACTAAGCTAAAGAGATGGGGCCACATGGC
>CAMZAE010000033.1 GCA_947304115.1 uncultured Prevotellaceae bacterium | reverse complement strand
AAGAAACCTTTCTTCTTGGATTTGGCCTTTGTCTCTTTCTCTTTGCTAACCTCTTTCTCTTTGCTAACCTCTTGCTCCTTGCTCCTTTCTTCTTGCTTCTGTTCCGTCTCGCTTTCTGCCAGCAGCACTTCAAACGCGCTCTCGCGGTCAATCATCGTGTCGTAGCGGCCAAATATGCGTGAAGATTTGATGAGCTGGTCGCGTTGGGAGTTGGTGATGGCACCAATCTGACTGAGCGGGAAGAGTATTTTGGCACGTTCCACGACATTTGGCGTGCCTTTCTCATCAAGGAAGGAGACGAGCGCCTCGCCTGTGCCAAGCTCCATGATGGCATCTTCGGTCTTGAACTCCGGATTGGCACGGAAAGTCTCTGCGGCAGCCTTTACGTTCTTTTGTTCTTTGGGGGTAAAGGCGCGAAGGGCGTGCTGAACCCTGTTGCCCAGTTGTGCGAGGACGGAATCGGGGATGTCCGTCGGGTTTTGCGTCACGAAATATATACCGATGCCTTTGCTTCGGATGAGACGCACCACTTGTTCAATCTTCTCGACAAGGCTTTTCGGCGTGTCGGTGAAGAGTGTATGTGCTTCGTCGAAGAAGAACACCAGTCGCGGCAACTCTTGGTCGCCCACTTCGGGCAGGCGGGCATAGAGGTCCGACAAAAGCCACAGGAGGAACGTGGAATAGAGTTTTGGCTTTTGCATCAGTTTGTCGGCAGCCAAGACGTTCATCATGCCTTTCCCGTCGGCGCTGCATTGTAGGAAGTCCATGATGTCGAATGCCGGCTCTCCGAAGAACTTGTCGGCACCTTGGTTTTCAAGGGAAAGGAGGGCACGCTGGATGGCGCCCACGCTGGCGCTCGACACATTGCCATATTTCTTGGAGAGTTCCGAAGCATGGTCTGCCACATAGACAAGCATCGAGCGCAAATCTTTGAGGTCAATCAGGAGCAAGCCCCGCTCGTCGGCCACTTTGAAGAGGATGGTCATCACACCCGCCTGCACCTCGTTCAGTTCCATAAGGCGCGACAAGAGTTCCGGCCCCATGTTTGAGATGGTGGTGCGCATGGGATGGCCCTGTTCGCCAAAGACATCGTAGAAGCAAACGGGGTTCCCGTGGAACTGAGGGCTTTTGATGCCAAATTCCGCGCATCGCTTCCCGATGAAGTCCGACATTTGTCCCGCCTGGCTGATGCCGGAAAGGTCGCCCTTCATGTCGGCCATAAAACAGGGGATTCCTGCTTGGGAGAACGTTTCAGCCAGCACTTGCAGGGTGACAGTCTTTCCTGTCCCTGTTGCGCCGGCAATCAATCCGTGGCGGTTCGCCATCTTTCCGTTAAGGCATATCGGCCCTTTCTGGCCGTGCGCCACATACAAAAGCCCTTCTTCTGTCAACATAATGCAAAACTTTATTATAGATATTGATGTGAGTTTATACTGAGCACAGGTTCCCTGTCCTTTTGCTGCAAAGATAGATAAAATTCACGAAATACATGCCAATCAGACAAATAAAATCGTTTTATTTCATGGAAAATTCCATTTCATCGTAGAGAGAAAGCCTGTGACGTGTTGGAGGTTTTATATTTTACGTCGTAAATTGTACGTTTTGCGACGTAATTTGTACATTTTACGACGTAAATTACACAATTTACGACGTGAAACGAAGAATGCACCTGCCTGAGTGAACTTTCTCCTGCGGGAGCGTGCAAATTTCCCTTTGCCTTCCTGAGATTTCTCTTTCAGGCATGGTTTGTGCCAGAGCTAATCTACGTCGTAATAGATTTGTGCTGAGCGATATTGGGGCGTTGCGAGGATTTGATTCTGGAGGGTGGCAAGTCGCTGGCGGACGGCTGTCAAAGAGACTGTCAGTTCAATCTTCAGTATTAGTTTGCGTATGTGCATGGAATGCACGCGGCCCACGGGAGGTGTGTCCGGCCCCAGCACCCTCTCTCCGAACACCTTGCAAAGCATGGCGGCAAAGTCAGAGGAGAGTCTTTCGACAATGCTTTCGTCGCGGTGCTTCATATAGATGAAAATGACACGGCAGAAAGGCGGATAGTTAAACAACTCGCGTTCCTGTGCCTGCTCTGCATACATGCCTTCGTAGTCGTGGTTCATCACTTGTCGTACAATGGTGCTTTCTGCGTCGCGTGTCTGCAAGATGACGTGACCGACAGAGCCTTTTCTCCCAGCTCTGCCAGCCACCTGCTCCATGAGTTGGAACGCACGCTCGTAGCTGCGGAAGTCGGGTTGCGAGAGCATGGTGTCGGCAGAAAGGATGCCAACGAGACTTACGCGGTCGAAGTGCAGGCCTTTCGTGACCATCTGCGTGCCGATGAGGATGTTGGTCCTGCCTTCTTCAAAGTCATGGAGAATCTGTTCGTAGTTTTGGCGTGAGCGCGTGGTATCGAGGTCCATGCGGGCGATGCGTGCTTCGGGAAGAATGGCGGCGAGCTGCTCTTCTATGCGCTCGGTCCCATAGCCTTTGCTGGTGAGGGAAGTGCTTTCGCAGTTCGGACAGGCGGACGGAATGTTGTAGGTCTTGCCGCAATAATGGCAAACCATCTGCCTTTGGCCGCGATGGATGGTCAGGCTGACGTCGCATTTCTCGCAGCGAGGCACCCAACCGCATTCCTTGCATTCAAGGACAGGTGCATAGCCTCTGCGGTTCTGGAAGAGAATAACTTGTTTGTTTTGCGCCAAGGCCTTCTTTATATGGGTGATCAGTTGCGGCGAAAAGACACCGGACATCAGCTTCTTGCGCCGCATCTCCTGAACATCGACAGTCTCTATTTCGGGCAGGCTAAGTCCTTCAAAACGTGTCTTGAGCGTGACGAGGCCATATTTGCCGCTGAGGGCGTTGTGGTACGACTCCAGGCTTGGCGTGGCAGAACCCAGCAGGGTTTTTGCTCCAGCCCAGCTTGCCATGACCAATGCTGTGTTGCGGGCATGGTAGCGAGGGGCTGGCTCCTGCTGCTTGAACGATGTCTCGTGCTCCTCGTCGATGATAACCATGCCGAGATGCCGGAAAGGAAGAAAGACACTGCTGCGCACGCCAACGACAATGTCGTAAGGTTCGTCGGAAAGCATCTTCTGATACAGTTCGACGCGCTCCTTGTCTGTGTGGCGTGAATGATAAACCCCCATGTGTGAGCCGAAGACGCGCCGGAGCCTTTCGGTGAGCTGGGTGGTCAGTACGATTTCCGGAAGCATGAAGAGCACTTGCTTCCCCTCCTCGATGGCTTTCTGTATGAGGTGGATGTAGATTTCCGTCTTTCCGCTGCTTGTCACGCCATGCAAAAGGCAGACGTTATGGCTCTCCCACTGGTTGACGATGTCTTCCAAGGCTTGCTGCTGCACTTCAGTCAGGGGGGCAAGGGGCAGGGGGGCAAGAGGATTGCTGGGGCAGGATGTCTTCTCTTGCTCCTTGCCCCTTGCCCCTTGACTCTTTTTCTTGAGGACTGCTGGTATTGCAGCTTTGAAGACATCGCCAAGAGGACATAGGTAGTAGTCGCTAATCCATTGCCATAATCGCATCTGTTCTGGCAGGACGACAGGCTTTTCATCGAGAACCTGCGAAACGGGTTTGGTGGGGTAGGGAGGCGTTTCATCGTGAAGGCGCACCACGATGGCAGTGTAGATTTTCTTGCTCCCAAAGGGCACGACAACCCGACAGCCCACCTGCGGCTGAGCCTCACATTCCTGGGGCAAGGCGTAGGTGAAGGAACCCTGCAAAGGCAAGGGTAGTATGACATCGGCATATTGTGGCATAAGCAGTGCAAAGATACGAAAATCATCGTACACGACATTGCCAAAGTGCACAAAAAAGGTTAAAATGTGCACGTCAACATATAATTTTGCACATAATTGTTGCATATTTGTTCAAAATGTATTTACTTTGCACCGCGAAATAAAGCGAAAAGAAATAACATATTTAATAAACAAAACAATAAAAGTTATGTCAGAAATTGAAGCAAAAGTAAAAGAGATTATCGTTGATAAGTTGGGTGTTGACGAAGCAGACGTTACTCCCGAAGCATCATTCACAAACGACCTTGGTGCAGACTCTTTGGACACCGTAGAACTGATTATGGAGTTCGAGAAGGCATTTGAGATTACCATTCCCGACGACAAGGCCGAGAAGATCTCTACCGTTGCCGATGCTATTGCATTCATTGAAGCAAACAAGTAATAATAAGGATTAGGGATTAAGGATTAGTGTATCGTTCTTAATTCTTAACCCTTAACTCTTAACTGACAGTTAATGGAACTGAAAAGAGTTGTAGTGACAGGTATGGGTGCCGTCACTCCTTTGGGTAATACTGCTGCAGAAACGTGGCAGAATATGCTCAATGGCGTGAGCGGCGCAGCACCTATTACACATTTCGACGCCTCGAAGTTCAAAGCACAGTTTGCCTGCGAGGTGAAGGACTTCAACCCTGAGACATTCATCGACAAGAAGGAAGCCCGCAAGATGGACCCCTATTGCCAATACGCACTCTCTGCAGCTATCATGGCTGTCGAGGACAGTGCCATGGACATGGAGAAGGTCGATAAGAACCGTGTGGGTGTTGTCTTTGGCGTCGGCATCGGAGGAATGAAGACATACGAGGAGGAAGTGACGGCATACGCTAAGACTGGCGAAACGCTTGGTCCTAAGTTCAATCCCTTTTTCGTGCCTAAGATGATAGCCGACATCTGTGCCGGACATATCAGCATCAAATACGGGTTCCACGGTCCCAACTACATCACCTCCAGTGCATGCGCCTCTTCGACCAACGCACTTGCCGATGCCTTCAACCTCATCCGTTTGGGCAAGGCAGACGTCATCGTAAGTGGCGGTGCAGAGGCTGCTATCACAGCAGCCGGCGTAGGCGGCTTCACAGCAATGCACGCCCTGAGCACTCGCAACGACGAACCCCAGAAGGCCAGTCGTCCCTTCAGCGCAAGTCGCGACGGTTTCGTGATGGCAGAAGGCAGTGCAGTGCTTGTCCTTGAAGAGTTGGAGCACGCAAAGGCCAGAGGCGCAAAGATTTATGCAGAGATGGCGGGCGTGGGCATGAGTGCAGACGCGCACCATATCACTGCTTCGCATCCCGAAGGCCTTGGGGCGAAGCTCGTCATGGAGAATGCCCTTGAAGATGCAGGCATGAAGCCTGGTGACATTGATTATATCAATGTACACGGGACATCGACTCCTGTCGGTGATGTGAGTGAATGCAAAGCTATCCTGGCCGTCTTCGGTGAACATGCCTACAAACTCAACATCAGCAGCACGAAGTCCATGACCGGACACTTGCTCGGCGCTGCAGGTGCTATCGAGGCGATGGCCAGCGTAATGGCTGTCAAGGAAGACATTGTTCCTCCCACCATCAACCATGAAGAGGGCGACGAAGATGCCGAGATTGACTATAAGTTGAACTTCACCTTCGGCCAGGCTCAGAAACGTACCGTTAGGGCTGCCCTAAGCAACACCTTTGGCTTCGGAGGTCATAACGCCTGCGTTATCTTCAAGAAATACGTAGGATAAGGCCGTGCCTGCCCTAAACCTGATAGACGCGATAAGGTTGCCTTTCCGTAAGGATAAGGAACTTTATCGCGCTTTTCATAATATGCTGGGCTTCTATCCGCGTAACATCTGCCTCTATAAGGAAGCATTGATGCACAAGTCGATGCTCGCCCATAACAAAGAAGGGAACCGTCTCAACAACGAGAGACTGGAGTTCCTCGGCGATGCCATCCTGGGAGCTGTCGTAGGCGAGATAGTCTATCATCACTTCCCCTGTAAGCGAGAAGGCTTCCTGACAAATACCCGAAGCAAGATTGTCCAGAGGGAAACGCTCGGCAAACTTGCAGCCGAGATTGGCCTCAACAAGCTCATCCGCCGCAACGAACACAATCAGACACATAACAGCTACCTTGCCGGCAATGCCTTCGAAGCGCTCATTGGGGCCATCTATCTCGACAGAGGTTACGACCAATGCAAGAGCTTCGTGAAGAAGAAGATACTGAGCCGTCTCATTGACATAGACAAGGTGGCATACAAGGAGGTGAACTTCAAGAACAAGCTCCTGGAGTGGTGCCAGAAGCATAAAGTCACCCTTGAATACGTCTTGCTTGCGGAAACCAAAGACGAAGACGGCTCGCCTTTCTTCAACACAAAGGTTGTCATCAACGGCCATGAATGTGCGCGAGGGAAAGGCTACTCTAAGAAAGAAAGCCACCAGAAGGCAAGCAAAAACGCATTGCATCGTCTCAAGCATGACCAAAAGCTGCATGATGAACTGGCAAAAAGGCCTCCTACCCCCATTAAAGAGGAATAAAATCGTCTTTCGTAAATAATCAAAGTGTAAATCCTCATGGTGTCTCTGACAAATATCATACGTCCCGTCTTTACGCCTCGCCTGCATAAACTCGACCTTTATGCAAAAGAGGCAGAAGTATTGCAGAGAGACGTTCTCAAACGTTTGCTGGGCAAGGCTGCCCAGACAGAATGGGGTAGGGCATACGGTTACAGCAAGGACCTTAGATACGAGGACTTTGCCCGTCAGACGCCACTCAACACCTATGAAGAGTTGAAGGGCTTCATTGACCGTATGAGGCATGGAGAGCATGACGTCCTCTGGCCTGGAAAGGTGAAATGGTATGCGAAATCCAGCGGGACAACGAATGATAAGAGCAAGTTCATCCCAGTAAGCAAAGATGGCTTGCATGACACACACTATGCCGGAGGGACGGATACGGTTGTTTGGTATTTGCGCAACAACCCAAAGAGTCGGCTCTTTGACGGAAAGGCGCTGATTCTCGGAGGCAGTCATGCCTCGAACTATAATCTGCCAAGCAGCTTGGTGGGCGACCTAAGTGCTATCCTCATAGAAAATATCAATCCGTTGGTAAATATAATCAGGGTGCCGAGGAAAGCCACAGCTCTGTTAAGTGACTTTGAGATTAAGCGTGACCGCATTGCCAGAGAAGCCATGAGGAAGAACGTGTCGAACCTAAGCGGCGTTCCCTCTTGGATGCTTTCGGTATTGAATCGCGTAATGGAGCTAAGTGGCAAAGAACATCTTGAAGAGGTATGGCCCAATCTGGAAGTGTTCTTTCATGGAGGTGTGGCCTTTACGCCTTATCGCAGACAATATGAGCGTCTCATCACATCGCCGAAGATGCACTATATGGAGACATACAATGCCTCTGAAGGCTTCTTTGGCATACAGGATGATCCGTGCGATGCAGCCATGAGCCTGATGATTGACTATGGCGTGTTCTTCGAGTTTATCCCTATGGATGAGTTCGACAAGGAACAACCCACTGTCGTGCCTCTCTGGGGCATTGAAACAGGACGTAACTATGCGATGGTCATCTCTACATCCAGTGGACTATGGCGTTACATTATAGGCGACATGATACGCTTCACTCAGCGCAATCCCTATAAGTTCGTCATCACAGGTCGCACGAAGTCTTTCATCAATGCCTTCGGCGAAGAACTGATTGTAGATAACGCAGAGAAAGGACTTGCTGAGGCATGTAGGCAAACAGGAGCAGAGGTGCTGGAATATACTGCGGCACCTGTCTTTATGGATGCAGAAGGCAAGTGCCGGCATCAATGGGTTGTGGAATTTAGCAGAGAACCAAATGATTCGGAGGAGTTCGCCCGCATCCTCGACGAACATCTCCAGCAGATAAACTCCGACTATGAGGCAAAGCGATACAAGGACATCACGCTCCAGAGGCTTGAACTTGTCAAGGCACGCTCAGGTGTCTTCAACGATTGGCTCAAGCAGAAAGGTAAGCTTGGCGGACAGCACAAAGTGCCCAGGCTTTGCAACAATCGTGATATCATAGAACAGGTGTTGGCACTGAATGAGTTGAACGTTTAGAGTTGATGAAGACAAAACACATTCTTGAAGGTCTTGCACTGCTCCTTTTTGTGGCTTGTGCAAGCATCGGAACTCCCGACGGCGGCATCTATGACGAGATACCGCCCAAGGTTGTGTCTTCTTCTCCAGCAGACCGTTCCGTAGGTAATACGACTCGTAAGATGCGTATTAATTTCAACGAGTACATCAAGTTGGAGAATGCCAACGAAAAGGTCATTGTCTCGCCTCCACAGATAGAGCCTGCCAACATACGTGCAGACGGCAAAAGCGTGAAGATTACGCTTTATGACTCTTTGCAGTCAAACACGACCTATACTATTGACTTCAGCGATGCCATTGTTGACAATAATGAGGGCAACCCGATGGGGCACTATACCTATAGTTTCAGTACGGGTACGGAGATTGACACGATGGAAGTGTCCGGCGCAGTCCTCAATGCCGAGAATCTGGAGCCGATAAAAGGGATACTTGTCGGTCTCTATCCTGTTGACTCCCTCTTTAACGATTCTATTTTCAGGCAAAAGCCTTTCAGCCGTGTGTCGCGCACCAATGGCTCAGGACGCTTTTGTATCAAAGGGGTAAAGCCGGGGACATATCGTGCCTTTGCCTTGGAAGATAAGGATGGCGATTTCCTGTTCTCACAGAAGAGCGAGCATATTGCCTTCATGCAGGACACCTTCACTACGATCTGTAAGCAGGAAATACGTATGGACACCATCTGGCGCGACTCCACTCAAATCGACACCATTCTTGCTGTCCCTTACGTTCACTATCTGCCTGATGACCTTGTGCTCAATGCGTTCCTCGAAGCAGGACAGGACCGACATCTTCTCAAGATTGAAAGGCCGAACCCAGACATCCTCAGGCTCTTCTTTACTGCGCCTGCCGACACATTGCCTGTTATCAAGGGCTTGAACTTTGATGAGAAATGCCTTGCGGTAGATGGTTCACTCCATAACGACACCATTACCTATTGGATTACCGACACGGCATTTACACATAGGGAAGACACCATGAAGTTTGAGATAACATTCCTCGAAACGGATTCGACAGGTGTTTTGCAGCCTCATACTGAAAAGCAGGAAGTGGCACCCAAGGTGACATGGCAGAAGATTTACAAGGAAGAGCAGAAGAAGATTCAGGAATGGAAGAAGGCACGCGAGAAGCGCATGAAGAAATCCAAAGAACCTTTGCCACCAGAAACCAATCCTTATGAGATAAAGTTTTTGGAGATGTCGGTAAAGCCTACAGGAGGCATTGATCCAAACCAGAATGTGCTTTTTGCAGCAAAGCAGCCTATCGCAATTGCAGATACATCCAGAATGCATCTCGAGATTAAAAAGGATAGTCTCTGGATACCCGAGCCTTTCCTTTTCTTGCCGAATCGCGATGTGAAGTCATATACACTTTATGCCGAATGGGAGGAAAAGCGCCAATATCGCTTTACTATAGACAGTACTGCTATTGTTGGGGTGATGGGCGATCCTTGCAAATCAATAAAGAATGAATTCTCTGTCAGGAGCCAGGATGATTTCGGTTCGCTTTTTGTACATGTCTTATTGCCAGACACGGCCAGGATTATAGTCCAGTTGATGAGCAGTGCCGACAAGTGTGTGGCAGAACTTGTGGCAGGGCGTGACGGCCGGGCCGACTTCTTTTACTTGAAGCCTGGCGAATACTATATGCGATGCTTTGTTGACCATAATCACAATGCTTCTTGGGATACGGGCGAGTATGCTGGTGCACAGCAACCAGAGCAGGTATATTATTTCCCGAAACCGATCAGTGTTAAGGCAAGATGGGATATAGAGCAGGATTGGTCGCCCCTTGAAATTCCACGTTTGGCACAGAAACCCATAGAGATTACCAAACAGAAGCCAGACAAGGAAAAGAATATCAAGCAGCGCAACATAGAACGTGAGCGTCAGAAGCGTGAGAATCGTTAATAGGCATTAAGGTAGATGAAGAAGGGTGTTGTATATTATAGTGTTATATTGACTTTTGCTTTCTTCTGCATTAGGGAGGCAAGCGCCCAGTGTACTGCCGAGAATACAGCTTTCTACTCTGGTGAGGAATTGTCCTATGACTTGTTCTTTAATTGGAAGTTCATCTGGGTTAGTGCAGGGTCTGCAACCATGAACATAAAGCATACGAAGTGGGAAGGCAAGCCCGCCTATAAAGCACACCTCATAACCCGTACCAGTGACCGTTTAGACCGGTTCTTTATGATGCGGGACACTTTGCAGAGCATTGTCACAGAGGACATGTCGCCTTGTTATTACAAGAAGGCAGCCAATGAGGGTGGACGCTATTATGTGGATGAAGTGTGGTATTCGTATCCAGAAGGCAAGACGCATCTCAGCCAGCGTTTCCAAAACAGAGATGGCGTAGTGACTGAAAAGGCTTACGACGCTTCCAAGTGCATATATGACATGATGAGTATGATGTTGCGTGCCCGCTCCTTCCAAGTAGAGGGTATGCGCAGTGGCGACAAGATGCATATGCCAATGGCTGGTGGCCAGAAGGTCGAGGACATTACACTTATCTATCGTGGCCGAGAGGATTTTCGCATGAAGAGCAATGGTGTTGTTTATCGCTGCCTTGTGTTCTCTTTTGTGGAGTATCCTGAGGGGAAGGAAAAGGAGGTCGTCACGTTCTATATCTCCGACGACAAGAACCACATCCCTGTCCGCCTCGACCTTTTCCTTCGCTTTGGTGTTGCCAAGGCTTATCTGAGTAAGAGCAAGGGGTTGCGTCACGAATGCACTTCCATCAAAAAGTGACTACGCTGGCACTACGTCTTCTGCTTTTATTTCGACGGTTGCAGAGCAAACGCCAGGGATGCTGACGATGAGGCGGCGGGCGCGATGGCTTCCGATGCGCTGAAAGTAGCCGCAAATCCCTTGCAAAGGTCCGCCAGCGACGATAATCTTCTGTCCTGGCTTTAATCTGACATCTTCTGCCGGTACAATCTCAACGAAGTCGGCACTTGTGGTGCAAACCCTCATAAAGTCGTCCATTTGTTTTTGGGGCACAATGATTTTCTCCATCTTCCCGTCCATAGGGCGCATCATGTATTGCAGTTCAGGACGCGACTCCTTCAAGGCTTGCATCCTTTCTTTGCTTGCGTAAATGAAAATGAGATTGTGAATGGCAGGTTCAAGAGCATTTGCCAGCCGTTGCCCTTGCTGCATAATGCGGCGCATTGGTACAAAAACCGGCACTCCCAAGGCATCCATTTCTGCCTTGACCTTCATTTCGCGCCGATAGGTAACGCGCATTGCAAACCAATACATGTTGTCGGAAAGAGGAGACTCGAACTCCCGACCCCCACGTCCCGAACGTGGTACGCTACCAACTGCGCTACTTTCCGTTCCACACATTTAAACGTGTGTCTTGGTGCTGAAGCATCCAAGAATGGCTCTTAAACCGCTGCAAAGTTACAACATTTAATTGAAAACAGAAAGCAGGAAGTTGAAAAAAGCAGGGGAACAGCAAGAAAAACACACTTTTTCTTCCTTTTTTTAGCGAAATGCTTGCAAGGTTCAGATTTTTGACCTACCTTTGCACTCGCAAAAACGGAAAGGTGCCATAGCTCAGTTGGTAGAGCAAAGGACTGAAAATCCTTGTGTCCCCGGTTCGATTCCTGGTGGCACCACAGAAAAGAAGCGTCAGACAATGAGTGTTTGACGCTTCTTGTTTTGTGGCATCCATATGCAACAAAGGAGGAGAACCGCGTTTGGCGTTCTCCTCCTTGTTGGTTGTAAATCTTGAAGTGGTTACTTCACCTTTGCTACGACAGCCTTGAAAGCCTCGGGGTAGTTGACAGCGAGGTCAGCGAGCACCTTGCGGTTAATCTCGATGCCGGCCTTGTGCAGCAGGCCCATCAACTGGCTATAGCTGAGACCTTCCATGCGTGCGGCAGCGTTGATACGCTGAATCCACAGGGCGCGGAAGTTGCGCTTCTTGGTGCGGCGGTCGCGGAAGGCGTAGGTGAGACCTTTCTCCCAAGTGTTCTTGGCAACGGTCCACACGTTCTTGCGGGCACCAAAGTAACCTCTGGTCAAACCCAGAATTTTCTTTCTCTTAGCTCTTGAAGCTACATGATTTACTGATCTTGGCATAATTTTGTTTCTTTTTGAATGTTAGCGGCGCAGATTGCGAACTTAGGGGCTAAGCATTCGGTTAATAACTAAAGTTAAAACTGTTTCCTGAGATTTTAGAGGTTTAGCGGAGGCAAAGAAGGTCGCGAACCTGCTTCATGTTCTCTCTCACAACGATAGCGCTGTGGTCGAGGTTGCGCTTTTGCTTCTTGGTCTTTTTCGTCAGGATGTGGCTGTGGTAGGCGTGATGGCGCTTTACCTTGCCTGTTCCGGTGAAAGCGAATCTTTTCTTTGCACCGGAGTTAGTCTTTACTTTTGGCATTTTTTTTAACTTTTTAACTTTATAATTTTTAATTTTAATATGAGTGGCAACGCATATACCAGGGCGTTACGCACAATCTCTTTAGTCGTCGAAGTCTTCTCCCTCTACCTTTGGTCCGGTGTATTCCTTACGAGCCTTTTGCTGAGGCGCTTTTTTCTCACGGAGAGGGCCTGCTGCGGATGGCTCGTTATCGGACGTCTTCTTGGCTCCTGTCTGTTTCTTTGGGGCAAGGAACATTATCATGCGCTTGCCTTCGAGCTGCGGCATTTGCTCCACCTTTCCATATTCTTCCAAGTCGGCGGCAAAACGGAGCAACAGCACTTCGCCCTGCTCTTTGAAGAGGATGCTGCGGCCTTTGAAGAAGACATAGGCCTTCACCTTGTCGCCGTCGCTGAGGAAGCCCTGAGCGTGCTTGAGCTTGAAGTTGTAGTCGTGGTCGTCAGTCTGAGGTCCGAAACGAATCTCTTTGACATCCACCTTCACCTGCTTGGCTTTAATCTCCTTTTGGTGCTTCTTCTGCTGATAGATGAACTTGCTGTAGTCGATGAGGCGGCATACAGGAGGTTCTGCATTAGGCGAAATTTCCACAAGGTCCACGCCCATCTGCTCGGCTATCTGCAAGGCTCTGGAGACAGACACTACACTGCTTTCGATATCGTCGCCTACGATACGGACATCGCGGACACCACGAATTTGTTCGTTGACGCGATACTGTTGTTTCAGGTTAGGTTTCTTCATCAATTATATTTAAGCGGCTGCAAAGGTAGCACATTTCGGCGAAAGTACAAAATTTTCTTCCTCTTTTTTCTTATATGCCTGTTTCTGTTGCTTTTGACAATATGTCGCATTTTCGTGTGTTTTGCTTACAACCCGTTTCCGAGTAAGCCTTGTCTCTGCCCCTAAAAAGGGACTGGAGACCATTTCATGCCCTTTTGCGATTTTCCGGCCTGAAAATTAAGTGTAATTGAAAATCAGGCTGTTGTGTTTTTGAAAAAGAGGTGTCAAACTGCGAATTGCTATCTTCGCTTGTCAAAAACAGCTTTTTCTTCGTGCTTTTGCACACTTTTTTGCGTAAGAACTCTACAGACTCGGCACGGTGAATTTGCAAACGCAACGTGGGGCGTTGGCCATCTCTCCACGCGGGGTTGGCCGACGCCCTGTGCGGGGTTGCCAGATATGGTACAAAAGGATGCCGATTTCGTCTCTTTTTAAGGTGTGCAAAAATTGACAGGAAGCAAGAGAATTCGGCGTTTTGCTTACGATTTGCTTTTTAAGCGGATGGTGCTCAACTTTTGGGCGTGTCTGAAGCGGCTTTGTAATACTGTTCCAACAGCCAGGCCTTTTGCTCGGGGATTGTCATGTTGCTATTGTCAAGCACAATGGCATCCTCTGCCTGACGAAGCGGACTGATGGCTCTGGTGGAGTCGATGCGGTCACGCTCGATAACGTTGGCGAGTATCTCGTCGTAGCTGCACTTCTCGCCTTTAGCCGTCAGCTCGTCATAACGGCGGCGGGCACGCACATCGGCACTCGCGGTAACGAAAACTTTCAGTTCTGCATCGGGAAAGACAACCGTGCCGATGTCCCTTCCGTCCATGATGACACCTTTGGACTCGCCCATCAGACGCTGGAGGTCAACCATAGCTTCGCGGACAAAGCCCAGTGTGGCAATGGGGCTGACAAAGTTTGACACCTCCATCGTGCGTATCTCGCGCTCCACGCAGACACCGTTCAGATAGGTGTCCGGACGCCCTGTCTCTTCGTTCAGGCGGAATGTTATCATAATGTCCGGCATGCGTTGGCGAAGTCCTTCCTCGTCGATGCCGGCATCGGTAATCAGTCCGTTCTGCAGGGCAAAGAGCGTTACCGCACGATACATCGCGCCAGTGTCTATGTATATGTAGCCAATTTCCTTGGCCAAGTCCTTGGCCATTGTGCTCTTGCCACAAGAGGAGTGGCCGTCAATAGCAATCGTGATGAGTTTCATGTTTAGTTTTTTTGGAAGTTATAAGCCACAGTGAAAGCCAGGGTAGGCGCGCTGACATGGTATTTGGCATAGGCAATGCCGAACTTCAAACGCTTCAGGTTGACACCGCCGCCAAACGAAAGACCTGCGGCATGGGAAGAGCCTGCTGCTGTCATTTCATAGGCACGACGGAAATTATAGCCCAGCCCGACATAGAATTTGCTGGAGATGAGCCACTCCGCTCCCAGCACGAAATGGTTCATAAAGATGCTGCCACCCTTTATCTTTTCGCCTGTCGTGAAATAATCGCCCGATGTCCAGCGTGTCAGGTCAACCATCGTGACGGAGATGCGGATGGGAGCATGGCCGAGAGATTTCGTGAAGCCAATCTCCAAATCGGCAGGCAATCGGTCACGTATTTCGTCAAAGCTCTTAATCTGTCCGCCAAGGTTGCGTGCTGCAATAGAGAACGAGAAGTCCGACCCTTCGTCGTAATAGTTAAGTCCAAGGTCGGTTGCCAAGGCGCAAGAGGTGTAAGGGCCATAGTGTGAGTAGATAAACTTGGCTGTGACACCGCCTGCCCAGTGTTCGCTCAATAAGTGAGCATACTGGCCGGCAATGCAGAGGTCAAGAGGCTTGAACTCTCCGACGATTTCTCCCGACTGCAGCGTCTCCTTGGTTGAGCCGTACCCCACGAATCGTGTGTGCACGCCCCATGTCCCATGTGCTCCCACCTGCTGGGAATAGGCCGCTGCACCCGTGTTGCACCCCTGCATGTAGTTCATAAATGAGAAACCGATGGTCTTGTCGCTGACACCTGTCAGCAATGCGGGGTTCTGCAGGGCAAGCGATATGTCGTCCTCGACAAGGGAGATGTTCTTCCCGCCGAGGGCTGTCGAATGGGACGAGACAGGCAAATTGAGGAAGTTGAACACGCTCCCACTCTCCTGCGCTGAGACCATAGACCATTGGCCGTTGGCCATTGACCATTGGATAAGCAACAGGATAAGAATATGTCGTATCTTTGTCATTACATTCATAAATCGGCTTCAAAAGTAAGGCTTTTTATATCAATAACGGACATCGTAGGCACAAAATTACATCCAAACGAAAAAAAATGACTCTTTCTTGCACGTAGTATGAAAAAAATGATATAAATTTGTGGCACTAATAATGCTTTTAGGCAACAATAACAACATAATATAAAATGGAAGCTAACAAAACAGTAAACGAAGAGTTGCGCGGTCAGAAATCGACCAACATGCTGATAGGCTATGTTCTGGCACTCGCAGCTATGTTTGTCGCCTTCGAGTACACACAGCGTGAAGTGAAGGTGGTCGAGGACGAAAAGATTTATGATTTCAGAATGGAAGAGGACATGATTCCCATCACACAGCAGCAGGAAGTAATGGCACCTCCTCCAGCAGCCGCTCCTACCGTAATGGAATTCATCAACGAGGTGGAGGATGACACCGAACTTCCCGAGGAAGAGGTTGAAACCTCCGAGGAAATGAATCAGGCCATCACTACCGTCGTAGGTACGGGCGCTCCAAGCGCTGCCGTTGTGACAGGACCTGTAGGCCCCGTCGTTGAGGCAGACGATGATGACCGCATCTACGATATCGTGGAAGAGAACGCTCAGTTCCCCGGCGGTGACGCAGAGTGCTTCAAGTGGTTGAGCGAGCATCTGAACTATCCCTCCATCTGCCGAGAACAGGGAGTTCAGGGACGTGTCATCGTGAAGTTCGTGGTTAACAAAGACGGTTCTATCGGTGATATCCAGGTCCTCCGTTCTCCGGATCCCAACCTGAGCAAGGAGGCAGAACGTGTCATAAAGCTGATGCCTAAGTGGAAGCCCGCGCGCCAGGGTAACAAGCCCGTGCGCTCATACTTCCACCAGCCTGTCATGTTCCGTCTGAACTAATTCTCCTTATAGGAGCAAGGGGCGAGGGGCGAGGGGCAAGAGAAAACCCTTGCGTCTCGCCCCTTGTTCGTTATATGTACCCTTGCCCCCTGCCCCCTGCTCCCTGCCCCTTAATATAATATAATAATGTATAGCAGCAAACAACTCCTGCAGATGGTGGAAGAAGCCATCTCCGCCCTGCCCCTTGAGCGCGAGCCAAAGGGACTCTATGCCCCCATTCGCTATGTGCTCTCACTTGGCGGCAAACGCATTCGCCCTGTGTTAATGCTCATGGGCTATAATCTCTATCAAGACGATGTGAAGCCCTGCCTTATGCCTGCCGTAGGGCTTGAAGTGTTTCACAACTTCACCCTCCTTCACGATGACTTCATGGACAAGGCAGAAGTGCGCAGGGGCAAGATGTGCGTGCATCGCAAGTGGGACGACAATACCGCCATCCTCAGCGGCGACAATATGCTCGTGCTCGCCTTCAAATACATGATGCAATGCGAGGAAGCAAAGATGCCGGCTGTCATGCGCATCTTTGCAAAGACTGCCATAGAGATAGACGAAGGACAACAATATGACATAGACTTCGAGACACGCAATGATGTCACTGAGGCCGAGTACATCGAGATGATACGCCTCAAGACCTCTGTCCTTCTGGCCTGCGCCCTACAGATAGGAGCTACATTGGCAGGCGCATCCGAACAGGAGGCACAAGCGCTCTACCGCTATGGAGAATGCCTTGGCCTTGCCTTCCAGCTTCAGGATGACTACCTCGATGTCTATGGGGATCCCGCTGTCTTTGGCAAGAAGATTGGTGGCGACATCCTCTGCGACAAGAAGACCTTCATGCTCATCAATGCTTTCCTTCATGCGTCAGACGAAGACAAAGCCGAACTTCAAAAATGGATTGGCAATAAGGACTGCAATCCAGAGGAGAAGATAAAGACCGTCACGGCTCTCTACACGAAGATTGGCGTTGACCGAATGGCTCAGGACCGCATGAATGACTATTATACGGAGGCAGAGACATGCTTGGCAAAGGTCAACCTGCCTGAAGAACGTAAGCAAATGCTTCGCGGCATTGCTCTTGAACTCATGGGCCGTCAGAAATGATAGACACGCACAGCCATATCTACGAGCCAGAGTTCAATGCCGACCGCGAAGAGGTCATCACGCGGGCAAAGCAGGCAGGCGTGGAGTACATCCTTCTGCCCAACATCAATGCCAGCAGCATTGCGCCCATGCTCGACCTTTGTAGCCGACATCCTGGCTATTGCTTCCCTATGCTCGGCTTGCATCCGGAAGATGTCAAAGAGGACTACAAGCAAGTCTTGGCCGACATGAAAGCCCGATTGAAGGCACCAGACCATCCTTACATTGCAATCGGTGAAGTAGGGCTGGATTATTATTGGGATAAAAGCAAGGCGAAAGAGCAGGAAGAAGCCTTTCGGACACAGATAGAGTGGGCGATTGAATACCGTCTGCCTCTTATGATTCATTCCCGTTCTGCCCATCGCCAACTTGTTACAGCCATCAGCGAGTACAAGGGTGAGGCCCTTTCTGGAGTGTTCCATTGTTTCGGAGGCTCGAAGGAAGTGGCGCAGGAACTGCTTCAGTTCCCCAACTTTATGCTGGGCATCGGAGGCGTTGTGACCTACAAGAACAGTCGTCTGGCAGAGACTTTAACCTCTGTCCCCCTGGAGCGCATTGTGCTTGAGACCGATGCACCCTACCTTTCTCCTGTGCCTTATCGCGGCAAAAGAAATGAGAGCGCATACATAACCGAAACGCTACACAAAATAGCATATATATATAATGTAAGCGAAAGACAGGCAGAAGACATTACAAACAACAATGCTAAGCGCATATTTCCGTGTCTGAACTCACATT
This sequence comes from uncultured Prevotellaceae bacterium, assembly GCA_947304115.1. GTDB lineage: Bacteria > Bacteroidota > Bacteroidia > Bacteroidales > Bacteroidaceae > Physcousia. The sequence goes on along the minus strand of CAMZAE010000033.1, from coordinate 3,141 downwards.
AAGGCATTCAAAACGACAAAAAAGCATAGAAAGTGATTATTTTTTCCCTAAAAGCTATGGCTGTATAAGAAAAAAAGCTATCTTTGTAACCGAAAAGCGCAAAGATGGACACGATTCATACTGGCGCGCCAATAAAGGGAGAGATGCTCGAGTGGCTGAAGAGGCACGCCTGGAAAGCGTGTGACCGGCAAAACTGGTTCGCGAGTTCGAATCTCGCTCTCTCCGCAAACAGAGAATAAAAAAGAAACATAACAAATCATAAACATTTAAACAAACAACACAATGAAAAAGTTATTTGCAATTATTGCAATGGTTGCTGCTTGCTCATTTGCCGCAACATCATCTGTAATGGCTCAGGAAGACGTAGCAGAAGAGGCTACCGAAGAAGTGGTGGACAGTGCTGCTGTTGATACTGCTGCCGTGGAAACCGAAGCCGTAGAAGAAACTGTAGAGGCTGCTCCTATCGTAGAGGAAGAGAACGAAGGCGTTTTCAAGAACCTCAAGACAAAGTACATTGAAGGTGGCGCAGGCTTCATGTCACTCGTTGCCATCGCCCTCGTGCTTGGCCTCGCATTCTGCATCGAGCGCGTTGTTTACCTGACTCTCGCTCAAATCAACACACGTAAGTTCACAAAGGAACTTGCTGACCTCGTAGCAGCAGGCAAGATTGCCAATGCCATTGAAAAGTGCAAAGCTACCCGTGGCCCCGTTGCACAGGTAAGCCGCAAGGCTATGGAATGTCTCGACAGTGCAGACCGCAACGACATCGGCACCATCGAGCGCACCATCAACATGGAGGCAGAAGTTCAGGGTTCTTACCTCGAAGAGAACTGCTCATGGATTACCCTCTTCATCGCTATGGCTCCCTCTCTCGGCTTCCTTGGAACTGTGATTGGTATGGTGATGGCCTTCGACGACATCCAGCGTGCTGGTGATATCAGCCCGACAGTCGTGGCAGGCGGTATGAAGGTCGCCCTTATCACAACCATCTTCGGTATTATCGTAGCCCTGGTTCTTCAGGTGTTCTACAACTACATCCTCGCCAAGGTTGAGGCATTGACCGGCAACATGGAAGAGGCCGCTCAGGAACTGCTCGTTATGTGCGTCAAGAGCGACAAGTGTAAGAAGTAAATTGGATTAGGGAATAGAGATTAGAGATTAGGGAATGGCAGGAGCTATGAACTATGAGCTATGAACTATGAGCTATGAACTATGAACTCTTAATAAAGTAGAACTATGAAGATTGAGAAAATATCAAGTCGTGTGCTGTTAGGCTGCGTTCTCTTGATTGTCGTATGCTTCGGCGCATTCTTGACCATCGGGTATGACAATCCTGTGGGCGACAACAACGAACCCTTGCTCACCGACCTTGTCATGTGGCTTATGTATTTGCTTATCATAGCAACCTCTGCACTCACAGTATGGTCTGCTGTACGTGGCATACAGAATGCCAAAGGTACTGACCCTGCAGCTACAACTGGCGTTCCAGGTGGTAAAATAACCCTGTGTACTGTTGGCTTCACCCTTGTATCTGTCATCATTGGATGGATATGTGGATTAGGTGAGACAGAGTTCACTGCTGGCGACGGTACCGTAACCTCCGCAGGCTGGGTGACTGTAGTAGACATATTCTGCGTCAGCATGGGTATGTTGTTTGTGGCAGCAGCCATTGCTGTTATCGTTAGCATGACCGGCATTTTGACTAAAAATGCAAGTAAGTAAACAGACTTAAAACAAGAAAGATATGGCAAAGAAGAAAAAGAAGATGCCTGGCTTGAACACCAGTTCAACTGCCGATATCTCCTTCATGTTGCTCATCTTCTTCCTGGTAACAACATCAATGGATACCGACATGGGTTTGGCACGTCGCCTTCCCAAGCCACCAGAACCAGACCAGGAAGACGCTACGATGGACATCAAGAGCCGAAACATCCTCTATGTCCGCCTTAATGCCGCAGGACAGCTTTGGATTAAGGACGAGATGAGCAGTGGCTATGGCGAACTGAGGGAACTTCGTACCCGTGTCAAAGAGTTCATCAAAAACGAGCAGAACTTGAGCAAGCTCCCGGAGAAGCATGTTAAGAACATAGACTTGTTGGGACAGTGCTTTGTGACTGACAAGCACGTTGTCAGTGTACAGACCGACCGCGGCACGCCTTACAATATCTATTTCCAGGTGCAAAACGAGCTTGTTGCCGCCTACAACGAACTGCGTAACGAGTTGTCCAAGCAGAAGTTTGGTCGCGAGTTCCAGTATCTGAAAGATGACGAGAAGGCTGCAATAAGACAATACTATCCCCAGAATATCTCTGAGGCTGAACCTAAAAAGTATGGAGGAGACTAACTATGGCAGGATTCAAGAGAAAGGAAAGTCGTGAAATGCCGGAGATGAACACCTCATCTCTGCCCGACCTTATCTTTACCATTCTATTCTTCTTCATGATGGTAACAACGATGCGTGAAGTGACGCTCAAGGTGAAGTTTACCATCCCTGCAGGTACAGAACTTGAGAAGCTGGAGAAGAAGTCAGTTGTATCGTTCATCTATGTTGGTCCTCCGACAGACAACCTGCGTGCTCAGATGGGTAGCAGTACCCGTATTCAGCTCAACGACCGCTATGCAGAGCCTCGCGAAGTTATGGACTTTGTGGCAGCAGAGCGTCAGGGCATGATGAATCAGGCTGAGCAGGTTATCAGTATCAAAGCTGACCAGCAGACGCAGATGGGCTATATCACTGACATTAAGGAAGTGTTGCGTAAATCCTGGGCGTTGCGTATCAATTACTCATCGACCAGAAGAAACTGATACCGACTGTTCGGTTCTATACAAAAAGGTGGTTCTCTCACATTTGAGGGAACCACTTTTTATATCTATGTCACATACCTTATATACTTATATAAAGAAAGAGGAACTGACATTGTTGTCAATTCCTCTTTTGTTGGTGCCCAGAACAGGACTCGAACCTGCACGCCTCGCGGCACGCGCACCTGAAACGCGCGCGTCTACCATTCCGCCACCTGGGCGTAAAAGTGGAGCGGAAAACGAGACTCGATGCTTTGGAGAACCTTGAGCCTCGTTTTGCTCGATGAGCGGAAAACGAGACTCGAACTCGCGACCCCAACCTTGGCAAGGTTGTGCTCT
>CAMZAE010000032.1 GCA_947304115.1 uncultured Prevotellaceae bacterium | reverse complement strand
CATGTACAAGCGACAAAAAACAAGTGCCGTCCTCTTTCGAGAACGGCACTATATATATAAATAATGTACAGAGGGCTTCTACTCTTTTATCTTCTTGAGGACACAGGCTGTACGGGTGGGCAGGTAAAGCTGAAGCCAGCCCTTGTTGTCGCGAGCCAAGCGGTTGTCGTAAACGGTGTAGTGGATGAGCTTGTCATCGTTGAAGCCGTTGCCGCCAAAGTCCGGATTGTCTGTGTTCAGGATGTATTCGTATGCTCCCTGCTCGACCATGAAGCCATAGTCGGTGTAGGAGTTGTACGGACTGAAGTTGAAGAAGAACAGAAGGTCTCCACGACGGAAGGCAAACACCTGGTCGCCATCGTTGTGCCATATCTCCACGACGCTTTGTTTTTCAAAGCTCCTGTGTTTCTTCAGAACCTTGAGCATGGCTGCGTCGAAATCACCGAGGAAGTGGAAGCAAAGCTCCTTGTTGTCAACAAGGTTCCACTGACGTCGTGCGTACTTGTAGCTCCAGCCATTGCCTTCGCGTGGGAAGTCCACCCATTCGGGATGGCCGAACTCATTGCCCATGAAGTTCAGGTAGCCTCCATTGATTGTACCGATTGTGGCGAGGCGAATCATCTTGTGAAGGGCAATGCCGCGATTGACGTTGGAGTTCTCGTCGCCTTTCTTGAAATGCCAGTACATGTCGCTGTCGATGAGGCGGAAGATGATTGTCTTGTCACCGACGAGCGCCTGGTCATGGCTTTCGGCATAGGAGATGGTCTTCTCGTCGCGGCGGCGGTTGGTGAGTTCCCAAAGGATGCTGCTCGGCTTCCAGTCTTCGTCGCGCAGTTCCTTGATTATCTTAATCCAATAGTCGGGAATGTTCATTGCCAGACGATAATTGAAGCCGTAGCCGCCGTCCTTCATTGGAAGGGCAAGTCCTGGCATACCGCTCACCTCTTCGGCAATGGTGATGGCATTCTTGTTGACTGCATGGATAAGTTCGTTAGCAAGCGTGAGGTAGGTGATGGCGTCTCCGTCCTGGTGTCCGTTGTAGTAGTCGCCATAGGACATGAAGCTTTCGCCAAGGCCATGACTGTAGTAGAGCATCGAGGTGACACCATCGAAACGGAAGCCGTCGAAATGGAACTCTTCGAGCCAGTATTTGCAATTAGAGAGCAGGAAGTGCATGACTTCATTTTTGCCATAGTCGAAGCAAAGGCTGTCCCAAGCGGGATGCTCTCTGCGGTCTCCTTGGCGGAAGTATTGGCAAGGATCGCCGGCGAAATTGCCGAGGCCCTCCACTTCGTTCTTTACGGCATGGCTGTGGACGATATCCATCACAACAGCAAGCCCCATGGCGTGTGCTTTATCTACAAGCGACTTCAAATCATCAGGGGTGCCAAAACGGCTGCTGGGAGCGAAGAAACTGCTGACGTGATAGCCAAAGCTGCCATAATAGGGATGTTCCTGTATGGCCATTATCTGGATGCAGTTGTAGCCGTCGGCTGCTATGCGGGGCAGGATGTTGTCGCGGAACTCTGCGTAGGTGCCGACGCCCTCTTTGTCCTGAGCCATACCGATGTGGCACTCGTAGATGAGTAAGGGATTCGTGGTGGGGCGGAACTTCTCAACCTGCCATTTATATGGTTCCGCAGGATTCCATACCTGAGCGGAGAAGATGTGCGTCTCCGGGTCCTGGACAACACGGTCGGCCCAAGCAGGGATGCGCTCGCCTTGTCCGCCTTCCCAGTGCACAATCAATTTATAGAGCGAGCCATGGCGGAAGGACTTGTTCTTGATCTTGATTTCCCAGTTGCCATTAGAACCTTTTACACGTTTCATGGCATAACGGGCACTTTCTTTCCATCCGTTGAAGTCGCCTATGACAAAAATTTGCGTGGCATTAGGCGCCCATTCGCGGAGCACATAACCGTCGTCTGTCTTGTGGAGGCCGAAATAAAGGTGCCCGCTTGCAAACTCCACGAGGTTGTTCGTGTTGTTGGTTAACTCTGCCATCTTGCGGACAGCTTCCTGATGGCGGCCATTGATGGCATCGGCATATTCAGCCAGTCCCATGTCGTTTCTGATAAGTCTGAGCACATCTGGTACAGGATTTGCCTTCCTGACTTTAGACATTGATGTCTCTTTCTTCTTGGTTTTCTTTGTTTCCTTGGAAACCTTAGTCTTTGTACGAGTCATTATTGTGTTTGTTAGAATTTTTCACCAATTGTGCTTACGGCAATTCCATTCTTATAGACGACCTTTCGCAGCAACAAGCCGCTTTTGTCTTTTTCTATAAATTCTCCGTGTTTCTTGTCGTTGCTGAAATTGCCTTCGTAGCGTATGCCGTCGGCATCCTCCAGGATGCCTTTGCCTTCTTTGAGACCTTTGCGGAATGTTCCCTTGAACCTGACGCCGTCTGTCTGGCGAAGGATGCCATCGCCGTCAAGAAGCCCGTCTGCCCAGTGGCCTTCGTATTCGTCGCCGTTTGCCCAGCGATACTTGCCTGTGCCATGCTGTTGGTTATGCCGCCACTGCCCGATGTAGGAAGCGCCGGTATGCCATGTGAAGGTGCCCATGCCGTCCTGCTCGCCAGACTTGAAGTGACCGGCATACTTGTCGCCATTGGCAAAAGTATAGATACCTTCGCCCGTGCGTTGTCCGTTGACATAATGTCCTTCGTAGCGGTTGCCGTCGGCAAAGACAAAAACACCCTTACCATGCTGTTGGTCATCGCTCCAGTCACCTGTATAGGAGTCGCCTGTAGCATAGGTGAAAGTCCCTTTGCCGTGTTTCTTGTTCTCACGCCATGAACCTTCATAACGGTTGCCGTCCATCCAGTCGAAGGTGCCATGACCGTCTTTCATGTCATTCTTCCACTGTCCGTCATAGTAAGCGCCTCCCTGCCCAAAAGTGTAGCGACCAGTCCCGTCGCGCTTATCCTGCAACCATGAACCTACGTAGATGTCGCCGTTATAATAGTACATCGTACCTAAGCCTTGCTGATAGTCGCGAAACCATAGACCTTCGTAGCGATTGTTGTTGGCAAAGTAGTAGGTGCCCTTTCCGTGCTGCTGGTCCTGAAACCATTCGCCTTCATATTTTTCGCCGTCGGCAAACTGGTAGATTCCCCTACCCTGCCGCTTGCCTTTGACATATTCCCCCTCATACCAGTCGCCGTTTGGATATACGGTCTTTCCTGTTCCATATGGCTTTCCCCTAAACAATTCTCCTTGGTATTCGCCACCTCCGGGGAATGTGTAGTTGCCTATCTTAATCTGCTGCGCCCGCACATGGGACAAACAGCATGGAACTAAGAGCATTAATATGAGAAGATAAGCAGAATGCTTCATTTAATTGTCTATTTCGCGCGCAAAGATACGACAATTATTCAAATCCTGCAAAACATGGCTTATTAAAAGCGCCTTTCAAAGCACTTTTAACAAACATTTCGAGCTGGTCAGGGAAAGGGGGGACGGATTATGCAAATGTAAGTTGAAACTTGTTGACGAGTTCACCTATATCTGCATTCTGCTCTTGCATCAGTTTGAGCATTTCGGGCGCATTATATGACTTGACAACTTCCTGGATTTCCTCAAGCTGTGTTTCAAGTCTGAAGTTAAAGTTACGAAGCTCAGGACGTATAATGGCAAGCATCTGAGGCATCATGCTCTCGATTGTCTGTTGAATCTGCTGATTACTAACGGTAATCGAGGCTGTGTTGTTGTCCTTGACTTTCGGTTGCAAGCCTTTGAGACGCCTTGCGAGAGCGACATTCTCTGGCGGAAGGGAGGTGATGAATGTGTACCAAGCAGCAGTAAGTATATCTTCGTTAATAGGCTCTGTTGGCTGTTCTTTTGGCTCTTCTGCCTGCTCGTGTGGCGCATCATCTTCTTTCTGCCCCGCTCCGAAATGCTTGAAAGTGACCTTGGGCAATTTCTTGGGAGAAGAAGCGTCAGGGGCTGGTTGTGAAGTGCTTTCAGTTACTGCGACAGGTTTGGGAACGATTGTCGGTTGGGGTTGGACAACAGGCTTTGCCTGTTCTTCTTTCTTGATTGGTTTTATTGTTTCCTTAGGGCTTTGCCCGGAAGCGTCAGGGCTTTCATTCTCGACTGTCTGCGCACACAAAATGAGGCATATCTCAACTTGCAGGCGTTTGTTACGGCTGGTGCGATAGGCTTGGTCACAGTCGTTGGTAAGCTTCAACACTTTATAGACGAAGTGCACAGGACAACGTTGTGCCTGTTCCTGATATCGTGCACGCATTTTGTCGCTCATTTCAAGAAGAGGCAACGTTACCGCATCTCGGCTAACAAGCAGATTGCGCATGTGGGTGGCAAGCCCTGTAATAAAATTACCGCCGTCGAATCCCTTTTGAAGTACTTCGTTAAAGAGAAGCAGGCAATCCGAAACACGACCTGCAAGGAAGTGGTCAACAAGTTGGAAATAGTACTCCTGGTTTAGGACATTCAAATTCTGGCAGACGCTTTCGTAGGTAAGCTTGCCACCGGAGAAGCTGACCATCTGGTCGAAGATAGACAGGGCGTCACGCATTCCGCCGTCTGCTTTCTCCGCAATGAGGGCAAGTGCCTCTGGTTCTGTTTCTATACCTTCTTTCTCTGCCACGTACATCAGATGGTCAATGGTGTTCTTTGAAGTCATTCGCTGGAAGTCATAGACTTGGCAACGGCTCAGAATGGTGGGCAGAATTTTGTGCTTTTCTGTGGTGCACAAGATGAAGATGACGTAGGAAGGCGGCTCCTCAAGTGTTTTTAAGAATGCATTGAAAGCGGAAGAGGAGAGCATGTGCACCTCGTCGATGATGAACACCTTGTATCGTCCTGTTTGTGGTGGGATAAGAACTTGCTTGCAAAGTTCGCGAATATCCTCAACAGAGTTATTGCTGGCGGCATCAAGCTCATGGATGTTCATGGAACGTTGTTGGTCGAAAGCCTGACAGCTCTCGCACTTTCCGCAAGGCTCCCCACCCTCCTGAGGATTGAAGCAGTTGATGGCCTTTGCAAAGATGCGGGCACAAGTGGTCTTACCGACGCCTCTTGGTCCGCAAAAGAGATAGGCGTGGGCTAACTTCCCGGAACTTATGGAATTCTTCAGCGTAGTTGTCAGCGACCTCTGGCCTACGACAGAATCAAAATTAAGCGGACGATATTTAAGCGCAGAAACTATGTATTCTCCCATGTGGGTTATGTATTTTTTGCAAAGTTACAAAAAAATAAAGAATGAGGCATGAAGAATGAAGAATAATTTTATATCTTTGCAGAAAAATACAAAACAAGTACCTTATGAGCAAAATACATTCCGCCTGGCTGTTTATGTGCAAGCACAAATATCTGCTAACAGTTCTTCTTATAGGATTGATAGTTGGTGTTGTAGATGAAGACAGTTTTCTGAACCGCCACCCTCGTCGTGTGCGTATTGACATGCTTCAGCAGGAAATAGCCAATTATAAGCAGCAGTACGACAAAGCAGACAGTAAAATCCGGGAAATGGAGTGTAACCCAAAGACTGTTGAGAAAATAGCCCGTGAACGTTACTATATGAAGCGTGCCGATGAAGATGTCTTCGTTATTATCGATGAGGACAATTAAAATTTGTCATCCATGCGTAAGCTTACTCCCATTCAAAACCTTTGTTTCCGATTTGGAGCGCTGTTGATTCTTTTCGGCACGGCTGTGTACATTCTATATCCGATGGTTGGGATGTATGTTTTTGGTGCTGGCACATTGATGTTCGCGCTAATGCAGGTACAGGCGGAATATCTTGGTCGTGACGTGACGCTTATCCGTTTGCGCCGCCAGCAATTGCTGGGATGTTGCTGCTTTGTTGTGGCATTGGTGATGATGAGTATGCAACTGCATGGCTGGGGGCCGTTCCGACGTCAGGAATGGGTTGTGGCTCTGACGATTGGTTGTTTCCTCGAACTATACACAAGCTTTAGGATACCCAAGGAACTCTCAAGGACGAAAGAATGAGGGAATGAAACGGGGTTTTATTGGTTCTGAAAGGGCTTTCTCATAGAACTGCTTAGGAGTGACGCGCACAGGCTCTTTCATAAATTCGGGACGGCTCCAACTGCGCAGAAGCAGGCGGAAATACTCCGGGTCCTGTGCCGGCACCTCAAATGGCTTGTGCAGGCGGCCTTGTTTGTCGAAATAGGCGAAGTAGGTTCGGGTATAGTTTCCATCGTCCCTTCTGCTCTCGAAGAGTATCCAGCGGTCGTTGGAAGAGAAGGAGGGATAGCTTTCGGGGAGGGGGCTGTTTAGCAATTCGGCATTGACGAGTTCGTTTGTCTGAAGGTCAAGTATCTGAATGTCGGCACTTGTATGCCAGATATGGAAAAGCCCCCAAGGTCCTTCCGCAAAAAGGACATATCGACCGTCCTGCGACACTCGCGGTTGTACGGCGCTCCGGTTCCGGCTGACAGCGTCATAGACAAGCTCTGGATTTCCAAAGGTCATCGTTTCGGCATCAAAGGGGAGGCGGTAAAGATTATACTGAAGAGTTCTGTATCTTTCGAGCAGTTCCGCAGTGTCCTCATATTTGTTCTGATAATCATAATGTGCCGAACAATAGTAGAGCCATTTGCCATCCGGACTCCAGGAGGGGAAGAGTTCAAACTCTGAAGAATCGTTGAGAACGACTTGGACCTGGTTCTTTTTGACATCGTATATAACAAGGTCGCTGGCCGATTCCATCACTTCGACTTTAGTTACGTCGCGAGTATGGAAGCTCTGCATTGTATGGTCTGTGCTGAAGGCGATAATGGGCAATGTGGGGTGCCAATTGTTGTAGGCGGCTGCTGATATCATCTCGTCGGTCTTGAGGTTGACGAAGATTAGTTCCCCATTCGAGACAATCATTGTCCCCGGATGCTGGAAGCGCATATGGAACATCATGTTGTCGGTGCCGTAGTTCTGATAGGAATGACAGTTTATGCACTGCCCTTCAAGCCCTTCGGAAATCTGAAGGTTGCTATAGATGATGGTTTCGTCGAAATTCGTAAGGTTGCGCTGCCTTATGGAAAGCTCGTCAAAGCCTACGAAGGTGGGAGGCAGGACACGATAGGACACATACGGCTCTATCTCTTCTTCTGCCACATGAATGGAGAAAGGCTTGTAGGCTGTCCACTGTTCGTTTTGCTTTGTATAGACGGCAACAGGAAGGCTCTTCCCTTTTGCCGAGGCAAGCATCTCGTGCCATTCGTCTTCGTCTATTTGAACCTTGTTGGCTTTGCCTCCATAGATTTGGGAGCCAATTTGGGCCACCACATCGTCAACGCTGTCAACAAGAAAGTTAAGCGGGGCGATGTTTGGGGGGACGGTAACATCCTTATAGTCGGGCCAGATGTCTGGCCCGGCGTTAACCTGTGTAAAGCTGGTTGGCAGCGAGGGGTGCTTAGCGCAAGCGGCAAGCAATAATACAAGAAATATGTATGGCTTGTGTTTCATGGCCTAATTCGTTTGCACTTGACGATTTGCGTAATAGTCCCACATAAAAGTGTCGCCGAACTCCGGTTGAAGGGCAACACTTGCCTCTCTGACATCCATGCCTTGGGATTCATATTGTCTCAATCTGGAGATGAAGGCTTGATAGCGCTCTAAGACGCGCTCGTCGAACTTGACAAAAGAAAGGTTCACGCCCTGCATTCCCAGCTCATAGACATCAAAGAGCATCGCTTCCTGCACATGCGTCGGAAAGGGTTGGTTGGGATTGATGTTGTAGTGCTGTTGCACCTGCGACCAGAAACAGTTCCTGTCCCGCATTATCATGGCACAACCCAGAGCGACCTCCTGTGCCACAGGATCGTTGGTGATGGTGTACATCCACTTCTTCATTATGGTCAGTTCTACATAGTTGTCGTCCGTCCCCACCAATTCAGAGCCTTCGTTGTAGAGTTTCAAAGGCATTCGGAAAGGCTCGCTCTCGGCCAAAAGCCTCTCGTCCCGGACAAGGCGCAGCATCCTCTCTGCCCATTTCTTTTGGAAGGTCGTCAGGCTCAATATGCGAAGATACTTTCGGGCATTGTCCAACTCGCCATTCACAACGGCACACTCTGCGAGCATCCTCATCGTGTAGTAGGAATAGCCATAGTGCATGCAGCGTTCCATGGCACGACGAATGGCAAAGACCGTCTCGCCGAAGTTCAGGTAAATGAGGTCTGCCGCCTGGTTGCTGATGCGGATGTGGACCCGGTCGCCGACCGTGGCGGGAGGAATGCTTTCATTCCTATACCGATAGCGCATAGAGCAGAACTCGCCCCTGTTGATGAGAGCAATGTCACGAAGCATCACCATTTCCCTTGTGACCGGCCCCTTTGCCTTTGCCGCCTCGCGGAGGACGTCCCCCCAGCGGCACTCCTCAACGCCTCGTTGCATACGCATCTCCGCATGGAAATTATAGTCGGTGAAGTCGCGGGCAGAGAGGCCGCAAAACATTGCCGCAGCCACCACAGCCATAACACTTTGGCTTAGAAAGAGTCCCGTTTTCCCCTTCAGCTTTTCGAGGAAGGGGAAGAAAACCGGCGCAACGAGCACCACATAGAATGGCATCTCAAGCGAAACATCGCGCAAGGCATCCGGCTCAAACCTCCGGAAGCCATACAGCCAAGGCTGGTCTGGTCGCATCATAGTAGTGCCCGCTGTCTCAAGGAGAGGGACGAGCCAAAGGGTAAGGACGAGTAAAGTGAAAAGTGAAAAGTGAAGAGTGAAGAGTTTCGCCCCTCCTTTATTATGAATTATGAATTGTGAATTATGAATTGCCACAAGCACCGCTGCAAGCAATGCATAGATGCCAAAAGGATAGTAGAATACCGCAGCAACCAAAGGGACCCATGCCGTGGCCGTCCATTGCCGAACCTTCCCTCCGACAGGAAGATATTGCCAGAAAGGCAAGGAAAGGATTAAGGCGGCAAAAAGTCCCAAGGGATGATAGAACACATAGTCGATATCCTTCAGGAGATACACCCGGTAGCCAAGCTGAATGTCGCTGCAAAGAAGGGCCGCCAAGGGGACGAAGAGCAGGAAACACCATTCGTCCGGAACGCGGAACGACCACTTCGCCAGCCAAAACATGAGCAGCAAAAGACCGGTAAGCATCGAACAGCCAAGGGCGGGATAATAGAAGAACTGAGTCAAATAAGCCCCCGCCCACGAAAGAACACCTCCCGGCACCCTCCGGCATTCTTCCCAAAAGAGCGACGAGGCATTCCACCATCCCCTGTCCTGAAGGAAGAACAGCGTGTCGGCATTCCTTACGAAAAGGAAATGCCAGGCCAAAGCGACAAAGGCGACACAATAGGCCGCCGGCAAAAACTTACGCTTCACGCCTTATATAGTTGACAATCCATTCCCCCACCTCTTTCGTGCCGTACCTGCCGCCGCCTTCCACCTGGATTTCGGGCGTGCGGATGTTCTGGTCGAGAGAGGCGGCCACAGCCTCGCGGACGAGAGCGCCCTCCTCCCTCAGGTTGAAGTGCTCGAAGAGCATGGCAACAGAGAGAATCTGTGCCAACGGATTGGCAATGTTCAGCCCCTTGCCCTGGGGCCAACTGCCGTGAATGGGTTCAAACACCGGCGTGGAGCTTCCCGTCGAGGCGCTTGGCAACAAGCCCATGGAGCCAGTGATGCACGAGCCTTCGTCCGTCAGGATGTCGCCAAAAGTGTTCTCCGTGACGATGACGTCGAAGAAGCGCGGGTCCTGAATCATCCTCATGGCCGCATTGTCAACGTACATGAAGTCAGTCACCACGTCGGGATACTCGCCCATCATCTCCTGCGCCACCTTTCTCCACAGGCGGCTGCTTGCCAGCACATTTGCCTTGTCCACAACCGTCAGGTGCCTCCTGCGCCGGCGGGCATACCCGTAGCCGACACGCAGGATGCGCTCCACCTCCGGACGGCTGTAATAGTTGGTGTCGAAAGCCTCCTCCACACCGTCCCCGTTGACGGCAGGCTCCCGCTTCTCCCCGAAGTACATGCCGCCCGTCAGCTCACGGATGCAGACAAAGTCCGCGCCCCGCACCAACTCGTCCTTGAGGGGGGACTTGTGCACAAGGCAGTCGAAAGTCTCCACGGGGCGTATGTTCGCATAAAGCCCCAGTCTCTTTCTCATGGCAAGCAGGCCCTGTTCGGGGCGGACCTTGGCCGAAGGGTTGCCGTCGTACTTCGGGTCCCCCACGCTGGCAAAGAGCACAGCGTCCGCATCCCTGCACGCCCGATAGGTTTCCTCGGGGAAAGGTTCCCCCACCTCGTCGATGGCATGGGCGCCGCAAAGCGCCTCCCTGAAAGTCACCTCGTGCCCGAACCTCTCGGCCACGGCACTGAGAACGGCCACACCCTGCTCCATAATCTCAGGCCCGATGCCGTCTCCCGCCAAAACTGCAATTTTAAGTTTCATCTTTTACCGTTTTTTTAGAATTACATTTGTCTCCGTTCCGGGCGCAAAGATAAGAATAATTATCCAATCACAACCGTTTCGGGCGCAGAAAATGCGTCTTGCGACGAGAATTTTGCCATTTTCGCCCAAAACGCCATTCGCCCCGCATTTTTTGATTGTTCGTTTTGTTTTCGGTCGTTACAACGCCTATAGCGTCGTCTCTTATTATTTATATAAATAGGCAACGAGCCAAAGCGTTTTTTTGTTTTACATTGCGGCGCCCGGAAGGTTTGCGCCCCCTTTTTTAAGGCTTCGGACGAAAGTTTTTGCATAATATCTTTGAAGCAGAAGAAAAAAACACTATATTTGCACGGAGAAACCAACAAACGTATAAAAAAACCAACACTTATGGACAACGTTCTTATTTCAGGACTCAAAAGAGAAAACTTCCGGGCCAACGTCCAGGGAAAGGAGACCGACCTCTACACGCTGACAAACTCCGGCGGGATGGAAGTCTGCATCACCAACTACGGAGGCGCCGTCATGGCCGTCATGGCCCCCGACAGGGAAGGCAGGATGGCTAACGTCATTCAGGGGCACGACTCTATCCAGAACATGATGGGCAGCCCAGAACCCTTCCTCAGCACACTCGTCGGCCGATACGGAAACCGCATCGCGAAGGGACATTTCACAATGAACGGCAAGGATTACAGCCTCGCCGTCAACAACGGCCCGAACCACCTGCACGGCGGGCCGACCGGCTTCCACGCCCGCGTGTGGGACGCCGAGCAAATCAACGCGCACGAGCTGGTGCTCCGCTACGTCTCCGCCTATTACGAGGAGGGATTCCCCGGCGAACTGCACATGAACGTCAAATACAGCCTCACCGACGACGACGAGCTAATCATCGACTATCGCGGCACGACAAACAAAAAGACCATTGTCAACATGACAAGCCACGGCTTCTTCTCGCTCTCCGGCATCGCAACCCCGACCCCCGAAGCCTTGAACAACATCCTCACCATCAACGCCGATTTCTTCATCCCCATCGACGAGACCAGCATCCCGACCGGCGAAATCCTGAAGGTGGAAGGCACGCCCTTCGACTTCCGCACACCTCATGCCGTCGGCGAGCGCATCGGCGACACGAGCTGCCAGCAGATTGTCAACGGCACGGGCTATGACCACTGCTTCGTGCTGAACAAGCGCGAGCCGGGCGAACTGTCGTATGCCGTGAAGTGCGTGGAGCCAAACAGCGGACGCAAGCTGGAGATGTGGACCACAGAGCCTGGCGTTCAGTTCTACAGCAGCAACTGGCACAGCGGCTTCGCAGGAAACGGCGGAGCAACCTATCCAAAGTACAGCGCCCTCTGCTTCGAGGCACAGCACTTCCCCGACAGCCCAAACCGCGCCTACTTCCCAAGCTGCATCCTCAAGGCCGGAGAAATCTACAGACAGAAGACTGTCTATAAGTTCGGAGTTGAAATTTGAAAGAACTTACTGCTATGCTGACAAGCATCATTAAAACTTCAAAATCAAATAACTAAATTATTAATCATTAACACTTAAAAAAAAGAAAGGTAGAAGGAGGATGTCGAATCTTAATAGAGCATAGCTTGTGTGGCTCATAACTTTCAACTTTCAACTTTCAACTTTCAACTAAAAAGCTATGGCACAAAAATCTAAACAATGGGGTGCGATTATCGTGATGATAGCACTCTTCGCAATGATTGCCTTCGTGACGAACCTTTGTACGCCGATGGCAACAATCATCAAGAACCAAGGTGAAATCAGCAACGTGCTTGCCCAGATTGGCAACTATGGCAACTTCGTGGCTTACCTCGTAATGGGTATCCCCGCCGGTATGCTGATTGCCAAATTCGGTTACAAGAAAACAGCCCTTATCGGCCTTGTGGTCGGCATCATCGGCATTCTCATCCAGTGGTGCAGCGGGCTGATTGATGCCGGCGACGGTTCCAACATCGGTATCGTGTTCGGCGTTTACCTCCTCGGCGCTTTCATCAGCGGTCTCACCATGTGTATTCTTAACTGCGTGGTAAACCCCATGCTGAACCTCCTCGGCGGCGGAGGCAACAAAGGCAACCAGCTCATCCAGATTGGAGGCGTGTTCAACAGCTCTGCAGCCGTTGCCTGCTACATCCTCATGGGCGCACTCATTGCCGATGCTTCCAAGGCCAAAATTGCCGACGCAACTCCCGCCCTGTGGATTGCCCTTGCAATTTTCGCCATCGCATTCGTTGTGATTCTCTTTACCAAAATAGAGGAACCAGAACAGGCCCCCGTTGACGTAAGTCTCATCAAGGGTGCAATGAAGTACCGCCACTTCGCTCTCGGCGCCCTTGCCATCTTCCTGTACATGGGTATAGAAGTTGGCACGCCAAATGCCGTCCAGCAGTACCTCAACGATCCCTCGAACAACCTGGGCATACCCGCGGCTACGGTCGGCATGATCGTGGCAGTCTACTGGTTTATGATGCTCATCGGCCGTTTCGCCGGTGCTGCCATCGGCAGCAAGGTCAGCAGTCGTGCCATGGTGACAACCGTCAGCATTGCCACCCTCTGCCTCGTGCTTTTCGGCATGTTTGCTCCCGCAGATGTCCTTGTCGCATTCCCCGGTGTTGACTGGGGCAAGCTCGAACTCATCTGGCAACCCATCCCCATGGGCATCTTCGCTTTCCTGCTCGTAGGTCTCTGCACCAGCGTGATGTGGGGGGCAATCTTCAACATGGCTGTTGAAGGTCTCGGCAAGTACACAGCAGTTGCCAGCGGTATCTTTATGACTATGGTGTTCGGTTGCGCCGTGATGATGGCTATACAGGGGTGGGTTGCCGACCTCACAAACTACATCACCAGCTTCTGGGTGGTAGTCGGCTGTGCCGCTTATATCCTGTTCTATGCCCTCATCGGCAGCCGCGTAAAGAAATAAATTAACAACCACACAAACCTTTAATATCTTACTATAATGAAATTAACTATCGACGACGTAAGAAGTCGCTTCATCAAGCACTTCGACGGCACAACGGGTAGCGTATATGCCAGCCCCGGTCGCATCAACCTTATCGGAGAACACACAGATTACAACAACGGCTATGTATTCCCAGGCGCCGTAGAGCAGGGAATGATTGCCGAAATCAAACCCAACGGCACGCGCACGGTGGACGCTTACAGCATCGACTTGAAGGATCGCGTGCAGTTCTCACTTGACGACGAACAAGGCCCCTCCGCAACATGGGCACGCTATATCTACGGCGTATGCCGTGAAATGATGGCTCTCGGCGTTCCCGTTGAAGGCTTCAACACCGCATTTGCAGGCGATGTGCCCCTTGGCGCAGGCATGTCCAGTTCTGCCGCTCTCGAAAGCACCTACGCTTATGGCATCAACGACCTTTTCGGCGACAACAAAATCGACCGCATGGAGCTTGCTCGCGTTGGTCAGCGCACCGAGCACAAGTACATCGGGGTGAACTGCGGTATCATGGACCAGGCTATTTCCTGTCTTGGCAAAGCCGGGCACCTTATGCGCATGGACTGCCGTTCCGGTGAAATCGAGTATTTCCCATGGCACCCGAAAGGCTACCAACTTGTCCTTGTCAACAGTTGTGTGAAACATGAACTGAAAGGCTCTCCCTACAACGAGCGCCGTCTCCAGTGCGAGCACGTGGCCGAAATCATCGCCAAGAAGCACCCGGAAGTGAAAAGCTTGCGCGATGCCACAATGGAAATGCTCGACGAAGTGAAAGACGAAATCACAGGTGCAGAGTACAAGCGTGCACGTTACGTCATTGGCGAAGTTGTTCGCGTACTGGCAGTCTGCGAAGCTCTTGAAATCGATGACTACGAAAAGGTCGGACAGATGATGTACGATACCCACTACGGCCTCTCAAAGGAGTACGAAGTTAGCTGCGAAGAACTCGACTTCCTCAACGATGTAGCCAAGGAATGCGGTGTCACCGGTTCACGCATCATGGGCGGCGGTTTCGGCGGCTGCACCATCAACCTCGTAGCAGACGAACTGGCAGCCAACTTCAAGAAAGTGGTTGTAGAGAAATTCGAGAAGCAGTACGGCAAGAAGCCCATCATCATCGACGTAGTCATTGGAGACGGCTCCCGTAAGCTGTGCTAAAAAACAGAACTGAACATTATGGATTGGGATTGGGATTAGAAATAATCTCAATCCCTTAATTACAAAACCATTTAACAGATTCATTATGAAAATCTCACGAATAGAACATTTAGGCATCGCCGTACAGAGCATAGAAGAAGTACTGCCATACTTCCGCGACGTACTCGGCCTGGAAGTTTACAAAACAGAAACAGTAGAAGACCAAAAAGTCAAGACCGCTTTCCTAAAAGTCGGCGAAGTAAAATTGGAATTACTGGAACCCACTTGCCCGGAAAGTACCGTTCAGAAATTCCTTGACAATGGCGGAAAGGGCGTTCACCATGTCGCATTCAAAGTTGAAGACGGTGTAAGCGAAGCACTCGCTTTGTGTGACAGCAAAGGCATCCGTCTCATCGACAAAGCTCCCCGAAACGGAGCCGACGGACTGCACATTGCTTTCCTCCACCCGAAGAGCACTTGCGGAATTCTCACAGAACTATGCGAAGAATAAGTCAACTCCATAAGATGGCCGGCATCATGATGTCGGCCTTCTTTTTCTTATCCCTCTCTCTCCTGGGACAAACACTTACGCCAGAAAACCAAGTCATTAGTTTGCGTCACATCATTGAGCAAACCAACGATGCCACCCAACGCGAGGCAGCACTGACACTTATGGCTGAAGCTGGCACCTACCAAGCGTTGACATTCGCAGCATCTTTATTAGCCGACGGACAAAAGCAAGTGGCAAAGGCTGCTGCTCATACCATACAGAGAATTCTTACCACCCATCCGGAATACAACGGAAAAGAGTCAAGGGAGATGCTTAACCGTGCTGTCCCCCTCTTGGAAAAGAGTCAAAGGAAGCAGGCCAAAGCATGGTTGGCTGCCGCAAACAAAGATGAAGAGGGTTTCGTATGCCTCTTCAACGGAAAAAACCTCGACGGCTGGAAAGGTCTTGTGAAAAATCCGATTGCCCGCTCCAAGATGAGCAAAGAGGAACTGTCCAAAGCACAAGAGAAGGCCGACGAACTGATGCGGCGCGATTGGATTGTAGAGGACGGAGCACTTGTCTATATAGGCAATGGCTGGGACAACATCTGCACCAAGAAAGACTATGCTGATTTTGAACTCCTCGTTGACTGGAAACTTGATCCAGACGGTAACGAGCCTGATGCAGGAGTTTATTTAAGAGGTGCTCCACAAGTACAGATTTGGGACATCCGGCGCACGAATGTCGGTGCGCAAGTCGGTTCCGGCGGACTCTACAATAACCAGAAGAATCCTTCAACACCGACCACTGTAGAAGACAACAAGCTCGGCGAATGGAATACATTCCGCATCATTATGAAGGGCGATAAGGTGACGGTATGGCTCAATGGCGTAAAGGTTGTCGATAACATCGTTCTTGAAAACTATTGGGATCGTAATCTGCCCATCCCCCCCTGCGACCAGATAGAAATGCAAGCTCATGGCTGTCGTTGTTATTTCCGTAATATATATATAAAAGAGTTATGAAGCAGTCTCGAATCGTATTCATGGGCACACCCGACTTCGCGGTACAATCCCTTCGACGGTTGATAGAGGAGGGCTTTAATGTGGTTGGTGTCGTCACCATGCCCGACAAACCCATCGGTCGTCACCATGATGTCTTACAGTCAAGCCCTGTCAAGAAGTTTGCCAGTGAGAGAGGCATTCCTGTCCTGCAACCAGAGAAGTTGCGCGACGAAACCTTCCTTGCCGAACTCAAGGCTTTGAAGCCTGACCTCCAAATTGTTGTGGCTTTCCGTATGTTGCCACAGGTCGTTTGGGCTTTGCCGCCTCTTGGCACCTTCAACCTTCACGCTGCTCTTCTGCCACAGTATCGTGGGGCTGCCCCTATCAACTGGGCCATTATCAATGGCGATACAGAAACGGGAATAACAACCTTCTTCCTCGACGAACAGATTGACACGGGCCGCATTATTCTTCAGGAGAGCATTCCAATAGCATTGGAGGATAATGCCGAAAGCGTCCACGACAAGTTGATGATGCAGGGTGCAGAACTGGTCGTCAAGACGGTTAGGCTTATAGAAGACGGCAAAGCCACGGCAACCGACCAAAGTCAATTTATAACAGACGAACCTCTGCGACCTGCACCGAAGATATTCAAGGACACCTGCCAAATCAAATGGCAGGAACACACACTCAAGAGTGCCTATGATTTCATTCGTGGCCTCAGTCCCTACCCTGCTGCCTGGACACCCGTACTTGCAAACGGAAAAGAGACAGAGATGAAAGTCTATCGCGCATCAATGATGCCTGAGGCTTCTTCCAAAGGAAAAGTCGAACTAACAAGCGACAACAAGACATACATACATATCTCATTACCTGGCGGTTATCTTTCTCTTGATGAAGTCCAGCTCGCAGGAAAGAAACGTATGCCAGTTGCAGACTTACTCAGAGGGACGCAGATACTCGGCAGAGATTCTCTTCTCTAACAAGACGACATTCTCAACGTGTTGCGTGTGGGGGAACATATCGACAGGTTGGATGCGTTTCACATCGTAGGCAACAGAAAGGAGTTGTAAGTCGCGAGCCTGAGTAGCCGGGTTGCAACTGACATAAACGATACGCCGGGGATCGGCAAAGAGAATAGCGTCAATAACATCCTGATGCATTCCAGCACGAGGCGGATCGGTGATGATGACGTCCGGCTTGCCATGCTTCTCGATGAAATCACGATTGAGAATGTCCTTCATGTCACCGGCATAGAATTCAGTGTTCTCTATGCCGTTTATCTTGGAATTGACTTTGGCGTCCTCGATGGCTTCTGGGACATACTCTATGCCAACAACCTTGCGTGCATGGTTTGCCACAAAGTTAGCAATGGTGCCAGTGCCTGTATATAAATCATATACTAACTCTTCACCTGTAAGGTTGGCAAGTTTGCGCGCTACCTTATATAATATATAGGCTTGTTCTGTGTTGGTTTGATAGAAACTCTTTGGGCCGACCTTGAAGCGAAGCTCCTCCATTTCGAGAAAAATGTAGTCGGTGCCGCTGTAGAGTTGCACGTCAAGGTCCCCAATGGTGTCGTTGAATTTCTCGTTGTTCACCCAAAGCAGGCTCGTTACCTCTGGAAAACTTTCGTGCATCCAAGCCAGCATGTCTAAAGCCTGCCCTTTCAATTGGGCGGCTGTAAGCTCGTTGAAGGGCACAAAGCAGAACTGCATGAGTACCATAAGTTCGCCTGTGTTGGACAGACGAATCATCATGTTTCGCAGCAAGCCTCGATGTTCACGGGCATTGAAGAAAGTGAGGCCGTGCTCGTAGGCATAGTCTCTGGCACCATTGCGGAGGCGGTTGTTGATGTCCTCCATCAGTCGGCACTCGTTGATGGGCAGAATCTTGTCGAAGGCTCCTGATGTGTGGAAGCCGACAGCACCTGGAAGCTCGAACTTCTTGCCAGATTGGATTTCCTCATCTGTCAGCCATATCTTGTCGGCAAAGCCAAACTCCAACTTGTTCCGATAGCACCTGGTCTTCTCGGAGCCAAGAATGGCTTCGCACTCTGGCAAGGGAATCTTGCCGATACGCTCCAGGTTGTCCATCACCTGCTTCTGTTTATAGAAAAGCTGGTCCTCGTAGGGAAGAATTTGCCACTTGCAGCCGCCGCACACGCCATAATGCGGACAGAAAGGTTCTGCGCGGCGTTCACTCTTCTTGTGAATCCAGGTACAAACGGCTTCGGCGTAATGGTGCTTCTTTCTTGTAACACGAAGGTCAACTACATCGCCAGGCACAACATACGGCACAAAGACCACAAGGTCGTCAATGCGGACAAGGGCTTTGCCTTCTGCAGCCACATCTTGTATCTCTATTTCCTTATAAATGGGCAATTCTTTCTTTTTACGAGACATAATACCCTTTGACTAAAAGCAGTTAATCAAACAAACAATATCAATGCGTTGCATGATATTGTTTGAGAAAATCCTCAAGCCTATTTCTTTCCTCGGCTGTAAGAGGGCGGTCATGTTGTATGGTTCCTATTCCATAGCATCCGTTACAACATTTAGATCCCGAACAGCCAATACAAGGCCGTAAATTCCCGTATAAGACAATCATGCCACTTCCACCACAAGGCCTGCATTTCCCTGTACCGTTGCAGACAGAACAATTTACAGCTTCTGGAATAGCATTCGCAGACAAACATTTGTATGCGAACAGATATTGCTCATCAATTGTTGGCTTCTTATCTGGCTCACCGATGTATCCCACTCCGAAACAATAAGTACAACGAGCTTTTATCGTTTTGTAGGAATCTGAAGACAACTTCTCATAATTATAACCTTTTCCAAGGCATTTTGGGCAGTAGCGCTGCCCCCTTTGTTTCTGGGCTTGAATAGACACACAGGCGACAAAGATCAAAAGAAAACCTAATAAAACTTTTTTAGTCATAATGATTTGTTTTAATGATATTTGTTTTTAGGATAATTGTTAGCAAAGATAAGAAAAAAGAATCTTGTAGCCAAAGAAACAGGAATAAAAAAGAGAATTCCTATCTTTATGGAAATGTTTTATCCAAAATCTTTTGCTATTTCTATTTATTTTAATAATTTTGCATAATTGAAAACATAATTTATTACATTATTATTTAATATCAACTAACAATGAGTCAAAAACGTGTTTACACCTTTGGCAACGGACAAGCCGAAGGCAATGCGCAAATGCGCGAACAGTTAGGTGGCAAGGGTGCCAACCTGGCCGAGATGAATCTCATTGGTGTTCCCGTTCCTCCAGGTTTCACCATCATAACCGACGTATGTAACGAATACTACGAGGTTGGTCAGGAGAAGATAATGGAGCTGCTGAACGATGACGTGATGGCTGCTGTCAAGCACATTGAAAAGCTAATGAACAGCAAGTTCGGTGACGCACAGAACCCGCTGCTTGTCAGCGTGCGTTCCGGTGCCCGCGCTTCAATGCCTGGCATGATGGACACCATCCTCAACCTTGGCCTTAACGACGAGGTGGCCGAGGGTATGGTCAAGAAGACTGGCAACCCCCACTTCGTGTATGACAGCTACCGCCGCTTCGTCCAGATGTACGGTGACGTTGTGCTCGAATTGAAGCCTGCCAACAAGACCGACATCGATCCCTTCGAGGAGATTATCGAGCAGGTGAAGGCCATTCGCGGCGTGAAGCTCGACAAAGACCTCAGCGTAGAGGAACTCAAGGACTTAGTGGTTCGCTTCAAGAAAGCCATCAAGGAGCGCACAGGAAAGGACTTCCCCAACGATCCCATCGAACAACTATGGGGAGCCATCTGCGCAGTGTTCCGCAGTTGGATGAACGAGCGCGCTATCCTCTATCGTAAGATGGAAGGCATACCCGACGAATGGGGAACAGCCGTAAGTGTAATGGCAATGGTGTTCGGTAACATGGGCGACACCTCCGCAACAGGTGTTTGCTTCAGCCGCGATGCTGCCAACGGCGAGAACCTCTTCAACGGTGAGTATCTCGTAAATGCACAGGGCGAGGACGTTGTTGCAGGCATCCGTACACCTCAGCAGATTACCAAGATTGGTTCTCAGCGTTGGGCAGAGCGTGCCGGCATCAGCGAAGGCGAGCGTGCCGTCAAGTATCCCTCTATGGAAGAGGCAATGCCTGAAATCTACAAGCAGCTTGATGCCATCCAGAACAAGCTCGAAGAGCACTACCGCGACATGCAGGACATGGAGTTCACCGTACAGGAAGGCAAGCTCTGGTTCCTGCAGACACGTAATGGCAAGCGCACAGGTGCCGCTATGGTGAAGATTGCCATCGACCTTCTCCACGAGGGTAAGATTGACGAGAAGACAGCCATCATGCGTTGCGAACCCCAGAAGCTCGACGAATTGCTGCACCCCGTTTTCGACAAGAAGGCTCTTGCTAACGCCAAGGTCATCGCTCAAGGTCTGCCCGCTTCTCCTGGTGCAGGTTGCGGCCAGATTGTGTTCTTTGCCGATGATGCACAGGCTTGGCACGCAGACGGTCACAAGGTTGTCCTTGTCCGCATCGAGACTTCTCCCGAAGACCTCGCAGGCATGAGCGCAGCAGAAGGCATCCTCACAGCTCGTGGCGGTATGACCTCTCACGCTGCAGTTGTGGCTCGTGGCATGGGTAAGTGCTGTGTCTCCGGTGTCGGTTCACTAAACGTTGACTACAAGGCAAAGACAGTCGAAATTGACGGCGTTGTCTATAAGGAAGGCGACTTCCTCTCCATCAACGGCACAACAGGTCAGGTTTATGCAGGCGAGGTTCCCACAAAGGCTGCCGAACTGAGTGGCGACTTCAAGGAACTCATGGATCTCTGCGACAAGTACACCAAGCTGCAGGTTCGCACCAACGCCGACACGCCTCACGATGCTGAGGTAGCCCGCGCATTTGGTGCAAAGGGTATCGGTCTGACACGTACGGAGCACATGTTCTTCGACGACCAGAAGATTATCGCCATGCGTCAGATGATTCTTGCAGACACAGCAGAAGGTCGTGAGAAGGCTTTGGCTAAGCTCCTCCCCTATCAGAAGGCCGACTTCAAAGGCATCCTCAAAGCCATGAACGGACTGCCTGTGAACATCCGTCTGCTTGATCCGCCATTGCATGAATTCGTTCCACATGACCTCGCAGGTCAGGAGACGATGGCTAAGGAGATGGGCGTTGACCTGGCTACTATCCAGCGCCGCGTAGAGAGCCTCGCCGAGAACAACCCAATGCTCGGTCATCGTGGCTGTCGTCTGGGCATCACCTTCCCCGAAATTACCGCTATGCAGACACGTGCCATCCTCAGCGCTGCTTGTGAACTGAAGCAGGAAGGCTTCGATCCGAAGCCCGAAATCATGGTGCCCCTCATCGGTATCCTTTATGAGTTGCAGCAGCAGAAAGCCATCATCCAGAGGGTGGCAGAGGAAGTATTTGAAGAATATGGCGTGAAAGTTGACTTCGAGATTGGCACGATGATAGAGATTCCTCGTGCAGCCCTCACTGCCGACCGCATTGCTACAGAAGCAGAGTACTTCAGCTTCGGCACAAACGACCTCACACAGATGACCTTCGGCTACAGCCGCGACGACATCGCATCGTTCCTGCCTGCTTACCTCGAGAAGAAGATTCTGAAGGTTGATCCCTTCCAGGTTCTCGACCAGAACGGTGTAGGCAAGCTTGTGAAGTATGCTGTTGAGAAAGGCCGCGAGGTACGTCCCACTTTGCGTTGTGGCATCTGCGGCGAGCATGGTGGCGAACCAAGCTCCGTTAAATTCTGTGCTAAGATAGGCTTGAACTACGCAAGCTGCTCACCCTTCCGTGTGCCCATCGCACGTCTTGCAGCCGCACAGGCAGC
>CAMZAE010000031.1 GCA_947304115.1 uncultured Prevotellaceae bacterium | reverse complement strand
GCGGCAGGAAGCTCTCGGCGATGCAGTTCCTGCAGCACTTCATGTTCTCGCCCCAGCAACAGCAGAACTACATCTACAAACTTTCTGGCGGCGAGAAGCGCAGGCTCTACCTCTGCACCGTGCTCATGCAAAGTCCCAACTTTCTTGTCCTCGACGAGCCGACCAACGACCTCGACATCACCTCCCTCCAGATACTGGAGCAATACCTTAAGGACTTCAAAGGCTGTGTCATCATCATTAGCCACGACCGCTACTTCATGGACAAAGTCGTTGACCACCTTTTTGTCTTTAAGGGCAATGGCGAAGTGAAGGACTTCCCTGGGAACTATACGCAGTATAGAAGCCTTACCCCCGCCCCCTCTCCGAAGAGAGGGGAGAGCGTGGCGCAAAGAAAGCCTCCCTCCTCGGGGGGAGGTTTGGAGGGGGGCTGGGGCTGTGCTCGTAAGCGCAAACTCACTTTCCGCGAGAAGCAGGAGTTCGAGGCACTGGGCAAAGAGATAGACGAACTGGAGCAGGAAAAGAAGGACATCGAAGCCGCCCTCAGCAGCGGCACCCTCTCGACGCAGGAAATCATCGACCTGAGCAAACGCCTTCCTGTCGTGGGCGACCTCCTCGACGAGAAGTCCATGCGCTGGCTCGAACTCAGCGAGATAGAGTAGGATGCCTTCATTTTTACGCCATGCAGTGTGTGAATTTTATATAGAAAAAGGGAATAATGATAGGTGTTTGCAACATTTCTCCTCCTTTTTGTTGACATATTGAAATAAAAGACATACCTTTGCATGCGTTTTTGAAAGAAACATCGTAAACCAAAACATATTATGAGCAAACTCCTAAAGCCTGACGGATATACTGCGTTGTTGGACTTGAGCCAGACGGAGCAGGCAATAAAGAAGATAAAGGACTTTTTCCTGAGCAGCCTCTCTACGGAATTGCGTCTGCGTCGTGTCACCGCACCGCTTTTCGTGCTTCGCGGACTGGGCATCAACGATGACCTCAACGGCGTGGAGCGTCCTGTCTGCTTTCCCATCAAGGACATGGATGATGCAGTGGCAGAAGTGGTGCATTCCCTCGCAAAGTGGAAACGCCTGACGCTTGCCGAGTACAAGACACTGCCAGGCTTCGGCATCGTTACTGATATGAACGCCATTCGTGCAGACGAAGAACTGGACAACCTGCACAGCCTCTATGTCGATCAGTGGGACTGGGAGCGTGTGCTGCTTGCCGAGAACCGCAACGAGGCGTACCTGCGCCGAATCGTCCAGAAAATATACAGTGCCATCCTGCGCACGGAATTCTATGTCTGCGAGAACTATCCACAACTCAAGCCTTTCCTGCCAGAAGACATCCACTTCATCCACAGCGAGGAACTGCTACAGATGTATCCCGATAAGACCGCAAAAGAGCGCGAGCATCTAATCTGCCAGAAGTACGGAGCTGTATTTATAATAGGTATAGGCGGAAAACTGAGCAACGGTGAGGTGCATGACAACCGTGCTCCTGATTACGACGACTGGAGCACGCCTAATGAAAGTGGCTTCTTTGGACTCAATGGCGATTTGCTTGTATGGTATCCTCTGCTTAACCGCAGTATTGAACTCAGTTCGATGGGTATCCGTGTGGATAAGGATGCTCTGCTCCGTCAGCTTACCTTGCAGGGCAAAGAAGAGCGCAAGCAACTTTACTTCCATCAACGTCTGTTGAGTGACACGTTGCCCTTGACCATCGGCGGCGGTATCGGCCAGAGCCGTCTTTGTATGGTGCTCCTGCACAAAGCACATATCGGTGAAACACAAGCCAGCATTTGGCCAGAAGATATGAGACGGGAATGCAAGGAAGCAGGAATGCAACTGATATAATCGTTTGGCGGCAGTTTGCCCGCAAAGGCTATAGTGCTTTCGCCAGCCTTCATCGCCAGACATGCATCGGCATCCTTAGTGTTGCGACATTGGCAGCCTTCCCCATTCCCTCCAAAGGAGGGGAGAATTGTTTGACCGATTCGTTGTTCACCCCTTCTTTGGAAGGGGTGGGGGAAGCTTTGGCGGAAGTGACTGTGAGCGGCACGATGGCACCACTGACGCAGTTGCAGTCAGCACGATTCGTTTGCGTGCTCAGCCGTCAGGATATTGAACAAGCGGCGGCGCAAAGCGTCAACGACCTTTTGAAATTAGTCACCGGCGTGGATGTCCGGCAGCGCGGTGGCTTTGGTATTCAGACGGACATCAGCATTGATGGCGGCACCTTTGATCAGGTCACGCTTCTCCTCAACGGCATCGACATTGGCAATCCCCAGACAGGACACCTTTCGGCAGACTTCCCCGTCAGCATCGGCGACATAGAGCGTATCGAGGTGCTTGAAGGAGCGGCGAGCCGTGTCTATGGCGGACAGAGCTTCGGAGGCGCCATCAACATTGTTACCCGTCACGACCGCGACCACAGCGTAGAGCTTTCGCTGGGTGGCGGCTCTTTTGGCACTGCAGAGGGCGATGGAAGGATGTCTTTTGTTACAGGAAAGTTCTCGAACCGTATCAGTGGCGGAGGTGGCAGGAGTGACGGCGGCACGCTCAACAGTGGGTGGCAGAAGGGACAGCTCTACTACCAAGGCGACTACGAGGATGATGTCTTGCGTCTCGACTGGCAGTTCGGCTTCTCGAAGAAGAGCTACGGCGCCAACACCTTCTATAGTGCCAGTTATCCCGACCAATACGAGCGCAATCAGCGACTGATGACGAGCTTCGCAGCAGAGACAAAAGGCAAATTCCATTTCACTCCTCAAGTATTTTGGAATCGTTCCTGGGACAATTTCCAACTGATTCATGGCTCGACCTTCGGCCAAAACTTCCACAGAACAGATGTCTATGGCATCGGGGCAGGTGGCCACTTCAGTTCTTCTCTTGGCAGGACAGCTTTCTCTGCAAAAGTGCGTCACGAAGCCATTCTAAGCACCAACCTTGGGTGCACTCCCCAACCAGAGGGAAGCTTTTATGAGTGGAGCGACAACCGCACGACGATTTCCTTCTCCCTTGAGCATAATATACTATTGAAACACTGGATTGTCTCTGCTGGGCTTATGGCAAGCAAGACTTCCAGCATCGACCACCGATTCCGTTTCTATCCAGGCATTGACATAGCCTGGCGCCCGTCGCAAAATTGGAAAGTGCAGTTCTCTTACAACAAAGGCTTCCGATTGCCGACCTTCACGGAACTCTACTACAAAAGCCCGACGCACGAAGGCAACCGAGACCTAAAGCCAGAGCACAACCACTCCTTCTCGCTTGGGGCGGAGCGCAGATGGAAAGGGGCTGAGGCCAGCGTAAGAGGCTTCTATCATCGTGGCACGCAAATGATAGACTGGGTGATGTACTCTCCCGACGACATCTATCACACCGCAGCCTTCCACCTCGATAATGCAGGCATTCAAGTTCTGGGAAGGATGTCTTTTCCCGAACTCCTCGGACGCCACACTTGGGTAGGTTACATCAGTGCTGGCTACACCTTCATCCATCAGACGAAGCACGATGCCGAGGGTGTTATAAAGAGCAACGTTGCTATGGAGTACCTGCGTCACAAACTCACTGTTAACCTGACTCATCGTGTCGTTAACCATTTTTCGATGGGTTGGGACTTTCGCCTTCAGGAGCGAGTGGGCAATTATATGAGTGATGGCAGGCTTGTTCCCTACGGCTCTTGTGCGCTGCTCAATGCGAAACTTCAATGGGATGCTTCTCGCTATATGATATTTATTCAGGCGACAAACATTACCAATCGCCGCTATTACGACCTCGGTTCAGTGCCTCAGCCCGGCATCTGGATAATGGCAGGAGCAAAGCTGAAGTTGTCTTTATAGCAGGATAATGTATTTCAGTATTGCTTATTCTAATGAAAAGATGTCCTTTTTGCCGCTTTATCTTTTGGCTTTAATGAAAAAAGTGTAATTTTGCACAATCAATATCCTTTATATAATATAATGTATATGTCTTACAAACACATTAATCTTTATTCTCTTTTATTTGTCTTTAGTCTGTTATCTTGCACAAATCACGGCTATGAAAGCGTGGATGGGGATCCCATGCAAACACGCATATATACGCTCGATAATGGACTGAAGGTATATCTCTCTGTCAACAAGGAGGAGCCGCGCATACAGACCTATATTGCCGTACGTACGGGTTCAAAGAACGATCCAGCCGAAACGACAGGCTTGGCTCACTATCTTGAACATCTGATGTTTAAGGGTACAACGCACTTCGGCACGACGGATCCAGTTGCCGAGGCACCACTGCTGGACGAGATAGAGCAACGCTATGAGGAATATCGTCTCATCAGCGATGAGGCGATAAGACGTCAGAAGTACCATGAAATAGACAGCGTGTCACAGTTGGCTGCCAGATACTTCATCCCCAATGAGTACGACAAGCTGATGGCAGCTATCGGCAGCGAAGGCTCGAATGCTTTCACATCGAACGACGTGACTTGTTATATTGAAAACATTCCTTCTAACGAAATAGAGAACTGGGCCAAGATTCAAGCAGACCGCTTCCAGGATATTGTCATCCGTGGCTTCCACACCGAACTGGAGGCTGTTTACGAAGAATATAATATAGGTCTTTCCGATGACGGAAACAAGCAATACGAGGCTCTGTTGGCAAAGCTATTCCCTTCGCACCCATACGGCACACAGACGACCATCGGCACACAGCAACATCTGAAGAACCCCTCCATCACGAACATCAAGAACTACTTCAAAAAGTGGTATGTTCCTAACAATGTGGCTATCTGCATGGCTGGCGACTTTGATATAGATAAGACGCTCGCAATTATAAAGAAGTACTTCGGCCAGTGGCAACCTGGTGAGGATGTCAGCCAACCAACCTTCCCCGAATTGGAGCCGTTGAAAAGTCCCATAGATACAACTGTAGTTGGTCAGGAAGCCGAGAACGTCTGGTTGGGCTGGCGAAGCGAAAAAGCCTCTTCCTTACAGAACGACACATTGGAGCTTATCAATGCCATTCTCTCCAACGGCAAGGCAGGGCTTTTGGACCTTGACTTGAACCAGGAGATGAAAGTGATGTCTGCCGAATCGGGCGTAGAGAACCTGATGGATTATGGTTTCTTCCTGCTGGCTGGTATGCCCAAGGAAGGACAATCGCTCGATGAAGTAAAGAACTTGATGTTGGGTGAAATAGAGAAGTTAAAAGCAGGTGACTTCGACGACGACTTACTTGTGGCTGCACTGAATAACAAGAAACTCAACGAACTGCGAAGCCTTAATCACAATCAAGCTCGTGTCAGCAAGATGTTGGACGCTTTCATCAATGGTATTGAATGGCAGCAACAGGTCGGCTCAATCAGTCGTCTTGCCAAGATATCGAAGCAGGAAGTCGTTGACTTTGCCAATCGCTTTTTCAGCGACGGTTATGTCATCGTCTATAAGCGTCAGGGCGAGGATACCACGCAGAAGAAGATAGACAAGCCCGCTATCACACCCATTCCCACCAATCGCGACCTCGTGAGCCAGTTCGTTACGGACATACAGCAGGCAAAGGTAGAGCCTATCGAGCCGCAGTTCCTTGACTTCAAGCATGACCTATCCTTCTTCGACACCGAGAAAGGTCTGCCCGTCATCTATAAGCAGAACACTGAAAATGCTCTTTTCGACTTGCAGTTCCGTTATGAGTTTGGACAGGAGGACGACAACCGCTACGACGTAGCAGCCAGCTATATCGACTACCTCGGTACCGACAAACTCTCCGCTGCACAGATTAAGCAGCAGTTCTACAAGTTGGCCTGCAACTATGCTATTAGCGTAAGCGGCGATGCCATTACTATCGGGCTTAGCGGCCTCAACGAGAACATGTCCGAGGCACTTGCCCTGCTCGAAGACCTGCTTCACAATGCAAAAGCCGACCAAAAAGCTTATGAACAGATGGTAGGACTTATCCTAAAGGACCGCCAAGACCAGAAGGCCGACCAACGGAGTTGTTTCACTGCTCTCAACTACTATGTCAATTATGGCGAGCACAATGCAATGCGCGACATAATGACTGCCCAACAACTGCAAGAGACAGAACCTCAGGCATTACTTGATTTGCTGAAGAACATTTCCAAGTATGAACAAACGGTGCTCTACTATGGTCCCCTGTCCAAGGAGGAACTGGATAAATGTGTAAGTGAGTTCCACTCGACAGAACAACCCTTGAAGTCTGTTCCAGAAGGTCAGCCTTATGAGTTGAAAATAGTCCAAAAGCCTGAAGTTATTATTGCTCCTTATGATGCAAAGAACATCTATATGCGCATGTATTTTAACACAGGACGGCAGACAAACCTTGAAGAACGTGCTACCATCAATCTTTTCAATGAATACTTTGGCGGTGGTATGAACAGCATCGTATTCCAAGAAATGCGCGAGGCTCGCGGATTGGCATACAACGCCTGGGCATTTTATCGCACACCCTCAAAGAAGAATGTCCCCGAGTATTTTATGACACACATTATCACACAGAATGACAAGATGATGGACTGCATCAGTCAATTCCATGAAATTCTCGACAAGATGCCGAAAAGTGAGGCTGCTTTCAATATCTCAAAAGATGCATTGATAAAGCAGATGGCCAGCCAGCGTACTACGAAATTCGGTGTTGTTCTTGCCTACCTCAATGCCAAACAAATGGGTTGCGATTTTGACATAAATAAACAGGTTTACGAAGACCTTAAAAACTTAACCCTACAGGACATCTCCGATTTCGAGCAATCAAACATTGCAGGCAAGGCTGGCTACTATTATATTCTCGGCAACGAGAGTGAGCTTGACATGGCAGCCCTCAGCAAGATAGCGCCTATTCGCCGCGTCACACTTAAGGACATTTTCGGGTATTAGTCCCTCCCTTTTTTTACATAGAAAGCCGCAGACACCTTTCAATAAATAAGTGTCTGCGGCTTCGCTTTTGCTCTATACTGTTCAGCCTGTCATTTCCTGTCGTCGATGTTGCTGCCCTCTGTTTCCTTAAGGGTTTCGTCGAAATCATCAACGCCATTTTCAATTAAGATATTGTACCATTGAACCAGCTTCTTGATGTCGGCAGGGAAGATGCGGTCGCGGTCGAAGTTGGGCAGAACCTCACCAAGATAGGCATAAAGTTCTTCTTTTGATGCCTTACGATAGTCGATGCTGGTTGTTTTGCCGTCTTCCTTTTTCTTTATATTGTTAAGCACTTGGCGCAAGGGCACTTCCTTTTCGTTTGTGTACATGGCGATGTCTGCCAAGGAGATGACCTTGTCTGTGCCGAAAGCAGGCATACGCTTCTTCACGGCATCAATGGTTTCTACGATAAGGCTACGATTGCCTCGAGATACGAGTTTGTAAAGTCCGGGCTTTCCGGAGATTGCTAAAATTGTTTCGAGCATAATGACATTTAGTGGTTTATGTGTTACAATGTACTATCTTGTTTAACTGTTCCAATAATCTTCTGTTGTTGTTTGTGCTGTTATCAACAATATAATCAGCTTGGAAGCGATGTAGTTCGGGATGTTGCATCTTCATCCTGGCTCTGACTTGTTCTTCTGTGAATGTATCGCGTTGCATCGCCCTAAAGAGACGAACATCTTCTGGGGCATCTACGAAAAGGACCTTATCGACATATTCGTTGAAGCCGCTTTCATAAAGGATGGCACTCTCCAAGGCAACAAGCTTCGATTCCTGTTTTTCTGCCCAACGCTTGAAGTCCTTCAAAACGACAGGATGTATAATGGCATTGACTTGGCTTGCATGTTCGGGATTGGCAAAGAGGAAATCGGCAAGGAACTTTTTGTTGAGAGCCATACCCTTGAAAACTTCCGGACCTACAAGAAGGGTAAGTTTTCTGCCTATCTCTTTGTCTGTGACGGTAAGGCGTTTGGCTTCCTTGTCGCAATCATAGACAGGAATTCCAAATTCCTGTCTCAGGATATCAGAGATATAGCTTTTTCCGCTCCCGATACCACCTGTAATACCAATCGTTATCAAGTTATTGTTCTTCAACGGCAATCTGTTCAATAAGGTAATCCACTTCCTGTGGCGATATTCTGACATTCGAAACGCCCTCTGGATTTGTCTTCAGGTGGAGCAGGAGTTTGCTGTCTTCTGTGTTCTGGAGCAGTTCTTCGTAGGTCGTGGCAAGCACGAAGTCTTCGGGCGTGATTTGATGATAACGCCCTGATTCCACTTTGAAGGTAACAGAAACCTGTGCAGGGAAGGTGCGGAGTTTCTTTTCTGCAGGGAAGTTCAGCCCGATGACGGGAACTTTGACCGTCTTCTCTGTATAGTATCCTACGTGTACGTTGACGTTTATTTGCGAGGGTTGGCATTTTAGGAGTTTTTGCTTTCGTAATGGAATTTGATAGCTTTTTGCTTCCTTCAAATCCTCGTGTGTGAAATTGTCTGTATAGACAGCTTGCATTGTGTCGAGAACGGACGCGGGGGCAAAGGCCCGAACCGTGTCGGGCTTGATGCTGATGTTTTGAATGTAGTTTTGTGTGGCTGTTTTAAATGTCCCGGCGAGTTTCACTGGTAACGTACGCGAAAGCCCGTGATTGTATGCAAAACGCAGGGTGTCGGGGCGAATGGAGGGAATTTTTGTTGAGGCGGCAAACTTTTTATGGAGCATTCGCTGTATGTCGGTAACAGAGATGAGTACCTCGGCATCGTCAACTCCCGTATTGTACTTTTCAAAGTCAATTCTTATACGATTAGGGTGAAAGAGTGTGGAGAAGCGATGTCGTGCCAGTGTGAGTCCTCTGTCTTGTACGGTGACAAGGATGGATGAGGGTAGTGAGTCGATGATGACGACATCTGATGGTACATTTTCGAGAGCTACGTCAACTTGTATTTCACGCTCCAGAGTTTCGTTGAGAGCTTGCAAAATCCAGAAGCCAAAGGATACAGCAAGAAAGAAACAGAAGACGACCAATTCGTGACTTTTTGCTCCGAACAGGTTGTCTTTCAGTTGCCTTAAGATGCGTTTGGCTTTTGTGGACATTGATATATTATCTCAGCGTTAGGAAGCCTTGCCTTCTGTTTTTACTCAAGCGGGCTGCTGCGGAGAGGCAAAGACGCTGCCTTTGTCCACTGTTATAGAAATTCCGTTGGCTATCTCTACCTTGAGTGTGTTGTTTGCCTCGTCGATATCCTTAACTGTACCATAGATACCGCCTGCAGTAACAATTCGCTGACCTTTGGTAATGCTGTTACGGAAGTTTTGAATTTCTTTCTGTTTTTTCTGTTGTGGACGAATCATAAAGAACCACATGATGGCAAAGATTATGACCATCATAAGAAGGAACGACATATTGCCGCCAGCAGCTCCTTGAGCTTGAAGTAAAGTAAACACCATATTATTTATAATTAAACGTTATACAAAAATTTTCAACCTTCAACCTTTGTAAGCTTTCCCTCTTCCATGAGCCTTTTTGCGATGGCATCAAGGGTAGCGTTGATGTACTTGTCACTCTTTGGCGTGCTGTACATCTTAGCTATATCGACATATTCGTTAATGCTGACACTTAATGGGATGTTCGGGAATGAAGTTATCTCTGCAAGCCCAAGTTGTAGGATAATGCGGTCCATGAGGGCAATGCGTTTGAAGTCCCACTTGCGTGTGCTCTCACTGACAAGACTATTGAAGTATTCTTGCCCTAAGATAGCACGGAGCAAAAGCTTTGTGGCGAAGTCTCTGTCTGTTTCGCTTTTGTATTCTGGCATAAGTGGCTGCGAAGCCGTGCTGTTTTCTGTGAAGCGATTTATTGTCTTGAGCACGAAAGTGTCAATGATAGCCTTGTCGTCGTTCCAATAAACGTTGATGTCCTCAAGAAGATCTGAGAGTTCTTCGTTGTTGCAGATGATGTTACGGTAAATGAGGCGCCATATCTCTCGGTCTTCTTCGTAGTTGGAAGTTTCTGACGCCATATAATTTTTGTAGTATTCGCTCTCTTCTACCTTATTATATAATGCCCGTATGAAATCCTCCTGATCGGCCCAACTGAGTGCTTGCTCGCTACAATAGTCGCGTAGCTGGCGGTTTGATTCAAGTTGAATGATGAAGCGATTGTCCACAAACTTTCGGCTCCACAGAATCCCGTCTTTAAGCTTTTTACTGCGGCTTTGTCGCATTTCAAGAATACGTACAGACATTCGTCCTACTTCTACCATCAGCAATAGCATATAGTTGTAGAGATCGTATGCTTTGTCCAGACTTAACAGCAGTTCCTTCTCAGCAGCATCAGGATTGTGGCTACCTTTTTGAATATAAGAATAGATAACCTGTACAAGCTTGATGCGAATCAATTCACGGTTTATCATAGAGCGCTTTTATGTATAACACGCTACAAAGTTAATCCTTTTTACACAAAATGTGATATTTTCCTGCATCTTTTTTTGGCAGTTAGCAGAAATAAGGAGATATTTGGCAGGTGTTTATGAATTATGAACTTGGAATTATTAATAGAAAAGATGGAAACAGACAAAAAAACAACTGATTGGCATGATGCCGACATTCTATTTTCGAGAACGATAAAAGCGGGTTCACGCATTTATTACATTGACGTAAAGCAGAACCGCCGAAGTGAAATGTACCTTAGCATCACGGAAAGCAAAAAGCTGTTGAGTGGTTCTCCTGATATGCCGCAGGTGAGCTACGAGAAGCACAAGATATTCCTTTTCCGCGAGGATTTAGAAAAGTTCGACGAGGCTCTTCACGAAGCATTTAATTTCATAAACAACGAACAAGTAAATGCGGAAGAGCATCAAGAAACCGAAGGGGCCATCAAACTCGATTTGGATTTCTGATTTTAGACAGCCCCTTCTGTGAAGTTATTTCGTCATTGCCCAGCCAAGTTTAAGGCCGCTGTAACTGCTGATGAGAGAGCCGAGTGTGCTTGTGCTCTTACTGCTAAGTGAGCTTGCCACGCTCAGCAACTTGTCGGCATCGAAAAGCATGTAGAGCTGATTGCCTTGAACGGAAACGGTGCAGGTCATCTGCCCAACGCCAAGCACACCATTCAGTGTCATCTTGTTTGAGCTGGCATCGTAAACATAGGTGCCAGGCAGTGTTTTGGTGCCTAAAGTCAAAGAGCATGAGCCGTCGTTGTTCAGAATGAGCGCAGACTTGCCTGCCTTGAAGCCCATCTTCTCGAGTTGTGTGCCAAGTTTCTGCTCAAGGTTGCTGCTCAACACCTGTCCGCCAAGCTGAGAAAGGATATTCTCGCTCTCAAACACCAATTTAGGTCCGGAATACGTCCATGAGCCAGTGAGTGACTGCTGTGTTGTAGTGTTGCCAAGCAAACTGCCCAAGACCGTTCCAAGAATGTTTGTTCCTGTCTGTTGAAGGTCCCCACCACCAAGCAAGCCACCAAGAACGGCAGTGGTGGCGTCGGTGGAATTTGTTGTCTGACTTGTGGTGCCGAGACCACAGGATGCGAGTGTAAGACTGGCAGCAACGACGGCTGCGAAAGAACGAAGTTTTTTCATAATAGTTTATGTTTATTGGTTATTGAATAATCTTGTAAAACTCGTAGGGTGGAGCGTTTCGAACTTCATAGGCTCTCCTGTTCGAGGATGATAGAAGTAGAGGCGGAATGCATGAAGGGCAAGGCGGTGAAGCGGGTTTTGTCCATCACCATACTTGTCATCGCCTGCCACGGGATAGCCCAAGTCTTTCATGTGAACGCGGATTTGGTTCTTCCTGCCTGTCTCGAGCCGCATCTCTGCCAGGGTGAAGCGTCCGTTAGTTGCAATTCGGCGGTAGTGCGTGATAGCCTCCTTGCCTCCGTTGTCCGTTGGGCTACTATATGTAATGTATGCTTTATTGTCTTTGAGCCAAGAGTGTACTGTGCCGCCTTCTTGCTTCATCTCTCCACAGAGTACAGCCACATAGCGGCGGTCGTAAACAATGTCGTGCCAATTCTCTTCGAGAATTTTCTTTACTTCCAAGCTCTTGGCATAAAGCATCAGTCCGCTTGTATCGCGGTCAAGGCGATGAACAACATGGGCTGTGCAATGAAAGTGGCGTTTGCTAAAGTATTCATCAAGGATGGTCTTGATACAAAACTGTCCAGGAGCGGATGCCATGCTCAGGATGCCTTCTGATTTTTCGATGACGATGAGGTCTTTGTCCTCATAGATTATCTTGACGTATTTGTTCATGAGTTCCGTACTTCGCTTGTGACGGCTCACAAGCACCGTTTGCCCAGGGCTGAGCATGAAGTCGTACTGGGTAACAAGCTTCCTGTCAATCGTGATGCCGTGCCCTTGCAGCAAGTCCTTGACCTTGTTGCGACTGATACCGCTCATTTCCTTCATCAGAAAGTCCATGAGTGGCATCGGCTCTGTGACTTGTAGCGTTATGTATTTGCTGCGTGCGTACTGTTCACCGCTTTGGTTTCGTGCCATTTTTCCCTTTCCTTTTGCTGTAGTAGCGTTTGAAGTTCTTTTTCTTTTTCACACCAGAGTGATAGGCAGGTCCTTCGCCGAACTCTTCGGGCATCTGTTCTTTGGGTATCTCCTTTCCCAAAAAGCGTTCTATCTGACGGAAGAAAAGCATGTCCTTCTCGTTGACAAGCGTTACGGCACGACCGCCGCGACCTGCTCTGGCGGTACGCCCAATGCGGTGTACGTAGTCTTCCTCGTCGCGAGGCACATCGAAGTTGATGACCATTGCGATGTCGTCGATGTCAATGCCTCTGGCTACAATGTCTGTTGCCACGAGGATGTCAATTTTCCCGCTTCGGAAGAGGTACATCACTTCGTCTCTTTCATCCTGTGTCAAATCGCTATGCATGGCTCTGGCATTATAGCCTGCTCGAATGATGCTGATGGCAAGCTCTTTTGTCTTCTTCTTGGAACCTACGAAGACAATAACCCTATGTGGCGGCTCTTGCTCGAACATGTGTTTGATGACAAGAAGCTTCTGTGGTTCGTAGCAGAGACAGGCACTCTGGCGGATGTTGTCGGCAGGCTTGCTTACTGCAAGCTTCACTTCAACAGGATTGCGCAAGATACTGTGTGCCAGGTTTAATATGTCGCCTGGCATTGTTGCACTAAACATGATAGTCTGGCGTTCTTTGGGCAGAGCTTTAGCGATGAGGAGAATGTCGTCGCAGAACCCCATGTCGAGCATCCGGTCTGCTTCGTCGAGGATGAAGAACGAGACGCGGCTGAGGTCGATATTGCCGAGACTGAGGTGACTGATGAGTCGGCCAGGCGTGGCAATCACCACATCTGCTCCGCTCTGCATGGCCCGTTTCTCCTGCTCGTAGCGGATGCCGTCGTTACCGCCATACACAGCCACACTGCTGATGTCGTTCAGGTAATAGGCGAAGCCCTGCATGGCACTGTCAATCTGCTGTGCAAGCTCGCGTGTAGGAGACATGATGACGCAGTTGATGGCATCCTTGGGATAGCCGCCATCTGCCAAAAGGCTCAGTACAGGCAACAGATAGGCTGCCGTCTTGCCTGTGCCGGTCTGTGCGACGCCCATCACGTCCCTCCCTTCCAATATGGGCGGTATAGCATGCTCCTGAATGGGCGTCGTATCTGTGAAGTTCATGTCGTCGAGCGCATCGAGGACATAATCATTGAGGTTTAAGTCGTAGAAATCCAAAACTATTTATGATTTAACTATTTACTATTTATTTGTTTCGGCGCAGTGGCAAATTCCTTTTTTTACCTTGGTGCTTTTCTATATAAATATATTGCAACTATTGTATAGAGTATGTTGGGCATCCATGCTGCGAGAGCAGGATGCATACCTGCATTTGTCGAGAAGGTTGCAGAGATGCCTTGCAGCAGGATGTAGGTGGCACTTAGGGCGATGCCTATACCGAGCGAGACGCCCATGCCTCCCTTTCTTTTTCGAGAGGAGAGCGACATGCCAATGGACGAGAGGATGAAGGCGGCAAAGGGCGAGGCATAGCGTTTGTAGTACTCCACCTCAAAGATGCTCAGGTTGCCACAGCCTCGATTACGCTGTTTTTCTATATATTCCTTTAACGCTGTGTTTGTCATCGTTTCTTGCTGATTGCGGATGAAAAGGAAGTCCTGAGGTTCTATGCGAATAACAGAGTCCACACGTTCATAGTGTGTTATCTTCTCTCTCATGCCTCGCAATTCCCTTATTGTGACATCCTTCAGGTGCCACTGGTAACGCACATCGCTCAACGTGTCGTATTGCGCGGTGTTGGCCGAGAGG
The DNA here is from genome assembly GCA_947304115.1 of uncultured Prevotellaceae bacterium. GTDB lineage: Bacteria > Bacteroidota > Bacteroidia > Bacteroidales > Bacteroidaceae > Physcousia. Next base: position 7,985 of record CAMZAE010000031.1, on the reverse strand, counting down.
TGCGAGACGAGCTTCTTGTTTTCGAACTTGTCGAGCGAGAAGTGGATGCCTGTCTTGCTCATGCCGTCGAAGTGCTCCATATAGGCAATTACGCCCGTATCCACCTGCAGTTGCACCTTCTCGGCGTAGGTCGGGTTCTTGGTGCGTTTCTTGTATGTGTTCTCGAAGGCAAGACGTTTTACACTGCTTCTTGGAATAACTTCTGCGCCGAGGTAGAATGTCATGGCAGCAATGATGGCCGAGCTTATCATATAGGGAACCAGAAGTCTCCTGTAGCTGATGCCGGCACTTATCATCGCGATGATTTCGCTTCTGTCTGCCATCTTCGTCGTGAAGAAGATGACGCTGATGAAGACGAACAGAGCGCTGAAGAGATTGGCGTAATAGGGGATGAAGTTGAGATAGTACTGAAAGACGATGGCTCGCCAGGGTGCTTGCGTCTCTGTGAAGCGGTCGATGTTCTCGTTGAAGTCGAACACTACACCGATGCTTAGAATCAGCACGATGGAAAAGAAATAAGTGCCGAGGAACTTACTGATGATGTAGCGGTCGATGCGTTTCACAATCTTTGCGTTACTTGTTTCACCATTTCCGCCTTCCACTTCGTGAAGTCACCTGCGATGATGTGCTTTCTGGCTTCTCCCACAAGCCAGAGGTAGAAGGCGAGGTTGTGGATGCTGCCGATGTGCAGGGCAAGCAGCTCCTGTGCCTTGAAGAGGTGATGCAGGTAGGCTTTCGTGTAGAAACTATCCACCCAAGCCGTTCCGCCTGCGTCGATGGGGGAGAAGTCGTCCTCCCACTTTTTGTTGCGCATGTTCATAATGCCCTGGCTTGTGAAGAGCATCGCATTACGCCCGTTACGTGTTGGCATCACGCAGTCGAACATATCTACGCCTCGCTCTATGGCCTCAAGGATGTTGGCGGGAGTGCCTACGCCCATCAGGTAACGGGGCTTGTCCTTTGGCAAGATGGCATTCACCACCTCTATCATCTCGTACATCACTTCGGTTGGCTCTCCCACGGCAAGTCCGCCGATAGCGTTGCCGTCGGCATTCTTTGAAGCCACGAATTCGGCACTCTGCTCGCGGAGGTCCTTGTAGGTGCAGCCTTGAACGATAGGGAAGAGGCTTTGGCTGTAGCCGTAGAGCGGCTCTGTTTCGTTCAAGCGTTTAATGCAGCGGTCGAGCCAGCGATTCGTCAGGCCGAGGCTTTTCTTGGCGTAGTTGTAATCGCTGTTGCCTGGCGGACATTCGTCGAGTGCCATGATGATGTCGCCGCCTATGCTGCGCTCGATGTCCATCACCCTTTCGGGCGTAAAGGTGTGCCTGCTGCCGTCAATGTGGCTTTGGAAAGTGCAACCTTCTTCCGTCAACTTGCGGATGCCTGCGAGCGAGAAGACCTGAAAGCCGCCACTGTCGGTCAGAATGGGTTTGTCCCAGCCATTGAAGCGATGCAGGCCGCCAGCTTTCTCCAGAATCTCTGTGCCTGGCCGCAAGTAGAGGTGATAGGTGTTGCCCAGAATAATCTGTGCTCTGACCTCATTGTGAAGGTCTCGGTCTGTAAGTCCCTTTACGCTGCCCACCGTGCCTACAGGCATAAAGATGGGTGTCTCAATCTGGCCGTGATCGGTAGTGATGAGTCCTGCACGGGCATTTGAGCAGGGGTCGGTATGTTGTAGTTGAAAGGTCATTGTTTTTAATTGCGTGCAAAGATAGGAAAAAATCCTGAATTACAAGCCATTCAAACTAACATTTTATCTTTTAATGCCCTGATTTTTTCGTTTTACTTAACAGACAAGTTCGCCGCTGCAGCATAAGTTTTTTGTTTTACGTCGTAATCTGTATATTTTACGTCGCAAATTACACAATTTACGTCGTAATTTGTACAATTTACGACGTAAAATGAAGAATTCGTTGTAGCTTAATGACTTTATATGTACTCGGCTCTGAATTTCTCCACCTGTAGGGTGGCACATGACAGCTTGTTGTGCCGCCTGGTTTGGCTATGAATAATCCAGGGCTATGAGTTCATGCTGAGAAGAAACTCCTCATTGCTATCTGTGTTCTCGAGTCGGGACTTGACTTCATTCATGGCCTCGATGGGCGTCATGTCGGCAAGGAACTTCCTGAGAATCCACATGCGGTCCAGCGTCATCTTATCCTGCAACAGGTCGTCGCGGCGCGTGCTGCTGGCGATGATGTTGACAGCAGGGAAGATACGCTTGTTGGAGAGCACGCGGTCGAGCTGTAGCTCCATGTTGCCGGTTCCCTTGAACTCCTCGAAGATGACCTCGTCCATCTTGCTGCCTGTGTCGATGAGGGCAGTGGCGATGATGGTCAGGCTGCCACCGTTCTCGATGTTACGCGCAGCACCGAAGAAGCGCTTTGGTTTGTGCAGTGCGTTGGCGTCAACGCCACCGCTCAAGACCTTGCCGCTGGCAGGGGAAACGGTGTTGTATGCTCGGGCAAGACGGGTGATGGAGTCGAGGAAGATGACAACATCGTGTCCACATTCCACCATTCGCTTTGCCTTCTCAAGGACGATGCCGGCAATCTTGACGTGGCGCTCTGCAGGCTCGTCGAAGGTGCTGGCAATGACCTCTGCCTTGACGGTGCGGGCCATATCGGTCACTTCCTCGGGGCGCTCGTCGATGAGCAGCATCATCAGGTAGGCTTCGGGGTGGTTAGCGGCAATGGCGTTGGCAATGTCCTTCATCAAAAGCGTCTTACCTGTCTTTGGCTGCGCCACAATCAGAGCGCGCTGTCCCTTGCCGATAGGCGCGAAGAGATCGACCACGCGGGCAGAGAGCGAGTCGCCCTTGCCGCTACAGAGCTTGAACTTCTCGTCAGGGAATAGCGGGGTGAGATTCTCGAATGGGCTACGGTCACGCACTGTTTCGGGATTGCAGCCATTGATGCGGTCAACGCGAATCAGAGGGAAGAACTTTTCGCCACGAAGCGGTGGGCGAACTGGGCCTTCCACAACATCGCCAGTCTTGAGGCCGAATTGTTTGATGAGTTGCTGGGTAACATAGATGTCATCGGGACTGCTCAGATAGTTGTAGTCGCTGCTACGAAGGAAGCCGAATCCTTCTGACATCACGTCAAGTACGCCTTCTCCGCGAATGTTTTCGCCGAAGTTGAAGGGTGCTCCACCCTCTTGTTCTACCTTTGAGGAGCTTTTCTTGTCTTTGCTCGTACTTTCTCGGGGAAGTTGTTGTGTGGGTGCTATTTGAGCCGTGTCTGCTAATGACTTCTGCATATCATCTACGGATGGTATGTCCTTAATGATGATGAAATCAACGGCAGGTTGCTTAATGTCTGACTCTTTTTCTTCTTCGCTATGTGCTTCCAGGCTTACAGCCTCTTCTTTGTCATTATCCTGGACAGACTTCCTTCCCTTTGCCTTTGATTTAGCTTTCGGCGCTTCTTCTTCCGTTTCTGTCTTAGCCTCTGCAATGCGTTTGCGAGGCTTCTTCTCTTGTTCTTGTGCTTGTTCTTGTGCTTGTTCTTGCTCCTCCTTCTCAGCTTTCGGTTTGCGTCCGCGTTTCTTTGGAGCGGGTGGGGTGGCAGAGACGGGTTCCTCTTCTGGCGAGGGTACTGCCTTGGGTTTCCTACCTCTTTTCTTTGGCGCAGGTTCTACAGTTGCCTGTAGGGATTGGGCGTCCAATATGTTGTAGATAAGTGTTGTCTGGTCGTTACTAAGTTCCGCACCAAGTTTCCCTGCAAGTTCATTAAGCTCTTCCAAGGTCATTCCTTCAAGTTCACTTTTGTGCATAGTCTATGTATGCTTATAATAAATAATGTATAATAGGGATAATTACAAACTGCCAGAAGACTGTTGGCAGTCTTGTTTGTAAAAAAGTGCTGCAAAGGTATGAAAAAAAGAGAAAAGAGAAAAGAGAAAGAAGATTTTTTATTTGATTTCTTCTTCTTTTTTGCCTTATTAAGAAGGTTTCTTTATTCGGAGGGCATATTATTCGGGATTTTGTTGTATTTTTGCATACTAAATAGATTAAGATGGCGGACTGCATACAAATCAAGGGAGCAAGGGTTAACAATCTTAAGAATATCTCTTTGGATATTCCTCGAGGCAAATTGGTGGTTATTACCGGTTTGAGCGGAAGCGGAAAGAGCAGTCTGGCTTTCGATACGCTTTATGCCGAAGGTCAACGACGATATGTTGAGAGTTTGAGTGCGTATGCTAGGCAGTTTCTTGGGCGCATGAACAAGCCAGAATGCGATTACATACACGGTATCCCACCAGCTATTGCCATAGAACAGAAGGTGGCGAGTCGCAACCCAAGAAGCACAGTAGGCACCAGTACAGAGATTTATGAATACTTGCGCTTGCTCTTTGCTCGCATCGGGCGCACTTATAGCCCTGTCAGCAGCAAAGAAGTGAAGCGACATACAACGGAAGATGTGGTGCAGTGTATGCTGGCTCAACCCGAGGGCACGAAACTGATGGTGATGTGTCCTGTTGATTGTCCGGAGGGAAGAACGATAGAGCAGCAAATAGATGTGTACAGAAAGAATGGCTTCTCGCGTCTTTTGCTCAACAACGAAGTAGTGCGTATGGATGAGATAAGCTCTCTGCTCTCAGGTTCTCTCCGCGCATCGAATGCCACCCTTGACACAAAAACATCCAAGAACTCCCAGCTTTTCCTTGTCATCGATCGCATGACGGCAGGCAGCGACCGCGATACAATAGCCCGTTTGGTAGATTCGTCCGAGACGGCTTTTTACGAAGGACACGGTACAGCCGTCCTTCAGTTCGTTCCCAGCAATGAACGATATGAATTCTGCACACGTTTTGAGGCAGACGGTATCACCTTCGAGGAACCAACAGACAAGCTTTTTGCCTTCAACTCGCCCATCGGGGCATGCCCCGAGTGTGAAGGCTTTGGTCGGGTTGTCGGCATTGATGAGCAAATGGTCATACCGAACACTGCAATGAGCGTTTACGATGGTGCCGTTGTATGTTGGCGTGGCGAAAAGATGAGCGAATGGAAGAATTGGTTCATACGTTTTAATTCGGAACGTGGCTTTCCCATCTTCAAACCATACTTTGAACTGTCGCAGCAAGAGAAAGACTGGCTTTGGCATGGCGTTCCATCCTCCGTGCAGGGCATGAAAATCGAGAAGATTGGCGGAGCAGATGTCCTTGTCCCTGCCGATTGGCAAATTGCCCCGGAGGAGCGTGAATGGGGATTGCTCTCCATCGATGCCTTTTTTGATTTCCTGCGTCAGGGACAATACAAGATACAGAACCGCGTGATGCTTGCAAGGTATCGTGGCAAGACGGTCTGCCCCAAGTGTCATGGTACGCGACTTCGACCGGAGGCTAATTATGTGAAGGTTGGTGGAAAGAGTATCACAGAACTGGTTAATGTCTCGGTTAGTGACTTGCTTCTTTGGGTGCAGAGCCTCAGGCTCAATAAACATGAAGAGATGATAGCCAAGCGAATCCTGACGGAAATCAAGAACAGACTCCAGTATTTAATGGACGTCGGCTTAGGGTATCTGACACTCAACCGAACTTCGAACAGTTTGTCGGGCGGCGAAAGTCAACGCATCAACCTTGCCACCTCATTAGGGAGCAGTCTTGTGGGCAGCCTTTATATCCTTGACGAGCCGAGTATTGGCCTGCACAGCCGCGACACAGAACGTCTTATCAAAGTGCTGAAGCAACTCCGTGACTTGGGCAATACCGTCATCGTCGTGGAGCATGACGAGGACATCATCCGTTCTGCTGATTGGCTCATCGACATCGGACCAGAGGCTGGACGCATGGGAGGAGAGGTTGTGTATGAAGGACCGCCTCCCCAGACTTTCTCTGAAATCCCTGTAAAGAAGAGTGAGAACAAAAGGTCGTACACTCTTGAATATCTTACTATGTCTCCCAACAAGAGAGATGCGGGGAGAGAACTTGTTCGCCGTCGCACAAACAGTTATATTGAGGTGAAAGGTGCAAGAGCCAACAACTTAAAAGGCATAGATGTGCGATTCCCGCTAGGCGTAATGACTTGTGTGACGGGTGTAAGCGGAAGCGGCAAGAGTAGTCTTGTGCGCGATGTCTTCTACAATGCAATGAAGCGACAACTTGATGAAGTGTCCGACAGGCCTGGCGAGTTCCTGCGTTTGGAAGGCGACATGGCTATGATTGATGCCATCGAGTTTGTTGACCAAAACCCTATTGGCAAAAGTACACGTTCCAATCCTGTTACCTATATCAAGGCATGGGATGAGATAAGGAAACTTTTTGCTTCCCTGCCGCTTTCCAGGCAGATGGGTTACACGTCTACATACTTCAGTTTCAACACCGATGGAGGGCGTTGCGAGGAATGTAAGGGAGAGGGAACCGTCACTATTGAGATGCAGTTCATGGCAGACCTTGTTTTGCCTTGCGAATGTTGTCATGGACAGCGCTTCAAGTCTGAAATACTTGATGTCCGTTTCCACGACAAGAACGTATGCGATGTCCTTGACATGACCGTTAATCAGGCCATTGAGTTTTTCGGTGAGCACAAGGAAAAGCGTATTGTCTCAATGCTCAAACCTTTGCAGGATGTTGGCTTGGGCTACATAAAGCTCGGACAGTCGTCGTCAACACTTTCTGGCGGCGAAAATCAGCGTGTCAAGCTTGCCTACTATTTGGGAATGGAAAAGCATAAGCCAACCATCTTCATTTTCGATGAACCCACGACAGGCCTGCACTTCCACGATATCCGCAGGCTACTTGCCGCTTTTGATGCCCTAATAGCCAGGGGGCATACGCTCATCATCATTGAGCACAACATGGAGGTCATCAGGAATTCGGATTACATTATCGACCTTGGTCCTGAAGGAGGGGAGGCAGGTGGCAATCTCCTTGCGGCTGGCACGCCAGAAGAAGTGTCGAAGTGCAAAGGCAGCTACACAGCCCGTTTCATCAGAAATTTGAAGTAGAAATTTGGTATTTCTCTCTCTTATTCGTACCTTTGCAAACGAAAAAGTAAATAACAAAATAGTAAATAAGATGTTAAAACTCGATTATTCAAAGGCTCTGCTGAGTGCGGAGCAGATTGCAGCCTTCGCTCCGAAGGCAGAAGAGGCACAGAAGGCTCTCGAGGCCGGTACATGTGCAGGTAATGATTTCCTTGGCTGGCTCCACTTGCCCAGCAGCATCACGGCTGAGTTTATGACGCGGCTCCAGGCTTGCGTTCAGACGCTCCGCGAGAACTGCGACACAGTGGTTGTGGCAGGCATCGGTGGCTCTTATCTTGGTGCCCGTGCTGTCATCGAAGCCCTCGGCAACAGCTTCCAGTGGCTTACCAACAAGGGCGAGAATCCCAACATCCTCTTTGCTGGCAACAACATTGGTGAGGACTACCTTTATGAACTCACGGAGTATCTGAAGGATCGTCGCTTCGGTGTCATCAATATCTCCAAGAGCGGCACGACGACCGAAACAGCCCTGGCTTTCCGTCTGCTGAAGAAGCAATGCGAGCAGCAGCGTGGCAAGGAGATGGCTCGCAAGGTCATCGTGGCTGTTACCGATGCAAAGAAGGGCGCGGCTCGCACCTGTGCCGACAAAGAGGGCTACACCTCCTTCGTCATTCCCGATAACGTGGGCGGTCGCTTCAGCGTGCTCACTCCCGTTGGCCTGCTGCCCATCGCAGTCGCCGGTTTCGACATCGCAAAGCTCGTCAAGGGTGCTGCCGATATGGAAGCTGCCGTCGCTGCTGACGTACCTTTCGAGAAGAACATCTGCCTGCAGTACGCTGCCGTGCGCAACGCGCTCTATCAGGAGGGAAAGAAGATTGAGATTCTCGTCAACTTCCAACCTAAGCTTCACTACATGAACGAGTGGTGGAAGCAACTTTATGGCGAGAGCGAGGGCAAGGAGTTGAAGGGCATCTTCACTGCTGCCGTCGATTTCAGTACCGACCTGCACTCGATGGGACAATGGATTCAGGAAGGCGAGCGCACCATCTTCGAGAC
>CAMZAE010000030.1 GCA_947304115.1 uncultured Prevotellaceae bacterium | reverse complement strand
TGCACCCGCATTTGCGAAACAGTGCCGACGAGAGGTGCTGTTCGACAAACAAGTTTAACACATAACAAACAACATTATGTACTTAGATTCAGCTAAGAAAGAAGAGATTTTTGGACAGTATGGTCAGAGTAAGGCCGACACTGGTAGCGCTGAGAGCCAGATTGCTCTGTTCAGCTACCGCATCAAGCACCTGACCGAGCACATGAAGCAGAACCGCAAAGACCACAGCACCGAGCGTGCCCTGACAGGTCTCGTAGGTAAGCGTCGCGCCCTGCTCAACTACTTGAAGGCTCGCGACATCAACCGCTATCGTGCTATCGTCAAAGCTCTCGGCCTGCGTAAATAATACGAGAGGCCCCCTCCCAACCTCCCCCAAAGGGGAGGAGAAAGGGTGGAAACTTTTTCTTAAAGTGAAATCCAAAGAAGTGAGGAGTGCTCATCTAATGTTGCGCTTCTCACTTCTTTTTTATAACGGTTTGATAAATTTGACATAAAAGAAATGAGTAATCAGAATCAATCCCCTATGGCCGCATCCGGTTCCTCCACCCTTTGGGGGAGGTTAGGAGGGGGTTCTTTTCTTCCTGACGTGCTGGCCGTCCTGTTCTTCGTGACCGTCAGTGTGCTGTATTTCATTGTGCCGATCCGTGACGGCTTGGTGCTGACAGGCCACGACCATACGGGCGGCATCGGCAGTGGTGTGGAGATGGAGCAGTACAGAGCCACGCATCATGGCGAGCGCACCCGTTGGACAAACACGCTCTTCTGCGGAATGCCAACCTACCAGATGAGTCCGAGCTATCGTAGCACAGAGACGCTGAGCACATTGGAGCGTGTCTATCAACTCGGCTTGCCTGGCCTCTCCGCCTATGCTGCCTATGTCTTTATGATGCTGTTGGGTTTCTATATCATGCTCCGGGCCTTCGACTTCCGCGTCTGGATGGCAGCCATCGGTGCTGTGCTTTGGGCATTCAGCAGCTATTATTTCATCATCATCCAGGCAGGCCACATCTGGAAACTCCTGACACTGAGCTTCATTCCGCCCACCATCGGCGGCATGGTGCTCTGCTACAGAGGGAAGTACATGCTGGGCATCGTGGTGACAGGTTTCTTCACGGCCATGCAGGTGCTCAGCAACCATGTCCAGATGAGCTATTACTTCCTCTTTGTCATCGGCCTTATGTCGCTCGCTTTCCTCATAGAAGCCATCCGACAGAAGACCTTTGCGAAGTGGATAAAGGCGACGCTTTGCTTTGCCGTCGGCGGCATTCTCGGCGTCTGCGTCAACCTCAGCAATCTCTATCACACATGGGAGTACAGCAAGGAGAGTATGCGCGGCAAGAGTGAACTGACACAGAAGACGAAAGACCCTGCCGACCAAACCTCAAGCGGATTGGAGCGAAGCTACATCACGATGTGGAGCTACGGAATCGGGGAGACGTGGACGCTGCTCGTACCCAACACCAAAGGCGGTGCAAGCCAACTGCTGGCCGATAACGAGACGGCGATGAAACATGCCAACAGCACCTTCGCCCCCATCTATCGTGGCTTCACACAATACTGGGGCGAACAGCCCGGCACGAGCGGCCCTGTCTATGTGGGGGCCTTTGTCCTTATGCTCTTCTGGCTTGGCTTCTTCATTGTGAAAGGCCCGATGAAGTGGTGCCTCATCGCTGCGACAGCCTTGAGCATCCTGCTTTCGTGGGGCAAGAACTTCATGGGCTTCACCGATTTCTTCCTCGACTATGTGCCGATGTACGACAAGTTCCGCACCGTAGCCAGCATCCTCGTCATTGCCGAGTTCACGATTCCTTTGCTTGCAATGCTGGCCTTGAAAAAGATTGTAGAAGAACCTGACTGCTTATCCGGCAGGGAAGACCACCTCTCGCGCGTACATTATATTACTATAAGCTTTGTCCTGACAGGAGGAATGGCACTGCTCTTCTGGCTCATGCCCGATGTGTTCTTTGGCAACTACATCTCCACGTCCGACCAGATGTACATGCAGCAATACGTCAGTGCAGGCTACATCCCACAGGAAATGGCCGGACAAATCCTGACGAACATGAGTGAGATGCGACGGGCGATGTTCACCGCAGATGCATTGAGAAGCTTCACCGTCGTGGCAATAGGAACGGCTCTGCTGCTGGCCTATCGATTCGGGAAGTTGAAGGCGACGCCGATGGTGGCAGGTATTATCGTGCTTTGCCTTGTGGATATGTGGGGCATCAACAAGCGCTACCTCAACGACGGCATGTTCACCCGTCCGCAAACAGGCGAGCAAGCTTTCCCACAGACGGATGCTGACCGCCTTATCTGCCAGGACACGGACAAATACTATCGTGTCTTGAACCTGAGTGTGAGCACCTTCAACGACAACACAACCTCTTACTATCACAAGAGCATCGGCGGCTATCATCCTGCCAAGCTGCGCCGCTATCAGGAACTTATCGAGGAGCATCTGCAAGGCGAGATGAGCCGCATTAACAGGGCTGTTGTAGAAACTGGCGGTCATCTTGAGGAGTGTCCGGGCGACAGCCTCTTCCCCGTGCTCAACATGCTCAACACAAAGTACCTCATCATGCCTTTGAAGGACAATGGCAAACTGCCTGTCCTGAACCCTTGGGCACAGGGCAACGGTTGGTTTGTCAATAAGATTGAGTTCGTTCCCGATGCCGATGCCGAGATAGCGGCCCTGCACGATGCCGACCTCCGGAAGGTTGCAGTAGTCGATAAGCAATTCGAGAACATCCTCGGCAACGAGGCTTTGCAGACAGACACAACAGCCACGCCAACTGTTGAGCTGACCAGCTACGAAGCCAACCGCCTTGCCTACAAGGTAAGCAGCCAGCAGGGAGGCGTCGTTGTCTTCAGCGAAATCTACTATCCTGGCTGGACCTGCACCATCGACGGAGAGCCGACAGACATCGTCCGTGCCAACTATGTCTTGCGTGCCATCAAGGTGCCTGCCGGCGAACACGAGGTCATAATGACCTTCGACCCCCAGACCGTGCACATCACCGAAGCCATTGCCTACGGCGCTTTGGCATTATTGGCCTTGATGCTGATTGCCTTAATCGTGACACGTTTTGTCAGTCGTGACAGATAACACTACGCTATCAGATTATTTGGCACGCACTTTGTATGTGCATAAGAGGAATGTTTAACCAATAAACTAAATAAAGCAATGAACGTAAAACCATTGGCAGACCGCGTGCTTATTGAGCCCGCACCTGCAGAGACAAAGACAGTAGGCGGCATCATCATCCCCGATACCGCAAAGGAAAAGCCCTTGAAGGGCACGGTTATCGCCGTTGGTAACGGCACGAAGGACGAAGAGATGGTCCTCAAGCAGGGCGACCAAGTGCTCTATGGCAAGTACGCCGGCACGGAGGTCGAGATTGAGGGCAAGAAGTATCTCATCATGCGTCAGAGTGACGTAGTGGCAATCTTGAGTTAATTCATAATTATCAATTCATAATTCATAATTAGGCTACGCCCAGAACAGAGGCAAAAGATGATATTGAATTACGAATTGACAATTGACATTTGAAATGAATGTTTAACCATCATAACTCATTCTTCGCAGCTTTAATTGTGAATTATGAATTATGAATTAAGAATTAAATAAAATGGCAAAAGATATTAAATTCAACATTGACGCCCGCGAGCAGATGAAGCAGGGCGTTGACCAGTTGGCAAATGCAGTTAAGGTGACACTTGGTCCGAAGGGCCGCAACGTCATCCTCGAAAAGAAGTTCGGTGCGCCTCAAATTACGAAGGACGGTGTCACAGTGGCAAAGGAAGTGGAGCTTGCTGATCCCTTCCAGAACGCAGGTGCTCAGCTCGTTAAGAGCGTGGCCAGCAAGACTGGCGACGACGCTGGCGACGGCACAACAACGGCTACCGTACTGGCTCAGGCCATCGTGCGCGAAGGCTTGAAGAACGTGGCAGCAGGTGCAAACCCAATGGACTTGAAGCGCGGCATTGACAAGGCTGTCGCTACTGTCGTGGAGAGCATCAAGAAGCAGTCAGAGCCTGTGGCTTCCGACTATCAGAAGATTGAGCAGGTGGCTACCGTCAGTGCCAACAACGATCCTGAGATTGGCAAGCTCCTGGCCGATGCCATGCAGAAGGTCAGCAAGGACGGCGTCATCACCATCGAAGAGGCTAAGGGCCGCGACACTACCATTGGCGTTGTCGAAGGTATGCAGTTCGACCGTGGCTACCTCAGCTCTTACTTCGTGACCGACACGGAGAAGATGGAGTGCGTGATGGAGAACCCCTATATCCTCATCTACGACAAGAAGATTAGCAACCTCAAGGACTTCCTGCCCATCCTGGAGCCAGCCGTACAGAGCGGCCGTCCTCTGCTCGTCATTGCAGAAGACGTGGACAGCGAGGCTCTCACGACGCTTGTAGTGAACCGCCTGCGCACCCAGTTGAAGATTTGTGCTGTGAAGGCTCCTGGCTTCGGCGACCGCAGGAAAGCTATGCTGCAAGACATCGCCATCCTCACGGGCGGCCTCGTCATCAGCGAGGACACTGGCCTCAAGCTGGAGCAGGCAACCATCGACATGCTTGGCTCCTGCGACAAGGTGACAGTCAGCAAGGACAACACCACCATCGTCAACGGTCGTGGTCAGAAGGAACTCATCCAGGACCGCATCAACCAGATTAAGAACGAGATTAGCAACTCCACCAGCGACTACGACAAGGAGAAGCTGCAGGAACGTCTGGCTAAACTCAGCGGTGGTGTGGCAGTGCTTTATGTAGGTGCTCCCAGCGAGGTCGAGATGAAGGAGAAGAAGGATCGCGTCGATGATGCTCTGTGCGCTACCCGTGCAGCCATCGAAGAGGGTATCATCCCTGGCGGCGGTGTTGCCTACATCCGTGCCACCAAAGCTTTGGAGGGCATGAAGGGCGAGAATGCCGACGAGAGCACAGGCATCCGTATCGTGGAGCGTGCCATTGAGGAGCCTCTGCGCCAGATTGTCGAGAACGCAGGACTGGAAGGCAGTGTCGTTGTGAACAACGTGAAGAACGAGAAGGGCGACTACGGCTACAATGCCCGTGCCGACCGCTACGAAGACCTGCGCAAGGCTGGCATCATCGATCCTGCCAAGGTTGCACGTGTGGCTCTGGAGAACGCAGCCAGCATCGCCGGCATGTTCCTCACCACAGAATGCGTCATCTGCGAGGCTAAGGAAGACAAGCCCGAAATGCCTATGGGCGGTGCCCCAGGCATGGGCGGCATGATGTAAACAGCCCCCTCCCCATCCCTCCCCCGAGGAGGAGGGAGACAACAAAAGCCGCTTCGTCCGAATGGATGAAGCGGCTTTTGTCGTTTATTTACTTGTTTGCTTTATTCTTCGTCGTTCCAGATGGACCAGTCGCCGGCTTCCTTGACGAAGGCATCGTCCGCCGTCGTTTCATCTATGGCAAGGGAGACTGCTATCATGTTTGAAACAGAAGCTTTCTCCGCATTCATTGCGGGTATGATATATGTCTTTTTCATCTTGTGAATATATTATTATTTTGTAGATAGAGGGAGTTAGAGGAAGATATGCGGCTTCGCCGCGTAGATAGAGGACGAATGTTGGGGATGCTTGATATCAATGTCCTTTGGTGTTGTCTTCTATCTTCTTCTGTCTCCTTTTATCTTCTTAATTAAAATAAAACCTTTTTCCCGTTTACGATGTTAATGCCCTTTTGCATCTTGCCCAGACGCTGACCGGCGAGGTTGTAGATAGCTGCCCCCTCTCCTGTCTCTCCGAGGGGAGAGGCGATGCCGGTTGCATCGTCACTGAAGTCGAAGGCAAAGCCCTTGATGGACGCAGCATTGGCTGATGTAAGATATGCTTTATTTGCAGACAGCTTATCCTGACTCCAATGATAGAAGCCAATACTATTATTCCCCTTGCTGAGCACATAATCACTGGAAGCTATTGTTGTAGGTTTGAATGTACCTGTCAACTTGGTTGATGTCAGGGGAGCAAGGCTATAGTTGCCGCAGTTGTAGGTCAAAGTGGCAACACTGCCTTCGCCTCGCAGCACAACAGGTGTGCCGGCAGGAATCACGCCACCTTCCAATGGGGTGAGGTGTGCGTAGCCGTCAGTGAGGTCTTCGTCGCCATCGATGGTGTAAGCCGTAGCTCTGCTTACTGTCACCTCGTAAGGCAGGCAGAACGTAGCGTAGCAATAGTCATCGCCTCCGGCTTTGAGAGTGACTTCTGCATCGGGAACAGCCTCAATCCATGTGCAGGAATTGCCATCGTTGCGGGCACCTGTGCTGTTCCAACTCTGAAGCCAACCGTCGCCGCCTGCGCCATTTACATTCATATAATAGTTTGTGCCGAGTTTGCTGAAGCTGAATGAATTAAGTGCGTCTGCATAGAGGCGATTATTCGAGAAGTGAAGGTTCCATCTGTCAGAGCTGGTTCTCAACACTGTGTTTGCAGCCTCGCCTCCTGAGGCACCAGGAGCCACCTCGCCAACCGTCAGGCCATAATCAGCGCCTTTGTGTTTGTTGATGATTTGGTAGCCGTCGTGGAGGTTGCCGATGAATGCCCACTGGAAGGCATCGCTGGCACGGACGATGGGTGTGGCATCAAACTCAGAGTCGTTCCATTCAGATGGCTCTGCCGGATATTCTGCATCGTGCAAGTGGTATGGCTCTCTGTCTTCCCATGCCATATAACGGTATTTTATGCCCCTTTTGAGATTGTACCAATGAGCGTGCTCGTAATCAGCAGACACGGTGAAAGGCAGATATTCCTCGTAGTTGCCAACTTCTGCTATCTTATATTGGTTTGCATCGTGAGCCTGATACCAGTTACTCGTAGGATCAAGGACTTCAACAAGTTGGGTTGCCTGTGTGTTGAAGCCTCGGCCTGTTTGCACAACATAGAACTGATATGGATACTCTGCTTCATCTGTGTCAAAGAAATCGACGGAGGCGATGTCGCCGGTAATGTTTGTAAACGAACCGGACGTGGAGAGATACATGCCTGTACGCAGGTTGCGCAAGCGGTAATGGCCGTTGCGTTTGCTGATTGTAAACAACTTTTCTTCTGTCAAGGCTGTTGTGTTGCCATAGTCACCTGTGCCGCTGCCGACCAATGCCGTTCCGCCAGCATTCACGGTAAGGGGATAGCCTGCAGTTCTTTTTGCCGTGATTTGATAGACCTTCGCCTCGTTGAAGAAGGTTGCAGGACCATTGAAGACGCTGAGGGCTTCCGCTGTATTCAAGGTTTCCCCCTCAACTTCCTCAACACTAAAGCCGTTTGCATCTGGGTCATTTGAATTGGCCCAGCACAGTAAAGCAACCTTATAATTTGTGTTATCTATATTGACATAAGCATTTCCCAGTCCAGGAGGGCTGAACCTGATTTTTGAGCCTTCGTTGTTGCCATCACCATCTTTCAGAACTTCAAGAGCAGTGCCACGGTCAGAGACCAGCTTGGTTTTGCTATAATTGCTCCCACCAGTTTTCCAACCAGAGTAGCTGGCGTGCCAGAATTTCTTTGTTTCCTTATTGTAGAAATAATACAGGCCGTCTATGTCCAGAATGCCCCACTTGCGGTATTTGGTATCAGCATTGGCACTTGGATTGGCACTTGGATTGGCACTTGCATTGCTTGATACAACTTCGCTCAAGTCATTGCTCAGCGTCATATAGCCGCGAGACGTCCTCACGGTATAGACCTTGTCATTGGCAAGTTGCAGCGGGGATGTGACGAGTGGTGTACCGTCTGTGGTGGCAAATCGCCAAATGTATTTGGCGACATTTTTAATTGAACCCATGTGTGCAACGCCATCAACCTCTGCAATGTCCCAGAATGTATCTGAGCAATCGCCTCCCCACGTTCCGACGCCTTCTGATGCTGTATTGCCAGCACGAATTGCATAATTGCCTTTTTGGTCGCCATCGCCTTTCAAGAAAAGGACTTTAGTCTGAAAAGCAGACTCACTTGTATGATTGCCAAACTCCAATGGCTTCTGACGGAATGTGCCGTCTGCAAAAGGATGACCTGCTGCGGAGTGGAACTCGCCGTCAACACCAACCCTCTTTGTTGTACTACCAACATTGAATGTGTTCGCCATTGCGACTCCCATAATTGGGCGATGCTAACCAATCCAGTGTCTGGTTTCGCCAATGCCATGGTGAATGGATTGCTCATACATGTACAAGCAATTGCTCATACATGAATAAGCAATTGCTTGTACATGTATGAGCAAACAATTCTATGCAAGTTTTTAGGGTAAAAAGAATGGCAGATTAGCAACGTCTGATGGCTTTGCTAATCTGCCACAATGGGATTAAATCCGTCCGGACAAAACTATCTTCTTTGGCGGCGGGCACTGACGCGGGGAGAAGCGTTGGCAGGAGCTGCGCTCTTCTCCTTTTTTGTGGCGGCGGCATTGCCGCTCTTGGCACTGCCTGTGCTTTTGGCGCTTGCCGTACCACTCTTTTCGCCAGCCTTTTTGCGGCCAAACAGCAAGCCCTTTCCAGACTTCTCCTCCTTGGCTGCCATCTGGGCATCAAGGCTGTCCTTTTTTGTCGTGTCAGCCAGGAAGCCATTGCCCCAGACGTTCTTCTCGAAGTCGCTTATCTGTTTCTCAATGCGTTTTTGCTCTGCCACCATGTCGCTGTCTGTGGGGCAGTAGTTGGCGAGCACCTTACCCTGCATGTTGTTGGTCTTGTAAATTTTGCCCTCGTAGCGGTTCATGGCAAAGAAGTCGTCAGCCGTCATGTTGGTGACGT
Organism: uncultured Prevotellaceae bacterium; assembly: GCA_947304115.1. Lineage (GTDB taxonomy): Bacteria > Bacteroidota > Bacteroidia > Bacteroidales > Bacteroidaceae > Physcousia. Next base: position 16,751 of record CAMZAE010000030.1, on the reverse strand, counting down.
TGTTCAGGTTGCTGGGCATCATAGGAAGCTTGGCGAGCCAGGGGGCCACGTCGTCGTAGTTCACCCAAAAGAGGGGATAGGGCGTGGCGTCGGTGCTGAACTCGTCCGCGCCGCGCATGAGGATGGGACAAAGGGCTGTGACCTTGGCGCGGAAGGTGCCTGTGCGCTGGTCCATATAGATGCTCTCCTTGAGGTAGTAGCGCGTGGCCTCGGCACTGGGCACGTCGCTGTCGGCAACGGTCAGCCTGCCGTTGTTCTCTTCGTAGTAGATGCCGTAGCGTTCCAGCATGTCCTTTACGGCAAGCTTGTCCTTCTCGTCAAACGACTCATTGCCGTCAAGCTTATAGGTATAGGCCGTCACACGTCCGGTGAGGATGAGGCGGAACAGATAGGTGAAGAGGTTCACCTGCTTGCCCATCGGCTCCACGGGATAGTACATCGGGGCGTTCTTGTCATTCGTCAATTCGAGTTGACGATAGATGTCGCGTTTCCAAACGACATCTTCCGGCATGGCGGCTGTCGTAGGGAACATGAGCGATGCACGGTCTGTGGCTGTGGTTTTTGCTGTCTGCTCGGCTGCCGCAGGCGTGACGACACGACGCTTTGCCGGTTGTGCCATTATCTGGTGCAAGGAGCAAGGAGCAAGGAGCAAGAGAAGAATGATTATGCGCTTCATATAATTCATAATTCTTAATTCTTAATTCATAATTATTGTTCTCCCTCCTCCTTGGGGGAGGGATGGGGAGGGGGCTTTTTACTTGATGATGACCTGCATGGCTCCGTCCAGCGTGCGCTCTATGCCGTCGGGACCTGTTGCGTGAATGTCTGTGATGTAGAACCGTTTGTTGCGAGCCAAGCCGCGCATCTGCGCCTTCTGCTGGTCGGAGAAGTTTGCACCGTTGCTCTTGTAGGGTACGGCGTTGCCCATTGCATCATAGAAGACGGTCTCGAAGCTGTTCACGCGGAAGGCGATGTTGAGCAATCCGTCGTCGATAGCAGCGCCAATGCCCTCTGTGCCCATAAGTATCTGCTTTGAAAGGGAGCCGCCTTTGAAGTGGTTCTCGCCGCCACCTTCAGCAGCGTAGGCGATAAAGGCTGTCGGATCAGGCAGTTTGCGTACACGGAATGTGAACTTGCCCATCTCCTGCTGGCGGCCTTCACTTTCGGCAGAGACGGTGATGACGGCTTCTGTGCCTGGTGTGGTCGGGCGGGCATTGTATTTGCCTTCGCCTTTCTGCTCGAGGCTGCCACCCGTCATGCTCACGCGGAGCTTGCTGCTGGGTATGCCTGGAACGGAGACACTCATCGGGTTGTCGTAGCCTGCATAGAGCACGTTCATAATGTCTGCGCTTACGGTTGCGCTGGGAGCCACGACGCTGTACTTCTGCGAGAAGTCGCGGCGTATCTTTTCTCCAGAACCGTTCAGCATCTCGATGTAGCCGCTGAACGTGAAGTCGCCGGTCTTTGTGCAGAGCGTCTCGTAGTAGCCTTTGTCGTTCTTTATCTGCTGTCCGCCAATGTAGATGGTCGGGCGGCGCGTGGTATCGACGGCTGCCATAAGAATCCTTGCGCTGAAGCGTCCACCCTGCACCACTGTCTGTGCATTGGGGATGACATAGGCATCAATCTCGTTGACGCGGACGTCCTTGATGTCGATGTTGCTGATAAGGGTGTGCAGCACTTCGCCTTCGGCAGTACGCACGTCGTTCTGCAACTTGGTGAGCAGAGTCACGGCAGCCGCTGTAGGCATGTTCTCGAAGGAATACTCCTGCCAGTTCTTGCCGAGAATCTTTGCCTTGGAAGGCACTTCTGTACTGAGGTTACTGGCGATAATGTCCTTCTTCTCCTTGTCCGTCACCATACGCACGATACGTTCACGGTAACGATTGATAGCCTCATAGAGTTCCTTGCCGCGCCCTGTCCCCGGTGCCAACATCACCTGAGTGCTGGCTTCCAGGTCCTCGCGATTGCGAATGTTGTTGACGTCGGCATTCTTGCCGTCGCTCTTACGGACGATAGCCTCCTTGAGGTCCTCTGCCAGATTAAAGAGCGAGTCGCTCATGCCACGCACATACTGTGCCTTCTCGTACCATTCCTTAACCTTCGCAGGGTTGTTCTTCATCTGCTGGTCAAAGGTGCTGTAAATACCGCCATTGACCTTAGTGGCATTCTCGGTGCTCTTCTTCAATCCGTCTGCCACAAGAGAGAAACCTTCGAGTACGTCGGTTGACACATTGAGCGCCAACATGGCCAAAAGGACCAGGTACATCAGGTTTATCATCTTCTGACGTGGGGATATCCTTTTCTTCTTTATAGGCATTGCTTTCTGAATAATCGGATTATTCTGAATACTCTTGGTACTCTTGGTTCTTTATTTCTCGCTTTCTGCTGCAGTGCCAGGCACTCCGCCCATGTTGATGGTGAGAGCACCTATCATGCGGGCATAGACTTGATTGAGTTCCTGTATCTGCTGTGCCATACGGCGTGTCTGTTCGTCAATTTGCTCGATGGTGCTGACCTGCTTGCTGATGTTGCGAAGCTGCAACTCATAGACAGTGGCAATGCCCGTGATGGAGCGGTTGAGGTTCTCCATCTCGTCGCTGTCAGTGCTCATGCGTTCTGCCTGCTTCTTGACACGGCCAAAGACCTCGGTGAGTTCTGCAAGTTCTTCTGCGAAGTTCTTGACAGCCTCTTCGACAGCGGCAGGGTCGGTAGCCTTAATCTGGTTGGGATCGATGGCAGGACCACCGTTCTGTATCTGTTCGAGGGCAAGCTGTGCCTGCGCTGCGGCCTGGCCTGCTGCGGCAAGATTGGCTGCGGCGGCACTCAAGCCCGTGCCTGCTGCGAGGGCTTCGGAATCAATGGCTCCACCCACTGCACCGCTACCGACAACAGCAGGGCCTCCGCCAATGACAATGGGGCCTTCCGGCACTTCTGCACCTTCGGGAAGCGGCGCACCGCCTGCGACAACGATAGCCTGTCCGCCGACAGCCGTGCCTTCTCCCTCTGTGCGAGGTGTCTTTTCGTAAGTCTTCTCGAAACCAGAGATGAAGAACACCAACACCTCGGTTATCATACTGATGAACAGTATCTCGTTGGCTCCAGGAATGTGCGTCAGTTTGAACAATGCACCTAAAACCACGACTGCAGCACCCCAGCTGTAGGCGTAATTCATAAATACTTGGCCGGATGGAGCATCCATCCACTTCTGCAATTTAGCTATGGGATTCATTGCTTTATATTGTTTTCTTTAGTTTTCTTTATTATGGTTGTTAAGCTGATGGAAGATTTAGCGGCGTGTCTTGCGCGTGCTGAGCGTCTGTCCTGTGGATGTTGTCTTTGCACTCTTCTTGCCGCTCTTGGCAGTGCCGCCGCTTGCCTTGTTGGTGCCCGGCCTGTCGTTCACCATAGTGCGGACACAGCGGAATCCGACGAAGCAACGGGGCTGGTTCTGGTATTCGTAGGAACGCCATGCACTGCGTATCATGCTCTCTGGATCTTTCCACGAGCCGCCCCTTACAGACTTTTTCTTCAGACGATAAGGATCTTCCTTGGCTGCATTGTAGGAAAGCTCAGGGTTCATGTCGGCCATGCTCTCCACACCGGATTCGGTATAGACAGTGCTTGTCCATTCCGCCACATTGCCTGCCATGTCATAGAGGCCGTTGCTGTTGGCGCTGAAGATGCCACACTTGCTGGTGATGAGCGAGCCGTCTTGTGTGTAGTTGCCGCGGTCGGGCTTGAAGTTTGCATAGTAGCATCCCTTGTCGCTCTTGACCTCTTTGCTTTCCCAAGGGAAGGGATTGCCCTCCTTGCCGCGGGCTGCATACTCCCACTCCACTTCGCTCGGCAGGCGATAGCGCTGTATCTGCTGGGCATAGCTGCCCAGGCCTTTCAACAGGAAATTGGTGCGCCATGCACAGAAAGCATTGGCTTGTTCCCAAGTGACACCCACCACAGGATAGTCGTTGAAGGCGGGATTGGAGAAGTAGAGCTTCATGTAGCGCTCATTGTCGGCATTGCGGAAGTCGTTCACCCAACAAGTCGTGTCGGGATATATATTAACAATGTATGTGTTGAGGAAATCCCAAGGTCCGGACAAAGGACGTGTGATGGTCTGGCGGATGATGCGTCCGTCGTCGTCAATCCAGGCTGTGTCCTTGCTGATGATGACCTGCTCGTTGTTGACGGCATGGTCGGTGTTGAGGTCGCGCTCTTCAGGGTTGAGACGGTACTTGCGTTGCGCAGCGGTCACATAATCGTAAATCTCGTAGCGATAGTTCATCTGGCTGGCATCAAGCATCTTCGTGCCATCAATGGGATGGATGGTATAGACGCTTTGGATGGCGCGGTCTTCGTCCTCATTGGCTTTGCGCCAGGGGATGGATTTGCTCCAGTCGAGGTGGGGCGTGATGGGGTTGCCCTCCTTGTCTTCCTCTATCTTGTACGTTTCGTCGCCACCATAAGCGGGGTCGGCAAGACGTTCACGGATAATGCTGTCGCGCACCCAATAAACAAATTGACGATACTTGGCATTGCTTATTTCATGCTCGTCCATCCAGAAGCCATCGACACTGATGTCGCGCAAGGGGAACTCTGTGCCCCAAAGCGTATCGTTCTTCTCCAGGCCGATTTTAAGCGAGCCTTTGTGTATGGGGACCATTCCGAAGGGCGTTGGTTCCGAGTAGGAAGAGCCTTTGACACCTGTCAATTCGCCACCGACGGCATTTGCCGAAGAATTGCTGCCGAGACAGGAAGCCAAAGCGATACAGCCAATCGCTGCAACAACTAAAAGCAGATTTCTTATCTTCATATCTTATTTATTGTATAGGTCTTATGTGTCTTATATGTCTTGTGGGCTTTTAGAGCAACCGGACGCTCTTGTGGAGGTTCTTTCCTTTCTTATAGACATCCAGGTCGTGCTGGTAGCCGATGAGTATCTCGTGGGTTCCGTTGAGTGCTCCCACGCCGCTGGTGTATGCTTCGTAGGAATAACCGATATTTATGCCGTGGAAGTCGAAGCCGAGCAACAGACCGACACTGATAGTCGGGCTGTACATCAATCCCCCATAGAGTTTGTGCTTGTTGCCGTCGTACATGAGTCGGGCATTGATGTCGCCCCGCCAGTTCATAAGGTCCGTACGGAACATTGCATCCATTGCCAGCTTATAGCGCGGCTGACGGAATGAGAGTGTATATCCACCTTGGGCGAGGAACAACGGATCGACCGTTACCTGATGCAGTTTGTCGTCACCCATCTTGACTGTTGGTCCAAGAAGATGCATTGCACTTATACCTGCATACCACAGTTTCTTGTAGGTGTAACGCAGACCTACGTCGAGGTCGAAAGCCTGACCTTTGATGTCGTTATTCGCGAAAGCAGGATCGTCTGTGTCGTTGAGTTCGATTTCCGAGCCGTTGAAGCCCACCATGAGGAGTGCCGGTCGGATACCGATGCTGATACGTCCTTTTGCGAACTTCTGGTGAAAGGCATATTGGAGCTGTACCTTCTTGTTGCTGAAGGCTCCAATAGCATCGTTAAGGAAAGCGGCACCGGCACCATGCTTCGGTCCGATGAAGAACAATGGCATGTCGGCATTGATAACCATTGTCTTCGGTGCCCCTTCATAGCCCACCATCTGCAGACTATACATACCCACTACGTTCAATTTGCTGTCCAACCCTGCCGCTGCAGGATTGTAGTAGGACTGTAGTGCCCAAGTGTTGGTAAATGCTGCATCGAACTGTGCCCTTATTCCAAGGGACACAAAGAGCATACCTATACAGAGCAGTCTTTTCATCCTGTCTTTAATAACGAGGTGAATTGCCTATTTATTGTGTCTTACGACGTATAATTTTCTATAAGGGACGTGATTTTTGCAGGTGAGCATCTTATGGCTTTCTGAAGTCTTCCCAACCGTCAATGTCTTCGAGATAGGTTCCTTCCTGTTGCGGTGCAAGCTGAAGGTATTCGTCCTTGCTGACCTCAACCATAGCAGAATCGCCTTGCAACATGTATTTCTTTCCGTTGGACACCAGTGCATTGTCCTTGATGACGAATGTCTCATGGGTTGCCCCTGTAGCAACCACATGGCTTTCCTTCAACTGGATGAACTCGGAAACAGACGCGCCGCCATGATCGGAACTGTTGCGCACGATGGCTCCATCGGGCGTGATACCGAGTCCGACTTCTGTACGATTGACACAGGTAATGAGATGCAGCGAGTCCTTGACAAAGGAGAATATGGCCGCGTATGGCGGTTCACCGCGCAGCAGGACTTCCGGATTGCCGTCTTTATCCAAGTCGGTCGATAAGAAAAGGGTTGGAGTATGCTGCTTGTAGTCAAGTATCCTTTTCCTGGCTCCCTCAATGACACCTATCTGTTTCCATGCGTTGTAGAGCATCTCTTTGGAGCAAGGCAGCGCCACCTTTGCCAGTTCTGTATATTCCAGTTCTTCTTCAACCATAAAAGGCTGTTCGTTCTCTGGTTCACTCTCCTTGTTGTCTTGTGGTTTTGAAAGACTGCAGCCAATGAATAGCAAAGCAGATGAAGCAAATAATATCGCGGGAAGAAACTTTCTCATACTTGTTATGCCTTTATTTTGTTGTGCCCTTATAATTATTTCATCGAAAGGCAAAATTACAACATCTTTTGCTTGTAGCCAAGAAATGAGGTTAAATTTTTGCATTAACATCATCTTTAATAATAAAATGTATGCCATTTGTATCCGTTTTCGGCATTTTTCACTATCTTTGCAGCCGATAATCTTTATATAAAAAAGCAATGGCACAGCAAGAAGATGTTTTCAAGAAGATAGTGTCGCACTGCAAAGAGTACGGCTTCGTTTTCCCATCAAGTGATATCTACGACGGGCTTGGCGCCGTCTATGACTACGGGCAGAACGGCGTAGAGTTGAAGAATAACATAAAACAGTATTGGTGGCAGAGTATGGTGCTCCTGCACGATAACATCGTGGGCATTGACGCAGCCATCTTCATGCACCCGACGACTTGGAAGGCCAGCGGACATGTGGACGCCTTCAACGACCCCCTCATCGACAACCGCGATTCGAAGAAGCGTTATCGTGCAGACGTCCTGATTGAGGAGCAGATGACAAAGTATGAGGACAAGATTCAAAAAGAAATAGAGAAGGCGCAGAAACGCTTCGGCGACAAGTTTGACGAGGCTCAGTTCCGCGCCACAAACGCCCGCGTTCTTGAGAACCAGCAGAAATATGACAACCTGCACCAGCGCTATCAGGAAGTGATGAACGCTCCAGGCGGCATCGACCTTGAGGGTATGAAGCAGATTATTCTCGACGAAGAGATTGTCTGCCCCATCAGCGGCACACGCAACTGGACGGATGTCCGTCAGTTCAACCTCATGTTCAAGACTGAGATGGGCAGCACTGCCGACGGTGCAAGCACCATCTATCTGCGCCCCGAAACGGCTCAGGGCATCTTCGTCAACTACCTCAACGTTCAGAAGACAGGCCGTATGAAGCTCCCCTTCGGCATCGCGCAGATAGGCAAGGCGTTCCGCAACGAAATCGTTGCTCGCCAATTTATCTTCCGTATGAGGGAATTCGAGCAGATGGAGATGCAGTTCTTCATCCAGCCCGGAACGGAACTTGACTGGTTTGCCAAGTGGAAGGAGACACGTATGAAGTGGCATCAGAATCTCGGCTTCGGTGCGGAGAACTACCGCTTCCACGACCACGACAAGCTCGCACACTATGCCAACGCCGCAACGGACATCGAATTCCACATGCCATTCGGCTTCAAAGAAGTGGAAGGCATACACAGCCGAACCAACTTCGACCTTTCGCAGCACGCCAAGTACAGCGGCAAGAAGATAGAGTACTTCGATCCAGAGACTAACGAGAGCTACACGCCGTACGTCATTGAAACCTCAATTGGCGTGGACCGCATGTTCCTCTCTATCATGTGCCACAGCTACGAAGAGCAGCAACTGCCCGACGGTCAGACACGTACCGTACTGCATCTGCCCGCAGCACTCGCTCCTGTCAAGCTAGCGGTATTCCCCTTGACAAAGAAGGACGGTATGCCCGAAAAGGCGCAGGAGATCATCAACGACCTCCGCTTCCACTTCAATTGCAAGTACGAAGAGAAGGACCAGATTGGCAAGCGCTATCGCCGCATGGACGCTATCGGTTGTCCCTATTGCGTCACTGTTGACCAGCAGACGCTTGAGGACAACACCGTCACTCTCCGCGACCGCGACACAATGGAACAGAAGCGTGTTGCCATTAGCGACTTGCGTAGCATCATCGAGGACAAGGTGAGCATCACGTCGCTCCTTAAGAAACTTCTCTAAGAAAGATGAATTACAGGCTGATAGTATTCCTCGTATGTCCGTTGCTCTTTCTCGTTTCTTGTAAGAACAGCGCAGAAGAGGACCTGTATCCAGACTGGCAGGCTCGCAACGCACAGTGGTTTGCCGAAGTCTATGATGCTGCCCAGACTTCCATCGCAGAAGCCAAGGCACAACATCCTGACGACTGGGAGAAGCTCTGCGACTGGCGCATCTACAAGACATTGTTAAAAAGCCAGGATGTACAAGGTGCGACCACAGACTACATCGTCTGCAAAATAAACAAGCGAGGCGAAGACAGCTATAAAGAAGGAGACGAGGGGAGTCCTGCTTACACCGACAGCGTCCGTCTTCACTATCGTGGCTGGATTATGGGCGAGAATTATTCTATAAGCAGGGATAAGATGAAAGTCTTCAGCCAAACCTATTACGGCGAATTCAACGAGATGACGGCTGCGCCTATTGCAATGCCTGTCACTACGACTGTAGAAGGTTTTATGACCGCCGTCCAATACATGGTCAAAGGTGACGACTGGGACATCTATATCCCCCAGGAGTTGGCTTACAAGGAGAATGCCTCCGATGTCATTCCTGCTTACAGTACGCTTCTCTTTAATCTTCGAATAGAGCTTGTGCACAAGAGCGGCACAGGCATGTCGGAGTGGAGATAGGCTAAATGCTCCACTTCGTATTTATTGCTTATACATGTAGGAGCAATTGCTTATACATGTAAAAGCGATTGCTCCTACATGTATAAGCAAGCAATGTGTCGTAGGACGCGAGGCGAATGCCAGTGCTTCGGGTTAGCGGATATTGTTGCGTATTTTTGTGAGGTAAGCGTTGAGTGCCTCTTCGTCGCGGTTGTCGATAATCTGTATCAACTCCTTCAGTTCGGAACGTATGCCTTCGACGTGCGCCTTGGTGCGCGGGTTGAAGAGTATTTCGCGCAGCAACGTGTCGTCCTCGCCCAAGACGCCTCGGGCTATCTTCAAGTGCCGCTTGAATGTTGTGCCAGGCGCGTCCTGATGCTTCATCACGGCAGAGAACACAAAAGTGCTGACGAAGGGCACAGAAAGGCTGTAGGCCATTGCCTCATCATGCTCATCGAAGCTGTATTCGTGGACATTCAAGCCAAGTCGTCTGTAGAGATCAAGGAAGAAGATACGTCCCATGTAGTCGCCCTCGTTGATGACGATGGCGTTCTCCGAGGAGAGTGCACCGAGGTTGGCAAACGTGGGGCCGAACATCGGGTGCGTGGAGACATAACGTCTGCCAGTGCCTTCATAGAAGTCCTTCAGCCCTGTCTTGACCGAAGCAATGTCCGAGATGATGCAATCTGTTGGCAAACAGGGGATGACTTGCATGAAGACATCTATCGTATATTTCAGTGTGACGGCATTGATGACGAGTTCCGGCTTGAAGTCCTGTATCTCGTCGAGTGTTGTGAAACGCTGTGTGTTATAGAGGAAGCGCATCCTGCGGGCGTCAACCTCATAAACGGCGCATTCGTGGTCGAAGGAAAGTACGTCCGTAAAGAACGAACCCATCTTGCCTGCGCCTAAAATAAGAATTCTCATAATGCTATCTGCTGCCCCCTCTAAATCTCCCCGGAAGGGAGACGGAGGGGGACCGTTCTTTCTTTATTTGTTTATTATCTCCATTTGCTGGCGGACACTCTCTTCATGGATATTCTCGAAGATGCTCTTGATGCAGTCTCTGCCGATGCCAAGCAACGAGCCTTGTGCGCCTCGCTTGTCGAGAATCTCGCTGTAACGGCGTGTCTGGACAATCGTCATGCCGCATTCCTTTTTGTACTCGCCGATGTTGCGGCAAACCTTCATGCGTTTGGCAAGAAGTTCGATGAGTTCGTCGTCCAACTCGTCTATTTCGTGACGAAGGTCTTTGAGCCGGTCGGTATGTTCTTTTGTGTCACGGAACACGAGGCGCGAAACGATGAAGTCGAGCACTTCAGGTGTCACTTGCTGTGAAGCATCGCTCCATGCCTTGTCGGGATTGCAGTGGCTCTCTACGATGAGACCGTCGAAGCCAAGGTCCATTGCTTGCTGGCAAAGGGGGGCTATCAGGTCACGGCGACCGCTGATATGGCTCGGATCACAGACAACAGGCAATTCCGGCAGACGACGCTTCAGTTCGATGGGTATCTGCCACATCGGTTCGTTGCGGTACAGCTTCTTTTCGTAGCTGCTGAAGCCTCTGTGGATGGCACCAAGTCTCTGTATGCCTGCACCGTTTATGCGCTGCAACGCGCCTATCCACAACTCGAGGTCCGGGTTGACAGGATTCTTGACAAGCACTGTGGCATCAGTGCCTTTAAGCGCATCTGCTATTTCCTGTACAGCGAAGGGATTGGCCGTAGTGCGTGCGCCTACCCAAAGGATGTCGATGCCATACTTGAGAGCCAGTTCCACATGCTTGGCTGTTGCCACCTCCGTAGCGACGAGCATACCCGTCTCCTCCTTGACCTTTGCCAGCCATGGAAGTGCAGGCTCGCCGTGTCCCTCGAAGCCTCCGGGCTTTGTCCGCGGTTTCCACACTCCGGCTCGGAAGATGTGGCAACCTTTGCCGGCAAGTTGCTTGGCTGTTGTCATTACTTGTTCTTCTGTCTCAGCACTGCAAGGACCGGCGATGATGAAGGCGCGTTCCTGGTCGCTTGGCAGGTTCAAGGGTTGTAAATCCAATTCCATTATCTTATCTTTTTCGTTATTCTGTTATCACATTATATCGTTATAACGACGTTTCGTTATAACATCTTGATGCGCCGGAGCGCTTCTTCAAACTTATCTTCCTTGGCACAGAGGCTGATGCGGATGTAGCGGCTGCCGTTACTCCCGAAAATGAAGCCTGGGGTGATGAAGACTCTTGCCTCGTGGAGGACGCGCTCCGTGAGTTCCTCTACATTATTATATATGTCGGGGATGCGCCCCCAGAGGAACATGCCTGTCTGCTCCTTGTCGTACTGGCAGTCGAGCACCTGCATGATTTCCTCTGCATAGCGGCGGCGCTTGGCATAGATTTCAACGTTGGCCTGCCTGTGCCAAAGGTCGCTATTGTCGTAGGCTTTGGCTGCCGCAAGCTGCAAGGCGCGGAACGTCCCACTGTCGATGTTGCTTTTCACCTTCAGTATCCATCCTACGAACTGCGCATTTGTGGCAAGCATTCCCACACGCCAGCCGGGCATGTTATGGCTCTTGGACATTGAATTGAACTCGATGCAGCACTCCTTGGCACGCGGCACTTGCAGGATGGACAAACGTTCTCCCTCGTTGAGGATGAAGCTGTAAGGATTGTCGTTGACCACAATGATGTTATGTCGCAAGGCAAAATCGACGAGCTTCTCGTAGGTCTCCTTGCGAGCCTTTGCCCCTGTCGGCATGTTCGGGTAGTTTGTCCAAAAGAGTTTCACGTGGCTGAGGTCCATCTTCTCCAGCGCGTCGAAGTCCGGCTGCCAGCCATTATCGGGTAGCAGGTCATAGTTGACTATCTTTGCTCCCAGCAACTTGGAGAGGCTTGTATAGGTAGGATAGCCTGGGTTGGGCACCAAGACCTCGTCCCCTGGATTGACGAAAGCCAGCGTGACGTGCAGGATGCCTTCCTTGCTGCCAATGAGGGGCTGTATCTCCGTCTTTGCATCGAGTTCTACGCCGTACCAGCGTTTGTAGAAGCCTGCCATAGCAAAGCGCAGTTCGGGAATGCCGACGGTGGGCTGGTAGCCGTGAGCCGTTGGCTTTTGTGCTTCCCTACAGAGTGTTTCTATGGTTTCGGACGATGGTGGCATATCGGGACTGCCGATTGCAAGGCTGATTACGTCCTTTCCCTGTGCGTTCATCGCAGCCACTTCCTTCAGTTTGCGGCTGAAGTAGTATTCGTTGACATCGGCAAGTCTGTTTGCCGGAGTGATGTTAAATGCTTTGTTTTCCATTTTCATAAATGCCAAGTTGTTTTAGCTCGCGGGTAAGCGGAGTGATAGCGTTGACTGCCTGCCTGTAGCGCCTCTCGTCGCTAAAAGAGAGATCGATGTAGAACATGTATTGCCATTCCTGTCCAATGATTGGCAATGACTGTATCTTCGTAAGATTGAGTTTGTAGAAGGAGAGGACAGAGAGGATGGCACTGAGGCTGCCTTCCTCATGGGGGAGGGTGAAGACGAGGCTGGCCTTGTCAATATGTCTGGAACTGCGAATAGCGGTAGCCTTCTCAGGTTGGGCAAGGACAAGGAAGCGTGTGAAGTTGTGCTTGTTTGTCTCTATGCCTTCCTGCAACACTTTCATGCCGTAGATGTCGGCAGCGTCGCGGTGGCAAATGGCAGAGTGCCCGTGTCTTTTTTCCCTGCTGATGTCGGCTGCAGCGCCTGCTGTATCGGCAACCTCGACCACCTTGAGGTTCGGATGTTTGGAGAGGAAATTGCGACATTGCATGAGCGCAACAGGATGGGAGTTCACTTCCTGGAGATCGTCCCAGTCTTCGTCAGGCAGGCACATTATGCTGTGTCTGATGCGGAGCTTATGTTCGCCGACAATCGTCATGCCGCTGTCGCGCAGCAATTCGTAGTTATGAAGCAAGCTTCCGGCAATTGTGTTCTCTATTGCCATAAGCCCTAACATGTCGGGCGAGTCCTTGAGTCTGGCAAACATCTCCTCAAAGGTGTCGCAGCAGACGAGTTCCACCTCCTCTCCCTCGAAGAAGCGATGGGCGGCAATGTCGTGGAAACTGCCCTCTATACCTTGTATTGCTATCCGTTTCATATCTTAACAAAAAATCCCGCTTCATTGCTGAGCGGGATGTTTCTATATCTGTTATCTGTTATACCTTATTTATATATATACGACGACCCGCTTCACCTTATCTGCTAAAGTAAAAGTAATAATAAAATCCGAAGAAGCGGGTTGCGTTGTGAATCATAGCTCAATTTTTCTGGTGCAAAGGTACGTCATTTCTTTCTTTCTGCCAAACGAAAGCGCAATTATTTTTCAATTTGTCAGGAAAAAACGTTGAAGTACGGTTTTTTGCCATTGCCGCAGGTGCCTATGGCTTCGGCTGGTTGCGCTTGTAGAGTTGCCAGGCATTATAGACGTTGTGCCAGATGCTGTAGAGGCCTCCAGCCAGTGCTGTCAGGGGATTGAGGAAGGTGTAGCCCACCCAGATGGCGAGGATGGTGTTCTTCTGCCCGCAGGCCTGGCCTGCACTGACGGCTTCGCCATAATGACGGCCCACCTTGCGGCCCACAAAGAACTGAGCCGCACAAGCTAAGGCGGAGCCTGCGGCGATGGCAAAGCAGGCAGACGGTGTCACCTCGACATGAACGACGATGCGTGTCGTGACGGCAATGGCGATGGCCAGCGCTATTATCCAAAGATGGAAGGGCAGGTCGGGATAGCTGGCGAGAAGGCGCGGCAGGGAGGGGAAGGCACGGCGGAGGATGAAGGCAGTCAGCAGTGGGCAAATGAGGATGGGGAACACCCTGCGGACAATCATCCAGAAAGAAAGCCAGAATCCAATGCCGCCAGAAGGGTTGACGACGGGAATGAGGGCGGGGATGAGCACAGCAGCGCACAGGTTGATGAGCATGGTGTAGGCCGTGAGGGTGCCCGCGTTGCCGCCCAGCTTGGCCGTCACCACAGCCGCCGCCGTCGCTGTGGGGCAGAGGAAGCACAGCATCGCGCTTTGCAGGAAGAGGCGGCTCGTCGCATCTCCAGCCCTTTGGTCCAGCAGGCACAACAACAGGGCAATGCCTGCCTGAAAAGCGAGGAGCCACCACTGCCACCCACGCAAACGCATTTCTTTCAACGGGATGCGGCAGAACGTCAGCATCAGCATGAGGAAGAGAAGCGTGGGCTGCACATAGTCAACCCCCTCGGCGATTGCCGCCCTGACAGCCGTCGGGAACGGCAGACTGCGACAGATAAAGTAGCCCAAAATGCCGGCGGACATGCTCAGCAACAAGGCCCAGTCCCTCATAATCTTTTTTGCATTCATTCCCTGGCTTTGGCTTTACGGCACAAAATTAGTCAAAATCTTCATCGTTGCAGGTTTTTATGGCAAGAAAATTTCGTTATGTGATGTCTTTTCCTTAATTTTGCACAGCTTTTGGAAAGACAGTTTTTTAATTCCTTTATTTTGTATTTGCAGAATGAACCTTTACATCAGATACTTCGACGAAGAGGCCCTTGTTCATAGCGTGGCGGAAGCAGTCAACTTCCTCTCGACACTGGATGACATGGAGATAACCGAGGAGATGACAGACGAACTGGAAAAGTTCATGGCCAGTAGTGCCATGTACCCCAAGCACATCAAGGTACATGCACGTTCCTTCTTCATTGCCATCAAGACGACGGCAAGCACCATGGAGGAGTTCAAGGCAAAGGGAGCCGGTCAGGTCAAGATGGAGAAGGTGGCCCAGAAGGAGGCACTGGCCAATTACAGCAAACTCCAGCCTGGATGGTACGAGGCCCGGATCATCTTCAAGCGTGTCATCTTGATTCCTGAGACGCAGAAGTCAAAATATGTAGATACGCCTTTTGTATGCAAGGTTTGGGCAAACAGCGTGCAGGAGTGCTATGACAAGGTTGTTGCGCATCTTCGCGACCGTCAAGACATAGACTCTCGCAGCCAGTACCCCAGCATAAAGAGCCAAAACTTCGAGTTCGAATTTCTTGGAGAAGAATAATTCATTGGGCACGGAAGATGGGGCGGAAGGTCTTGCTTCTTTTTTTGATTCTTGTGGCAACGACAGCTTTTGCCGACAAGAAAAAAGGCAAGCAGGTTGAGCCTATATATGCTTTGCCAATACCCGACGCTTTGTTGCCTGCTCCGTTGCCGGATTGTCCTCTGCCTCAGGTCAGGGAACTTCGTCCAATCATCCGCCATACCGTCAATCAGGGACAAGGCATCGATGTCTCTCACTATCAAGGCATCATCAACTGGGAACAGGTGGCTCGCGAAGAGGACGTGTCATTTGTCTATGTCAAGGCTACCGAGGGAGCGGGCTACGTTGATGACCTCTACCTGCGCAACCTTTACGGAGCCAAGCGCGTGGGCATTCCTGTTGGCGTCTATCATTTCTTCAGACCTAACGCCAGTGCTTTGACACAATTGGAGAACTTCCGCGACAATGTCAACCCTCGTGAGCAAGACCTCATACCGATTGTCGATGTCGAGAAACGCGGCAAAGGCTCGCTTGTCCAGTTCCAAAGAACCCTGAAGGCTTTCCTTGATGGCGTGGAGCGCATGTTCGGGGTGAAGCCCATCATCTATACGGGTGTCAACTTCTATGCCAAATACCTCGCAGGTAAGTTCAAAGGCTACCGCTTCATGGTGGCGCGTTATGCCGAGGAGTTCCCTGGCTTGTGCGACGACGTGCCCATCGTCCTCTGGCAATACAGTTGCACAAGCCGTGTGGATGGCATCAAGGGACACGTTGACAAGAGCGTCTTCCTCGACAGATATTCCGTGGCGGACATCATGCTAAAGAAGAAATAACAATGCACATCGCGATAGCAGGAAACATAGGCAGCGGCAAGACCACACTGACAGAGATGCTCGCCCAGCACTACCGCTGGGAGCCGATGTACGAGCAGGTGACGTTCAATCCCTACTTGGACGACTACTACAAGGACATCGAGCGATGGTCGTTCCCGATGGAAGTGTTCTTCCTCAAGGAACGTTTCCGCGACATCCTCGAAATGCAGAAGGGAGGCAAGGACACCATTCAAGACCGCAGCATCTACGAGGGCGTGTATGTCTTCGCCACCAACAACAAGCGCATGGGCAACCTCAGCGACCGCGACTTCGAGACGTTCATGGAACTCTTCGACCACATAAAGAACATCGTGCGCTATCCCGACCTGATGATTTACCTGCGTGCCAGCATCCCCCACCTCGTTGGCAACATCCAGAAACGAGGCCGCAACTGCGAACAGGCCATCCAGCTTGAGTACCTCAAGGGCTTGAACGACCTCTACGAGGATTTCATATATAATAAGTATAAGGGCAAGGTGCTGACCATCGAGGTCGATAACATAGACTACCAGCACAATCCAAAAGACTTCAAAGACATAACAGACAAAATCGACGGACTGCTCTACGGCATGTTCCCACTTTAATTCATATATATTATGCACATCGCCATTGCCGGAAACATAGGGTGCGGCAAGACCACCCTTACCAAGTTGCTCGTCAAGCGTTACGGCTGGACGCCGCGCTTCGAGCCAGTCGAGACGAATCCTTACCTCGACGACTTCTATCAGGACATGAACCGCTGGAGCTTCAACCTACAGGTCTATTTCCTCAACAAGCGCTTTCGCGATGTTGTTGAGATATCAAAGAGCACTGACACCATCATCCAGGACCGCACCATCTTCGAGGACGCACGCATCTTTGCCCCGAACCTTCATGCGC
>CAMZAE010000029.1 GCA_947304115.1 uncultured Prevotellaceae bacterium | reverse complement strand
AGCAGCCTCTGATTCATCATTCTTCATTCTTAATTCTTCATTTATAGAAGTTGCATCGTCGTCCTCGAAGCCGTAGCTGAGTGCCTTGACAGGTGCGCCACCTGCTGCATCCACTGTGAAGTAGGCGCGGAAGCCCTTCAGGTTGGCAGACGCTGCGGTGAGCTTCTTCAACAGGCTGGAGGTGTTGATGTAGTAGCTGCCTTCTGTGATTGCGGTCTTACAGAGGTTGCCAATCATGTTCACGCCAGCATCTGATACTGTATTGGCGGCTGTCGCATCTGCCTGGGAGATGACAGGGATGTCTGTATCAGTCAATGTGATGGTCTCAACGCGGCTTGTGGGTTTGATGAGGTAGGGCTTTCCTGCCTCGATGCTCGTGGCAGATCTGAATATCATGCTGGCGCCGTCGCCAGTGCCGTTCACATAGGCCAGTTCGCGCACGTCCCATCCGCTGGGGATGTCATAGTCGAAGGGTAGGCAAAGGCCTATCCACTGACCGGCAGGGATGTCGCGGGTGATGCTTATGCTCTTGGCTGTCACGTTGGCAGGAACATCATATTTGGTGTCATTCTCACTGAGGTTCAGTTGAGGAATGGTGATGTTGCCGCTTCCGTCAATGTTATAATACAGATAGTCGTCGCTGAGCCACTGCCCTCGTCCTACGGTCAATGTACCGAAGGGATAAGGATAAATATCTTCTGTGCCTAATGTCTGATACCAATTCGTTCCACCATTATTCAGCAGGTAGCAGAGTTCGCCGGAAGCAAACCTTGCATCATCTGTTTCGACCCTGTAGCAATTGGTTCTGGTAGATGCATGATAGCGAGCATAGTCATCGAATCCGTTTGAGCCTGTTTCCAGCACCGCAGGTGCAACGATACAGTTTGTAGCGTTGATGGTGCCACTATTCCAACCGACCAACCCTGCATTGCCTGTAGCTGTGCCTGTATGGATAGAACCATAGAAGGCACAGTTCCTGAGGTTAAGAGTTTGGTCGTTATTGACATAGGGGAAGAAACCGCCGCAAGAAGAATCTGAATCCGATCCTGTATAACTGATAGAAGTATTCACGACAACGTTCTCGACAGTACTGCTGCCGTCCACCTGGCCGCCAAGACCACCGATATTATTGTAATCAGACTCGATACTGCCATCCACAACAAGGTTTCTGATAGTAGCCCCGTTAATAAATGCGAAAAGGCCGCGTATCCTAGCATCGCCCACAAGAGCAAGAGTAATATGATGCTCCCGACCGTTGAAAGTGCCTGCATATTTGTTACTGCTTGTGCCTATGAAGCCTTGCGGATATTCGGTGTAGTCGATGTCGGCTGTAACATTGGCATTCATGGTGGTTTTCCCATTATTAACCAATCTGGCAAATTCCGCCAATTCTATTGAAGAGGCAATCGTCGCAGTGGATGTGGATTCATTGATACTTGCGATATTTGTATAATAATAAGGATCTCCATAGCGATATACACTTGCATGTGTGTTGAATGGTAATGGATGAGTATCCGGGGACGAACCTGCCAATGTCTGATACCAATTCGCTCCACCATTGTTCAACGTGTAGCAGAGTTCGCCGCTGGCAAGCTTTGCATCATTTCCAGCAACTTTGACGCAATTGGAGGTACTAAATCCACTACCTTTGGCATAGTTGGCAGGAGATTTAGCACTGATTGATGCGGCAGCAACGATACAGTTGGTGAATTGAGTAGAAGCTCCGCACCAACCAACCAGACCTCCGACGGTTGTATTATTGGCGGCACTGATAGAGCCGTAGAAGGCACAATTCTTTACGGTGGGGGAATTCTCTATGTCACCGAAGAGGCCCCCAAGGGCGTAGTCGCCTGAGCCGGTGAATGAAATGGCAGTCTTCACAACAATGTTCTCGATGGTGGTAGTGTTGCCGTAAGACAGTCCGCCAAGTCCGCCAACCCATTTATGAGTTGTCGTGACGGTGCCATCAACAACGAGGTTTTTGATGGTTGCCCCATTAATTGCGCCAAAGAGACCTGAAGCATTCTGATCGGTTGTGATGTCGAGGGTAACTGTATGCTCCTGGCCGTCAAAAAAGCCAGCATAGTTGTTAACGTATGTACCTATCGGGGCTTTATTGTAGCCGATGTCGGCAGTCAGCTTTGCATTTGCAAACCGATCGACCTTTTCCACGAGAACAGAGAACCAATACAGGTCTGTGCCGTCGGCTATGTTGTAGAAGCCTTCACCGTCGGGCACAAAAGACTTGCCAGCTTCCCAATACACTTTCTTGACACTTGTGTTTGTATTCAGAGTGATGGTGTAGTACTGCCAGTCGGTGTTCGTAGGATTCCACTTATTATCTTTTGAAGTGTAGGTATCGGAACCCGTGTCAGCGATTGTGGTTTGGTTTGCAGAAGCGCCATAACAGGCCCAATTAGTCAAATCTGTACAGATAATGAAGCCATTACCGCTTCCATCGCCACCATGTTTCAGGAGGCCTGTCCAGACATAGATACCAGAACCCGATGATGTCTCTGTCATCTTCGTGTTGTTGCGGTCATCACCTGTTACCCAACCCCATGGTGTGGCATCTCCAACGATATAATAATCAGTTGCCCAGCCGAGAGTGGCTGGGGCAACTAAGAGAAATGCAAGAATTATCCTTTTCATAACGATTGCATTTGAATTACTTTTTTTTATTCTTCATCCCAGATGTTCCAAGCGTTGTCCTCTTTTGTGAGTGCTGCACTGCCGTCAACGGTTGTGCCACTGTTAATAGTCAGGCTCTCTGCAAGCATTTGTGCTGCCTGGGCTTCTTCTACCTTCATGGTAGGAATTTGATATGTCTTTTTCATCTTGTGAATATATTATAATGTAGATAGAGGGAGTTAGAGGAAGATATGCGGCTTCGCCGCGTAGATAGAGGAATCTTCTTCTATCTCCTTCTTTTTTCTTAATTAAAATAAAACCTTTTTCCCGTTGGCTTTTGCCGAGCCTTGCTTCACGATGTTAATGCCCTTTTGCATCTTCTGGATGCGCTGACCGGCAAGGTTGTAAATCTCCTCGCCCTTTAAGGGAGAGTTAGAGAGGGGTTCATTGATGCCCGTGGGATCTTCGTCCTCGAAGAAGAAGGTGAAGCCGTTGACATAGCTGCCGCCGCTAATCTCCAGATAAGCCTTGCCTGCCGGTATGGTGGAGCTTGTTATAGCCTTGTAGAAGCCCAAGCCATCGCTTCCGTTGGCGAGGATGTATTGGGTGCCGTCGGCTACTGTTGCCGTCGTGCTTGCCACGAGGTCGTTCTGTGCTGCAGCAGCGGCTCCTGTGGTGGGAACAAAGCTATAGAAGCCCTCTGTACCCCTCAGGACGACTGCATCGTTCTTTGAGATGGCGTCTTGAATGGCAGCGAGCTTGAGGCGATTGTCCACAACCCGGCCTGTGAATGCCTCCACACCGGCTGGTATGATGACATCGGTAGTGGGAATGAACTGAGTGGCATAACCTGCAGAGGAGATTTGGTTCACGATGCCCTGTGTGGTGAATGGCACGGGGAGGTCGTCCGCACCAATTGTCTGTGTCCAGCTTACGTTGTAGCAAGCACTTCCGTTCAGCAGGTAGCAGAGTTCGCCGGAAGCAAGCCTTGCGTCGTTTGCATCGACCTTGTAGCTATTGACCGTAGTGGCACCGGGACGAGCATAGTCACTGAACCCGTTGTCGCCTGTTTCCAGCACCGCAGGTGCAATGAGACAGTTTGTGGCATTGATAGTGCCGCTATTCCAACTTACCAGACCTGCGTTGCCTATGGATGCGCCAGCATTGACGGAGCCATAGAAGGCGCAGTTGCTGAAGGCCGTAGTGCTGCCGCTATTGATGTAGGGGAAGAAACCGCCGATGGAGGCATCACCTGAGGCTGGTGTATAGTTGATGGCAGTTTTCACAATGACGTTCTCAATGGCATTGCTGCCGTCTGTCTGGCCGCCAAGACCACCGATATTATTGTAATCAGACGTGATACTGCCATCCACAACAAGGTTCTTGATGGTTGCCCCGTTGATGAAAGCGAAGAGGCCGCGTATCTTAGCATCGCTCACAAGGGCAATGGTGACAGTATGCTCCTGACCATCGAAAGTGCCGGCATATTGGTGATTGCTTGTGCCGATGAAGCCTTGCGGATATGCGGTGTAGTCGATGTCGGCGGCCAGCTTTGCCTTTGCCGACTGGTTGACTTCTTTCGCCATTGCTGCAAACCAATACAAGTCTGAACCTGTTGCGATAGTGTAGAAGCCTTCGGCATCAGGTGTGATATGGTTTTCGACTATGTTGCCGCAGACGCTGCACCATCCGTCCACGTCGGTGTGGGGAGGAATGGCGGAGGTTGAGGAGTTGCTATAGATGATGTCGCCGCCGGCAGATGTGCCGTCGCATTTCAACTGTCCGTTGGCATAAACCTGGTTGTGGGAAGAGAAGGGAACAGGCTTGGCGTCCGTGTCAAGCGTCTGATACCAGTTGATTTCGCTTTGGTTGCCGTTCATCGTGTAGCAGAATTCGCCGCTGGCAAGGGTTGCATCGTTTGCAGCAACCTTGACGCAATTTGTGTTGGTATAGCTGCCATTGGCAAAATCGCTGCTGCTGTTGGCAATGATTTCCGTTGGAGCGATGATGCAGTTGACGAACTGCGGATTGTTGCTGCACCAGCTTGCCAGACCGCGGATGTTATCGCCTTCAGGAGCATTGACTGAGCCGTAGAAGGCGCAGTTCTTGACGGTGGAGGCTGCCTCCATATCACCGAAGAAGCCACCGAGTGTGGCGTCGCCTGAGCCGGTGAATGAAATGGCAGTCTTCACGACGATGTTTTCGACGGTGTTGTTGCCATAAGCAACGCCGCCAATGCCGCCAATCCATTTCTTGTCAGTCGTGATAGTACCATCGATAACGAGGTTCTTGATGGTTGCACCATTGGTTACTCCAAAGAGGCCGCTTCCCTTTATGTCGTTGTTGATGCCGAGGGTAATGGTGTGTTCCTGTCCGTCGAAGGTGCCGGCAAATCTGTTGCTGTCGTAGCCAATGAAGCCCTTGGGGTAAGCTGTGTAGTCGATGTCGGCTGTCAGCTTAGCTTTTGATGACGGGGTGCCTATTGCCACAAGAGAGAACCAATACAGGTCCGCTGCATTGCCGATGCTGTAGAAGCCGTCTGCGTCGGGAGTAATCCAGGTCTCGCCTGCTGCCCAAGACACGGTCTGGTTGTTCGTGTTCAGAGTAATCGTGTAGAACTGCCAGTTGGTGTTCGTAGGATTCCACTTGTATTCTGTGTTTGCCTGGTAGCTGCTGCTGCCTGTGTCGGCGATTGGTGTCGTCTCTTGCGGATAAATGGCCGCCCAATTGCTCACTGCTGTGCAGATGTAGAAGCCATTGCCTGCTGCGTCGCCGCCGTGTCTCAGGAGACCTGTCCACTGATAGACGCCAGGTGTGCTTGTCTCAATCATTTGAGTTGGCTTACGTGCATCGCCCGTTACCCAGCTACAGGGTGTGGCGTCGCCAACAAGATAATACTCGTCTGCCCAGCAAGTCAATGTTGCTGCGACGAAAAGGAAAGAAAGAAATACTTTTTTCATTTTGTTGTTGTTTTTAATTATTGGTTATTGTTTCTTATTATTATATATAGTTTTTTACCTAAACCCGAATGCAAAGTTACACATTCTTTAATAAAATACCCCCCCCCCCCATTGTTAAATCTTGTTAACAGCCGCGTTTTTTTTTTCTTCTTTCGAAAAGAAAAGCACCTTGCTATGCACTGGATTTCGGGGAGGAATTCAGAATTTTGCGACAGGGGAAAGGTTCCTTCGTTTTTGTCAAGGTTTTTCGCAAACAGGCACTCTCCAGGGGCTTATTTTTTGTTTTGTGGCACTTGGGAAGGGAAAAGCCGAGAAAATGGCTCAAAACGAATGGGCATTGATAATCAGGCGGTTGCAGGGGCGTATTTGGGGGCGAGGTGGTGGAAAAGGAACAAAATGGCATGGCATGCCATCATACGGGACGCAATTTTGGGGCAAAAACGACGGGGAGAGGCAGGCATTTCGACGTGGGGAGATTGCCAACGCCGCGTGGGGCGTTGGCCAACGCCCCACGCGGCGTTGAAAAACAGGGCACGCCGAGATGCTAAGCATCGCATTTTGAGGGCGAAATTTTGTCATGGTTTTTCCGAAATTTTCCAGTTAAAAGACCACCCGAAGCTTCAGACAGGCGAAACTGGCAGAAAACAGGAAGAAAAACGCGCCTCTGGCATTTTTTCATCAAAAAGTTTGGAGAATAACATTATTTAGCCTATCTTTGCGTCTGTTAACAATATATTAACCTTAAATTAGACTTCTATGAGGAAACTACTCTTGATTTGCGGAATGGCCTTGTTTGGTCTCGGACAAGCCCATGCCCAACTGGTTCCCGGTGATTACAAGTTGTTCAACCATTTAAGTGCCGGCGTTTCGGTGGGCCTTGACGGTATCGGCTTTGACGTTGCCACCCCTGTGACCAGATTCCTTGCCATCAGGGCCGGCTACACGTTCTTGCCGGGAATTAAATACTCCACGACAATCGACCTTGACGGAGCCAATCAAAAAATCTTTATTCCCAATGAGGACGGAGTGTACAAGGCAGACTTGAAAGGCAAGCTCAAGATGGGCAACTTCAAACTGTTAGTCGATTTCTATCCCTTCAAGTTGAGTTCCTTCCACCTGACGGTCGGTGCGTATATCGGCAAAGGCACACTTGTGTCAGCCTATACCCCAGATCAAATCGTGAACGACATCTATCGCGGCAATTCCGGCATTGAACTCGGAAACACCAACGGCTCCATCTTCGAGCAATACACCTTAGTATCGGATGAAGAGGGCAAAGCCAACATCGACCTGAAGGTCAACGGGTTCAAGCCCTATGTGGGCATTGGTTTTGGCCGCGCCGTGCCTAAGAAGCGCGTCAACGTGACCTTCGACTTGGGCGTGCAGTTCTGGGGAACTCCCGCACTCTGGACGAATGTCAAATACCTTGACTATTACAAAGAAGAATATGTGTCAGGCTACAACAAGGTGGACAAGAACAGGGTTACGAACAGCAAGTACAAGGACGTGAAGGATGCCATCAAAGTCGGCGAGAAGATTCGCGTGTATCCCGTACTGAAGCTGACTGTCAACGGAAGAATCTTCTAAACGTTGAAATGTTAGAGAGTTAAAAACGCTAAATACATAAGAAAATGAAAAAGTATCTGTTATTAATGGCTGTCATTTGTGCAGCTACAATCAACACCTCATGCAGTTCTGAGGACAAAGAGTATCAATATGGAAATGGCGAGACGCCTGTATTTACGCTGCCACCATTTGCCAATGACGCTGCCCTGTTCGAGATTCCCCTGAACCAGCTAACCTCAAATGGCGCCAGCCTGACGGCCATCAACTTTACCGAAAGCGGCAAAGTCATTGTTGAATTGACAAAGGGAAGCGGGGTTTCCTATGTTACCCTACCCTACAACGTAACGGTAGCAGACGACGGCACTCTGATTATCACAGACCAAGGCGGCAACGAAGTCGGCCGCATAACAGGCGCTGTCAGCCGCTCCTTTGGGAATGTCACCCTTGGCATCAACATCAATGTCACCGTCGGAGACCAGACATACAGTT
The DNA here is from genome assembly GCA_947304115.1 of uncultured Prevotellaceae bacterium. Taxonomy (GTDB): domain Bacteria; phylum Bacteroidota; class Bacteroidia; order Bacteroidales; family Bacteroidaceae; genus Physcousia. The sequence goes on along the minus strand of CAMZAE010000029.1, from coordinate 17,953 downwards.
TCAACGGGACGAATGTGCCTGCCGGAAAGATTCAGAACGCTATTGCACTTTGCACGCAAACCAACAATGTAGCCCGCACATGGAAGGTGACAAGCATGAACCTTGTGTTCGACGGAACTGACATTGCGCTCTCCAAGTCGGTAGAGGGCGGGAACCTGGGAGAGTTTGTAGAGGCTGCCAAAAATGCCCGTGCCACCTTAAATAATGACGAGGTCGATAAGCTTAGCAAGACCATCAACGGCATAACCATCGAAAAGAGCGGCAAGTTCTCTATCGAGTACACCGATGGCACAGAGGTCTGCAACTGGAACTGGACAGACGAGAACTACAAGAACCTTCAGCTTTCCGTAGGCAAGGGAGTATTCGGCAACAAGTTCCTGTCTATCAACAGCGAGCTTACTGTGGACTTCATGCCTTCCAGCATCGCCCTTACCCTGAACACAGCTATCACAGGTGACCAAAACTATACTGCCATACTCACCTTCGTGCTGAAGTAAATCAAGACAACGGATTACTTCGGAGACAAAACAAAAGGGCCGGCAACTGACGTTGCCGGCCCTTTTCATGTCTATGCCCTACTACTTCACCTCCCAGATGTCGTTTGTTTCGAGCAACTCGGCGAAGTTGTGGTATTTCTTCTTTGCTTTGACTTCCTCTATCTGACTCCATACGCAGTCGTCGTAGGTGGGAGCCTCCACGTCGCGGATGACACCAAGAGCGACAGGCCACTCCATTTCGGCAAGCTTCAACTGCAAGGTGTTGTCCTCTTGGTGGGCATCGTGGACAAGGATGTCCTTCTCCGTGATGCCGTTCTCACCAATCTTCACTATCTCAAGGCCAAAGCCTTTCTGGACGATACCGTACTCCCTGTTCTCACCAAAGATGAGAGGTTTCCCGTGCTCCACATAGATGGCATTCTTGGCACGGCCTTCCTTGCTATAGACTGCATCGTGCGTACCATTATTAAAGATGACGCAGTTCTGCAGTATCTCGCAAACGCTGGCACCCTTGTGGTTGTAGGCAGCCTTGAGCACCTCGATGGTTCCAGGTGCATCGGTGGCAACAGCGCGGGCAAAGAAGTGGCCGCGTGCACCGAAGCAAAGTTCGGCAGGGCGGAAAGGATCCTCCACGGTGCCGTAAGGCGACGACTTGCTGACAAAACCGCGAGGGCTGGTGGGGCTGTACTGGCCTTTCGTCAGGCCATAGATGCGGTTGTTCAGCAGAATCATGTTCAGGTTGATGTTCCTGCGGTTGGCGTGAATGAAATGGTTGCCGCCGATGGCGAGGCCGTCGCCGTCTCCGCTCACCTGCCATACGGCGAGGTTGGGGTTCGCCACCTTGCAACCCGTAGCAATCGCAGCGGCGCGACCGTGTATGGTGTTCATGCCATAGGTTGCCATATAGTGGGGCAAACGGCTGGAACAACCGATGCCGCTGATGACGGCAGTCTGCGAAGGCGCTACGCCTATCTCGGCCATTGCCTTGTGAAGACTGGCGAGGAAGAAATGGTCGCCACAACCAGGACACCACCGCGGCTGTCCCTTCTTATAATCACTGGATGTAAACATTTCAATTAAGAGTTAAGAGTTAAGAATTAAGAAAAATACCTTTTGCGTTATCATACTTTTCGGTATTCTCCTTTGTTGACTTCACAATAGAGGCTAAGATGGCTGTTATCTCATCCGCCTCGGTATGAATGGAATTGAATGTTTTATTGTCAATATAATCACTATCATGTAAGAGTTCCAACCAATAAAGAGTCTCGTTTGCTTCCTTCAAGGCTATAGATGCTTTGCTGACAAAGTCTGCGCGACTTTGAGCAAACTTTGCTTCTCGCATCATAGCTCCTATGGCTGTCCCACTTCGAAGCATCTGCTTGGATAGAACATATTCATTCTGCTGTTTCGTCAGATACTTATATGCTTTCACTATTCGAAGGGCAAACAGATAAGAACGTTTGTCTATTAATATATCTTGAGACATTCTTTCTTAACTCTTAATTCTTAACTCTTAACTAACTTCGTGAACGAGGCAACGAGTTCTGAAGTCTTGAAGGGTTGGCCCTTGACCTCATTGTATTGTGCCGGCACGAAGCCATCGACTTTCATGCGGAGCCAGCCTGCAAGCTGGCCCATGTTCTGTTCGGCCACCACGACCTTCGGGTACTTCCTCAGTACCTCGGCCGTGTTCTTGGGCAGAGGATTGATGTAGCGGAAGTGTGCAAGCGCCACCTTGTGGCCTTGGCTGCGCAGTTCATCCATTGCAGCATGAAGGTGTCCGTAGGTGCCGCCGAAGCCCACAATGAGCAACTCGGCATCGTCCTTGTCGCCAAGCACCTCAAGGTCGGGGACGGGGATGGCATCTATCTTTGCCTGACGCTTGCGCGTCATCAAGTCGTGGTTCTCTGGGTTGGTGCTGATGGCACCCGTCTTGTCGTCCTTCTCAAGACCGCCCAGGATGTGCTCGAAGCCCTCACGACCAGGCACAGCCCAATAGCGGACGCCCTCTTCATTACGCATATAAGGTGTCCAAGAACCTCTGAGTTCCTCGGGGACGTATGGCGGATTGATGGCCGGATAATTCTTCAGGTCGGGCAGCTTAAAGGCAGCAGAGCCATTGGCTACGAAGGCGTCGGTCATCAGGATGACGGGCGTCATGTGCTCCAAGGCTATCTTGCTGGCGGCAAAAGCCATCTCGAAGCAGTCGGTAGGACTTGCGGCAGCGACAACCGGCATGGGGCTTTCACCATTGCGGCCAAAGAGTGCCTGCAAGAGGTCGGTCTGCTCGCTCTTGGTGGGAAGGCCTGTGGCAGGACCGCCACGCTGCACATCAAGCACCACCAAAGGCAACTCCATGATGACCGCCAGGTTCATCGCCTCGCTCTTGAGGCAGATGCCGGGACCGGAGGTGCTCGTCACTGCCAAAGCCCCTGCGAAGGAAGCTCCGACGGCACTGGCACAACCGGCTATCTCGTCCTCGCACTGCACGGTAATCACGCCGAGGCTCTTGTGCTTCGAGAGTTCGTGCAGGACATCCGTAGCAGGCGTGATGGGATAGGAACCAAGGTAGAGCTTCAGACCGGCCTTCTCTGCTGCGGCGATGAAGCCATAGGCTGTAGCCTTGTTGCCCGTGATGTCCATATAGCGGCCGGGCACCTTGTTCTTGGTCTCGATGCGATAGACGTTGGCCACGCTGCTGTGCGTGTTATGTCCATAATCATAGCCTGCCTGAATGACTTTGATGTTTGCTTCTGCAATCTCAGGCTTCTTGGCGAACTTCTCCCTGAGGAAGTTGAAGGCGACGTTGAGGTCGCGGTCGAAGAGCCAGCAGACAAGTCCGAGGGCAAACATATTGCGGCACTTGCTAACACTCTTGGCGTCCATGCCGCTATCTGCCAGGCAATCCTTCACCATCGTCGTCAGCGGACAGGCAATCACCCTGTCCGGATCGATGCCCATCTCACCGAGATAGTCTTCTGTCTTGAACTGTGCCTTCTCCAAGTCCTTTGGGCCGAAGCTGTCGGTGTCAATGACGATAGCAGCATCGGGCTTGGCATAGCGGTACTGCGTCTTGAGGGCCGCGGCATTCATCGCCACAAGCACGTCGCAGAGGTCGCCCGGCGTATAGACCTGCCCGGCACCGATATGAACCTGAAAGCCACTGACACCCGTCAGCGAACCTTGCGGAGCGCGAATGTCGGCGGGATAGTCGGGAAACGTGCTGATACTGTTGCCTACGGTAGCACTGACCGTAGAAAAAATGTTTCCGGCCAACTGCATACCGTCGCCGGAATCACCAGAGAATCTTACTACTACAGATTCCTTTTCCTTTATTTCCATTTTCATTACTAATAATTTGGTGCAAAGGTACGAATAAAATCTGAAAACGGCTTTGAAACACAAGAACTATTTTGCTTAAAGCAAAGAAAATTCATCTTTGTCAAATAGGAAATACAATCCCAGTCCTCCAAGCCGTACTTATCTTTTGATTTGCCTCACGGGGAAGGTAAAATAGGTTTCAGGGAAGGGTTCGTCCTTCAGGGTAAAGTGCCACCACTCGCTGTCAAGAGCCTTGAAGCCATGACGGAGCATCGCCTGACGAAGAATCATGCGATTGGCAAATTGCTCAGGAGAGATGGTACGCCCTACCGGAGAGTTTGAGTTGTCGCCCGTATATTCCCCTGTCTCCGGGTTGCCGCAGAAGTCAGGATGGCTCTCAGGACCGAACCAGTCAAAGGTTCCTCCCATGTCAACTTCTTTTTCTGCCGCCATATCAAAGAGCGTAAGGTCAACGGTACTGCCGCGAGTGTGGCCGCTCTTCTCATATATATATTCCTGGTCGAAAAGCACACTCTTGTCAAGGTCTGGATAGAAGTATTGCTTCATCAACGTGTCAGGAATGTTGGCGGCCCAACGCACGAAGTGGTCCACGCCTTTCTGCGGACGATAGGCATCGTAAATCTTCAAACGATAGCCCTGCTTGACAACATCATCGCTTACTGCCTTCAAGCTGTCAGCCGCCACACGGGTCAGAAGCGCCGTTGGCTCTTCGTAGCCGTCAATGCGTGTCCCTACAAAATTATACGTACCGTAATAACGTATCTCCATGATAGCGTCTGGCACGACATCTGTCAATGTTACAAACTGGCTTGAATCTTCCTCCAAGCATACTTTTGTGTTCTTCTCAGAGCAGGACGACACCATTATGCCGCAGACAAAGGCGGCAAACAGCACCCACAAATTAGTTTTTCTCATTTCTCTATACTTTATTATAATCATCCTTTCGTGTGTTTCTACCATTTGAGAGACACAGGCCTTTGCCGCATGTTGAACTATACATAAAAGAGCAACACATCATTGTCAATGTATCGCTCTTTTCCTCCTTGTTCTGCCTAATTGTACTCCCGAGGGGAATCGAACCCCTATCTAAAGTTTAGGAAACTTCTATTCTATCCGTTGAACTACAGGAGCAACCTCACATCTTAACACATTATTCTGGGCTGCAAAGTTATAAACTTTTCTTTAATTAGAACTCCTTTTCTCCTCTTTTTTCCCCATTATTTACAAAATACGATGCAAACGCCCCTTATATTTCCTCTTTGGTCAATTCCCAAAAGGCTATTGCTGCCGCATTGCCGACGTTAAGACTGTCAACGCCATGATGCATGGGAATCTTCACAACAAGGTCTGCGGCATTGATGACTGCTTCGGGCAGGCCGTCGCCCTCTGTGCCCATGATGAGTGCCAGGCGGTCGGTGGCTTTTAGCCTTGTGTCGTCGATGCTGACATTGTCGTGCCGCAAAGCCATAGCAGCAGTCGTGAAGCCAAGCTGATGCAGATGATGAAGCACGCCAGCCCCCTCCCCCGATGAGGAGGGGAGTTCCGCCGCAGAAAGCCTCCCTCCTCGGGGGGAGGTTGGAGGGGGGCTACCTATCCACGTCCAAGGTACAAGAAAGACGCTTCCCATTGAGACACGGACCGCACGGCGGTTCAGCGGATCGCACGAATCGCGCGTCATCAGCACGGCATCCATGCCAAGTGCTGCTGCCGAGCGGAAGATGGCACCGACATTGGTTGTGTCGCATACGCCATGAAGGACAACAATGCGATGTGCATTCCTGCAGACTTCTTCTGGCGAAAGAGCTTTTGGGCGTCGCATGGCACAGAGCACGCCCCGCGTCAAGGTGTAGCCCGTAAGCTGCGCCAGAAGTTCACGGCTGCCAGTATAGACAGGCATTCCTTCCGGGCAACGCGCGATGATGCTCTTTGCGTCACCTTCGATATGCTTGCGCTCACAGAGCAACGACACAGGTTCCAGACCAGCATCGAGTGCTACGCCTATCACCTTGGGGCTTTCTGCAATGAAGATGCCCTTGTCGGACTCCAGCCTGTTGCGCAACTGTGCCTCTGTAAGTGTGCCATAGACTTCAAGTCCTGGGACATCAAATGATGTAACGTCTATAACTTCCATTTTATCTGTCCTCTGGCATGCTCTTTCCTGTGAGCAGTGTGCCATCATTAGCCATGCCCTCGGCTCTGACGGAAAGATGTGTCTGTTTGCTGTTGCCATAGAAGCGGAACTCGGCCTTGCCGTTATCGTCGAGCCTGAGGTCCGGGTTCCAATAAAGTGTGCGGCGATAGTCCTTCACATCGGGCAAAGGCTTGTTGCTGTAGTCTGGCTGGTAGAACTCCTCTGGAGCAGAGAAGCCAGGCAGGAGGTAGCGGCGGTCGCGCGAGGTGCGGCGTTGCGTGCCGATATTGTCAATGAGGTGGAAATCGACACAGACATCCGGGATGTCCTCTCCATCGTAGAGCGAGTTGCCCTCTCGACGCGGACTGTAATCGGTATAGACATAGACCTTGCCAAGGTTCTTCAGCAGGTTGTACTTCTCTATCTCGCCAACAGGGATAAAGAAAGTCTCAACAGGCATCCCTCTTACACCTGTGTCTGTACGTTCCGCTGCATTTGCTGACATATTGGATTGCATCTTGCCTCCCAACCGAAGCACCAAATCATAATCTCTGGACAGGTTCATGTCACCGATGTAGGTGCGTGAGATGTCACGTGCAAAGCGGTTGCCGCCATAGAACACGCCAGGACAGAAGCCTGCATCGCAAGTCTCATTGAAAGCCTCGTAAGCATCCACGACGTATGCAGGCTTTGTGGGATCAAACTTACCCAGGCGGGCACGTTTGACACCAACAGTCACCTCATCAAGCAGGCGCGAACCGTCCAACACCCAGTCCGGCGCAATGACAGAGCCTTTTGGCGCCTCTGCCAGATGACACTGATACCAGTCGTAAGGTTTGACAAAGCGGGGGAAGAAAGGACGCAGGCGGACATAGAACTCAGGGTAGTTCAGGCGGTCGTTGCGATCTGTACTCGGTAACTCCCATACATGCGTCTTACCTTTCTTCCACCGGGTACTGTCGCTGGCAGCGAGGTGGAAGATACAACCCTCGTAGAAGCGCGGAGAGGGGATGGAGAAGAAATGCTGCTCCGTCATCATCTCGCCGTCGATGCCTTGCTCGGAACCAGGTTTGGCGAAGCGGGCATGAACAAGAAGCTCTTTGCTGGGTGTACCTTCTTTCTGCATACGACGGGCCAGTTGGTCATTTTGGACAGGGATGTCTCGTCCTGTTGTCTCAACATTGGCACGCGCCTCTGTCACACTGCCCGCGTCCGTGGATTGATTCGTGTCGTTGTCCTCACTGGTGGCATCCTGTTCCTCTCCTGTCAGGCTGACAGCATCCACAGCCTTGGTTCCTGCATCCAAAGAGGCAGTGTTGTCGGCGAACTGCGATTCCTGCTCGCGAGCCATGTACTTGTTGACCTCGCCCACAAGGAGCGGCGTCTGCTCAGGCTTATGGTTCAGCACAAAGGCGCCTGGCATAGCCATCGTGTGCCAGTCATAGCGGCGCCAGCCTTGTATCATTAGCAAGAGGTCGAGGGCACGGTTTCGTTCCTCGTCGTCTTTCTCGAAGAAATAGCCGGGATTCTCCACAAAGCCGCGAATCTCGCTGGCAAGAAGCATCTCGGTCAGGATGTTGCCATTGTCGTAGAGGTACTCGGAATGCGTCGCATCGCAAACAGAGATGCTGACCGTTGCGCCAGGCTTCCCTCCTTCAACAGAGAGGCAGACAGGAGCAAAAGGCTCCACAGGCTGCTTCCCAAAACCATTGATGCGGAGGTGACTGGCAGCCAAGTCGTCCTTGCGGCAGAAGAACAGACGGTCGGCATAGACACGGCCTACATTATTATATATAGTGACTTGGCAGACACCAGTCCGCAGCTTCGTTTCGTCGAGGGTGAGCGTTGCGGAGGCTCCCGCAGGAACGGTCTGGAAATCGAGCATCACACCGTCATGCATCACCGTCATGCCGAGTTCTTCGCTGGCTGCAGCACCAGTAGCCCTAATCTCTATTCTTCTATTCCCTACTCCATCATTCATCACTTGCACAGCGCATCCGTCCTTTTCGGGACTTGGCAAATGTACCTTCACTGTTCCCTTCTTGCCTGTATAGGTTGCCGTATAGCTCTTGCCCGCCTGCGGTGTAAACGTAAAGGAGCCTCGGCCTCTTTGTTCAATAGCTGCCTCTGCCACCGTCGCTCCGGAGTTTTCCGTCACCTTAACACTACCCTCCAGATGCAGTCCCTCGTTGCTTGTCGCTTCAAAGGCGACACGGTTGGGAACACCTGCCACGAGATTGCCGCCCTCGGGGAAAAGCTGCAGCTTCGGCTTGGGCGATGTCTCGTCTATCTTCGACTGGCGGCGAAGCGGACGAAGCGTCATCTCATGGTAGAAATCGCCCGGCTCCTTTGGCTTGTCGAAGACAGGGAAGACACGGCTGTAGAGCTTCTCGTAGTCGCAGTAATACTCCTTTGCCATGCGCTTGTTATAAAACCATTGCTCGGAGAAATGATTGTGTGCATGTTCCGTAATGCCCCAATTGAGTTGCCAGCGCGTATAGGCTCTTAGCTCGTAATAGCCGGCGTATAGCGTGTCCTGCAAGACAAAGCTGCCATGCGCCTGCCCGCCTTGCAATTCGAGTTGCTGACGCTCCACGAGGTAGCCGTCCTGGTTCAGCAGTTCGGCATAGAGCACACCGCTGATGCGGCTCAGCATTCCCGTGTCGCTGCGACGGACGTATGCCTTGTAGTAAATGGTATCGCCCAGGAAGTAGCAGGTGTTGTCGAGATGTACAAACACTTGTTCCTGAGGAATGGACTTGCCAAACTTCTCAAGCCTGCCTGCCCAGCCTTCGAGCGTCGTAGGTGTCTGTACCTGCTGTGCAGAAGCAATGGACAATATACAAATCGTAAGAGAGGAAAAAAAGAAGAACCTTTTCATGTCGTCTGTCTTTATTATTCATCTGCAAAAATACAAATAAATCCTCATTCTTTTTCATCTTTCTACTTTTTTTCATATCTTTGCCAAGCAAAACATTATCAACAACAAACTAAACACCATGAACATTGAACAATTAACCGACATCGTAGGACGCTTTGCCTACGAAGGAACGGTCAGCGAAATCAAGCCGCTGGGCGAAGGCCTCATCAACGACACCTACAAAGTAAAGACAGCAGAGCAGGACAAGCCAGACTATGTGCTGCAGCGTGTCAACCACGTTGTCTTCCCGGACGTGGATATGGTAATGCGCAACATCGACGCCGTGACATCCCACATCCGCAAGAAGCTTGCAGAACAGGGAACGCCCGACATCGACCGCCACGTGCTGCGCTTCATACCGGCAAAGGGAAGCGACAAACTTTATACCGTCATCGACGGCACGTACTGGCGCCTGATGGTCTTCATCGACAATGCCGTCACAAAGCAAGCCGTCAATCCCGAAAGCAGTCGTGCCGCAGGTCGTGCCTTCGGCAACTTCCAGGCCATGCTTGCCGACATCCCTGTGCAACTGGGCGAGACCATCAAGGACTTCCACAACATGGAGTTCCGCCTCGAACAATTGCACGACGTCATTAAGCGCGATCCGGCAGGAAGGGTGAAGGAAGAGCGCGTGCAGAACATGCTTGCCGAGATTGAGAAGCGTGCCGAAGAAATGTGCAAGGCAGAGCGCATGGGGCGCGAGGGAACACTGCCCAAGCGCGTATGCCACTGCGACACGAAGGTCAACAACATGATGTTCGACAAGCAGGACAACGTGCTCTGCGTCATCGACCTCGACACCGTGATGCCCAACTTCATCTTCTCCGACTACGGCGACTTCTTGCGCACAGGTGCCAACGAAGTTGCCGAGGACTGCCCCGACATGGACAAGGTGCAGTTCCGCATGGACATCTTCAAGGCATTCACCGAAGGCTATCTGGAGAGCGCACGCAGCTTCCTCCTGCCCGTCGAGATAGAGAACCTGCCCTACGCCACTGCCCTCTTCCCCTACATGCAGTGCGTCCGCTTCCTTTGGGACTACCTCAGCGGCGACAAGTACTGGAAGTGCCAGTACCCCGACCACAACTTCGTCCGCGCCAACAACCAGTTGCACCTCCTGCTGAGCATCGAGAAGCACTGGCCCGAGATGCAGGCGTTTATTGAAAGCTGCATGAAATAAAAGAACAAACAAATAATTAGTCCCCTCCGTCTGTTGCCCTACAAAGAGCAAGACATGGAGGGGGCTTTTCTTGTACGCCTGATAAGACTCGAACTTACACGCCTCTCGGCACCAGATCCTAAGTCTGGCGTGTCTACCAATTCCACCACAAGCGCATCATCATATCGAGCGCAAAGTTACGCTTTTTTGTCAAAACCACAAAGGGAAACGCAGGAAAAGTTATTCGGGATACTGTATTCTGGTATGATAGACGGTGCGGAGGCGGGAGCATAAGACTTCTTTTGCCTCTGCTATCTCGCGGAAAGTGATGGCACACTCGTCGAAGCTGCCTTCGCTGACCTGTGCCCCGACAATCTTCTCGACCATCGCATTGATGCTCTCCTCTGTGTATTCAGGCAGGCTGCGCGATGCCGCTTCCACTGCGTCCGACATCATCAGGATGGCTTGCTCAAGCGTTTGCGGCTTGGGGCCAGGATAACGGAAAGAGTCCCCCTCTAAATCTCCCAGAGGTGAGACTTCCTTTGCCTTGACATAGAAGTATTTCGTCAGGCTGCGCCCGTGATGCGTGGCGATGAAATCCTTGACGACCGAAGGCAGCTTGTACTTGTCGGCGAGGCGCAAGCCGTTCTCTACGTGCTGGATGATGATTTGCGCACTGCGCTCATAGGAAAGGCCGTCATGGGGATTCTGCCCGTTCTGGTTCTCTGTGAAGAAGATGGCGTTGTCGAGCTTGCCTATGTCGTGATAGAGTGCACCGGTACGGACAAGCTGCGCCTTTGCGCCAATTTTATTAGCCACTTCTGCGGCAAGGTTTGCCACCTGCATACTATGGTTGAAGGTGCCGTTGGCTTCCTCGGAGAGGCGGCGCAACAGGGGATTGTTGACGTTCTGCAACTCGACGAGTGTGACAATAGAGGTGAAGCCGAAGATGTGCTCAATGGGGATGAGCAAGAGGTAGGCCAGCATGGACAGAACGCCTGCCGTCGTCAGATGGATGTATGGGACGGGGTTCAGGTCCATGCTGCCGTCGGCAGTCCCCCTGACAAATTCCAGACAGAGATAGGTAAGCAGCGCAGAGAGCGTCACCAGCACGGCGGCACGGAAAAGCTCGTAGCGTTGCGACAACTCGCGGAGGGAGTAGATGGCGACAAGGCCTGCCACTGTCTGTGTGACGATGAAGACAAAGGGCTGCGTGAGCACGACGGACGATGCCAGCACTGCAATGATGTGTGTCAGGAAAGCCGTGCGCGAGTCGAGGAAGATGCGTAGCATGATGGGCAGCACGCAATAAGGCACCAGATAGACACTCGCCCAGGCATGTGCCACTATCTGGTAGGTGACGATGGGAAAGATGAGCGAGAAGCTCATAATGAGCAGGACGGTCCGTAGGCTGTCGAGATAGTCGCTGCGGAATTGCTGGAAATACATGAGCAGCAAGACAACCAGTATGGCGGCATAGACGATGCGGCCCCCGATGCGCGACACCTTCTCGCGCGTGCTGAGCTTGTGCTCCACCTGGTGCTGTTCCCAGGAAAGCAGGATACCCATCACCTCGTCGTCCACAATCTGTCCTCTGTCAACTACTTTCTGCCCCTGAAGCACCACGCCCTTCGTGCGGACCAGCCGGCCATCCACCTCCTGCTGTTGCTGTGCACTTTTCTCTGCATCGTATGCGAGGTTGGGCTGGACGTACTTCATCAGGTCAAGCCCGTGCAGGCGGCTGTGGCTGTAGCGGATGCTGTCCTCCTCATGCACAAGATATTCGTAGGCCGTCTTCTCGCTGAAAAGCTGGGAGAAAGGGCGCACACGGGACTCGTTGCCGTAATAGACACGCACTTTTCGCGGCTTGTCGCCATCGAATCGCGAAGCCTCCTCGCCGGAGAGGATGCCTATCGAGTAAATGTGCCGGAGCTTCTCCTGGAGATGAGGCAGGTAGTAATAGGCTGTGCCTTGCATGGAAGGGGAATTGAAATCCTCCCTGAGCGTTTGCAACTGCTGCTCCAGCACGTCCTCATCCTGATGGAAATAAGGCTCATAGAACTGTCGGAGGCTGTCCTGTTCACGCATCACCTGCTCGGCAGACTTGAGAATCGGGAAACTGTCCTGCGCGATGAACGCCTCATCGTCCCATGGCTCTCCTTTCTGGAAATGGACAGTAGAGACACTGCCGTCCGGCATGAAAAGCACCAAAATGGCCGTCGTGACCACAGAAAAGAGAATGCGATAGAGGTAGGCCCTGAAACTCAGGTAATGCTTATGGTTGTATCGGCTCATAGTCGTGACTTTGTGTTGATGAAAGCACCATTCGTTGTTATTTCGCTTGCAAATATAGATAAAAAACCTGAATTTCACGCCCGCAGACAAAAGAAAATCCGTTTTGCATTGGGAAATCTCTTTTCCGCTTGGGCGGGAAAACAGACGCCACGGCCGGAAATCTTCATTTTACGACGTAAATTGTACAATTTGCGACGTAAAATATGCAATTCACGTCGTAAAACGTACAAATTACGACGCAAAACGAAGAATGTTTCTGGCCGCGTGACTTTTCTCCTACGGCGGAAGAGACTTTTTCGGAAAACAGGAACAAATTATTCTGCATTCTTCTTCTTTAATTCTTAAATTCTTTGTACTTTTGCACGAAATAAACAATACTTAATCCTTCTTTTCTAATTCTTATCTTTTTCTATGACAGAATCCAGAAAGGTGCGTGTCCGCTTTGCCCCCAGCCCTACAGGGCCTTTGCACATCGGTGGCGTGCGTACAGCTCTCTACAACTACCTCTTCGCCCGTCAGCATGGCGGCGAACTGATTTTTCGCATTGAAGACACCGACTCCACCCGTTTTGTGCCTGGAGCTGAGGAATACATCATCGAGTCCTTCCGCTGGCTCGGCATCAAGTTCGACGAGGGCGTGAGCTTTGGCGGCAGCCACGGCCCATACCGTCAGAGCGAGCGTCGCGACATATATAAAAAATACGTGCGCGAGCTTCTGGACAGGGGCAAGGCCTACATCGCCTTTGACACTCCCGAAGAATTGGATGCCAAGCGTGCCGAGGTGGAGAATTTCCAATACGATGCCAGCACGCGCCTACAGATGCGCAACTCGCTGACAATGACAAAGGCAGAGGTCGATGCCCTCATCAATGAAGGCAAGCAGTATGTGGTCCGCTTCCTCATCGAGCCTGGAAGGGATGTAGTCGTCGATGACATCATCCGCGGCGAAGTGCGCATAGGCAGCAGCATTCTCGACGACAAGGTGCTTTACAAGAGTGCCGACGAACTGCCCACCTACCATCTTGCCAACATCGTGGACGACCATCTGATGGAAGTGACACACGTCATCCGAGGCGAGGAATGGCTACCGAGCGCGCCCCTGCATGTACTCCTCTACGAGGCTTTCGGCTGGCAGGACACCATGCCGCGCTTCGCCCATCTGCCGCTCCTGCTCAAGCCCGTCGGCAACGGCAAGCTCAGCAAGCGCGACGGCGACAAGCTCGGCTTCCCCGTCTTCCCGCTCGAATGGCACGATCCGAAGAGCGGAGAGGTGAGCAGCGGCTATCGCGAAAAGGGTTATCTGCCCGAAGCCGTCGTCAACTTCCTTGCCTTGCTCGGCTGGAATCCCGGCAACGACCAGGAGGTGATGAGCCTCGACGAGATGGTCCGTCTCTTCGACCTCAGCAAATGCTCGAAGAACGGCGCAAAGTTCGACTACATCAAAGCGGCTTGGTTCAACCACCAATACCTGCTCAAGCAGCCCGACGAGGCTTGGGTGCCGAGTTTCGACAAGGTGCTTCGCGAGCAAGGCATCACGGCAACGCCCCAGCAAGAAGCGGAAGTTGTGCGCATGATGAAGCTGAAAGTCATCGAATACACCGACGGACAGGGACAGAAGCACAAGCGCAACATCAGCTTCGCCTGCGACCTCTGGCCTCTGACGCGCTTCTTCTTTGTGGCTCCATCTGGATTCGACACAGAAGACAAGTTTGTCCGCAAGAACTGGAAAGAGGAGACGGCAAAAGAGATGCAGCAACTCGCCGATGTGCTCGCCGGCTTGGAAGACTTTTCTGTCGAAAGTCAAAAGGCTGTCGTCGATGCCTGGGCAGAGAAGACTGGCATCAAGCCCTGGAACGCCTGGCGCATCTGTCTCGTGGGCGAAGGACAAGGCCCCGACATGTACGAACTGGCAGCCTTCCTCGGCAAGGACGAAACCCTCCGCCGCATGGCCTTCGCCATCAAAACCCTCGGATAGACATCCTCCACAACAAAAACATAAAGGGCATCCTGTTGGGATGCCCTTTATTTGTGTCTCTATTGAAACGTTTTATCCAAGATAAGAGCGGAGCAGGCTGTTCCTGCTGCCTGCGCGAAGCTTGCGGATGGCTTTCTCGCGGATTTGGCGGACACGCTCACGAGTAAGGCCGAAGGTCTCGCCGATCTCTTCGAGCGTCATCTCGGGCTGGTTGTTGATGCCGAAGCTGCGTTCTATGATTTGCTTCTCGCGCTCGTTGAGCACGCCCAAAGCACGGTCAATCTCCGTGGAAAGGCTCTCGCTCACCAAGCCCTTGTCGGCCATGGGCGAATCGGGATTGGTCATCACATCCAGCAGGCTGTTCTCTTCGCCTTCGATGAAAGGCGCATCCACACTGACATGTCGGCCGCTGGCTCGCAAAGAGTCGTTAATCTTCTCAGGCAACTCATTGACCAACTCTGCCAATTCCTCTGCACTTGGCTTGCGCTCGTACTCCTGCTCAAACTTCGTCATGGCCTTCGTAATCTTGTTGACTGCGCTGACCTGATTGAGCGGCAGGCGGACGATACGGCTCTGCTCGGCAAGGGCCTGAAGGATGGTCTGGCGAATCCACCAGACAGCATACGAGATGAACTTGAAGCCTCGCGTCTCGTCGAACTTCTCGGCTGCCTTAATCAGACCTACATTACCTTCGTTGATAAGGTCTGGCAGGGAAAGCCCTTGGTTCTGATACTGCTTGGCCACACTAACCACGAAGCGGAGGTTGGCTCGCACCAACTTGTCCAACGCACGACGGTCTCCCTTGCGTATCTTTTGGGAAAGCTCCACCTCCTCCTCCACGGGGAGAAGCGCTTCACGGCCTATTTCCTGCAGATACTTGTCGAGCGATGCGCTGTCGCGACTGGTGATGCTCTTTGTGATTTTCAGTTGTCTCATAATGTTTATTCCCTAATCTCTAATCCCTAATCCTTATGTTTTAGCCCGCAAATATAGAACAATTTCTTCTAAAATTCAACGAGGAAATGCTAAAAGATGCAAAAAAGATGCGAAAACGCACAAACTTTCCCAAATTAGCTACCTGCCATATCCCTTATTAAGTCTTTTTTATGTACTTTTGCAACAGAAAAAGCTAAATAGTAAATTGTAAATCGTCAAATTGTAAATTGTAAAGATGAGCACAACAACAATTATCGTGATAGCAGTCGTCGTACTGCTTGTCATTTGGGTTATCGGTATCTACAATAACCTCGTCACGCTGCGTAACAACCGTGAGAACGCCTTCGCCAACATTGACGTACAGCTTAAGCAGCGCTATGACCTCATTCCCAACCTTGTAAACACCGTGAAGGGCTACGCCGAACATGAGAAGGGCCTGCTGGAACGTGTGACGGCTGCCCGTACTGCGGCAATGGGCGCAAGCACCCTGAACGAAAAGATAGAGGCCGAAAATGCGCTGAGCAGTGCTTTGGCTGGCTTGAAGGTCAGTGTGGAAGCCTATCCCGACCTGAAGGCCAACCAGAACTTCATGCAACTGCAGAGCGAGTTGGCAGACATTGAGAACAAGCTGGCTGCAGTACGCCGTTACTTTAACAGCGCCACGAAGGAACTCAACAACGGTGTGCAGAAGTTCCCCGCCGTGCTCTTCGCCGGCATGTTCGGCTTCCATCAGGAGCCGATGTTCGAGGTTCCACAGGAAGAGCGTGCTGCCGTACAGAAAGCTCCAGAGGTTAAGTTCTAATGAACTACGTCGGCATCCATACGCAACAGGTTCGCAACAACATGAAAAGCGTGTTGTTGCTCCTCCTCTTTCCCTGCATCATCCTCGGTATGGTGTACGCATTCTTGGCGTTCATAAACATGCAGGAGGTGGCGGACGGGTATGGGAATTCGTCCATGACCTTTGATGCTGTGGCGACGGGAGAAGCCTTCCTCATGGCACTGCCATGGGTGGTGGGTGTCGTGTGCATCTGGTTCCTGATATCCTACTTTGCCAATGCCAGCATGGTGCGCCGCGCCACAGGAGCCAGGCCGCTGGAACGCAAAGAGAACCCCCGCGTCTATAACATCGTGGAGAACCTGACGATGACCTGCGGTATGCCGATGCCAAAGATTAACGTCATTGACGATCCGCAACTCAACGCCTTTGCAAGCGGCATCGACGAGAAGAGCTACACCGTAACCGTCACAACAGGCATCTGCAAACGCCTCAACGACGACGAACTGGCAGGTGTCATCGGGCACGAATTGACGCACATCCGCAACCGCGACACACGCTTGCTCATCGTAAGCATCATCTTCGTCGGCATTATGAGCACTGTGCTGAGTCTGGCTATACGCATCTTGTGGAACACCTTCCTCTATGGCAGTAACAGGCGTAGCAGTCGTGACAACAAGAATAGCGGCGCAGCTATCATCGTTGTCATGCTGGTTGCTGTTGTGCTGGCTGCCGTGGCATATTTCTTTACGTTGCTCACGCGCTTTGCCATCAGCCGCAAGCGCGAGTACATGGCCGATGCGGGCGGCGCCGAGCTATGTGGCAACCCACTGGCTTTGGCCTCTGCCCTGCGTAAGATTAGCAACGACACAGGGCTTGGGGACGTTGACCGTGAGGACGTAGCACAACTCTTCATCGTCCGTCCACAGGAATTCGCCAGCGGGTTCACAAGCATGATGGGCAAACTCTTCAGCACTCACCCAAGCATCGAGAGCCGCATTGCCTATCTGGAGCAGTTCTAAGTTACCGCGAGAGGCTCATATCGCCAAGGGCGAAATGGCCGTTTATCTACGAATTGGCAGACTTATCGGATGAACAGTAGTTCGCGATACTTGGGCAGGGGCCACAGGGCATCATCGATGATAAGCTCAAGCTTGTCTATCTGATAGCGAATCTTGTCGAACATCGGGGCGATGGTGTCGTGATAGGCGATGGCTTTCTTGTGCTCGTCCTCAATCTTGTTTGCAACCTTGCGGGCATTGACGAGTTCTTCCACGCCTGTCTCGATGGCAGAGGTGCGCTCTGCTATCTCCTCGATTATCTTCAGGTTGCGGGCATTCAGTTCCTTTGCCTTATCTGCTGGGAAGACGCCGAGCATCCTCTCTACATTCCGCAGAAGTTGGCTCTGGTAGCTGGTTGCGACGGGGATGATGTGGTTCATCGAGAGGTCGCCAAGCACGCGAGCTTCAATCTGAATCTTCTTCGTGTAGGTCTCCCATTTGACTTCGTTTCGAGCCTCCAGCTCTTTCTTCGTCATCACGCCCATGCTCTCGAACATCTGGATGCTGTCCTTGTCGAGGTAACGCTCGAAGATGACGGGACAAGAGGTCTCTACGTCGAGGCCGCGCTTGGCTGCCTCTGCCTTCCATTCGTCGCTGTAGCCGTTGCCGTCGAAGCGGATGGGCTTGCAGGCCTTGATGTCCTCGCGCAGCACATCGATGATGGCGTGATACTTGGCAGAGTGCTTTCCATCGGAGTATTCGGCTTTTCCGGAGTACTCTGAAATCTTTGCATCAACCCTCTTCTTGAAGCTTGCAAGAGCCTCTGCCACAGCAGCATTCAGTGTCAGCATCGCGCTTGCGCAGTTGGCTTCGCTGCCCACGGCACGGAACTCAAAGCGGTTGCCGGTAAAGGCAAACGG
>CAMZAE010000028.1 GCA_947304115.1 uncultured Prevotellaceae bacterium | reverse complement strand
AATAACTCTTTCCTTCCTTAATCTGTTCAATCCGCTTAATCCGTGGTTACTTCTTAATCCGTTGTTGCGCCCTGTGCGCCCTGCGCGATTTTCATCCCCGTAGTGGCAATGACCTCTGCGCCCACGCGCACTTCGGCACTGACAAGCGTCACGTCGAATATCTCCTGCACGACAGTGACGGTGGTCTCTATCTGTTCGCCGACGCGGGGCAGACGCAGAATGTTGAGGTTCTTCACCTCGCCGATGAAGCCGAGGCGGACACCCGTCTTCAAGATATATTTATTATAGTAGCCGAGCCGTGCGGCACAGGTCTGTGCGATGTGCTCTATGAGGCCCGCCGCCGCAAGTTCGCCTTTCTCGCAAAAGACATTGTCCGGGCGCACGGCCAGGGTGCAACTGCTCTGCGTCTCGCTGTAGTCCGTCAGCTTATCGACCATGACAAACGGCGGTCGCTGCGGCAAAAGGGAAAGGATGTCGATGTCTGTGTACATTGATAGAAGGAGATAGAAGGAGATAGATGGAGATAGATGGAGATAGAAGGAGATAGATGGAGATAGAAGGAGTTAGAAGGAGATAGAAGGAGATAGAAGGAGATAGTCCATCTATCTCCTTTTTCACGTGTACAACCCCCCGTTGATGGAAATGACTTCGCCTGTGATGTAGGCTGCGGCGTCGGAGAGGAGGAAGGCGACCAGGGCGGCCACCTCTTCGGGACGACCGAAGCGGCCCACCGGTATCTGCGCCTTGAGGTCTTCGACGGGAAGGTCCTTCGTCATGTCGGTCTCGATGAAGCCCGGTGCTACGGCATTGACGGTGACGTCGCGAGCCGCTGCTTCGAGGGCGAGGGCCTTGGTAGCGCCGATGAGGGCAGCCTTCGCAGCACTGTAGTTTGTCTGGCCGGGCAAGCCTTTGAGACCAGAGAGCGACGTCATGTTCACGATGCGGCCGCCGTGCTTCCTGCGCAGCATGGCAGGCAGGCAGCGGCGGGTGACGTAGTAGAAGCCGTCGAGCGATGTCTGCAAGACGGCGTGCCAGTCCTCCGTAGGCATCATAAACATCATGCCGTCGCGACGGATGCCGGCATTGTTCACGAGGTAGGCGATGTAGTCGTCGGGATGGGCGGCTGTCCAAGCCTCGAAAGCACGGTCCACTTCTTCCTCGCACGCCACATTGAAGGGCATCAACTCCGCCGTTCCGCCGGCATCCTCTATCTCAGCCTTCACAGCCTGGGCAGCAGCGGCGTTGCTCTGATAATTAATGATGACGGGCAAGCCCTGGGCTGCCAGCTTGAGGCAGACGGCACGGCCCAGTCCGCGGGAACCGCCTGTTACTAATGCGTATTTCATTCCTTTATTGTTTCTGTTGTTGCTCTTTACGGCTGCAAAGGTACGAAGAAGCAGGCGAAATACAAAAGAAAAGCCAAAGTTTTTCTTCTTCCCGCACAAGGGGATAATCACTCATTCATGTACAAGCAATTGCTCATACATGTATAAGCAATTGCTCTTACATGTATGAGCAACGAACCAAGTCGTCCCGCACACAGGAGGCGATGCCCCGCATGTAAGAAAAACACGTGGCGGCTATGGCATATTGCAAATAATTTTGTATCTTTGCAGAAAAGAACACTAAGCTATGGGAAAGAAGAAAACCGGCAGCCGCGGGCTGCGAAAGAGCGATTTGGAACGCATTGTCATTGATTTCTTCCAGGAGAACGCCTCCGTGGCCTTCACCCTGAAGAGCCTCTGCAAACAGTTTCATCTGACATCGAGCGGAGCCAAACTGCTGCTGACGGACGTGCTGGAAGGGCTTTTGATGGACGACTTCATCAAGGAGCAGCCGCGCTTCTGCTACACGCTGAACATGCCGTCGCAGGTGATGACGGGCACGTTCCGCCGCAAGGCCAACGGCAAAAACACCTTCGAGCCGGAGGACGGCGGCGAACCCATCCTGGTGGCAGAGCGCAACAGCCTGCACGCCATGGACGGCGACACGGTGAAAGTGACGCTCTTCGCCCGCCGCAAGCACCACGTCCGCGAGGCTGCCGTCACAGAAATCGTGAAGCGCAGCGACAAGACCTTCGTGGGCACACTGCAGGTGCAG
This sequence comes from uncultured Prevotellaceae bacterium, assembly GCA_947304115.1. Classification (GTDB taxonomy): domain Bacteria; phylum Bacteroidota; class Bacteroidia; order Bacteroidales; family Bacteroidaceae; genus Physcousia. Next base: position 24,316 of record CAMZAE010000028.1, on the reverse strand, counting down.
AAGAGCTATGCCTACCTCCTCACGGAGGACCGCACGCTTGCCAACGACATCTTCATCCCGAAGGAGAACCTCAAGAAGGGCAAGACGGGCGACAAGGCCGTGGTGCGCATCGTGGAATGGCCCGACCAGGCCAAGAACCCGATTGGCAAGGTGATTGACATCCTGGGCAAGACCGGCGAGAACACTGCCGAGATGCACGCCATCCTCGCGGAGTACGGCCTGCCCTACACCTATCCCGCACAAGTGGAGAAAGCCGCCGAAAGGCTCACGCCAGGCATCACCGACGAGGAGGTGGCCCGACGGCTCGACATGCGCGACGTACTGACCTTCACCATCGACCCCTACGACGCAAAGGACTACGATGACGCACTCAGCATACGGGAAATCAAAAAGGGACTTTGGGAAGTGGGCGTCCACATTGCCGATGTGAGCCACTACGTCACGGAAAACTCTATTATAGATAAGGAAGCGTACAAACGTGCGACGAGCGTCTATCTCGTTGACCGCACAGTGCCGATGCTGCCGGAACGTCTCTGCAACTACATCTGCTCGCTCCGCCCCGACGAGGACAAGCTGACATATTCCGTCATCTTCCACATGAACGAGAAGGCCGAGGTGAAGTACTGGAAGCTGGCACACACGGTCATCCGCAGCGACAGGCGCTTCACATACGAAGAGGTGCAAAAGGTCCTCGAGGACCATCACGAGGCAAGCGAGGAAGATTACAAGGCTCCGGGCGATTCCTCTCCTATGCCCGCACCAGACTGCAAAGAAGCTCGTCCGGCGGAGGAGTTCGCAGAGCCGCTCATTATATTGAACCGCATGGCAAAGATACTTCGTGCCAAGCGCTTTACTAACGGGGCTGTCGATTTCGACCGATGCGAGGTGCGCTTCAACATAGACAAGGACGGACACCCGACAAGCGTCTATTTCAAGGTGGCAAAGGACGCGAACAAGCTCATCGAGGAATTCATGCTGCTGGCTAACAGGACGGTGGCGGAAAGCATCGGCAAGGTGCCAAAGAACGTGAAGCCTAAGGTGCTGCCCTATCGCATCCACGAGAACCCGGACCCGCAGAAGCTACTGAACCTCTCAGACTTCGTCAGGAAGTTCGGCCACAAACTGAAGACAACAGGCAACCGCACCGAGATAAGCCGCAACCTGAACCGCCTGCTCGACGACGTCAAGGGCAAGCGCGAACAGAACGTCATCGAGATGATTACTCTCCGCGCCATGATGAAGGCAAAGTACAGCACCTACAACTGCGGACACTACGGCCTGGCATTCGACTACTACACGCACTTCACGTCGCCCATCCGCCGCTATCCCGACCTCATGGTGCACCGCCTCCTCACCCGCTATGCCGAGGGCGGGCGCAACGTCAGCCAGCAAAAGTACGAGGAGTACTGCGAGCACTGCAGCGACATGGAGCAGACTGCGGCACAGGCAGAAAGGGCAAGCATCAAGTACAAGCAGGTGGAGTTTATGAGCGACCACCTGGGCGAAACCTTCCAAGGCACGATTTCCAGCGTGACAGAGTTCGGCCTCTATGTCGAGATAGACGAGAACAAGTGCGAGGGCATGATACCGCTGCGCGACCTGGAGGGCGACTACTACGAGTTCGACGAGAAGAACTACTGTCTGAAAGGCCGCCGCTACCACCACCAGTACAACCTCGGCGATAGCGTCAAAGTGCAAGTCGCCCGCGCCGACCTCTACCGCAAACAACTCGACTTCAAGCTCATTCGCAACGACTGAACCAAATAATAAGAACTATAATTTGTTTCCTTCGGAATATAATCGTATTTTTGCCGACAAATAGCAAAACAATGGCAACAGGAACAACAACCTAACGAACCTACATGAAAGAAAATCTTTGAAAAGTGCCACAAACTGCTGTGTGTTTTCAATTATTTGTTGTACCTTTGCACTCGAATTAGATGAAGACTTAGCGCGGCAGCAAATTCTTCATCCTTAATTCTTCATCCTTAATTAACAAGAAGACAATGGGTGGCTTTTTCGGTACGGTACAAAAGCAGCGATGCACTAACGACCTTTTCTACGGCACAGACTATCAATCTCATCTTGGCACAAAACGTGGCGGCATGGCCACACTGAGCGACGATGGCGACTTCCTACGCAGCATCCACAACCTCGAAAGCACTTATTTCCGAACTCGTTTCGAGCCTGAACTGGACAAGTTTGTGGGCAAGGCCGGCATCGGCGTCATCAGCGACACCGACGCGCAACCCATGCTGATGAACAGCCACCTGGGACGCTTTGCTCTCGTCACCGTAGCAAAAATCGGCAATCAGGAGGAACTGGCACAGCAACTTCTGGACGAGGGCGGGCACCTCAGCGAGTTCAGCAGCGGCAAAATCAACCCCACGGAACTCGTCGCACTGCTTATTATAAAAGGCAAGGACTTTGTCGATGGCATAGAAATCGTCTTCAAGCACATCAAAGGCTCGTGCTCCATGCTGTTGCTCACGGAGAACGGCATCATCGCAGCCCGTGACTCATGGGGCAGAACACCCATTGTGGTGGGCAAGAAAGACGGTGCCATGGCTGTGACAAGCGAGACTTCGGCTTTCCCCAATCTCGACTTCGAGACAACCTACTACGTCGGACCAGGCGAAATCATCCGCATCGATGCCGAGCAGATGGAGGTGCTCAGGCCTGCCAATCCGCGTATGCAGATATGCGCCTTCCTGTGGGTGTATTACGGCTTCCCGACCAGCAACTACGAAGGCCGCAACACGGAAATAGTGAGAAACGAATGCGGCCGCGTGATGGGCGAGGAGGACAAGACGGAGGTGGATTGTGCCTGCGGCATACCCGACAGCGGCGTGGGCATGGCGGTTGGCTATGCGCAGGGACACGGCTGCCCCTACATGCGCGCCATCAGCAAATACACACCCACCTGGCCCCGCTCCTTTACGCCCAGCAATCAGGAGATGCGAAACCTGGTGGCCAAGATGAAGCTCATCCCGAACAAAGATGTCCTGGAGGGAAAGCGTGTGCTTTTCTGTGACGACAGCATCGTCAGAGGTACACAGTTGCGCGACAATGCCAAGGTGCTTCACACCCTGGGAGCCAAGGAGGTGCACATGCGCATCGGCTGTCCGCCGCTGGTCTATAGCTGCCCCTTCGTCAACTACAGCGCAAGCAAGAGCGACCTGGAACTCCTTACGCGCCGCATCATCAAGGACTTCGAGGGCGACGACAACAAGAACCTGGAGGCTTACACCCGCACGGACAGTCCCGAATACAAGAGGATGGTGGCAGAGATAGCCCGCCGCCTGAACCTCGACTCCCTGCGTTTCTCAAAGCTCGAAACGCTTGTCAAAGCCATCGGCCTCCCCAAGGAACGCATCTGCACGCACTGCTTCGACGGCAGTTCCTTCTATACCCTCGAAGAGGAAAACAAGTGATTTTTGTATTGGATGGCAAGCATTGTGAGATCGTCACTCTGCTTGGCATCGCCCACAAACAGACGCAGGGCATTCGTCTGAAGTGCAATGATGCTCTCAGGGGATGTCATGCCGTCATGCAAAGCCTTGTGCGCTGTTTTTGTCAAGCGTTGACTGCCAAACTGGACATGGGTGCCATTCTCTGCCTCCGTCAAGCCGTCTGTGTAGAGAAAAATTGTCGTGCCTGCACAGACAAGCGCCTCCTGGCCTTCGTAGTTCCACCCGGGCATCAGTCCTACTGGAATGTTGTTGGAGACAGGCAGAAGTCCCATGCCCCTGCCGATGAGCAGAGGCGCTTCGTGGCCAGCATTGCAATAGTGAAGCTGCCCTGTCTTCAGATTGAGGACGCCAACAAAAAGCGTAACAAACATATCCGAATCGTTCATGTCTGCCATCGCCTCGTTCATCGCCGTGACAATGGTTTCGGGCTTGTCCTCGCGCGCTGACAAGGTGCGGAAAAGGCTGCGCGTGACAGCCATGACAAGCGAAGCGGGTACACCTTTGCCCGACACGTCGCCAATGCAGAAGAAAAGCTTCTCGTCGCGTATGTGGAAGTCATAAAGGTCGCCTCCCACCTCCTTGGCCGGAACGAGCGAGGCGAAGAGTTCGATGTCGTCGCGCTCGGGATAGGGCGGGAAGGTCTTCGGCAACATGCTTTCCTGTATGCCGCGGGCAATGCGCAACTCGCTTCCGATGCGCTCTTTCTCAGCCGTGGCTTCCTGCAGAGAACGTGCGCTGCGAGCCGTGCGGTAGATGATATAACCCAGCAGCGCCAAGCCTGCCAGCATGAGCAGCATCAGATAGGCGCTCGCCTCCCGTAACCCTGCATATATCTCCTTCTTGTCGCAAACGACAGACATTGACCAGCCTGTATCTCCATCAACAGGAGCATAGAAAACGGTGACTTCCTCGCCATTGATGCCCGTGATGTCCGCGTGTCCGCTCTTTCCCTCCATCTGCTGGCGGTTGATGTGGCGGGTGGTGGTGTCGGCAGAGGCTGCGGTGACTTCCTGTATGGTGCTGCGCATGACAAGGCTTTCGTCGGGGCACACCATCACCATGCCTGTACGCGAGATGACCACATTGTAACTGGAGGGATAGATATGGCTGGAGTTGATGACACTTGACAGCCATTCCAGCGAGACATCGGCACCCAGCAGGGCAACCGGTTCGCCCTTGCTGTCGTGTATGGGAACGGTGTAGGTGCAGAGCATCATCTTTGCCCCCGCGTTGTCGTAGTAAGGCTCGCTCCAGCGCCCCTGCCCAGCCTTGATGCCGTTCTGGAAGAACTCGGCTTCAAGATAGTTGTGCGAGGCACTGCCTATCTGTGCTTCCTCTATCGTGCCGTCAGGACGCAGTGCCACATAAGGCTCGAACCAATGCCCTTTCTGCGGATAATAGTCGGCCTTGAACATCAACCCGCCGCCCACGATGGTAGGGTTTTGCTCCACCATGCGCCGCACCACAGAATAAAGCGAGTCGGGGCGCTCCAACAAGCGTTCCGCAGCCCATACAGTGTTGGTGATTGCCGTTTCCACCGCCACAATCACCTTCTGTATCTCAAGGTTCTTCACACGAAGCTCTGTCTCAGCCCTGTGCTCGACATCCTTTCGGATGCCACGACGTGCGAACTGGTACTCAACAATGAAAATAAGTTCCAGCAGCAGCGCGACGGTTACGATAATGGCAACACTGAATTTATATTTCATAATGTCCAGTTTTCAAAGGTCTTGCATACGTCCATGATGTCATCGTAGCGCTTGGCTATGCGCACGTCAAAGAGCGATTTACATTCCTGTATTACCGGTTCGGGGAAGGAGTCGGAGAGCGACAGCCAACTGAAGTTCCTAACGCACGACACGACCTCTATCTGCCTCTTTCGCTCTGCGACGACGTCGGCAGGCAAGCCTTCAAAATAATAATCCATCGCACGGTTCCACAGTTGCAGCCCCAGTTCCCTCGGCATACCAATAATCTTCTCATAGTCGCCAATGAGACTCACCATCGCTGAATAGGCATGTCCCAAGTCGAGCAAAGGATGCCCATAACTTATCTCGCCCATGTCAATAAGCATCAGTCCGTCGTCCTGCATCATCGCATTCTTTGTTTGCAGGTCAAGGTGAAGCAGGCGGTTTGCCTTCGGGATGCTATTGACAATGCCGAGCATCATGTTTATGCTCTCTTCGGGGAAGTAGCGGCGGATATGTTCTATCTGTTGATGCACGTGTTCCATGGCCGAAGGCACCGTCCCTCCCTCCGGGACTTCAATCTGATGCAATCCGAGAAAGAGGTCGGCATACCTCCTTGCACATTCGTCAAGCTGGTTGGGATGCTGTTTCACGTATGTGCTCAATGTCGTGGCATCCAGCAGTTCATAAATCAAGCCGTAGCACTCTGTTGGAGTCCCTGAAAAAGGCGCCACCCTCACCACGTCAAACGAGATGGCTGTGGGCATTCCCAGCACGAAAGCTTCCTTCGAGAGGGTTATCTCGCGGCGCACCTCGTCCATCGTTGTGCCTTCGCGAAACACCTTTATGATTGTGTCGCCGTCCAAACGGTAAACCTTCCCCACACTTCCAACGCCAATGAGTTTGCAACCTTCTATGGTCAACCGGCGCATGGCTCGCTCTATGGTCATAATCTTTGTGAAGCCCGTCGTTTGAAGCACCTCATAGACCTGTGGCTGGACATCAATCACACGGAAGTCTTCAATGCGTTTTGCCAAAGTGAGCAGGATACGAAGGCCAGAGCTTGAGATATAATCCAGACGCGAAGCATCGCAGGTCAGGGAGACAGTTGAGGGTTGGGCGTTCAGAGTTGAGAGAAAGGCATTTATCTTGGCACTGGCTTCTGTCGATGTAGCCGTATCCAAGCGTCCATCAAAGATGATAGTCACATCGTTACCGTTGGCTTGAATGGTCGTCATATTATATAAGTCTTTGAGGTTACTTAATGCCTAACAATTTGTGTGTCTGCAGGGAGAGCGACCACTTGGGGTGCTGCATGACATAGGCAATCGTGTCCCGAAGAATGATGCGATTGCGCTCTTCGTCGCCTGTGTCAAGGGGCTGAAGAAACAGCCTCACCAGCCCCCCTCCAAGGAGGGGTGAAACAAAGGCTTCAGGGTCGGTGCCGTCGCCCATAAAGATAACTTTCAGTTCATCAACAGAGGAAAGCCTCCCTCCTTGGGGGGAGGTTTGGAGGGGGGCTGCCTTTGGCGAGCATGTCACCCAGTCGATGCCCTCGGGCAGAGGCAGCGTACCGTTCGTCTCGACCTGTATGAAAAAGCCTGCTTCGTGGAGCTTGTCAACGAGAGACCGGGTGAGTTGCAAGGCCGGCTCGCCACCTGTGATGACGATGTGGCGGGGCTTATGCCGGCTTGCCTCCTCGACAATCTCCTCCTCGCTCATCTCCGTGAAGGACTGATGATGCGTGTCGCAGAAAAGACACTTGAGGTTGCATCCCGACAGGCGGAGGAAAAAGGCCGGTGTGCCAGTAAAGTATCCTTCGCCCTGCAATGACAGAAATGTCTCGTTTACCCTCATTCTTCACTCATGTACGTTGCCATGTTGCCTTCGCTCTCCTGAACGTCAACACGGTAGCATTCAGGCAACTGGTCGCATATCCACTTGGCAATGTTCTCAGCAGTCGGGTTACAGGGAAGCACCTCGTTGAGGTTCGCATGGTCGAGTTGCGACTCAATACGTTCCTTGATGAGCTTGAAGTCAACGACCATTCCGTCCTTGTTAAGCTCGCGTGCCTTGCAATGGACCGTAATGGTCCAGTTGTGTCCGTGCAGTTGGCTACACTTGCTGGGATAGGATAACTCAAGATGGTGGCTGGCAGAGATCACCAATCTTTTGCTGATGTAGTACATATCTTTATTTACTGTTTGACATTATCATATATTTCGCGCAAAGGTATCATCACGAAGTCGCGCTCCTGCATGTGGGGATGCGGTAAGGTGAGTGTGGGGGTTGAGAGCCTGAGGTCGCCGTACAGAAGCAGGTCGATGTCGATGGGCCTGTCGTGGTAGATGCCGTCCCTTGACTTCTCCGTCCGCCCCAGCTCACGCTCTATTTGTTGTGTCGCCTCAAGGCACTGTTCCGGAGAAAGGGTTGTCAGCACCATGCAAGCGGCATTGAGGAAAGGATGCTCGCTCTGAAAGCCCCAAGGCTCTGTCTCGATGAACGACGACACACGTTGCACCTCACCGACACGCTCGCCAATCAGCGCAATGGCACGTCGCAGCAATTGTTCCCTGTCTCCTATGTTACTTCCTAAAGAAAGGAACAACGCCTCCCCCTTTGGGGAGGTTGGGAGGGGGCTTTTAATCATTCAGTATCAACATGGCATCGCCGTATATGCCGAAACGATAACGCTTGTCCGGATCGGTCTCGTTGTAACGGAGCGCTTCCTTATACGCCTTCATTATAAGGTCGTATCCACCAAAAGCACTGGTCAGCATGAGCAATGTACTGTAGGGCATGTAGAAATTGGCTATCATGGCATCAGCCAGATGGAAATCATAGGGCGGGAAGATGAAACGGTTCGTCCAACCATGATACTCTTTGAGCAAGCCGTCTGTCGAAACCGCTGTCTCAAGCACACGCTGGACAGTTGTGCCGACAGCTACAATTTTATGATGCTCAAGATGTGCCTTGTTGATAATCTCGCAAGCCTTTTCGTCAACATGCATCTCTTCGCTGTCCATCTTGTGCTTCGTCAAGTCCTCCACATCTATCTCCCGGAAGTTACTGAGGCCGCAATGTAGGGTGACAAAAGCGAAGTCCATGCCTTTAATCTCCATCATCTTCATCATCTGCGGAGAGAAATGCAAACCTGCCGTCGGAGCCGTCACAGCACCCTCCTTCTCGGCAAAGATGGTCTGGAAGTTCTCGGCATCCTCGGGCAGGACATCGCGCTTGATGATATGCTTCGGGATGGGTGTCTCGCCAAGGGCAAAGAGGGCACGCTTGAACTCGTCGTGTGTGCCGTCGAAGAGGAAGCGTAAGGTGCGGCCGCGGCTTGTGGTGTTGTCTATGACCTCGGCCACCATCGACTCGTCCTCGCCAAAATAGAGTTTATTGCCGATGCGTATCTTGCGAGCCGGATCGACCAGAACGTCCCAAAGGCGCATCTCCTTGTTAAGCTCACGCAACAGGAACACCTCGATTTTGGCACCCGTCTTCTCCTTGTTGCCGTAGAGACGGGCAGGAAAGACCTTCGTGTCGTTGAAGACAAAGACATCCTTTTCGTCGAAGTAGTTGAGCACGTCGCGGAAGGATTCGTGATGCTCTATGACACCCTTCTTGGCATGAATGACCATGAGGCGGCAGTCGTCGCGGAAAGGTGTTGGTTCTTGTGCAATGCGGTCCTCTGGAAGCCTGTACTTGAATTGTTGTAGTTTCATCTATTTAATTTACAATTTAACAATTTACAATTTATTTACGATTTGACTATTGCCCTCCCCTCGCCTCGGAGAGGTGTCGGGGGTGAGGCTAAGCCATTCCGGGAAGTCCTCCACCTTCATGCAGTCCTCAACCCTCACGTCCCCTACGCGGGTGCGGCGAAGGGCGATGAGGTGCGCGCCACTGTCGAGGGCCTGTCCGATGTCACGAGCCAGAGCACGGATGTATGTACCTTTGCTGCAAACCACGCGGATGGTGGCTTGCATCTTCTCCTGGTCGAAGTCGAGAAGCTCTATCTCATCTATGACGAGCACCTTGGGCTTAAGCTCCACTTCCCGACCCTTCCGGGCAAGGTCGTAAGCACGTTTCCCGTCTATCTTGCAGGCCGAGAAAGCTGGCGGCACCTGCTCGATGCGTCCGAGGAAGCGTTTCAGCGCCTCCCGCACCAAGGCCTCGGTGATGTGCTCCGTGGGATAAGTCTTGTCAATAGGCTTTTCCTGGTCGAAGCAAGGTGTCGTCGCGCCAAGCTGAAGCGTTGCCACATATTCCTTGACATGCGCCTGAAGTTCGTCGATACGCTTCGTGGCATGGCCTGTGCAGATGACCATCACGCCTGTAGCCAAAGGATCGAGCGTACCGGCATGGCCCACCTTGAGCTTCCGCACGCCAAGACGCTGGCACAGTTGCCTGCGTATCTTGGCCACGAGGTTGAAGCTTGTCCACTTCAAAGGCTTGTCGAAGCAGAGTATCTCGCCTTCCAGGAAATCCATCAGTCAACCATTACGAGTGAGTGGCCTGTCCACAAGAGGCCAAGGATGATGATGCCCACGATGATGCGATAGACGCCGAATGCCTTGAAGCCGTACTTGGTGAGGAAGCTGACGAACCACTTCATGGCAAGCAAAGCCACGACAAAGGCTACTACGCATCCCAAGGCCAGCATCATCAGATTGTCACTTGTCGCCCAGCTTGCATCGGCCTCGTCGCCAAAGAACAGTTGCAGGATGTCCAGAGCGGTGGCTGCTGCCATTGTGGGAACAGCAAGGAAGAACGAGAACTCGGCTGCTGCCCGGCGCGTCAGCTTCTGAGCCATGCCGCCCACGATGGTTGCCATCGAGCGCGACACGCCTGGTATCATGGCGATACACTGGAACAGACCGATGCGGAAGGCACGACCTTCGGTCAAGACCGTCCACTCGCGGCCCTTGTTGAAGAGGCGGTCGCAGAAAAGCATGAAGACACCGCCCACGACCAACATCACTGCCACCACCTCCACGTTTTCGAGGAAGCGGTCAATCAAGCCGGACATCTTGCCGATGAAGCCGATGACGATGGCTGGCACGAAAGCCACAAGCAGCTTCCAATAGAAGTCCCACTTGTGAAGGAAGGCCTGCAACGGCGTACTGCCATACGGAACAGGTTTACGGTTCAGACGGAAGAAGCGGTTCCAGTAAAGGCATACGACAGAAAGGATGGCTCCGAACTGGATGATGATGGTGAAAGCCTTCACGAAAGGCGTGCTCTCAACGCCCAGCAGGTTCTGCGTAATAATCATGTGTCCCGTAGAAGACACGGGCAGGAACTCCGTTAGTCCCTCCACGATAGCGATGATGATTGTCTCTATTGCTGTCATACCTGTACCTCCTTATCTTTCCTGCTTCTTAGCCTTGGGCTTGTACATAATGGCAAACATGATGAACACGAAGCCGAAAAGACTCACCAAAGGTGCCACTTTGATGCGACGGGCACTGAAAATGTCTGGATTAAAGAAGCCTTCTGCACTTCCCTCGCCAGACATCAACACAAGGCCGACGATAACGATTGCCATTCCGACAGCCAGCAGGATGTAGTTCTTTTTACTAAAAGCCATGTTATTTACTATTTTATTATTCTTTTTATTTTTAGGGGAGTTAACTTCTTTAACTCCCACTTTTATTCTTCATTTAATACAGCTCTGAGCCTCGCATCTTCAGGCAGTGCGTCACAGAGAAGAAGGTGCAGACGATGGTCAGCACAAGTCCTATGACAAGCACAGACAGACCTGTGATAACCATGTTCTCCTGTGTGATGTATTGCAGTACGCCGCTGTCGTAGCGCGATGCCCAATATATGCCGCCAAAGATAGCTGCGTCGGCGATGAATGCCGATATGACGCCCAGCCAAAAGCCCCGTACAAGGAACGGACGACGTATGAAGCTCCACTTCGCTCCGACCAGCTTCATGGTGTGAATCACAAAGCGATGGTTAAAGACGCTCAGGCGGACGGTATTATTGATGAGGCTCAACGATATGACGACAAGCAGCAGGGCGATGGCGAGCAGGAAGAGCGAGGCCCGGTGGAGGTTGTGGTTGAGGCTCTCCACCAAGTCCTTCTGATAAAGGACGTCTGCCACGAGCTTTTGGCTACGCAGTTCTTCGCTTATCCACTGCAGGCTGTCATTGCAGGAATACTCTGGCTTCACCTTTATCTCCATCGATATGGAGAAGGGATTGACACCGAGGAATTCTGTCGGATCGATGCCCATGCTTTCTATCTGCTCCTGAAGTGCTTGCTCGCGGCTGATGTAGTCTATGCTGCTTATGTAGCGCACACCGTTCAACGAGTCCATCAAGTGCACGGCATCGACGGTCTGGGCATCATCGTCGAACACAACGGTGACGGTCAGGTTTTCTTTGACACTGTCTGCCACGACACGCGCAGTAAGCGAAAGCAAGACAATCAGTCCCAAAAGGATGAGCAACAAACTCGTGCTGATTGCACTGGTGAGGGCCTGCATGGTCCAGAATACCTTATGTTTTCTTTTATGGCTCATTATGATTCTATTATTTGTCCTTTGAGCGTTGCACTGCTGCTCTCTGTGATAACGACAGGCACTACCTGCCCTATGCGGAGGTTGCCGCGCGGCACGATGACCACTTTGTTCTGTCCCGTGCGGCCGAAGAGTTCGTCCTTGCTGCGCTTGCTGATGCCTTCAAGGAGGACATCGTACTGTCCTCCGATGCACTTGCGGTTGGCTTCTGCGGAGAGTTCGTTCTGCAAGGCGATGATTTCGTTCAGCCTGCGTATCTTCACATCCTCTGGCACATCGTCGGGGAGGTGCTTGCTGGCATACGTGCCCGGACGTTCACTATACTTGAACATGAAGGCGCTGTCATAACCCACCTCGCGCATGAGCGAGAGGCTTTGCCGGTGGTCTTCCTCTGTCTCGCCACAGTAGCCGACGAAGATGTCCGTCGAGATGGCGCAGTCGGGAATGATGTGACGGATGGCTTCGACGCGCTCCAAGTACCATTCCCTTGTGTATTTGCGGTTCATCAGCTTTAGGATGCGGTTGCTGCCGCTCTGCACAGGCAGGTGAATATGGTGGCAGATGTTCGGTTCCTCGGCAATGACACGGAGCGTCTCGTCGCTCATATCCTTCGGATGGGACGTCGTGAAACGCACCCTCATCCCTGGCACCTCGAGCGCCACAGCCCTTAATAACTGCGGGAAGGAAAAGCCTTCCTCCTCGGGGGGGGGGTGGAGAGGGGCTTGGTACGAGTTCACATTCTGCCCCAGCAGCGTCACCTCTTTGTACCCGCGCTCCTGCAAGTCACGGCATTCGCGCAGGATGCTCTCCACGTCGCGGCTGCGCTCACGGCCCCTGGTGTAGGGCACGATGCAGTAGTGGCAGAAGTTGTTGCAGCCGCGCATGATGCTGACAAAGCCGCTGATGTGCGGCCCGCAGATGCGCTGCGGCACGATGTCGCGGTAGGTCTCTGTGGTGGAAAGCTCCACGTTGATGGCCTTGTGGCCGCATTCCGCCTGTGCAATAAGGTCGGGCAGCGTGAGATAGGCATCGGGACCTGCCACGAGGTCGGCATGGTGCGCTTCGATAAGCTGCTCCCTGACACGTTCCGCCATGCAGCCCAGCACACCGATAATGATGCGGCGACCTGTCTTCTTCTGCAGGCTATGGTAGAAATCGAGCCGCGAAAGTATCTTCTGCTCGGCATTGTCGCGCACAGAACAAGTGTTCAGGAACACGGCGTCCGCCTCGTCCTGGCTTTCCGTCACTTCATACCCCGCCATGCCCATCACACTGGCCACGACTTCGCTGTCGGCCACGTTCATCTGGCATCCGTATGTCTCAATCAGGAGTTTCTTCATCTTCACTTAGGAGCATAACCCCCCATTTTCGTCGCAAAGATAATACTTTTTTGTGAAATTCACGACTTTACGCGAACAAAATGTGACTATTTACTGGTTTCTGTGAACAAATAATGCCATAGGCAATTATATGGGCACTGTAAGGGCATGAAAAACGCCGCACGTGGCGTTGGCAATTTCCACGTGCGGCGTTGACAATCCCCGCGTGCGGCGTTTGCAATCTCCCCACGCGGCGTTGAAAACTACCCTTTACACCAAGTGTCCGATTATCTGTTCGCGGTCGCCAGGGAGGTAGTCGATGACGGGAATCTCAATCATCGTATAGGCGCCTGGCTGCTGCTTCATCGTGGCACGAGCGGCATTGACGAGCACCTGAGCGGTAAGGGCCGGGTTGTTGATCTTCATGTTGAACTCGAAGAGCTGGTTGTGCGTCTGGCCGCTCACACCCTTGCGGACGAGGTTGACACCATGACCGACATCGTTCAGGGCGTCCACGCTCTCCACTTGGAAGACGTGCGTCTCGTCGTGGGAAAAATAGGGATCAGCCTTGATAGCCTTCGTCACCTCTTCGAGGCTTGCGCCCTCCTCCAACTCGACATACACCATGCGGCGGTGAATGCCTTCGCCCACAGGAATGGTCATCGAGAGCGCATCCTTCACGCCTGCCTTGCTGCGGACACAGACGCTGTGTCCCATCGAGCGGCCCGGGCCGAAGTTCGTGTAGGTGAGTCCCTTGGGGGCAAGGCTCTCCATCAATGTGCGGACGATGCTGTCGCTGCCCGGATCCCATCCTGCCGAAATGATGCTCACGGCGCCGTGCTGCTTGGCGGCTGCCGAGAGGCTGCGGCGAAGGTCGAGGATGGAGGTGTGGATGTCGAAGCTATCTACGGTGTTGATGCCCAGAGCGAGACACTTCAGGGCGTGCTCCTCGACGGAACGTGTCGGCGTAGCGAGGATGGCAACATCCACCTTGCCCAGCTCCGTGATGTCCTTCACAACTTTATACTCAGCCAGTTCCGCTGGCTTGTCGGCAGAGCCGTTACGACGCACAATGCCTGCTATCTCCATGTCGGGAGCCGCCTGCAAAGCCTGGACGGTGTACTTCCCGATGTTGCCATACCCGACAACAGCAATTCTTAGTTTCTCCATGTCTTGTGTACTTTAAGTTAGTAATATCCTGAATTTGCTTGCAAAGGTACAAAGAAATTAAGAATTGAGAGTGAAAAATGACAATTTTATTTGCTTTTGTGTAACTTTTGACAAACTGAAACTCTTAAAATGATTCTCCTTTCAATAATTATTTACAGTTTTTTCTGGTCTGATTATTATATAACAAAAAAGAATTCGTACCTTTGCGGCAGAAAATATGTGGTTTGCCACAAAAAAAATACCCTTATATGATAATTTCTCGTGATAAGTACCTTCAACAATTAATATCTGCGAAAGGCAATGGTATGGTTAAAATAGTAACCGGCATTCGCAGATCAGGCAAGTCATTTTTGCTGATGACATTGTTTCACCAGCACCTTGTTGAGCAGGGCGTTCAGGAGAATCACATTATAGAAGTGCCATTGGACAATCGTAGAAACAGGCACTTACGCCATCCAGACACATTATTGGACTTTATTGACAGCAAAATCCAGGCTGACGGGCAGACACACTATGTAATCCTTGATGAAGTACAATTAGTAGAAGATTTCGTAGAGGTACTCTTGAGCCTGATGCAGGATAAGCGATTGGATGTATATGTGTCGGGATCCAACTCAAAGTTCTTGTCTAAAGACATTGTTACAGAGTTTCGCGGAAGAGGGGATGAGATACATTTATATCCACTGTCCTTCTGCGAATACTATGCAGCAGTTGGTGGTGACAAATACGAAGCATGGAAAGATTATTACACCTATGGCGGCTTGCCACAAGTTTTACTATTTGAGAACGAGGAAAAGAAGGTTAACTATCTTATAGAACTTTATGAACTCACTTACTTGAAGGACATTGTGGAACGTAACCATCTTAGGAATGTTGAAGGGCTTCGCACATTGATTCGTGTCTTGGCATCCAATATAGGCGCACCCACTAATCCCACGAGGATAAGTAATACTTTCCTATCCAATGAAAAGATAAACATAAAGGACACTACCATTAGAGAGTATATTGGCTATCTGCAAGATGCCTTTTTAATAGACGAAGCTTTGAGATATGATGTAAAAGGGCGAAAATACATTGGCACAGAAACAAAGTATTACTTCGCTGACATGGGTGTGCGTGCTGCCATACTCAACTTGCGCCAGCAGGAGGAGACACACATTATGGAGAATGTCATTTATAATGAGCTTCGCATGCGTGGCTATCGGGTTGATGTTGGTCTGGTAGAGACATGGAGCACCAATGCTAAAGGGAAGACCGTGCGTCTGCCATTGGAGATTGATTTTGTAGTAAACAAGGGGGCCGAGCGCATATACATTCAATCTGCATATCATATGCCGACCGAAGAAAAAGAGGCACAAGAAAAACGCTCGTTGTTGAACACGAATGACAACTTCCGAAAGATAATCATTGTAGGTGACAACATTAAACGCAAGACTGACGAACAAGGTGTCATTACCATTAGCTTGCTTGATTTCTTATTAGACTCCAACAGTATTTAATAGAATGGGCGACATAGAATACAGCCAGTTCTCTTGCGGAAGGACTGGCTGTATTACATTTTATAAACTGAAGATTACTTCACAAGGTACTTTTCGCTTTCCACTACGCGGCCGTCCTTGAGGAGCGAGACGACGTAGATGCCTGCGGGGAGAGGCTGGTCGTTGACCTGTGTCTGGCCTGCAGCCACCACCTTCTTATTTGCCAGCACCTTGCCGTCCGTCGTGCTTACAACGACTTCGCCGCCTGCCTGCTCTGCATTGATGTCCACCGTCACAATGCCATGCTTGGCTCCCAAACTGCGCCCGCCCTTTGCACGCATTGTTTCAACGAGGTCAGTGTCCCCACCGCTGGTATCAAAGCTGTAGAGGGCGACATATCTAGTATTATCATCATAGTCATAGTCATAGTCATAGTCATACGCATACGGCTTGCCATTGATCACATAAATATATTCGCTTGGTATATTTCCCAGCTTTTCCCCATCTTCATTATAGACAGCATAGCCGCGATTCTCTGGCCGAACATTTCCTGTTCTTGTCAGCGTCACTGTGCCATCATCGTTGACCTCATAGCTTGGAGAATTGTATGTAATTACACTTGGCCCGCTGTAATCAGTCACAATGTATTCCCACTTGTCATCGTCATTGAAGAGGCTTTGAGAAACATAGGCGTCGTTACCTTGTTGATCCCCCATTCCTTCAAAATAGAAATAAGTATTACGCATAGTCTTAAACTCATTAAGACGGATGTCTTCTGATGTCCGTGTCCACACGGCACTTGCTTCATCGTATGACGGCGTATAGAATGCGTCGTAAACGTTTATACTATATACATAACCATCTATCAACGCATACCACGATGTAGGATATTGCTTTCCAAACATATTCTCAAGTTTCCATGAAGTATTCGTGCCATAACATGCAGGATTGCCCATAGGATCTGTAAATGCGGTGTAGGGTTTGGCATAAGAACGATTATTTTCAAACCAATCTATCATTTCCTCTTGGGAACTGGCTGATAGATAACCATAAGAAGAATAGTTATAAGAAGAAGAGTAGTTCTGCAAACCATATGAGGTTCCGGGCACGACATTCATGCCTGTGACTGTTACCGTCGCTTTTTCTGTGAAGGAGCCAGATTCATATTGCTGCACAGGGGCTTTGATAGTCTTATCGACAAAGAAGTCTGGCGTATAGATTGTTATTCCTTCATTGTCACGAGAATAGACGATAGTCTTACCACTTGTGGTAAGCACTTTCGGACAGACATACAGGTATCCTTTTGTTTTCAGTACGAGGTCTGCATGTGCGCTGCCTGCCATGACGAGCAGCAACATCAAAGTAATTGTTTTTTTCATAATTGTTTTGTTATTTAAGTTGGTTGCACTATTGCCTTCTTCACTTTCTTCTGCGCAACCGCCTTAAACGACAAAAGCGCAGACTTCCGCCATACGCTCTCAGGCTCACCACAAGCCGAACATATTATGGGTATTGTCTGCGCCTTATACAGGCACAAACCCAGCATATGTTCTTTAGCCCGTTCTATTCGAGGTGGTGATTCGAGAGCGACAGAGCTAATAAAAGCGCACCGGGACGAACCCAATGCGCTGCAAAGTTAAGGAATTATTCGCTATGTGCCAAATAATTCCCTCTATTTCTGCATAAACGTCAAAACGCTTGCCTTCCCACAGGATGGTTAGAGTGCAAGAAGGACTTGCTCCACGACTTTGGGGAAATGTTCCATTTCAAGCATGTGCTCTTTCTCGGCGATATCGTCAACGGTGTCGTCCGGGGAGAGAGCCACCCGGAATTGGGCAATGATTTCTCCTCCATCACAGACGGGCGTGACATAATGGACAGTCATGCCTGTCTCTGTCTCACCGGCCGCTTTCACTGCTTCGTGCACATGATGCCCCCACATGCCTTTTCCGCCAAACTTGGGCAGCAAAGCCGGATGCAGATTGATGATCTTGCGAGGGAAAGCCTCTATGAGATAGGAAGGAACAAGCGGCAGGAAGCCTGCCAATACAATAAACTCTATACCGTAGTTCTGAAGCAACGGCAACATCTCGTCGGGGCTGTTTAACTGCTGCTTTGTTATCACAGCCGTTGGCACGCCCAAACGTTCTGCACGCACTAAGGCATAGGCATCGGCCTTGTTGCTGACGACCAACGCACACTTCACCTCATCCGAATGCTCGAAGTGGCGAATCAGATTCTCGCAGTTTGTGCCGCTGCCTGAGACAAAAATAGCAATGTTCATAGGCTTCACTCCAAATTATATCCATACGCTTTCATGGCACGGTCGCTCTGCCGCCAGTCCTTGTCAACCTTGACAAAGACTTCAAGATAGATGCTCTTGCCAAAGAACTTCTCCAGGCTCTTGCGGGCCTCTGTAGAGACGCGCTTCAGCGCTATGCCCCCGTGCCCTATGATGATGCCCTTCTGACTCTCTCTCTCCACATAGATGACTGCGTTTATATGGATGTTCTTGTCGGTCTCCTTGAACTGCTCTACGACAACCTCCACGCTGTAGGGTATCTCCTTGTCGTAATAAAGAAGTATCTTCTCGCGGATGATTTCTGTGACGAAGAAGCGGGCAGGCTTGTCGGTCCACTGGTCTTTGTCGAAGTAGGCGGGCGATTCGGGCAAGAGTTCCTGTATGCGCTTCAGGACATTATCTACGTTGAACTTGTGGAGGGCGCTGATTGGCACGATTTCTGCCTCTGGCAACGCCTCGTGCCACAGTTCCACTTTTTCGGTCAGAGCCTTCTGGTCGCTCAGGTCTATCTTGTTGATGAGGACAAGAACGGGAGCCTTTTGCTTCTTGACTTTCTCAAGGAAGTCGCTGTTCTTGTCGGGGGTTTCCACCATATCGGTCACATAGAGCAACACATCGGCATCCTGCAAAGCACTCTCCGAGAACTGGAGCATCTGCTCCTGCAACTTGTAGTTGGGTTTCAGAACACCTGGCGTATCGCTGAAGCAAATCTGCATCTCCGGAGTATTCAGAATACCCATGATGCGATGCCTTGTAGTCTGCGCCTTGAAAGTGGCAATGGAAATGCGCTCCCCGACGAGGAGATTCATAAGTGTTGACTTCCCGACATTCGGGTTGCCAACGATGTTAACGAAACCAGAACGAAACATGGCCCCATCCAAACCTTCCCGAGGGAAGGCTTTAATCCTCACCCCCTCGGGGGAGACGGAGGGAGGCCGTTCTTAACCTATACCATTCTTCGCGAGTCATAAGGCCTTCCTTATAAAACTCTGCAGGCTCTTTGGCCGCTTCCTTGGCCCCGTCATAGCCCCAAATCATGTAACTTGCACCCCAGGTGAAGCCTGCGCCGAAGGCCGTAAAGACAAGCTTGTCGCCCTTCTTGAGCTGCGGCTCGTATTCCCACAGACAGAGCGGCAACGTACCGCCACTGGTGTTCGCCATGTGGTCGATGTTTATCATAATATGGTCCTTGTCGATGCCAATGCGCTCCGCAACAGACACTTCTATGTTGATGTTGGCCTGGTGGGGCACAACCCAAGCGATGTCATCCTTCGTCAAGTTGTTACGCTTGACTATAGTCTTAACGGCAGAAGTCATGTCGAGCACAGCATGTTTATACACCGCACGACCTTCCTGATATACGAAGTGTTCGCGGGCATCTACCGTCTCGTGGCTTGGCATCTTGGCCGAACCGCCGGCTGCCATGTGGAGAGGCTGATAACCCTTGCCGTCCACTCTGTAGTAGCCGTCGATGAGGCCGACCTCTTCTGTCGTGGCTTCCATCATGACGCAAGCTGCTCCGTCGCCAAAGATGGGACAGGAATTGCGGTCTTCATAGTTGGTCATCGAACTCATGTGGTCGCCTCCACAGACAATGATGCGCTTATAGCGACCGGAGCGGATATAGGCGGCTCCTGCCTCCATTCCGTAGAGGAAGCTCGCACAAGCGGCCTCCATATCATAGCCGAAAGCGTTGTTCAGTCCGCAATTGCCTATGACGAGCGAAGCCGTCGAGGGGAAATGATAGTCGGGAGTCGTGGTGGCGCAGATGACCAGCTCTATGCTGTCGGGATCTGCTCCCGTTTTACGCAAAAGCTGGGCAACGGCCCTCGTCATCATGTACGAAGTACCGCTACCCTGCTCAGGTTTGAGGATGTGGCGCGTCTTGACGCCAATCCTTTCCATTATCCATTCATCGCTGGTATCCACAATCCTCGACATCTCTTCGTTGTCGAGGATGTAGTCGGGCACGTAACCGCCCACACCAGTAATGACGGCATTTATCTGTTCCAATCCTTAGGCCTCTTTCTCGATGGCAACCTTGCCGCGATAGTAACCGCAAGCGGGGCAGACTGTGTGATAGATGTGGAACTCGCCGCAATTGGGGCATACTGCCAATGCTGGAGCTACAGCCTTGTCATGAGTTCTTCTTTTAAGAGTCCTGGTTTTGGACTGTCTTCTTTTTGGATGTGCCATGATAATTTACTATTTGACAAATTACTATTTACTGTTTTTTACTATTTTCTTTAGCTCGTCCCATCGCGGGTCGGTTGCGCTTTCAGCCCCATCCAGACCTTCCCGATGGAAGGCTTCCGTCCTCTCCTCCTCGGGGGAGTTGGAAGGGGGCAGCTCGCATTCATCGTGAACATGCCTCAGAGGTATCTGCAGAGCTGCGAACTCGTAGATGTTCCAAGCCACGTTTATGGTGCCGTCCTTTTCGGGAATGGTCACCACCTCGCCGTCGTCGGCAAAGTCGTCGCCCATCACAACTTTCAGGGTGCTTTGGGCATCGATGGGTTGGGACATTGGCTCAAGACAGCGGTCGCACGCTACTTCCACCTCGCCCTTCAACTGAAAGTCCAGTTCATAGGCTCCTGATGTCTGCTTCACCCGTAATGCTACATCGAGCAGACCATGCTTGATTTCCGGTCCCTGAACGGCGGAGAAGAAGTCATTGTCGGCTTGCCAGCGGTACGACACAGTATCTGAGGACATGCCCTTCAAATCAACTTTATAACCGTCCAGTTTTCCCATCGGGCTGCAAAATTACGAAAAAAAGTTGAAAAGGTGAAAAATTGAAAAGAAAAAAATGCTCTATTAGTGCTTTTTAAGTTCTACACGGAACGTCGTACCCTTTCCTTGTTCGGAATTTTTTACGAAAATACGTCCGTCGTGGTACTCTTCTACGATGCGTTTGGCAAGCGAAAGTCCCAATCCCCAGCCGCGTTCTTTCGTAGTATAGCCTGGCATGAAGACGGAATTGAACCTATTCTTGGGAATGCCCTTGCCCGTGTCGCAGACTTCCACGCTGATACAATCCGGCTCTTCCTTTGCAGTAAGGGTGATGCTGCCCTTGCCCTCCATCGCATCAATGGCGTTCTTGCAAAGATTCTCTATCACCCACTCAAAAAGAGGTGCGCTGACCGGAGCGATGAGCGGTTCCGCCGGCAAGTTGCAGTGCATTGTGATGCGGTTGCTGGTGCGACGCCCTATGTATTCCATCACACCGGCCAGCACCTCATTGAGGTTTTCGGGCTTAGGCTCAGGCAGAGAGCCTATCTTGCTGAAGCGCTCGGCGATGCGTTGCAAGCGCTGCACATCCTTCCCCATCTCTGGAAGCAGTTCGTCATCGGGATAGTTTTCCCGCAAGACTTCGTACCATGCCATAAGGCTGCTGATGGGGGTGCCCAACTGATGTGCCGTCTCTTTGCTCAAGCCTACCCAAACCTTGTTCTGCTCTGCCCTTTTACTGCTAAGCAGGGCAAAGATGGCTACGACCACAAAGATCAGCACCACGCCAAGCTGGACGTATGGCCACCAGGCAAGACGTGTCAAGATGAGACTGTCGGCATAGCATATCTCCATATAGTCAGAGTCGCCGAGGTTGATGCGGATGGCTCGGCCGCTCTGCTTCATAGACAATGCCTCGCGAAGCACCACGGCTTCGGGAGAAGCTCCAGACGTCGTCCTGAACTCCATGTTGCGATAGTCCTGCACATGTCCTTCGCTGTCAAGTACGACAACAGGGATGGTGTTGTTCGAGTTGAGCACCGTCCAGACCAAGGTGAGGTCGGTTGTCTCGTCGGCATTGTTCAGGGAGCGAAGAGCTTCCGCCCATATCTCCATCTTACGATGCTCCTCGACCTTGAGGTCGCGTACAAGGAAATTGCTGACCACAAGCGAAGCCACGCTGAGCACGACTGCCAGCACAACCAAGACTATCTTGACCTGCCGTATCCTGTTTATCCATTGCATACGCTTTAATAACGGAAAGGTACGCCTGCATATTGCTTAAAATTAAGAATAAAGAATGAAGAATGAAGAATTAAAGAAGAAATCCCTAATCTTTAATCCCCAATCTCTAATCTTTTTGTATCTTTGCAACATCTTTGCAACCATGAAACGAATCTTCCTATACATTATTATAATATATATAGGGGGCCTGATGACAGGGTGCCGCGATACGCTTGTGCCGCCGGAAGAACTGCCGCGGGTAGAGGCGGAGCGCACCGTCATCGTCTATATGGCAGCCGACAACTCTCCCCACCTTCCTGTCAAGCAGGACACAACGGAGATGATAAACGGCAAGGACCTGATACCAGAGGACGTCAACTTCATCATCTATTTGGACGACACGGGACATCAGCCCGCCATCTACGAACTGTCTGCAAAGAGAGGGATGAAGCTCTGGAAGCAATACGACGAAGAACTGTGCAGCACCAATGCAGACGTAATGCTCGAAGCTCTGCAACAAATAGAGCGCTTCTTCCCTGCCCGTCACTACGGCATCACCTTCTGGTCGCACGCCACAGGCTGGGCACCGGAGCGGAGTTCCTCAAGGCGGAACACTTTCGGGAAAGACGAGGACGCAGGCGCCACGGCATCGGGCAAAATCGAGATGGAGATACCTGCTATGCGCGATGTGCTTGCCCAGTTGCCCAAGTTCGACTATATCTTCTTTGATGCCTGCTTCATGCAGTGCATTGAGGTGGCATACGAACTGCGGAACGTCACGGGCTACATGGTCGGCTCTCCCGCAGAGATTCCAGGGCCTGGCGCTCCATACGACAAAATCATGGAGGCCCTCTGCAAGGGCGACGTGCAAGGCATTGTCCAAGGCTATGGCAATGCCTACCCTCTCAACGACATCTACGACGAAGGCGTGCTCCTCTCCTGCATCGACTGCACACAACTCGATGCCTTGGCAGAAGCCACAGGCCAGTTTCTGACACCTTTCTACATGGGACGCGAGCCACTGACAACAGGCTTCCAGTCCTATTGTGACATATCCTGGCAGAAGTTCACCTATTGCTTCGACATGCGCACCACCATGTACCGCCTGCTCTCGGAGGAAGACTATGCGGCTTGGATGGAACTCTTCGACAAGGCGGTGCCCCTACAATTCCTCTCCTCCACCAAGACATGGTTTGCCAGCCACTGCGCCAATGCCAGGGTGACGGTCCCCGAATGCTATGGCGGCGTGTCGATGTTTGTGCCGATGGACAAATACAATACCTGCGGCTGGAACGAAGACTTCAAGAAGACGTCTTGGTATCAAGCCGCAGGATGGGACAAGACAGGATGGTAACGGGACTTTCTACGGCCTCTTGATGGTCACACCTATCAGGCCGGCGGCGTAGGGGGCAATCTCGTACTGGTTGAAGAGGAACTCAATGCTGTCCTTCTTCAGCAGGAAGTTATTGGTCAGATAGAGGTCGCCCAGCATCGTGATGCCTGTCTGTTCGCGCAAATCCTCCAGGTTCTCGGCATCCCAATCCTTGCAAAGCTGCTCTTCCATCGCCTTCAACGCCAGCGTTTCCTTGTCGGCAGGAATGACATCACCGATGTTCAGCAACTTGCCGCTCTTCTCGTCGAAATTATAGTATTGTATCACATAGATGCCGTGAGCGCCGCCAAGATAAATGTCCTCCGTCGTCTGATAGGACAGGACGCCGTCCGGCTCTGCCTTTTCTACCGGGGAGCCGTCGATGGTGTAATAGTATTGCAGCGTCTCTCTGAAATCCGATTCCGCGTCATACATCTCTGCCAAATCCGCTTTCCACTCCGCTTCGAGGCCGTCGGCACGCTGCGCCATTGCCTCCTGAACAGTGGCGAAGCCTGAAACGCGGAGGACACTGTCCGTGATGACTGCCGCAAGCTGTTTTGCCAGTTGACTGTCACCGCCCAAGGTGTCGAGGTCGAACTTGATTTGATAACAAAGGCTATCGCCGGGCGCTATAGGGTTCTCGACACAAAGGGACGACTTTCCCCACTGTAGTTCCGGCTGTTCATCGCCGCCACCATTACAGCCAGTGCAAGCACAAGCCAAAGCAACGAAAGAAAGAATGAAAAGATGTTTAACTCGCATAACTTATTATTTAATCATTATTTGTTCCGCATCGCAAAGATATGGAAAATAATTATAAGTTAAGAATTAAGAGTTAAGAATTATTCCCTAAGCGTATGAAAAGTGCAAAAACAAGTTTACCATTCGTTGTCCCAGATGGACTTGCTCGAGTATTCCTTTGCGCCCATGTCGCTGCCGTCGCCGGTGCCGCCGTCGCCAATGATCTGAGAACCGCCTTCTTCGCTTGCATTGAGCATTACATTCCTTCTGGAATCAAGTGCAACGG
>CAMZAE010000027.1 GCA_947304115.1 uncultured Prevotellaceae bacterium | reverse complement strand
CAAACATATAAACAAAAAACATTATGAAACAAAACTTACTAAACAAACTTTGGCTACGGAGCCTTATGCTTGTAGCCATTATGACAACCGTTCTGGCCGGAACAGCCTGGGCAGAGACAAAGACGTTTGACTTCAAGTTCGAGACTATTGGTTCTACGGGCTGGAGCAACTCTTATGCAGCACATTCGTATTCCTATGATGAAGGCACTGTTAAATTCACTGCTGCCAGCAAACAGACAGGCACTATTACAACAATGCCTGTCACAAAAGGCCAGCCCGTGGAGTTTATAATGGAAGATGGCTATACCATTAGTTCTGCTGAGTTTGTGTGCCAACAGTGGGGGTCAAAGGCTCAAACCATCACATTGCACTATAGCACAGACGGTGGTGAGAATTACACTTCCACAGGTGTTACTTCCTCGAACTTTACAATTTCGAGTGATGAACTGCCCTCAGGAACCAATGCAGTAAAAATAACATTTAGTTCAACATCCAATCAGATTGGCGTAAAGAACCTGACACTTACATACGCCACTTCCGGCGGTTCTGGCGATACAAGCGTAGCAACTTCTGTTACCATTGATGATTCTGGCATCAACAATACCGATGTCTATGCTGGTACAGCTGCAGGTACATTGTCTGCTATAGTCGTTGATGAAGACGACAACGCCGTTGAAGGTGCTACCGTTACATGGAGCGGTGACAACGATGATGTCGCTACTATTGATGCTTCTACTGGTGTAGTTACCCTTGTGGCTGCAGGTAAAGTTAAATTTAAAGCTACCTATGCTGGCGTTGAGGACGAGTATGCATCTTCCTCCGATACTTATGAGATGACAGTAACAGACTCTACTCCCTTTACTGGTGGTGACGTCACGTTTGATGCCACGAAGGATTCAGGCACAAGCCCCTTAACTAAAAATGGAGTTACTTTTACATGCTCGAATGGCGCTTTGAATAATAGCTCAGAATACAGACTCTATAAGAATTCCACAACCACATTCTCTCTCTCCGACGATATTATTGCCCAAGGTTTTGTGATTAAGAGCATTGCCTTTACAGGAACTAGCAGCAACCCAGCTTCTGGCTTTGCTACGCAAGAAGGGTTGACAACTGACGGCAACAATGGAACTTGGACGGGTGCTGCCACTTCTGTTTCCTTTACCGCTTCTGGTGCTCAGGTTCGTGCCACCAAGATTGTGGTGACAGTAGGCCTTCCTGCTGTTCTTTCTTCTATTGCACTTTCTGGAGATTATCCCACCACATTCCATGTTGGTGATGCTTTCTCTCACGAAGGTATGACCGTCACAGCTACTTACGAAGATAACACAACCAAGGATGTGACCGCCAGTGCCATCTTCTATCGCTATGATATGACGACTGCTGGCGTGCAGACCGTTACTGTTAGCTATAGCGAAGGTGAGGTGACAGAGACAGCCGAATACGAAATCACCGTCAACACTCCCGCTGAGCTTACCTCAATTACTCTCTCTGGCACATATCCCACAGAGTTCGAGCAGGGCGACGCATTCGACTATGAGGGCATTGTGGTGACAGCCAACTATAACGACAACACCACATCCACCGTAACAGACGATGCCGAATTCTCCGGCTACGACATGGATGAACTTGGCGAGCAGACCGTAACCGTCACATACGAGGGAAAGACAACCACCTATACCATTACTGTAGTAGAGAAGAGAGGTACTGCAACCAATCCCTACACTGTGGCTCAGGCTATTGCTTTCATCAACACCCTGGGTTCTGCAACATCAGAAGAGGAAGTATATGTACATGGCATCATTTCTCAGATTGACAGCTATAACAGCACATATAATTCTATCACTTACTGGATTTCCGATGATGGCACAACAGCAGGCCAACTGGAAGTTTATAGTGGAAAAGGACTTAATGGAGCCGACTTCTCCTCTAAAGATGATTTGTGTGTCGGCATTGCTGTTACCGTTAAGGGCTATGTTAAGATGTATAAATCCACTACTCCAGAGTTTGACAAGAACAACGAACTTGTTAGCTTCGAGGAGACTGTGACCGTTGGCGATGAGAACTATGCCACCTACGTTGCAAAGCACAATGTTACCTTCCCCGATGGCGTGGAAGCATATATTGGCATTATTATAAGTAATCGCCTGTCAATGACACAAGTGACAACTGTTCAGAAGGGAACTGCCGTTGTGCTTAAGAATAAAGGCACCTATGATTTGACACCGGCTGCAGAAGCTCTTGACGACGTTAGCTACAATGCTCTTGAAGCTGCTACAGAAGAAATTACTGCCGATGGAACTCAGTACGTCCTCGCTAAGCCCGAAAATGAAGAGGCTGGCTTCTATCTGGTAAATGAGGGTACCACCATCCCCGCTGGCAAGGCTTATCTGGTATATAGCGGCAGCTATGTCAACGCCTTCACCTTCTTCTTCGAGGATGACGATGCAACAGGCATTGAAAGAAATGAAGAATTAAGAGTGAAGAATGAAGAATTAGGAGCCATCTACAATGTCGCCGGTCAGCGCATCCAGAAGATGCAGAAGGGCATTAACATCGTGAATGGGAAAAAGGTATTATTTTAATTAAGGAGTTAAAAGGAGATAGAAGGAGTTAGAAGAAGATAAAAGAAGATAGGAGAAGATAAAAGAAGATAAAAGAAGATAAATATCTCCCTCTAACTCCCTCTATCTACAGAATAATAAATTAAGAAGATGAAAAAGACATATCAAATCCCTGCAATGCAGGTAGAGGAGGCTCAAGCAACTCAAATGCTTGCCGAGAGTCTCACCATCAATGACAGTGTAACCGTTGACGGTAGCCAAGCCCTGGTAAAAGAAGACGATAGTTGGAGCATTTGGGGCGACGAAGAATAAGCCGTCCCGCTCTCCAAGTTAGCATACTACAGAAAACGAGGCTGTGCCAAATGAATGACACAGCCTCGTTTATTTTTTCCACGAATTACACGGTTCAGCCGCAGAAGCTAAGCAGGATGCCTGCTGCAACGGCACTGCCGATGACGCCTGCCACGTTTGGTCCCATGGCGTGCATCAGGAGGAAGTTGCGCGGATCGGCCTTCTGGCCTTCGCTCTGGCTGACACGGGCTGCCATAGGAACAGCACTCACGCCTGCGCTGCCGATGAGGGGATTGATCTTCTCCTTGAGGAAGAGGTTCATGCACTTAGCCATCAGGACGCCGCCGGCACTGCCGATGCCAAAAGCAACGATGCCGACGCAAAGGATGGCAATGGTCTGGGCATTGAGGAAGGCACTTGCGGTTGCTGTAGCGCCAACGGTGACACCCAACATGATGACCACGATATTGTTCAGTTCGTTCTGTGCGGCTTTGCTCAGACGCTCCACTACCCCACTCTCCTTGAAGAGATTGCCGAGCATCAGGCAACCAATGAGCGTTCCGGCAGAGGGAACAATCAGGCTCACGACAATAGCAACGACGATGGGGAAAATAATCTTCTCCTTCTTGCTGACCGTGCGAAGCTGACTCATGCGAATCATACGCTCCTTCTTGGTTGTCAAGGCACGCATGATGGGAGGCTGGATGACGGGCACCAGAGCCATATAGCTGTAAGCTGCCACGGCAATGGGGCCAAGCAACTCGGGCGCAAGCTTGGAGGTCAGGAAGATAGCCGTAGGACCATCTGCGCCGCCAATGATGCCGATAGAAGCCGATTGAGCCACAGAGAAACCGAAGAAGTCAATCTGCGTCACCAGGAAGGTTGCAAAGATGCCAAGCTGAGCGGCTGCACCAAGCAAGAGGCTCTTGGGATTGGCAATCAGCGGACCGAAGTCGGTCATCGCACCTACGCCAAGGAAGATGAGGCAGGGATAAACACCAGCCTTCACGCCAATATAAAGGATGTCGAGCAGTCCGCCATGCGCCATGATGTAGCCGTAGCTGTGGTAGTTCGGGCTTGCAGGGTTGAGGAACTCGTTGTTCCACATATCAGAGTCAAAGAGTCCTGCGCCGGGCATATTGCTCAGTATCATGCCGAAGGCGATGGGCAGGAGCAGCAAGGGTTCGTATCCCTTCTTGATAGCGAGATAAAGGAGGAAGCAGCCGATGAGAATCATCACGGCATTCTTCCAACCCTCTTCCTGCACGAAGAAAGTGACGAAACCCATCTCATTGATGAAGTCGTTCAGGCCTTGCTCCAGATTGAAGTCTGCAGCCATCATGGGGGCTGCAACAAGGAGAAGCAAGAGGAGACTAATGTATTTTTTCATTTACGATTGTTTTTGAGGAGTTAGAAGTAGTTAGAGGAAGATATGTGGCTTTCAGCCACGAAGATAGAGGACGAATGTTTTGTTTGCTTGTCTATTGTCTTCTATCTCCTTCTATCTTCATTTATCTTCATTTATCTTCTTGTTTTTAATTCAATTCCACCAGTGCCTGTCCGCTTTGTACCTGGTTGCCGGTCTCTACGAGGATGGCTTTGACAGTGCCGCCGAACTCGGCTGTGATGTTGTTCTCCATCTTCATGGCCTCCATGAGGAGGACGGTGTCGCCGGCATTGACGGTGTCGCCCACCTTGACAGTCACCTTGGTGATGGTGCCTGGCAGAGGAGCGGTCACGGTCTTTGTTCCAGCGGGGGCAGAAGGCGCAGGAGCAGCCTTTGTCTCAACAGGAGCGGGAGCGGCAGGAGCGGGCTTCGGTGTCACCTCTGCCTTTGCTGCCACAAAGTCAGCAACCATCTCAACAAGGAGGTCGCCCTGGTTGACGCTCTGTCCCTGAGTGACGGCCACGCGCTGAACAGTGCCATCCACTTCGCTCACGATGTCGTTGGCCATCTTCATAGCCTCGACAACGAGAAGGACTTCGCCGCGCTTCACGTGCTGACCGGCTGCAACATTGATCTTCGTAACGGTTCCGGGGAGTTCGCTCTTGACATCCGTTGCACCGCTTGGCTGAGTAGCGGGAGCAGCAGGAGCCAAAGCAACACGGGGGCCTTGAGCCTTTGTCTGGGGAACTTCTACCTGATAGGTCTGACCATTGACGGTTACTTTCATCTGTCCGTCCTTGAGGTCCTCAACGGTGGCAGCATAGTCCTGACCACCTATCTTAAATTTGAATTCTTTCATTTTGTTTTTAGTTGACAAGTAAACGAGTTGACGAGTTAACAAGTTATTTCTTATTTCTTATTTCTTATCTCTTAATTCTTAACTTTATTACAGTCTCGGGTTCAGTTGTGCTCCCCAAGCGGAAGGATATGGAACGATGGTCAGGACGCGGCTTTCGCGGTTGTTCTTCTCCTGGAAATAGAGAAAGAGCGCCGTCGCAACTGCTGCTTTGTCCTCTTCGCTGGCTTTCTCGAAAGTCTTGGCCTCACGGTTGGTCTCAATTGTTGTCTTCACAGCCTTTGCCTTTGCCGATGTCTTCTTGGCAGCAGCGGTGAAGATGCCCAATATGAGAACCAGAATGAGCAGGATGGAGAACACCACCAGGATGGAGATGCCTGCCAAAAGCCATATCTGAGGGTCAGTAATTGATAGTAAGTGCATATCTTTTAATTTTTGAGGAGTTAGAAGAAGTTAGAGGAAGATATGTGGCTTTCAGCCACGGAGATAGAGGACAAATGTTTTGGATGCTTGTACTATTGTCTTTTATCTACTTCTATCTTCTTTTATCTCCTTCTATCTCCAATAATTACAGTGGTATATTCCCGTGCTTCTTGGCGGGGTTGGTGAGTTTCTTGTTCTCGAGTTGAGCCAAAGCGCGGATGATGCGGAAGCGGGTGTTGCGAGGCTCGATGACATCGTCGATGTAACCGTACTTGGCAGCCTGATAGGGATTTGCGAAGAGGTCTTCGTACTCCTTCTGCTTCTCTGCCATGTAAGCCTTTGCTTCCTCCACCTTGCCCTCGTCCTTCAGAGCCTTTGCTTCCTTGGCATAGAGCACGCTGGCGGCACCGCTTGCACCCATCACAGCAATCTCGCTGCTGGGCCATGCATAGTTCAGGTCGCCACGAAGCTGCTTACAACTCATCACGATGTGGCTGCCGCCGTAGCTCTTGCGCAAGGTGACGGTCACTTTGGGAATCGTGGCCTCTCCGTAAGCGTAGAGCAACTTGGCACCATGCAGGATGACGGCGTTGTACTCCTGACCTGTACCGGGCAGGAAGCCTGGAACATCGACGAGCGTCACGATAGGAATGTTGAAGGCGTCGCAGAAGCGGACGAAACGGGCACCCTTACGGCTGCTGTTGCAATCGAGCACACCTGCCAACTGCTTCGGCTGGTTGGCGACGATGCCGACACTCTGGCCGTTGAAGCGTGCAAAGCCCACGATGATGTTCTTTGCGAAGTTCGGCTGAACCTCGAAGAACTCGCCATTATCGACGATACCGGCAATGACCTGATACATGTCGTAAGGCATGTTGGGGTTGTCGGGAATGATGTCGTTCAAGTAGTCCTCCATGCGGCCGATGGGGTCTGTGCATTCCACGCGAGGCGTCTTCTCAAGGTTGTTCTGAGGAATGTAGGAGAAGAGTTGCTTAATCATGGCGATACACTCTTCCTCGTTCTTGGCCGTGAAGTGCGTCACACCGCTCTTTGTGGCATGAACACTTGCGCCACCCAACTGCTCCTGCGTCACGACTTCGCCCAGAACTGCCTTCACAGGACCAGGACCAGTCAGGAACATATAGCTGCTGCCCTCCACCATGAAGGTGAAGTCCGTCAGCGCGGGGCTATAGACAGCACCGCCTGCGCAGGGACCCATAATGGCACTAATCTGGGGAATAACGCCAGAAGACATGATGTTGCGCTGGAAAATTTCGGCATAGCCTGCAAGGGCATTGATGCCTTCCTGCAAGCGTGCGCCGCCTGAATCGTTCAAGCCGATGACGGGAGCACCCACCTTCATGGCGATGTCCATCACCTTGCAAATTTTGCTTGCCAGCATCTCGGACAGAGAACCGGCGGAAACCGTGAAGTCCTGTGCAAAGACATAAACCAAGCGACCGCCAATCGTGCCGCTGCCGGTCACAACGCCGTCGCCCAGATACTGCTTCTTCTCCATTCCGAAGTTTGTGCAGCGGTGCTTGACGAACATGTCCATCTCCTCGAAGCTACCTTCGTCGAGCAGGAGGTTGATGCGTTCACGAGCTGTCAGCTTGTTCTTCTCGTGCTGCTTCTCGATAGCCTTTTCGCCTCCGCCTATACGGGCTTTGGCGCGGAGCTCCATAAGCTCCTTAATCTTTTCTGTTTGTGTACTCATCTTTGTGATTTACTATTTGACGATTTACAATTAACTATTTATCGGATGATTTACAACTTCACTTCTATTGAGTGCACAAAGTTACTAAAAATTCTCTTTACTTGTTCTCTTTAAGTCTTGTTTTTTCCTCTCTACTACACATTATTATATTATAAGGGCAGAAAAGCGGCATCAATACCCACGCACTGTAACAGAGAAACATGCTGTTACCGCAGAAATGCGTCTCCCAACAAGCCGTTGCCGCCCCTCAGAAACGTGTATATGATTGCTCCTACATGTATAAGCAATTGCTCTTACATGTACAAGCAATCGCTTCTACATGTAAGAGCAACAAATAACGCCGCAGGTTAAGAACGACATCTTAGCTTGCGGCGTTTGGTGTTTTCCTGCATTCCGTCTTGCCTTTTCGTCAGAAGAGTGCTATCTTAGGTTCACCTTCTGTTGTAGGACTAATCTCTGAAACCATAAACCTATTTCTTATTTACCTTATACTATTCATGCCTCGTGAGCAAACTTATTGTAGTCGCCGAGGATTTGCTCAATGTGAATTACCTCCGGGCATGAGTCCCAAGAAACTCCTCCACCTATGAGATACCAATTCTTACGTTCTTTTGTCGGCACTTTCTTAAGGCTGGGAAACGCAGAAATAGGCATCACGACAGAACGCCCGTCCTGCAAGTCAACCTGAAACTTGCCCCTAATAGGGAAAGATATACTCTTAATCCTGGGAACAACATCCCAATAACCTTCTTTCGTGAACATCGCTATTTCTTTATTTTAATTATACGTATTGTTTTCCCAGCCTTAAAGTTCTCCCATTGCTTGAGTAGCTTGTCTCTATGCGCTCTACCCTCGTTGAAGTCCTTGTTGTAAAACAAGAAAATCCAAAAGAGTTTTGCTGTAATATATAGAAGGACTTTTGGCATCAGTCAATGTGGAAGTTGGTTTCTGGTGCAAATTTCGGACTAATTCTTTAATTATGCAATACCTTCTCTGATTATTTCACCTTTTGCCTTACAGGAACTTGCGGACGATGTCTTCAGTCTTGTCCCAAAGCTCTTGCATCTGTGTGTGGTGGTAGTACTTGTCGCCGACATCGAGGATGCGGTTCGAGCGGTTGAAGGTGCCTGTCTGTCCTGCCTTGTCCTCGTCGAGCAGGAGGCGGATGGCTGTGTCGGCACCTTGTCGGGGAGTACGGATGAGAGGACGGAAGAAGATGTCTGCCAAGAAATCGACGAAGGGAATGTGCATGCGGATGATGTTCGTAGAAACCATCCATGGGTCGGCGGCATTCACCGTGATGCCTTTGTCCCTCAAAAGGTTGGCGAGATGGAAAGTGAACAGCGTGATTGCCAGCTTCGTGTTGCAGTAGATATGGATGCGATGGAAGTTCTTCTTCCTGCCACGGGTAAAGAAGTCGGGGAAGTCCAGGCGTCCCATCCAATAAGTGAGCGAAGCCATATTCACAATACGGCTCCCCTCCCCCATCAATGGCAGCAAAAGCCGCGTAAGGAGATAAGGACCTACATAGTTCACGCTGACCGTATGCTCCAAACCGTCCACAGTCGTATGGAGACCTGTCTGTATCGTCCCTGCGTTGTTCATCAGGAGGTCAAGGTGCTGGAAGCGGGACTTAATCTCGTCGGCAAAGCGACGCACATCGCTGAGGTCGGCCAATTCGAGTCCCATTATCTCCACATGCTCGTTGCCTGTGGCTTGAATGATTTCCTGCCGCTTTGCCTCTGCCGCCTCGGGATGATGGCAGGCCATGATGGTATGGAATCCTTTGGCAGCTACCGCTTTTGCCTCTTCAAAGCCCATGCCTGTGCCGGCTCCGGTGATGATGGCAAGGCTATCCTTGTTCTCGTTCAATGCGTTCGATTTCATTTCTTATATCTTTAGGGAGTGCTTCTTCGAGACGCTGGTGGCAGGCCATTTCGAGGGTGTACATCCTGCCAATGCAATAGTTACTGTGCTTGCAGCCACAACGATGATGGGGATCTTCCTTGAGGCGGTTCACGAAGTCCGGTTCGTTGAGCAGGCTTCGAGCCATCTGCACGGCCTCAAAGCCATGACCAAGCACCTCGTTTATCTTATCGCCACAAACAAGGCCGCCCACATAGATGAACTTCATGTCGGGCATCGCCTCGCGGAACTTCAAGGCATCCTCAAGGAAGAAGGCTTCCTTGTATGGGACGGGCTTCGTCATCATGTTCCGCACGAGCGGTTTGCAGGAACGGATGCTGTACTTGAGCCAAGGTTTGTCCATGTAGTGCGTCATCGTCTGCAAAGGCAGTTCGCCACGCATGACATACATCGGCGTAGCGCTCACCAGACCGCCACTCAAAACGATGGCGTGAACGCCAAGCTCCTGCAAACGACGGGCCACAGGAATGCTGTGCTCTTCGAGAGAAACACCGTTTTTCAGCCCATCGCGCATATTCATCTTGCACACCACAGCCATATCGTCCTTCGCTGCCTTCATCACCTCCTCTATGCAGAGCGACATGAAGCGCATGCGGTTCTCCAGCGAGCCGCCATACTCATCCTTACGATGGTTGAAATAAGGATTGAGGAACTGGTCAATAAGATAGCCGTGTCCGCAATGTATTTCCACTTCGTCGAAGCCTGCCTCGCGTGCCAGATTGACGGCTTCGCCGAACTTCTTGGCAAGCTCTGGCAACTCGTCTCTGCGAAGGCCACGAACAATGGTCGGGCTGTAGAGGTTGAAGCCTGTAGAAGCCCCCACTGGAATACAGCCGCAGATGGCTTTGTGGCTCATGTTGCCGCAATGCCCAAGCTGGATGCCAGCAGCAGCGCCTTCTTTGTGAATGCCGTCGGTCAGGCGGCGAAGACCTGGGATAATCTCCTTCTTCATCACCAACTGGCGGTCGAAACTCAGTCCGCTCTCGGTCACGGCGGCGTACGCAATGGTCGTCATGCCTACGCCGCCACGAGCCACACTCGTGTGGTAGTCGTGGAGCATCTGACTGGGTTCATGTCCCGGGCACATGCTCTCGAAAGCGGCACTCCGAATAGTGCGGTTCCTTAGGGTTAGAGGACCTATGTGAGCCTCTGAGAAGACAGACCTTACCCGTCCCTCCCTTAAATCCAATGTTTGTTCTTTTGTATTATCCATATTCGTTTTCCCTAATTACTTACCCTTGTATCTCCTCCCTCTAACAGAGGTCGGGATGGCCATTAATATATAAATGGTATTATTCTCTTTCGCTTGCCAAGCGCTTCCTTGCCAAACTCGTCCTTATACCTATTATATATAGCGTGCGCGCGAGGCACGAGATTGGCGGCAGTCCAGATGGGGAACACCCAAGCGGCCAGCGTTGCTGTCGCGATGGCAAAGCCCATCCATTCCATGATTTCGCCCAGATAGTTGGCCGAAGTCACATAGCGGTACATGCCCTTCTGAGGCAGATAGTGCTTCGTGTCGCCAGGCTTGCGCAGGTGACGTATCACATAGTCGGAATGAAGATTGACAGCCATTCCCATGATGAAAAGAAGGGCGCCTATGATGGCGTTTGGACGAAACAAGTAGGAAGCACCCTGCTCAAAGTCGGGATTTGGGAAGAGGTACAACCCTCCGCCTTGAATCACCCCGTTGATGAGGTTGAATACGACACCCATCAGCATGATGGCGACTGGCATCTGGCTCTTGCCATTCATCAGAAAAGGAAAGACAAGGCTTCGCTGGAAGTAATGCAACTCGAAAAGGCAGAACAGAACCAACTGCGGCAAGTGCCACTTCAAGGGCGAAGAGCACCAAATCGCAAGCATGACAAGGAAGACAGGAATCTCCATCAGCACCCAAGCAAGCTTGTTGTTGATGCTCCACCCCCACTGCTTCGTGCGGAACTGCCCATAGCCTGCCGTTACGAAATAAAGGCTGACGAATACCACAACGGCCATCGCCAGCATCGCACAAATCAAGCCGTTAAAGAAAGATTCGTTTATCATTTAGACATTGTTATTAACTATTACTCTGCAAAGATAGGGCTTTTCCCCGAATTTTGCAAGAAAGGTGCAAAGAGAATATAAACCTCACCCCTTCCCCCTTCATAAAAGAAAAAGCGACGGCAGAAATGCTGCTTTCTGTCGTCGCTTTGCTATATGCTTTAGGCTGACGAGACAATCGTTACTTTGTACGCGTCAACTTAAAGTTGGTCTCCTTGTCGAACTTGCCGTAGAGGTACTTGCCGTCTTCGGAAAGGCGAAGGGTGTCAGGCTCATCTTTCGGGTCCATGATGACAAGGTTGCCCTTGACCACGTATGTTGCTTTTTCTGTGGAGGGGGCGAGAGCCATTGCTGCTTTCAGGGCTTTTCGCTTCGCCCAGCCTACACCAGCCTGCTTCAGGGCATCCTCGTTGATGCTCATGTCCATCTTCATAACGGCCTGTGTCTCAGACTTGAACTCCACGGTGATGGCTGTCTTCATGCCTTTCATCACAACATCCGCCTTCTGGCGGCTCTCCTCCAACTTCTTCTCGACTTCAGCTTTCTCGGCATCGGTCAACTTGCGCCCTTTCTTCTTTTCCTGCTTGGCAATTGCCTCTGCCTTGGCTTCAGGCATCACCTGGCTGATAGCCTCGTTCATTTTGTCACCCAGAATGTTGGCATTGTAATAAACGCAACCAACAAGACTCGTCTGCGCCTGCAAGAGGGACAAAGAGTAAGGAGCGAGGAGCAGGATAATCGACCAAAGGAATCTCTTCATCGCATTATCCGCCAAAGTTGTCGAAGCGAATCATGTCGTCCTCAACACCGAGTGAGTGCAAGAGGTCGAGCACGGTCTTTGCCATCATTGGAGGTCCGCAGAGGTAGTACTCGCAGTCTTCGGGTGCCTCGTGCTGCTTGAGGTAGGTGTCGCCCATGACGGGTGCCACGAAGCCCGGCGTATATTTGATGCCTGCTGCGTCTGCCTTCGGATCGGGACGGTCGAGTGCCAAATGGAAATGGAAGTTAGGGAAGTCCTTCTCAAGCTGCAAGAAGTCGTCGAGGAAAGGAATCTCCTCCAGTGCACGCGCACCATAGAAGTAGTGCATGGGGCGCTTGCGGTCTTCGTCCTTCACGCCGTGGCCTTTGAGCATGTGCATAATCTGAGCACGCAGAGGAGCCATACCGGCACCGCCACCTACCCAAATCATCTCTCTGCCCGAACCATAGACGGGACGGAACTCTCCGTAAGGACCGCTCATAATCACCTTGTCACCGGGCTTCAAGCTGAAGATGTAGCTGGAAGCGATACCCGGGTTGACATCCATGAAGCCAGGGCCTTGGTCCTTCGGCTTGAAGGGAGGCGTGGCGATGCGGACGTTGAGGGTGATGATGTCGCCCTCGTCGGGATAGTTCGCCATAGAGTATGCACGAATGGTTTCCTGCGGGTTGGTACACTTGAGCGGGAAGAGTCCGAACTTCTCCCAAGCGGGCAGATATGTGTCGCCGATAAGAGACTTGTCGAAGTCCTTGTCGTAGTCGATGCACTGGAAGGCAGGAATCTTGATCTGTGCGTAAGAACCAGGCTCGAAGTCCATGTGCTCGCCTGGGGGCAGAGCCACCTTGTACTCCTTGATGAAAGTTGCCACGTTCTTGTTGCCAATCACGGTGCATTCCCATTCCTTAACACCCATTACTGAGTCGTCAACCTTAACCTCAAGGTCGCCCTTCACTTTGCACTGGCAACCGAGACGCCAGTTCTCCTTAATCTGCTTACGGGTAAAGTGACCTTTCTCAGAGTCGAGGATGTTGCCGCCTCCTACTGGAACCTGCAGCTTGCATTGTCCGCAGGAGCCTTTACCGCCGCAAGCCGAGGGAAGGAAGATACCTTCCTGGCTCAGCGTGCTCAGAAGAGAGCCACCTTGGGGAACGGAGAGCGTGTCCTTGCCGTTAATCGTTACATTCACATTGCCACTTGGCGACAGATAAGCTTTCGCTACAAGCAGGATTGCCACCAGTATTATAATAATAGTAAGGAAGACTCCTATACTTGTCAAAACTAAACTTGTATCCATTGTTTATTCCTCCTATTATTAGATGTTAAGGCCAGAGAAGCACATGAAGGCAAGTGCCATCAAGCCGACCGTGATGAATGTAATGCCGAGGCCCTGCAGAGGCTTGGGCACATCGGTGTAAGCCATCTTCTCGCGGATAGCTGCAAGACCGACGATAGCCAGCAGCCAACCTATGCCAGAGCCAAGAGCGTAAGCGATAGCATCGCCGAAGCCACCAATGAACTGAGCATTGGTAGGCTCCATCGTGACGCGCTGCTGCATGAACAGGCTGGCACCCATGATGGCGCAGTTCACAGCAATTAAAGGCAGGAAGATACCCAGAGACGCATAAAGCGAGGGGCTGAAACGCTCCACAATCATCTCCACCAACTGCACCATGCCTGCAATGACGGCAATGAACAGGATGAAGGCGAGGAATGTCAGGTCAACGCCTGCAACGATTGCATCGGGACCGAGGACGTAGGTCTGCAGAGCATAATCCACAGGCACGGTGACGAGCAGTACAAAGGTAACTGCAATGCCCAGGCCCAAAGCTGTCTTCACATTCTTGGATACGGCCAGGTAAGAGCACATACCCAAGAAGAAGGCGAATATCATGTTGTCCACAAAGATGCTGCGGACAAAGAGACTTATCATGTGATCCATACTACTTTACCTCCTCTTTATTATAAGCACGATGTGCCCAGATTACTAAACCTACGATAATCAAACTCATGGCTGGCATCACCATCATGCCGTTGTTCTGATAACCAGCGTCGTACATGAACTGAGGGATGACATTGTAGCCAAACAGGGTTCCGAAGCCGAAAAGCTCACGGACGAAGCCTACGATAACGAGGATGGCTGCATAGCCTAAGCCATTGCCGATGCCGTCCAGGAACGAAGGCCAAGGTCCGTTTTGCATTGCGAAGGCTTCGAGGCGGCCCATCAGGATACAGTTGGTGATAATCAAGCCTACATAGACGCTCAACTGCACGCTCACGTCATAAACGTATGCCTTGAGCAGTTGGCTCACAATCGTTACGAGCGCAGCCACAACCACAAGCTGTACGATGATACGGATGCGGTTGGGAATGGTTTTGCGCAACAGGGATATAATCACGTTGGAGAATGCCGTAATGACCGTCACGGAGAGGCCCATCACGATGGCAGGCTTCAACTGACTGGTCACAGCCAATGCCGAACAGATACCGAGCACCTGAACGGCGACAGGGTTGTTCACATTAAGGGGGCTGGTGAATGCGGCTTTATTCTCGACTGAAAACAATTTACTCATATTCTTTTCCTCCTTCTTTATTATTGTTCAACATCGGTTTCTTCACTATCTTCTTCGCTGCACTCAGCATCTTCCTCGCAAGTGCAATCTGCAACGCCAAGGAAGTTCTTGTAGGCAGAAAGGCCGTCCTTTACCATTGCGGCAACACCATTGCTGGTGAGGGTTGCACCAGTCACACCATCCACCTCGTTCTCTTGCTGGGCGGAGCCTGCCTTAACGACTGTAAGGGCAACTTCTCCGTCCTCGCCAAAGATGGGCTTGCCGATGAACTGGTCTTGGAACCACTTCTCGCTGATGCGTGCGCCGAGGCCTGCTGTCTCGCTTTCGTGGTAGAAGTAAGTGCCGAGCACTTTGTCCTTCGCCTCGTTCACTGCGATATAACCCCAGAGGCCGCCCCAAAGACCACGGCCGACAACAGGCAGGACGTATGCCTGCTCGCCATTGGCCGTTGTGCCAGTGAAGACATGCAACTCGCCATTCTTGATGAGAGAGCCATAGGTTGTATTGAACTTGCCTTCGTAAGGTTTCAGTTCGCCTGCTTCGAAGAGATTGTCTTGCACCTGCTCTGCATAGACATCAGCCACGTTGATAGCGGCCTTGTCATAGCCAAGAGCGGAGAGAATCTGTCCCTTCGTATCGTTTGCCACATTGGCTTCCTGAGTATCCTTCAATGCTGAAGCCACGAAAGCCAGCAGGAAGGCAACAATGATAACCATTACTGCCGCATAGCAGAAGGTATAGACATTACCATTCGTGTTAATGCCCTTCGACTTCACTTCCTTTATCTTGGAAGAGTCGGCGCCGCAGATAGGGCACTTATCGGGCTTTGATGCAGCCTCGAATGTCTGGCCGCATTGTTCGCATATAAATTTCTTTGCCATATCTGTTTACTTTTTAATTGATACGCGCTTTGCACGCTTGTTGATATTACTCTGTACGAAGCAGTAGTCAATGAGGCTTGCAAAGAGGTTCATCAGCAGGATGGCGAGCATCATGCCCTCAGGATAACCTGGGTTGAGGACGCGAACCAAGACTGCGATAAAGCCGATGAGCAGACCATAGACATACTTGCCGCACTCTGTACGACAGCTTGTAACGGGATCGGTTGCCATGAAGACGGCACCAAAGGCAAAGCCGCCGAGAACAAGTTGCTCGTACCACTGAATCTCTGTCAGGCCGAGGGCTTGCATCAGATAACCCGTTGCAGCACCGCCCACGAAGACGCTCAGCATCGTCTTCCAACTGGCAACTCCTGTCCAGAGCAGAAGCAAGCCGCCCAGGGCGATGGCAATCACGCTCGTCTCACCGATACATCCAGGGATGAGACCAGTAATGGCGTTCTGGATTGTGTCAGGAGTAAAGCCTGTAAAGCTTGCCTGAGCCGCCTCGCCAAGAGGTGTGGCTGCGGTGTAGGCATCAGTTGCCTTGTAGCCAAGACCGAAGATGGTGTCCTGGGCCACCCAAACGGTTGCGTCGCCTGTCATTGCAGAAGGATAGCTAAAGAACAGGAAAGCACGGGTGATGAGGGCAGGATTGAAGATGTTCATACCTGTGCCTCCGAAGATTTCCTTAGCAAGGATGACGCTGAAAGCCACAGCGATGGCGAGCATCCAGAGAGGACATGTGACGGGCACAATCATGGGAATGAGGATACCCGATACAAGGAAGCCCTCCTGAATTTCCTCGTTCTTCCACTGGGCAACCACGAACTCGATGCCGAGACCTACTACGTAGCTGACAATAATCTTTGGCAGAACAGCAAGGAAGCCATAGAGGAACATGCCAACATAGTCAGTCATGTCGCCTCCGCAAGCAAGAGCGTTCTGGTACCCCACATTGAACATTCCGAAGAACAGAGCCGGCAGCAAAGCAATCACCACGAAACTCATAATGCGCTTGCTGTCGATAGCATCGTGAATGTTCACGCTTCCTACGCGGCCGGTTGTGTTCGGAACGAAAGCAAACGTCTCGAATCCGTCCACCAACGAGCGAAAGGCGTGGAACTTGCCACCCTCCTCGACGTAGGGATGTATGTTATCGAATAGTTTCTTTATTGGATTCATAACTTATACATTATTAATTAAGAATTAAGAGTGAAGAATGAAGAATTTGCTACTGCGCGAAGAAAATCTGGCTGAAACAGAGAAGATGCCCCGGTGCTGTTGGCAGAGCGGAAGCAAATTCTTCATTCTTCGTTCTTCGTTCTTCGTTCTTCATTGTTTAAGCGTTTTCCTTTCTGAGGATATTCAGTCCTTCGCGAACGATGCGCTGCAACTCAAGCTTTGAAGAGTCAACGAACTCTGCGATGGCGAAGTCCTCTGGAGCAACCTCGTAGATGCCAAGAGCCTCCTGACGGTCGATGTCGCCAGCGATGATGGCCTTCACGAGATAGCCGGCATAGATGTCCATCGGGAATACCTTGTCGTATTCGCCGCTCATAATCATGTGGCGCTCGCCGCCTTTGACGCGGGCATCAATGACGTATTCCTTCTTCTTTCCAAAGAGCCAACTGAAATAGCTGCGGTGGGTGCTGAAGGTGTTGAAGCGTGGCATAATCCAACCCAACATTTCGTCGGCATGATCGCCTTCGGGAATGACGTTCACTTCGGTTGCATGAGCACCCAGCCAACCCTCGGCACATGTCTTGAGACCGGTCATCACGTTGCCGTTGATGATGCGTGCGCCCTCGGCATTGATTGTGCCTTCAAGCAGAGTGTTCAACTTCTGACCGACCAGAACCTTGTAGTACCTCGGCTCCTTCACCTCGCTGCCTGCGAGAGCAATGGTGCGGGTGAAATCAACCTTGCCAGTCTTCAAGAGACGGCCCAGGAAGATAACCTCCTCTGCTCCCAACGTCCAAACCACCTCGCCTTTGTTGATGGGGTTGACGTGATTGATTTGGACACCGACGTTTCCTGCAGGAGCGGGACCGTCGAAGACATTCACCTCGCAGTCCTTAGCCTCGGTCAAAGCCTTGGCGGTCTGCTTGGCGCTCACGCCAAGATAAACCTTGGCGAGCTTTGCCAAAGCGGAAAGACCTGCTTGGAACTCTGCTTCCTGGCCTTGCAGGACGTACTCAAAGTCCTGACTCAGCGGCATACTGTTGAACGCGCTCACAAAGATAGCCTTGGGCTTGTCCTCCGGATTAGCCACAACGTCGTAGGGACGTTGACGCAGGAAAGCAAACAAACCACTCTCCAACATGAGGGCCTTGACGTTGCCCTTCGTGTCGAACTGGCGTGCTTCCTGCTTGCCGTCAGCCTTCACGCGGATGCTCAGCAGTTTGCGACGGTCGCCGCGTTCTACCATGCTGACTGTTCCGCTGACAGGGCTAACGAACTTCACTTCGGGATGCAGCTTGTCAACAAACAAGGCATCCCCGGCCTTCACAGCATCTCCCTCCTTGACTACCACCTTAGGTTTCACGCCTGTAAAGTCATCGGGCACGAGTGCATACTCTCCCGGACACTTCACGCTGGCGGTTTCCTTCTTGGCTTTGCCCTTGAGGTTAATGTCGAGGCCTTTGCGTAACTTAATTACTTTTGCCATATCTGGAATAGTTAATAAATGTATTATTTCACGCCGCAAAAGTACGAAAAAAACATGAGAAAACATAACTTAAAACAAGAATTTCCTTGAAAAGGAACGATTTATGACGTTTTTCGGCTCTGAAGTTGTGTTATTACAACGTTTTATGTACCCTTGCAAAGGATGTTATGCACCCAGCTCTATTCAAAACAATTAAATTCTTACCCACATTAACGACGAAAAAGCTAAAATAACACTTTTATCCATCATTTAATAGTATCGGCTCATAAAGTTAAGCAAATCGGCTCAAACACATAAGAGTTTGAGCCGATTTGTTGCAATAAGTGAGCCTATTCATGCCCTTCCTATTCTACCTGTTTGCAATAGACTACGCCAAGCTTGTCGTAAAGCTTTTCCAACTTTGGGAGGCGAGCCTTGAAGCTCTCGAAGTCCTTTTGTTCAGGCTTGCACCACTGCACTTCGCTCATGGAAGCCAGACGAGGCAGTAACTGATAGAAGGCATGTTCGGGATACGCCACTTGCTCTGTCCAAAGATTTGCCTGAACGCCTAAAATGCAGTCTTGTTGTTCCTCTGTCAGTTCCTCTGGAACAACGGGTTCGAAGCTGTACATCTTGCTGCATGAAACCTGATAGCTGTCTGTCGTGCGTGGCTGCTTGCTATAGTCCTTCAACTGCGGATGGTCGATGTAGGCATAGACGTTGGGACTCATAATGACACGGTGGTTCTGCCTGGCTGCTGCGACACCGCCCTTCGTCCCGCGCCAAGACATCACGATGGCATCCTCCGTCAGTCCGCCTGCCAGTATCTCATCCCAGCCGATAAGACTGCGTCCGCGAGAAGCCAAGAACTGCTCTATCTCGTGGTTGATATAGGTTTGCAGCTTGTTCTCTGCGCTGCGGCCGTCCTGACTTCCTCTGTTGTCGCCGCCCTCAACCTTGATGCTATTGTCCGCCGTCAAGTTCAGCTCCTTGATTTTTGCCTGACACTTCGGACAGTCCTTCCAGCGTTCTTTCGGACACTCGTCGCCACCGATGTGGATATAG
Source organism: uncultured Prevotellaceae bacterium (assembly GCA_947304115.1). Classification (GTDB taxonomy): domain Bacteria; phylum Bacteroidota; class Bacteroidia; order Bacteroidales; family Bacteroidaceae; genus Physcousia. The sequence continues at coordinate 7,582 of CAMZAE010000027.1, read as the reverse complement.
GGAGAGGGGAAGACGTCGCAAAGCTCACCAAAGACGGTCTTCAGGAACTCCAGCGTCTGGGGATTGCCGCCACAAAGCACTTCGCGCATCACGCCCCAGTGGGGAGCAACGGGATACGGGCCGCCTGTGCAGCCGAGGTTGGGGAAGACATGCAGGGCGCTCTGCATGTGGCCAGGCATATCGATCTCGGGCACGACATTGATGTATCGCTCTGCTGCATAGCGCACCACCTCGCGGCACTCCTCCTGTGTGTAATAACCGCCGTATGGGATGTTGTCGTAGATGCGCATATTGCTGGGGCCAACGACGGTCTTCTCGCGGATGCTGCCTTTCTTTGCCAAATCGGGAAGGGCCTTTACTTCAAAGCGCCAGCCCTGGTCCTCTGTCAGGTGCCAATGGAACTGGTTGCAGCCATGCAATGCCATGACATCCAGGAACTGCTTGATGAACTCGACCGAGAAGAAATGTCGGCCGCAATCCAACAGGACTCCGCGATAGGAAAAGCGGGGTTGGTCGGTGATGGTGACGAAGGGCAGTTCCACACCATTTGATTCTTTCACGACAGGAAGGCTCTTCCGAAGCGTTTCTGCAGCGCGGAACAACCCAACGGGTTCGTAGGCGGAGAGGAGGATGCCTTTTTTGTTTATGGCAAGGGTGTAGCTCTCTTTTTCTTGTTCAATCATCGTGGCAGTCTCTGGCTGGCTTGCCTTTTTGCCCTTTTTGACGGGAGCAATGATAGCCAGACGGATGGATGAAGTCTTGGCACCAGGTGTGAGCTGCAACTCCATTCCTGTGGCTTCCCCCACCCATTCTTTCAAGAACTCTGCAATGCGGCGGCACTCTGCATTGTCTTCATCATAAGAAATGCCCATCCCCGCTGTCAACGTGAATAGCTGGGCAGATTCTGTCTTCACCTCCTTGGGAAGGGGAATAATGTCAAAACTGGCACGCTGTGCCGATGCGACAAGGGCTGCTATGCAGGCCAAAGCGAATAATTCAATCCTTTTCATCATAGAGCATAAGGGTTTATTGTTGTAGTCGTTTCTTTTCTCGGCAAAGATACGCATTTAATTCTTAATTCACAATCCTTTATTCGTAAATCAAGACTGAGAAAAGTATTTTTCATAATTCTTAACTCTTAATTCTTATTTTATTTGTACTTTTGCAACGCAGGGCATACAAAACAGCCCTTCTCTTCTGATGACATATTCAATCATAGTTCCTGTATATAACCGTCCCGATGAGGTGGACGAACTGCTTCAGAGTCTTTCGCAGCAGACACTGCGCGACATGGAAGTCATCATCGTGGAGGACGGCTCCCGACTGCCTTGCGAGAATATCGTACACAAGTATGCCAACAAGTTGCAGCTTCGTTATTACACCAAGGAGAACAGTGGCCCCGGGCAGACGCGCAACTTCGGTGCAGAGCACAGTCAAGGCGAATACCTTATTTTCCTTGACAGTGACTGCGTCTTGCCACCATGCTTCCTGCAAGCCGTCGATGACGAGTTGAAACGTAAGGAATGCGATGCCTGGGGCGGTCCCGACAAGGCACACGAAAGCTTCACGCCTGTGCAGAAGGCCATCAACTACAGCATGACCTCGTTTCTGACCACCGGCGGCATCCGCGGCGGCAAGAAACAGATGGACAGGAAGTTCTATCCGCGTTCCTTTAACATGGGCATCCGTCGCAGCCTCTATCGACAGTTGGGCGGCTTCTCGTCAATGCGTTTCGGCGAGGACATAGACCTGAGCCTGCGCATTTATGAAAGCGGAGCCAATTGCCGGCTTTTCCCGGATGCATGGGTTTGGCACAAACGCCGCACGGACTTCAAGAAGTTCTTCAAGCAGGTCCACAACAGCGGCATAGCCCGCATCAATCTGATGAAGCGGCATCCCGGCAGCCTGAAGCCCGTGCATCTGCTGCCTGCCGTGTTCACCGTCGGCACTTTCCTTTGCCTGCTCCTTTTCCTCGTCGGCTTGGGCTTTACTGTCTTGGGGCTTTATGCAGGCTTCTTCGGCAATACAGGATGCAATATGGGGCTTGTCGTTGCCTACTTTGGAGCGGCTATCATGCTCCTTGCCTTGCTGCCGCTCCTGCTCTTCTCACTGATTGTATTCATCGACAGCTCTATCCGAAACAAGAGCGTCAAGATAGGACTGCTCTCCATCCATGCAAGCTTCATCCAACTCATCGGCTACGGCACCGGCTTCCTGCGTGCCTGGTGGCTGCGATGCGTCTGCGGCAGGAACGAGGAGTTGCAGGCATTCAAAGATAATTTCTACGCATGAAAACCATCAAGGACTGGGATCCGGAAGACCGGCCGCGCGAGAGATTGCTTGCCAACGGAGCAAGTGCGCTGAGCAAGGCAGAACTGCTTGCCATCCTCATTGGCAGTGGTACGCCAGGCAAGTCGGCCGTGGATATCATGCGGAACATTCTCTCCGACTATGGCGACAGCCTTATGTCGCTCGGGAAAGCATCCGTCCAGGACCTGATGCGATATGACGGCATCGGCGAGGCCAAAGCCGTGACAATTGTGGCAGCCTGCCAGCTTGCCAACCAGCGACTGAAGGAAAACCAACCGAAGCGAATGCGCATCAACAGTTCGGCAGACATCGCAGCGTACTTCCGCCCGCGAATGCAAGACCTTATTGTCGAGGAATGCCACCTGCTTCTACTCGACCAGGGGATGGCGGTCAAGGGTTCTGTCCTGCTGAGTCGCGGAGGCATCGCGGGGACTTCGGTCGATGTGCGTTGCCTCTTGCGGGAAGCAATTCTTGGACAGGCCGTTGCCGTCGTACTTTGCCACAACCACCCAAGCGGAAGAACAAACCCCAGCCGCGACGACGACAATCTCACAAGGAAAGCTGCCGAGGCTTGCCAGGCTGTAGGCATCCGACTTACGGACCACATCATCTTTGCAGGAAACGACTATTACAGTTATATGGATAATGGAAAACTATGAACAATGAACTGGAAATGCAGGAACGGGTTGTCGATGTCCTCAAGACAGTATTCGACCCAGAGATACCTGTCAACATATACGACCTCGGGCTTATCTATCGCATAGAGCTTAGCGAGGACAATACCGTGCTAAGCGTCGATATGACGCTCACTGCGCCCAATTGCCCGGCGGCCGACTTTATCGTCGAGGACGTCAGGCAGAAGCTTGAGACCATTACTGGCATTAAAAAGGTGGAAGTCAACCTCGTCTTCGAGCCGGAATGGGACAAGAACATGATGAGCGAAGAAGCTAAAATGGAACTTGGATTTCTATGAAAAACGTATATTTTATAAGCGACGCCCACCTGGGGTGCCTCGCTATCAAACACCGCCGGCAGCAGGAAAGGCGATTGGTGCGCTTCCTCGATGAGATAAAGGACAAGGCTGGCGCCATCTACATGCTTGGCGACATGTTCGACTTCTGGTTCGAGTATCAGACCGTCGTGCCGAAAGGCTTCACCCGTTTCCTCGGAAAGATAAGCGAACTGACCGACATGGGCATCGAAGTACACTACTTCACGGGCAATCACGACATTTGGTGTCTCGATTATCTTGAGAAAGAGTGCGGTGTAATCCTACATCGCAATCCTCTCACACTTGAGATAGCCGACCAGACCTTCTTCCTTGCTCATGGCGACGGGCTTGGCGACAACGACAGGAAGTTCCTGTTCCTACGGAGCATCTTCCACAACAAGTTCTGCCAATGGGCGTTCCGCTGGCTGCACCCCACCTACGGTATGCGCTTTGGAATGAATTGGGCCAAGCACAGCCGAATGAAGCACGAGCCAATGTTGCAGGACGGCAAGGGAGGCGATCCTCCTTATCAAGGGGAGGACAAAGAACCGCTCATACTCTTTGCAAAACAATATCTGCACGAGCATCCAGACGTCGATTTCTTCATCTTCGGCCATCGCCATATCGAGCTTGACTTAGCTCTCAGCCACCAAACACGTCTCATCATCCTTGGCGACTGGATTACGCAATGCACCTACGCCGTCTATAATGGCGAGCAACTTTATCTGGAAAGCTATGTCGAAGGCGAATAGCAGATAAAGACATACGGCTACCCCACCCCGCGCGTGCCAAAGCGTCAGGATGTCACAACAAACGGCATTCTCGTTTCTTTTTGCTATTTCTGCACACACCAAAACAGGGTAAACAATAAGGCAAAACACGCTGCGAAGAGCAACGCCGCACAGGGCAATGCCCAACGCTCCACGCTGCGTTGGTCAACTCCGCACGTGGCGTTTGCATTCCCTCCCTATTTAGTCTGGTGACTTCTCAAGCCAAAAAGTGTGCAAAAACGCGATGAAACAGACCTTTTTGCAAGGTGCAGATGCCATTTTCATCTTTCAACTTTCAATTTTCAACTTACAACGTATTGATTTTCAGCACGGACTTGAAATGAGCGCATTTCTCCGAAAAAACGACCAAAACCACGTCCGAGACCATTTCAAGCGATTCTGGGCGGTCTGTTCAAAACTGGCGTGTAAGCAAAAACGGTAAATGCCTGACAAAATGTCATTTTGTCTAAATGCGTGCGCGACATAAAAAAAAACCACGAATTGCACGAATTGCACGAATTGCTCTTTGCTGTCAAGGGCGTAGCAAATTCGTGTAATTCGTGCAATTCGTGGTTAAAAGACATTTGTCGTGTGTTGCCTGTTACTTCATTATCTTTTTGCCGTTAACGATGTTGATGCCCTTCTGCATCATGTTGAGGCGTTGCCCAGAGACATTATATATCTCCCCTCTCCTTGGAGAGGGGCTGGGGGTGAGGCTAGGACTGCCTGTTGTTATATCTTCCGCCTCATGGCTCACGGCATCCGCGCTTGCATAGCGAATCGTGTAGAGGTTGGCGTCGCCGTCTCGCACTCCATTGATAGGGAATCGCAGCAGTTCGCCGTCCATGAAGGTGTTGAGGTCCATGCTGTAGAGGATGAAGAGCAAGTCGCCATTGTCGAGTGTCTCGATGCAGAGCGTGTGACCGTCTGTGGCAGAGCCAAGCGTGGTATTGCTCGTATCAACGCTCACGCCTTCGGGCAGCTTCAAGTTGAATTGCAGGGCAGTCATTTCAGTTGCCCCTGTCAGGCTTATTTTCGCTTCATTTGCCTGCACCTCAAATGCAAGGTTCTGGGCACTCGCACAAACAACTATCGCCATCAGCGCGAGTATACTTAATATTTGTCGTATCATATTTATTTTCCTTTAATCGTTACGTTTTTTTGCATCAGTTAAAACCTCAATTCTAAAACTAATTATGTAATGTGTTAATTTTCTGAGGCAGCCCTTGCAGAGAACTCCACAGAGATTTTAACAGGAGCACCGTTGTTCCAGTCAAAGCCCTTGTTGGGGTCTATCAATTTGGCGTCTGCATTCGTAATCTTGAAGGTATAGACGTCACCGCTCTTAGATACGTTTATGGTGAGTGCACTTCCTGTCTCTTCCGTCTGAATTTGTGTCCATCCTCCCATACCTTCCTTCATGTAACTAAATGAGTTGTTTGTACTTGTGTAAGATGGTTGCGGGTTCGCTGGATCGTAGTCGGGGATATTAATATTTACACCTCCCCACTCATTCTTATTTTGGATATAGGCATTCAAATTAAGACCTTTCCCAGAGACACTTACTGCGTTCCAGCATTCATCATCTGGATCTGGCAGTTGATAGGCTAAATTCAGGCCGTCACCTATAGCTCTCAGGAGGAAAGGAGTGGCGGTCGAACTTGTGTTTGCGGTCAGGTTGACAACGACGTTTTCGCCTGTGATGTCAAATTGCTTAGAAACCTGATAGCCGTCACCATACTGGGCATATAGCGTAGCAGGTCCAGTATAGTTGGCTGGTGCCAGAAGGGAGAAATTGCCATCTTTATCAGTGATGAAGTGAGCTGTCTCTGCGTTACCATACTGAACCCATACGATACATAACTGGGAGCCTGTTCCCTCGTTTGTGACCTTACCGCTGATTGTGGGAAGCATGTTAGGCATTGTCAGCGTAATGGTCATTTTCTGCTGCGGAGCAAGCGTCACATTCTGCTGCATGACAATTTTGGCATCATCCAGAATCCAATAGCCACCATATTCTGGATGTTCCAAATCATAGGGAGTATAGACATCTGCATAGTTACCGTAAGATTCAGAAGGAACCCAGATAGCCATCGGCGTATTGCTTGGCACGATGCAAGTTGCGATACCGTCGTTGTTGGTGCGAGGTGTACGCTGGCCGTCAACATTCACAATGATATGGGGAACAGGATTGCCATTAGCATCCTGCACCTTAACACTCAGTGTGGCGCGAAGCTCTGGCTGGTCCAGATTGTGCCAGGAGAAGTGGGAAACCCCGCCGATGTAAGCCTTAAGGGTTGCAACATAGGTGGCAACGCCTTCCTCTACCCACAGACCTGTTGCCTCGTCGAAGCTCCACAGGGGAATGGTGGCGGGAAGCTCGCCGCCCTTGAACTTGTCGGGAACAGGGAAGGCCACCGTAGCCGTCTTGCCCTCTGCCAACTGCAACTTGTTACCAGAAGCATCTGTCAATTCGACAGCCAACATACCGTAGCTGACGAGCTGAGCCTCGCTGTTGTCTGTGCGTAATGCGCTCAAGTCGCCAGGCATCTGGTCAGAAAAGTTGTCATCGTCGGGATTGAGATAAACTGCCTGTGCCGTCACTAGACCAGAATAGGCTGCACCTGACTCCGTAACATAACCGTCGGCAGGAAGATAAACCGTCATCTGACTGCTGGATCCGTACATGACAACCGCCGTAGCTGTTGAAGCCGAGAAAGTCTTTGTCGTACATTCTTTCATATTCATGTCCAGACGGGCGTTGTTCTGACCTGGCAAAGAACGAACCACAGTCATATAGCCCTGCTTTTGGAACTTCACCACAACACGTCCCTTCACAGCGTTTACCTTATCCAGCTTATAATAGCCATTGAGGTCGGTTGTCGCTGTCTGGTCGCCGGATGTAACGGTCACGCCACGCAGGGGCACTTCATCGATGTCCTTAACGAAACCAGAGAAAGTGGAAGACACCATGCCGTTTGTTGTGCTTGACCAGTCCACAGTATTTCCCCCATCTCCGTTATCCGAACTACTGCAAGCTGTTAATCCTTTAAGCGTTACGTCTTTTGCATCAGTTAAAACCTGTGTTTTATAAATTGCATAGCCAGAGACTGTTGTGCAGTCAATCTCTTGTGAAAAATTGAGCGTTTCTCCCGAATTGTCCTCAAGTACTACGGTTTTCCCCATCACCCACTGGGCAGGACACAGCATATAGAGCGTCTGACCGGCATCAACAGATACGGTCATCCCTACAGCTTCGTCAAATGAAGTGTATGAGGTCGTCGTTCCAGGGATAATCTTGTAGTTTTCTGCCGTCGGCTTGACTGTTCCCAAGTAAAAGTAGTGCTCCTGCACGTTCTTGATGATACCGATGACCGCCGTGATGTCAGCGACATCCACTACGCCGTCGCCATTCACATCGCCCCTCAGCAGGGTTTCGTTACTCTGTGCAAATGTACTTACACTCATTAGCAGCATTGCTGCAAAGGTCATAAATAATCTTTTCATTGTT
>CAMZAE010000026.1 GCA_947304115.1 uncultured Prevotellaceae bacterium | reverse complement strand
GAGAACATCGTCTTCAAGGCGAAGGAAAGTAAAGTATTAACCGGCAGCGACGAGGACGTGAACGGTCTCGTCCAGGAACTCCTCGCAAGCCATACGATTGGATAGAAGGAGATAGAGGAAGATAAAAGAAGATAAAAGGAGATAAAAGAAGATAGAAGGAGATAAAAGGAGATAGAGGAAGATGGAAGAAGATAGAAGGAGATAAAAGAAGATAAAAGAAGATAGAGGACAATAGTTATGACGCGAAGATTTGAGGATATAGTTGCATGGCAGAAGGCTCATCAGTTTGTTGTGATGACTTATCATACAACAAGGACTTTCCCTGACTCCGAGAGATATGGGCTATGTTCTCAGTTCCAGCGTGCGGCTGTTTCCATCGCTGCAAACATTGCAGAAGGTTACAAGAAGCTGAGTAAAGCAGATAAGCTTCGGTTCTTTAATATCTCTCAGGGAAGTCTCGAAGAGTGCAGATACTACTGCATCCTTTCAAGAGACCTTGGTTATATCAATGAAACAACTTATCAGCAACTTGTCCAGGCTATCCTCGACACAAGCTATATGTTGAATTCCTATATCAAAGGAGTTGTCGGCGACAATGGAATCACAGACTGATTTGCTAATGTCCTCTATCTCCCTCTATCTCCCTCTATCTCCTTCTATCTCCAAAATAAAAATAATATGAATACCGTATTTGTTTATTGTGAGCTTGAAGGCACAAAGGTGGCCGAAGTAAGCCAAGAGCTTCTGACTAAAGGTCGCAAGCTTGCCAATACGCTGGGCGTACAACTTGAGGCAGTAGCTGCGGGCAGCGGCATTACAGGAAAGGTGGAGAGCCAGATTCTCCCTTACGGCGTGGACAAACTTCACATCTTCGATGCAGAAGGTCTCGCGCCCTATACGAGCAAGCCCCACACGGCAGTCCTCGTGAACCTCTTCAAGCAGGAGAAGCCCCAGATTTGTCTGATGGGTGCGGATGTCGTTGGCCGTGACCTCGGCCCGCGCGTCTCTTCCGCCCTGCACAGCGGCCTTACCGCCGATTGCACAAGCCTTGAGATTGGTCCGCATGAGGACAAGAAGAATGGCAAGACCTACGAGAACCTGCTCTACCAGATTCGCCCTGCCTTCGGCGGCAACATCGTGGCGACCATCGTCAACCCCGAGAACCGTCCGCAGATGGCAACCGTCCGCTCCGGCGTGATGAAGGCCGAAGTGCTCGACGTTAACTATAAGGGCGAAGTCATCATCGAAGATGTGGCGAAGTTCGTACCCGAGACGGAATACGTCACCAAGGTGCTCGACCGTCATGTGGAGGCAGCCAAGAACAACCTGAAAGGCGCCAGCATCATCGTCGCAGGCGGCTATGGTGTGGGAAGCAAGGAAGGCTTCGAGCAGCTCTATGAGCTTGCCAAAGTGCTTCATGCCGAAGTCGGTGCCAGCCGTGCAGCCGTGGATGCCGGCTTTGCCGACCACGACCTGCAGATTGGTCAGACAGGCGTCACCGTCCGTCCGAAGGTGTATATCGCCTGCGGCATCAGCGGAGCCATCCAGCACGTGGCAGGCATGAAGGAGTCGGGCATCATCATCTCCATCAACAGCGACGAGAACGCCCCCATCAACACCATTGCCGACTACGTCATCAACGGCACAGTAGAAGAGGTGGTACCGAAACTCATCAAATACTACAAACAAAACTCAAAGTAAAAATTATTGAAGATAGAAGAAGATAAAAGGAGAAAGAAGAAGATAGAAGACAATAGTTATGACGCGCAGATTTGAGGATATTGTTGCATGGCAAAAAGCGTATGAGTTTTTTGCGATGACTTTTCAGCAGCTCGAATGCCTATATCAAAGGCGTTGTCAGCGATAACGGAATCACAGACTGATTTTACTATTGTCCTCTATCTTCTTCTTTCTCCTTTTATCTTCTTCTATCTCCTAAACAACCAGAACTATGGCAAACTATTTTTCTGACATAAAGGAAATCCAGTTTGAACTGGAACAGAGCGAGTTGATGCCCCGCATTGTCTCCCTCAAGGAGCGCAACTTCGAGGATAAGGACCAGTACGACGAGGCGCCGCAGGACTTCGCGGACGCAATGGACACCTACGGCAAGGTGCTCGACATCGTGGGCGACATCACGGCCAACGTCATCGCCCCCAATGCCGAGGCTGTCGATGCCGAAGGGCCTCACCACGAGAACGGCAGAGTTCAATACGCAAGCAAGACCTACGAGAACCTCGATGCCATGCGTCAGGCAGGCATGAACGGTATGACGATGCCGCGCCGCTACGGTGGCTTGAACCTCCCCGTAACGGTCTATACCGCTGCCAACGAGATTGTCTCCACTGGCGACGCTGGCTTCGAGAACATCTGGAGCCTGCAGGACTGCATCGAGACGCTCTACCAGTTTGGCAACGAGGAGCAGCGCCAGAAGTACATCCCCCGTGTCTGCAAGGGTGAGACGATGTCGATGGACCTCACAGAACCCGATGCAGGCAGCGACCTCCAGAGCGTCATGCTCAAGGCCACCTTCGACGAGGAGAGCAACTGCTGGCGGCTGAACGGAGCGAAGCGCTTCATCACAAACGGCGACAGCGACATCCACTTGGTGCTCGCCCGCTCGGAGGCAGGCACTCGCGACGGTCGCGGCCTCTCGATGTTCATCTACGACAAGCGCGACGGCGGCGTGGATGTGCGTCGCATCGAGAACAAGCTCGGCATCCACGGCTCGCCAACCTGTGAGCTTGTCTATAAGAACGCCAAGTGCGAGCTGTGTGGCGACCGCAAGCTGGGCCTTATTAAATATGTAATGTCCCTGATGAACGGTGCCCGCTTAGGCATTGCCGCACAGAGCGTCGGTCTCTCGCAAGCAGCCTACAACGAGGCCATCGCCTACGCCCGCGACCGCAAACAGTTCGGCAAAGCCATCATCGAGTTCCCCGCTGTGGCCGAGATGATCAGCAACATCAAGGCACGCCTCGATGCAGGCCGCGCTCTGCTCTATCAGACAGCCCGCTATGTCGATATCTACAAGGCCCTCGAAGACATCAGCCGCGACCGCAAGCTGGAGCCGGAGGAGCGTGCCGAACTGAAGCAGTACAGCCGCCTGGCCGATGCCTTCACGCCGCTGGCAAAGGGCATGAACAGCGAGTATGCCAACCAGAACGCCTACGACTGCATCCAGATTCACGGCGGCTCAGGCTTCATGCTCGAATACGCCTGCCAGCGCATCTACCGCGACGCCCGCATCACCTCCATCTACGAAGGCACCACGCAACTCCAGACCGTAGCCGCCATCCGCTACGTCACCAACGGCTTCTACAGCCAGGTCATTCAGGACTTTGAAGTTGAAAATTCAAAGTTGGAAGTTGAAAGTTGTTCCCCCGAAGGAGAAACTGTTGCCAGCAACGGCGTGGCTGAAAAACTTTCAACCCTCAAGGCCATGTCAGAGAAGTTCAACGCCTGCACCGCTGCAGTGAAGGAGACGGAGAATCAGGAATTGCTCGACCTTTGCGCACGTCACCTCTACGAGATGGCAGCCGACATCATCATGTGCCACCTCCTCATGCAGAACGCCGCAAAAGCGCCAGAACTCTTCGGCAAGAGCCTTCAGGTCTATGTGAACCTTGCAGAGGCCGAAGTGGAGAAACACGCTACTCTGGTTGGCAAGATGATTGCCGGACCGTTGGAGAATTATCGTCAGGCCTAACTGACATCTCCCACCCCACACCGGGAATTCTTTAATTTACGTCGTAATTTGTACAGATTACGACGTAATTTGTATATTTTACGTCGTAAATTGTAGAAATTACGTCGTAAAATGAAGAACTCAGAACGGGGAAAAGAGAAGTTAAAGGTTCAAAGATTAAAAAGTTATAAGGTTAAAAGGTTAAGTCTATACCACATTCGTGTGAAACTGAGCACCCAAAACATTCGGCTTAACTACTTTACTACTGACTACTAAAATACAACAGGGGCTGTGTCGTTTGACACAGCCCCTATGTTTTACGCTCTGTTAAGCGTGCTGGTTATTATTCGTCGGCATCGCCCCAGATGCTCCAACCATCGTCTTCTTTTACCAGGGCTTGGCTACCGTCAACGGTTACAGTGTCATTGATGGCGAGACTCTCGGCAAGCATCTGAGTTGCTTGAGCCTCCTCTACCTGCATTGCAGGGATTTGATATGTCTTTTTCATCTTCTTAATTTATTATTCTGTAGATAGAGGGAGTTAGAGGAAGATATTCGGCTTCGCCGCGTAGATAGAGGAATCTCCTTTTATCTCCTTTTGTCTTCTTCTATCTCCTTTTATCTCCTTAATTAAAATAAAACCTTTTTTCCGTTCACGATGTTAATGCCCTTCTGCATCTTCTGGATGCGCTGGCCTGCGAGGTTGTAGATGGGTTGACCATTAACCATTAACCCTTCAACTGCATTGATGCCGGTTGCATCTTCGTCCTCGAAGAAGAAGGTGAAGCCGTTGACATAGCTGTTGCCAGAAACCTCAAGATAAGCCTTGAAACCTGCAAGAGGACAAGCTACGACTTCGTCATTATCATTTGTCCTCTCAGCCCTATAGAAGCCGGGCTTCTCCTCGCCTGCTAGCTGTGCCAGGATATACTTGTCTGTGGCATCGGCCATGCCGCCAATGGTGCCTCTCAGGTCGTTTGCGATATTCATGTCAGGAGCAGTTGTCACCTCGAAGTCGTAGGTGCCTTCTGAACCTTTAAGCACAACAGCAAGGCCTGCGGGAATTGCTTCTGCATCGAGTCTCTCCATGTGGAGATAATTCTTTGCATTGAGAGTTAAGATTGTGCCTGTGAAGGCTGTTACCCCAGCAGGAACCTTCAAAGCTACAGGAGCATACAGCGTAGCATAGCCGACTGCAGAGATAGCGACAGGAAGGCTTGTCACCTCTTCAAGATACCAGCTACGATATCTTGCATTAGAACCAAGGGAGCTGCCACGGTCAGCGTTTTCACCACCATCATAGAAGTAAACAGTTGCAGACTTGATGACATAACCACCGCCAGTCTGACCATCTGAGAACTCAACTGTAGAAGCGTTCTCTGTGTAAACCCAATCCCATGACCCGGAGGACACGCCGTTGCTGAGGCCAGAGCCGTAGTTCACAAGTGTATTGCCATCGAAGTAGAAGATGGTGGAAGCGTCGGTAGCGTCGCTCATGGCGTACTTGTCGTTTGCCTTGCCCGAAGCCAGATAATTGCCGCTGGTCAAACCCTTGATGCGATAGAAGCCTGCTGTGGGCAGATTGAGCGTGAGTCCGCTGATAGCTTCTTCCAGATTGACAGTTACAGTCTGGAGTTCGCTCTTGGTTGCGTCTTCGTCAGCATCAACTGTATTAGCAGCAGCAAGAGCAGCCGTGTAATCAGATGTTTCAGCATACTGGTTCACGCCAGATCCGATGTTAATTTGAGCACAAGCCGCAATAAGTGTTTCAAGGGCTTGGCGGTAGGGAGTTACGTCCTCAACCTTTTCAGTCATCTCTGCAGTGATAGCATCATCAACCCCAACAGAGGACATAGCCAAAAGCATTGGGATACCACCGTCGCCCTGTGCATCATAGGTAATCACAGGACCTGTATAGCCCGTGCTGATAGACATGGAATAGGTAGTCTCAGTTGTGGCAACCGTTGCGCGGACACGAACATAAGGCGCAGCAACACTGCTGTTGATGCCAGCATCGAATGTCACATAAGCAGGTGTGTCGGAGAACACCCATGTACCCTTGTCATTAACCTGATAGCTGCCAGAGGTGGAAACGGTGGCAAATTGCTTCTTGCCTACATTATACATATAGTATTTACCATCCTGTTCGATGAAGCCCCAGAGGTGGTTGACATTTGTATTATCAAGGCTTGTCGTGTACCAAAGGAAGTTATTGCCGTCACTATCTACAGAAGCGTCGTGAGAAGCATCATAGACCATTGAGCCACGAGCACTGGTAATGGTGTAGTAAACATCGGTGCGCGGGGTGTACCCAATGTTTGCCTTTGCTGTGTTGATGGCTGTGGTAAGGGTACTGTATGCTGTGACATAGTCACCGTCAGTGTCTTCATAGACACCCTGAGCCGCCGTTATTGCATCACTCAGCGTTGCTGCTGCTTCGATGGTCGGATAACCAGGGACACCAGGAGCTACAACAAGTGCCTGCGCCGTCGTGATTGCTTCGCCAAGAGCGTTTTTGTCGCTGGTGGCAACATCTACAACCCAGAAGGTAGAACCTTGGTCGAAACTGCTCCAGTATTTAATAGAACCAGGAGTACCAGGTCGGCAATTCAAATAGGTAAGCGAGCTGTCGTACAAACCGAAGCCACGGGTGCCGCTGTTCCATGAAGTTGTTGTCTGCTGCTTGAGCGTCCATGCTTTCGCTGTTGTACCCATTGTAGCAGGATCTGTAGCATTGATGTAGTTGCCGTCGCCGGAAGCCTTGTTGATGACCTTGATGCCATCGATGGGGTTGCCTATGAACGCCCACTTGTAAGCATCAGTCCTTGAAAGTCCTGCGGAACAATTAATGTCAGTGCCGTTGGTAGAGATGTAACGGTCAGAATATGTGGCATGACCATTCAAATAGTACCATGTGGCATTGTCATAGTCAGCACTTACAGTAAACGGCATATTGAAGATCGGTGTTGCATATACGTCAGTCGTGCTGGCTGTTATTTCCGTCACGTCATAGGTATAGGTTGTGAAGTCATATTGCAGTGCAGCGGGAGCAGCAGGAGCATCACCGACACCACATTCAACGGTTGCCTGAGCCTTATCGACGCCACCAACCATGAGGTGGTAAGTAACGTTCACCATTGCTGCGGGAAGTGTTACCTCGGCGATAGTGTGCTGGGTGTTGGTACCATCAGCCGTCCACCCTACACAGCCAGAGCCGCCATTGTGGATATAGCGATAGCCATCGTACGAAGAGGATGTATCACTGGGACGAAGAACAGTATAACCGTTGTATGTCTGGAAATAGAAGGCTGTCGTAGGTGTAGAAGTCGTGCTGATTGCTTGGCTTATTACTACATCGCCTACATACTTCTCCGACTTGTAGCCCTTCAGGTAGAAGGTACCGTTGCCGGCAGACTCAAGCATGATTGCCTCTTCATAGCCTGAGGGAGATGCAACGTAAGAGCAAGCAGACTCGCCTACCACAAGATATTTGCTGCTGCGGCAGTAGAGAGAGATACTTGTTTCGAATGCCTTAAGAGCATTGTTCATCTCTGTCTCATTGGTAGCATTGCGGACTGCGGTCACATTGCCATCTGTGTAAACAGACAAGGATGAGAGAGGAGTCAAGCGAGCCAAGACGTCCAGCTTCGTCAAAGCAAATTCCATGTTCACGGTGCCGGCATCAACCTGTTCCTTTGTTACGGGCACTTCTACAATATTCCAGGATGTGCCCTGATAGTCGTTTGCGGCGGGCTGCCAGTAACCAATGGTTGTATGACCGCCTTGGTCGTCCCAGCAGTTTGCTGTAGCACCGCTTGTCAAACTTACGCAGAATGTGCCTGCATTGTAAGGGTTTTCGGGTGTGTACCAAACGGAACCAGCGGCAGTCGCACTACTTGTAGAAGCCAGCTTCACTGTCGGGTCAGCAGCAGGAACGATGCTAACGCCGTCACCATTCGTCATGAAATACCACAGAGCGTTCACGCCTGCGCTGGCCGAAGCAACCTGAGTGAGCTGTGCAGAAGCACCAACAAAGTTTGCATACTTGCCAGAGCGGGCGTTCTGAATGACGTAGTACGTTGGATTGGACTCGTCACTTGTCAGCGTCGGCTGTGTGACCGTTGCCCATGCCCCCGCTGTTCCCAGCAAGGCACTCAAAAGAAATAAAATCTTTCTCATTTTGATTGATTGAATTAATAAATAAAAATTAAAGATATTGTTTGGTTTTTATGTCTGGTTTATATCTGTTCGGCTTCCTTTATCCGTTTCCTCGCCAATGCAGAGACATCCTGTATCAACTGTTTTGTTGGCGCCATATATGGTAACACATCATCTTCAGCCAACCCATAAGTATCATCATAGTCTCCAGTGAGACGCATCGTAAAGAGGTCGTGATACAACTTTCCTTCTTCTTTAGAGAGGACACCTGTCTTGACAAAATGCAATCCGAAAAGATGTATGACACCGCCATGAGATTGTGCAGAATAACCATAGGATATCAAAAGAGCAGAAACAGCGTTGTACGCCGCATAATAAAGTCTGTTGGCAATGGTTTCCCAGTAACTTTTTTCGACAACACCGCACGCTTGTTCATATGCTCTTTGAGCCTTCTCCAAGCGGAATTCTACAATGGCGGTTCGCTCTTCGATGTTCAAACTCATAGGGCAACTCCTTCCTTCATTACATTTTTATAAAACGGGGTGAAGCTTTTCGATTCCCATTCCTTGGTAGTAAACATGATAGGATGAATCATTTCATCTAACTCCCATCCCAATTCAAAAATAGGATAAGATATCACATCCTTGTCGATGGGAGTGATTCGATCCTTATCCAAAAGGATGAGTATATCCCAATCAGAGCCTCCGTGTGCGTCTCCACGAGCATGAGAGCCAAACAGAATGGTACGAGCACTAGTCTGATGGGCTTTTCGCAACACACTTTGTATACCCGCAGCTATTCTACCTTGCTTAGAGAGAGACCTGTCCATCTTATAAACTCCAAAGGCATTCATGCTAATTCGGGCGCAAAGGTAGACATTTTTTGTAATTTGGCAAATAAAAATGCAAAAAAAAACCTTCTGTGTTGTAAAAATTACTATCTTTGCAGCAATTAAACTCTCTAATTCTATGAAAACGAAACTCTTTACTCCGATTCTTTGCCTCATTGCGTATCTTGGATGCATCCCCTCCGTGGCCTTTGCCGACACACCTATAGAGGACGGTGTCTATTATATTTCCAGCACCATGTATGACGGCTATGTGGGCTTGGGGACCTACCACAACGTCACCCCATATATATATTATGTAAGGGACGGACTGGACAAGACGGACGATGCCTATTGGGAAATCACGTACACCGACAACGGCTATACCATCCGCAACGAAGCCACCAACCAGATGATAATCTATATTAATGACCGCTACAGCACATACTACAAGTACCTGACGCTGGCCGCCACGTCTCAGGGCGACGGCTCAGAGTTCTGGAACATCATCGAGGGCGACGACGGGGCTTATTGCGTACAAAGTGTTGCCAATCCGAGTTATTACTGGAACCTTCGCAAAGACGGCACCAACCTGTTGGGAGGCTATGAAAGCACGAACTCCGGCGGTGCCGAGAACGAGCGCTTCCTGTTCCACAAGAAGAGCGACACGCCCGAACAGCCCGAGGAGGAGGAGCATGAGTACGTTGACCTCGGTCTGCCCAGCGGAACGCTTTGGGCCACATGCAACATCGGGGCCAGCAGCCCCGAGGAATACGGCGACTATTTCGCCTGGGGAGAGACAACGCCGAAGAAGAGTAACGGTACTTGGGGAGATTACAGTTGGGGAACCTATAAGTGGATGAACCCAGGAA
This sequence comes from uncultured Prevotellaceae bacterium, assembly GCA_947304115.1. Taxonomy (GTDB): domain Bacteria; phylum Bacteroidota; class Bacteroidia; order Bacteroidales; family Bacteroidaceae; genus Physcousia. The sequence continues at coordinate 19,496 of CAMZAE010000026.1, read as the reverse complement.
TGGCAGATTGGACTCAAATCAATAAATATACCTTTGCAGACAATCAGACGGAAGCTTGCTGGTACGACAGCAACGGCACGTTCATTGGCGACGGCCAAACGGTGTTGTTGTCCGAGGATGATGCTGCGACGGCCAATTGGGGCAGCGAGTGGCAGATGCCAAGTGTGGAACAGATGAAAGAACTCATCAACAGCGAGAACACGACATCAACGTGGACGACAATGAACGGAGTGAACGGGCGGCTTATTACCAGCAATAGGAACAACGCAAGTATTTTCCTTCCCGCCGGTGGCAGACGCAACGGCACCGAGCCGCTGTTTGAAGGCTCCAACGGCTTCTATTGGCCGAATGTGACCGATAAAGTATACTCCGACCGCGCATGCATGCTTACTCTCGATGCAAACAGCGTATCTGTTTTGGGAAGCATGGACCGTTACTGCGGCCAGAGTGTTCGGCCAGTTCGCGTTGAAAAGAAGACGGATAATAAATTCCCTGCCGACCAATATACGCCTTTTGCCTTCCCAGAGGCTCTGCACGTTTATCTCTCCGACGGCAGGCTCGAAGCCTATCCGATGTTCCTGCTGTCCGGTTACACGGAACAAAACGGCCAGCTTGTCATAGAAACAACCTTGGGAGAGACATACACCTACAGCCTCTCGGAGGTGGACTCTGTCAGCAGCAGAAGACCGGATGACTTCCCCACCTTCGAATCGTTCAAGTTCAACAACAAGTTCAACGACCAACTGTTCACCGATGCCAACGGCGTGATGGAGGGGGACACTGTGTCTGTGACAATCACAGCCATAGGCAAACGCCTGACGCCTTCGTTCAAGGTGACAGGCGAGAATGTCAATGTCTATGCAGGTGGCGAACTGCAGGAGAGCAAGGTGTCGCGCCTGCGCTTCGACAAGGATGTCTATTACGTGGTGGCATGGGAAGGAAGCACGATAATGGATGCTTCCGGCGCGATGGTGCCCTACGGACGCTGCGTCCGTGTCCACGTCGATTGGCTGACGGACAGGGCCGAGGTGCCGACCATCTACATCAACACCGACGACGGCGAATCCATTACAAGCAAGGAGTATTACAAGGATGCCACCATCACCATCGACGGCCACGGCATCTTCCCCTCAATGGACGAGACTGCCGTGCAAATCAAGGGCAGAGGCAACAGCAGTTGGGGCTGGCCCAAGAAACCCTACCGCCTGAAGTTCGAGACAAAGCAGAAACCGCTTGGCATGACGAAGGGCAAGAGCTGGGTGCTGCTCTCCAACTGTCAGGTCGGATCACTGATGTCCAACGCCATAGGCATGAAGGCTGCAAACCTCATAGGCGCCGCAGCACCCAACCACATTGTGCCCGTAGATTTGTACATCAACGGTGAATACCGCGGCAGCTACAACTTCACGGAAAAGGTGGGCTTCTCGAACAACAGCGTCGATATCTTGGACGAGACCACTGCAGCTCTGCTGGAATTTGACACCTACTACGACGAACCGGAGGGGCAGAAGTTCCGCTCCAACCCCTACAACCTGCCCATCAATATCAAGGAACCCGTCTTCAGCGAAGGCATAACGGAACTGACGCTGGAGGACATCTCCTCACATTTCAACCGCTTCATGTCGGCCCTCTATCGCGGCAAGGACATATCGAGATACGTTGACATAGAGCAGCTTGTACGCTTTATGATGGTGAACGAACTGACGCTCAACTATGAGTTCTACCATCCCAAGAGCACCTTCTGCTATCACGAGAACTTCCTGGAGGACACCTGCAAGTATGTGTTCGGACCGGTCTGGGACCTCGACTGGTGCTTTGGCTACGAGCGCAACAGAAGCTACTTCACCAGCGAAGCCACCAGCAACTACTGGACAGACATGCCATCGATGGAGGCGGTCAGCTTCATTCAGGACCTCCGCTTCAAGTACGAACCGCTCAACGAAGAGTACCGCAAGCAGTGGGAAGCGTTCATGGAGAACGGCCTGCAGGAACTCCTTGAGTACTGCCAAGACTACTACGACTTTGCCCATAACTCCTTCGACGCAAACAAGGAAAGAACAATGTTGTATGATTACCACAGCTATTATGACAAAACAGACTACGCACTGCAGGCACAGCAGGCGGCAAGTTGGCTTGAGACACGTGCGAAGCAAATCTACAACGACATCGTGGCCGGTGTGCGTCCCAAAACCTCTGAACCCACAAACAACATCTTCTTCGACAACAACAAGCTCTACACCCTGTCCTGCCCGCGCGGTGACTTGATACTCAGCTACGACTGCGCCGGCTTGGAAGCGGGACAAGTCGCATGGTGGACGGTGTATGACCATGAAAAACAGTTTGCCATCCTCAACATAGAGGGCAACAACTACCTCTACAGTCCTTATCTTAATAAGTTCCTGAAAACCGGCACCAAATCAAACGGAGAATGGGTAGATGAACTGGGTTCGCCCATCTACTTTGACGACTCCAAGCCCTACAGCGACCTCTACCAGTATATGATAACCACGCTCACCGAGAGCAACACAACATTGTGGTTTAACAACAGTAGCAAAACATTCGTCATAGACAGTTGGAGCACAGCAGACGAAGGCAACCGATGGTGGATAGCGGAGGCCGGAGACTTCGATCCGACAGAGGCTATCGAGATGGCTTCGCAGTCGTTCTACACCGTCACCAACCGCTACCTGTGGGAAGGCGAGGTGATCGGCACGGAAACACTCAAAGCGGCCAAAGGCGCCACTCCACCGGCTCCCTCCAGCTACTGGGACAATGCTTTCGTGGAACTCATAGAGCAGGACAACATGCCATCCCAAATCAAAGAGGACGTGACAATCGACTACGATATCCTGTGGTATGGCCCGTTCTACTTCTCCAGCGGCGACACAGACATCCACTGGTACGACATGACCATCCGTTCCGACTACTATGTGTGCAAATGGAAAGACGAACCCTACTATCCCACAACACAGGCTGATGGGCTGACACTCTTCTCGGACGAATACCTGTGGGCCTTCGGAGGCAACCCCTATCAGGTGGTGCTCTACAACCGCGCCACAGGTCTCAGCGAGTCGCTTACCGATGTGGGTGAATATCCTGCAATGCGGCCAGGAAAGTATTACTGGGATTTGCTGCCCAACGGCGGAAGCAAAGGCTTCGTACTGCGCAAGCCCGGCACAACGCAGACCTGCATCAACCAGATTGGACCTGGCGGCCTGCTGAAGTTCTGGGACAACGAAGAGAGTCCCACCGACAACGGCTCTACATTCCGCATCCACGAATCTATCGTTGACCACATCAACCTTCCACAAACTCCAGAAACGACAGAACGGCCTATATATATATATAATGTAGTGGGACAACGCCTAAGCAAGATGCAAAAGGGCATCAACATCGTAGGCGGAAAGAAGGTCCTCGTCAAGTAACACTTTAGACTTCCTACAATATGAAGAAACGTCTCTTTTCCATGTTGAGCATCCTGCTGGTTGCACTCGCTGCCCTTGCAGAAGGCAAGGCAAAGTATGTGTTCTATTTCATCGGTGACGGCATGGGTGTGAACCAGGTCAACGCTGCCGAGACTTATCTCGGTGCGCTCGAAGGTCGCATAGGCATCCAGGAGCTTTGCTTCCCCAGCTTCCCCTACGTTGGCCTCATCAACACGCAAAGCGCCACAAACGGCGTGACCGACTCTGCCGCCGGCGGCACAGCCCTCGCCAGCGGCCACAAGACAAAAAACGGTGCCGAAGGTATGCTGAAGGACCTGACAACTCCCGTAGACTGTATCGCACATTGGGCAAAGGAAGCTGGTGCTGCCGTAGGCGTGACGACAAGTGTCAGCATCGACCACGCCACGCCTGCCGCCTTCTACTCGCATGTGCCCAAACGCAGCATGGCATACGAAATCGGCTCCCAATTGCCAGGCTCTGGCTTTGACTTCTTCGGTGGCAGTGACTTCGTCAAGCCTGAGAACCCCAACGGCGGCCCCGACCTCTACGCACAGGCAACAGCAGGCGGCTACACCATCGCCCGCGGCTACAAGGACTACCAGAAAAAGGCCAAGAAAGCCGACAAGATGATTCTCTTCCAGACAGAAGAAGCCAGCAAAGTGGAGCGCAACTCCATCCCCTTTGCCATCGACCGCACAAAGAACGACCTCACACTGCAGGACATCACCCGCGCCGGCATCAACTTCCTAATGAAGAAACAAGGCCTTAGAGACGGCTTCTTCCTGATGGTGGAAGGCGGCAAGATTGACTGGGCCTGCCACGCAAACGATCCCACTTTCATCAGTGAGCTTATCGACATGGACAACGCCGTGAAGGTGGCCTACGAGTTCTATCAGCAACACCCCGACGAGACGCTCATCGTCGTAACTGCAGACCATGAGACAGGCGGTCTGGTGCTTGGTCGCGGCCCGTACGAACTGAACCTCAAAGCCATCTCCTACATGCGCATGAGTATGGTAAAGCTGGAACGCGAGCTAAAAGCCATGAAAGAAAAGATGGGCGAGGCCTTCACCTGGGACGAGACAAAGAAGTTCCTCACAGAGAACTTTGGTTTCTGGGGTGGCGTGAATGTTGACAAAGACCAGACAGCACGGCTGGAGAAGTCTTTCAACGAGTTCAAGGAAGGAAAGGCTGGCGCAGACCGTCTGTGCGGCACCGTGAAGCACGTCATCTCGGAGTGCGCCCTGATAGGTTGGCAAAGCGGCGGCCACAGCAACGGCTATGTTCCCGCTTTCGCCGTCGGTGTCGGTGCCGAAGATTTCCACGGCCGCTTCGACAACACAGAAATTTGCAAGAAGATGGCTAAGGCAGCCGGGTGGAAATAATTTACAATCCCAGAATGATGCCTGCGAACCCGCAAAGCAGGATGATAAGGATGGGGCCGAGACGATAAATCTTCTGGCCTACAAAGGCAAAGGCAAAAAGGAAGATACTGAGACAGAAACGCCAAGGATTCTCGCCCATCGAACTGAAGTTTTCGCTGTTCATCAAGAGCAATGCGGCTGCAAGAAGCAAGCCTACAACTGCCGGACGCAAGCCACTGAAGACGTTCTCGACAGATGGATGATTCCTGTACTTCATCAAGAACTTGCTGACAAGCAACATCAGGATGAAGCTCGGAAGCACGACCGCAAAGGTGGCAAGGAAGCTTCCGAGGATGCCCCAATAGGGTGCATAACCGGCATTGACGATGGCAGTATAGCCTACGTATGTGGCGCTATTGATGCCAATAGGGCCAGGAGTGCTTTGGCTGACAGCCACAATGTCCGTAAACTGCCCCATCGTCATCCATTGATAATGCCCCACGACCTCGCCCTGTATCATAGAAAGCATCGCATAGCCTCCACCAAATCCGAAAAGGCCGATAAGGAAGAATGTCCAGAAGAGCTGTGCCAAGAGCAGAATCATGACGGATTAGGGATTAGAGATTAGGGAATAGGGATTGGTGCTGAAACGATGAATTATGAATTGTGAATTATGAATTGTCGTGGTCTTCTTCCTTAAGGTACTTCCCATAGACATAACCGAAGACGCCTGCCGCAAGGACTACGAAGATAGGACTGACACCGAGCATCCAGATGACGAAAGCAGAGACAATAGGAATCCAAATGTTATAGCGGTTTATCTTCGCGCTCTTTGCCATCCTAAAGACAGGCAAGGCGATAAGCGCCACAACTGCCGGACGAATGCCCCGGAAGAAGTGCTCCACATAAGCGTTCTCGCGGAACTGCTGAAAGACAAGGGCTATTGCCAGAATGCAGAGGAAGGAAGGCAAACACGTACCTATGGCACTCACAACTGCCCCCTTGTTGCCCTTCCGCTTGAGACCGATGAAGATGCTGAGGTTCACGGCAAAGATGCCCGGACACGACTGCGCTACGGCAATCAGGTCGAGCAGTTCCTTCTCGCTCACCCAAGCCTTCTCGTCCACCACCTTCTTTTCAATAAGCGGTATCATGGCATAGCCTCCGCCAATGGTGAAGAAGCCTATCTGGAAAAAGGTCTTCAGAAGTTCAAACATTCTTTTCTATCCACTTTCTTGCGTTGACGAAAGCCTCTATCCAAGGCGTAACCTGATCCTGCTCCTTGCGCTCTGCGGGATAGTAGCCGCACTGCCAGGGGAAGAAGGCACGCTCCAGGTGAGGCATCATGGCCAAGTGTCTGCCGTCTGACGAACAGATGCCTGCCGTCTGGAAGTCGCTGCCGTTGGGATTGGCGGGATAGCCTTCATAGCTGTACTTGAGGACGATGTTGTAGTCTTCTTCCTTGCCAGGCAGACTGAACTTGCCCTCGCCATGAGCCACCCAGATACCCAGCTTGCTGCCGCCAAGCGTATTCATCAGAATGCTTTGGTTCTTCTGAACGGTAACGCCGACGAAGCCCGACTCGAACTTGTGGCTGTCGTTGTGCAACATCTTTATTGATTGAACATTGAACATTGAACATTGAACATTATTTTTCTCGCCATCGGAATGGTCAATGGTCAATGGTGAATGGTCAATGAGTCCCAGCTCCACCATTAGTTGGCAGCCGTTGCAGACACCAAGAGAAAGCGTGTCTTTACGCGCATAGAAGCGGTCGAGGGCTTCTTTTGCCTTGGGATTGTAGAGGAAGGCACCTGCCCAGCCCTTCGCCGAGCCGAGGACATCGCTATTGGAGAAGCCGCCGCAGAAGACGATGAAGTTGATGTCGTCGAGCGTCTCGCGCCCCGTAATGAGGTCGGTCATCATCACATCCTTCACGTCGAAGCCCGCCAAGTAGAGCATGTAGGCCATTTCCCTCTCGCCATTCGTGCCTTTCTCGCGGATGATGGCCGCACGCACACCGCTCTTCTCCCTGCGGTCTGGATTGAGACTATACTGGCTGAACTTGCCAGTGAAGCCCTTTGGCATCTGCCATTCGAGCGGCTGCTGCTTATAGTTCTCAAAACGCTCCTTTGCCTTGCCGTTGAAGCTTTGCTTCTGGTCGAGCCGGAAACTACTCCTGTACCAAACGTCGCGAAGCCGGTCGATGTCAAGCAGCCACCGAGCCTCGTCCTTTTCGACGAGGATTCTCCGCTCGCTGCAAGGCCTGCCAATGTTGACATAACCTATCCCCGCATCCTCCAAAAGCTTCTTGACCTCCGTGCGGTTCTTATCGGCAACCTGTATGACGATGCCCGGGTTCTCTGCAAAGAGCACCTTCACGAGATCGTCGCACTTTATCTTATTGAGACTTATGTCAAGTCCGCCCTTTGTGTTCGCGAAGCACATCTCCAAAAGACAAGTGATGAGACCGCCTGCCGAGATGTCGTGACCGGCAAGGATGAGTCCCTTCTTTATCAGGTCCTGAACGGCATTGAAGGCATCACGGAAGTATTCTGCATCGCGCACCGTCGGCACGTCACTCCCGACCTTCCCCATGCTTTGGGCAAAGGCAGAACCGCCCAGACGCAGTTCGTCGAAGGAGAAGTCTATATGATATAATGTAGAGGGGCAGTCCTGAATGACTGGGCTGACGACCTTCTTCACGTCGCTCACCTGGCCGCCACTGGAGACGATGACGGTTCCGGGGGAGATAATCTTTGTGCCATCGGGGTATTTCTGTGTCATGCTCAAGGAGTCTTTGCCTGTCGGAACGTTGATTTGCAAAGCGCAGCAGAAGTTGCTCAACGCTTCAACAGCCTGATAAAGGCGGGCATCCTCGCCCTCCTGAGCACGGCAAGGCCACATCCAGTTAGCACTAAGGCTGACGCTGTCCAGTCCTTCTTCGAGCGGTGCCCAAACGATATTCGTCAAAGACTCTGCGACGGAGAGAACACTACCGGCAGATGGATTGGCAAGAGCAGCCTGGGGCGCATGACCGAGAGCCGTGGCGATGCCTTTCACGCCACGATAGTCGAGGGCAACCACACCGCAGTCACTCAAAGGCAATTGCAGTTCACCCTGACATTGCTGGCGCGCCACCTTGCCTGTCACAGAACGGTCCACCTTGTTGGTCAGCCAGTCCTTGCAGGCAACAGCCTCAAGTTGGAGCACCCGCTCAAGGCTTTTGGTTAGTTCTGAACAATCAGAGTTTTCAGAGAAATCTGAGTATTCGACAGGCGCATACTTGCGCTCCACCATATTGTCTCGCATGATGGTCTTGGGAGAGTGGCCGAACATCTGCGCCACATCGAGGTCGAAAGGACGCTTGCCATCCCCTTGTTGGAAGGCAAAGTGGGCATCGCCGGTCGTCTCGCCGACCACATAAAGCGGCGCGCGTTCCCTTTCTGCAATTTTGCGGACATGCTCGATGTGCTTTTCATCGATAAGCAAGCCCATACGCTCCTGACTTTCGTTGGCGATGATTTCCTTAGCCGAAAGTGTCGGATCGCCGATGGGAAGCTTTGTCATATCAATGAGGCCGCCGCACTCTTCTACAAGTTCGGAGAGGCAGTTCACATGGCCTGCACTTCCATGATCATGGATGCTGACAACAGGATTCACTTCCTCTTCGCAGAGCGCACGCACCAGATTGTTGGCTCGCTTCTGCATTTCGGGATTGGCACGTTGAACAGCATTCAGCTCAATACCGCTTGAATAGCGGCCTGTCTCAACGCTGGACACGCTGCCGCCACCAAGTCCGATGCGATAGTTGTCACCGCCAACGACCACAACCTTATTGCCCTTCTGAGGTGTCTTCTTCAGGCAGTCGCGCTTCGTGCCATACCCCACACCGCCAGCCAGCATGATGACTTTGTCGTAAGCATATTGCTCACTGCCTTCCTGATGCTCGAAAGTAAGCACAGAACCGCAGATGAGCGGCTGCCCAAACTTGTTTCCGAAGTCCGAAGCGCCGTTGCTGGCCTTAATGAGAATCTGTTCGGGTGTTTGGTAGAGCCACTTTCTGGGAGCCAGCCCCCCTCCAAGCTCCTCCCGAGGAGGGAGGCTTTCTCGTGTCAAGCTTCCATTGCCCCCCTCCTCGGGGGAGGGGTTGGGAGAGGGGGCTGTTCTTGGGTACGCCGTCATATACACCGCAGTGCCAGCGATGGGCCACGAACCGACACCGCCGCCCATGCGGTCGCGAATCTCGCCGCCTGTGCCTGTCGATGCTCCGTTGAAAGGTTCGACAGTTGTCGGGAAGTTGTGTGTCTCGGCTTTGAGGCTGATGACGCTCTCGATGTCGCGTACCTCGAACCAGTCGCTCGTGCTGTGGTCCTTTGGAGCAAACTGCTCGACGACCGGCCCCTCGGCAAAAGCGACATTGTCTTTATAGGCGGAAATAATATGATGGGGATTCTCCTGTGTCGTCTTCTTTATCATCTGGAAGAGGGACGATTCCTTTTCCTGACCGTCGATGATAAAGGTGCCGCCGAATATCTTGTGGCGGCAATGCTCGCTGTTTATCTGGGCGAAGCCGAAGACCTCACTATCGGTGAGTTTGCGGCCAAGTTGACCTTCCACCTGGTGCAGGTACTCTATCTCCTCGGGGGACAGGGCGAGGCCTTCCTGCTCGTTGTACTCCTCAAGATTGTCGATGCTGAGAATGGGCTCAGGCTGCTTGTTGATGGTAAAGATATTCTGGTCCAAGCCATGATAGAGCCTTTGGAGCATGGGATCATATTCTGCATCTTCGTCACTTACAGAGAAGTATTCCTCGATGCGGCAGATACCCTCGATAGCCATATTCTGCGTGATTTCCACCGCATTGGTGCTCCAAGGCGTAATCATTTCGCGGCGAGGGCCAACGAAAAAGCCCGTCAGGTTCTGTTCCTCCTCTAAGTTCGCCCCACCATAGAGCCAGCAGAGTTTGTCGATTTCTGCAGCAGTGAGAGGCCGCTTGCTCTCTGTCGCAATGATGCTCTGCTGCGGTGTCTTGAAGAAAGTAATCATTTTAGGGGATATTTTAATTTGCTTGCAAAGATACGAAAAAATGTTCATAGTTCATCGTTCCTTACAATGTTTTTCCTAAACAACAGCAAAAAGCCCAAAGACATAGGCACAAAAAAAAGGGCCATGCCTATCGGCACAGTCCCCTGAGACTTTTTGCTCGTCTGTTGTTTATTCTGCAACGGGAGCCTCTGCGCAAACGCATGTGTCGCAAGCGCATGTATCACAGGCGCAAGTGTCACAGCTTACTGCTTCTTCAACAGCTACGCTGTCGCTATCGCAGCAAGAACCCTGCTCAGTCTTCTGACCGCAAGATGCGAAAGATACAGCAACAACAGCTGCGAACAAAAATGCTAACTTTTTCATTTCTTTTCTGGTTTTAAAACGTGTAAAACAATCAATTGTTTATTAAAACGCTGCAAAGGTACGACGTTTTTCTGAAATACATGCAACTTTTGCACACTTTTTTTCATCTTTTTTTACGCTTTTTCTCTAAGTGCTTGATATTCAGCAATGGCATTTCTTATCTTTTCTTAAAGAATTTGGTGTTTTATGGGAAAAGTTGTAAATTTGTGGCGTGAATGCACTAAAAGGGAAAAAGGCTGTTTTCTGCACTCTCGGCTGCAAATTGAACTTCGCAGAGACGAGTACCATCCAAAAACAATTGGAGGAGGCTGGAGTTGAAATTGCCAAGAATGGAGAAAGGGCAGACATCTGTATCGTGAATACTTGCAGCGTCACAGAGGTGGCGGACAGCAAGTGCCGGCAAGCCATTAGCCGGCTCAGGCACAGACACCCTGGGGCACTGATGGTGGTGACTGGCTGCTACACAGAACTACGTCCCCTCTCTACCTCCCCCTTAAAGAGAGAGGACAAGAAGTGCCTTGAAAGCATTGACCTCGTGACGAGAAAGGAGCATCTGGTCAGTGACGTTATTTCGTTATTCCGGGATGACGTTATCACGATGGAGAGTAAAAAGTCTCCTGGGAAGGGAGATACTGGGGGCCATTTCGTGCCTGCTTGTGCCTGCGGAGAGCGCACGCGCTATTTCCTTAAGGTACAAGACGGCTGCGATTACTTCTGCACCTATTGCACCATTCCCTTTGCCAGAGGGCGAAGCAGGAACGGCAGCATTGCATCGCTCGTCCGCCAGGCAGAAGAAGCGGCACAGCAAGGAGGCAAGGAGATTGTGCTGACAGGCGTCAACATCGGCGACTTCGGTAAGACGACAGGCGAGAAGTTCATCGATCTGCTTCGTGCCCTCGACAAGGTGGAGGGCATCCGGCGCTATCGCATCAGCAGCATCGAGCCAAACCTGCTTACAGAGGACATCATCCGCTTCTGCAGCGAGAGCAGGGCCTTCATGCCGCACTTCCACATCCCCCTGCAAAGCGGCAGCGACGAAGTCCTGCGCCTCATGCACCGACGCTACGACACCACGTTCTTCCGGGAGAAGATAGAAGAAGTCCGGAAGTATATCCCGGACGCCTTCATCGGCGTGGATGTCATCGTTGGGATGAGAGGCGAAACAGAAGAACTCTTTGCCCAAGCCTACCACTTCATGCAGGCTTTGCCCGTGAGCCAGTTCCATGTGTTCAGCTATAGCGAGCGCCCTGGGACAAAAGCCCTTGGGATACCAGGCAAAGTGACACCACAGGAGAAACACAGACGCAGTCAGCAAATACTGTCGCTCAGCGAAGAGAAATTGCATACACATTATAATATATATATAGGACAAACGCGCCCCGCCCTGCTCGAAGCCCCTTCCACCAAGGAGGAAGGGGGAATACTACACGGCTTCACCGACAACTACATCCGCGTAGAGTTAAAAGGCTCAGAAGTCCAAGAGTTAAAGCATCTTGCTAACACTATCGTCCCTGTCCGCCTTGGCGAATGGAACGAAAAGGGCGACGCGCTAAAAGGTGAAATAGTAAATTGTAAATCGTAAATTGTCAAATTGTAAATGACACTGAGCATCGTCATACTCAACTGGAACGGAGCAGACATGTTGCGCCGCTTCCTGCCTTCAGTCATCAAGCACTCGCCAGAGGCTGAAGTCATCGTTGCCGACAACGGCAGCACGGACGACTCGCTCACACTCCTTTCCCAACAGTTCCCCAACATACGCACACTTGTCTTCGACCGCAACTATGGCTTTGCCGAAGGCTATAACAAGGCCATCGCCCAGGTGGACGGCGACCTCTGCCTCCTGCTCAACAGCGATGTCCGTGTGGAGGAAGGATGGCTCCAACCAATGCTCGACTACATGGAGCAGCACCCCGAAGTGGCTGCCTGCCAGCCCAAGATACGCTGTGAATGGGCGCCGGACATGCTGGAATATGCCGGTGCCTGTGGCGGCTACATCGACCGTCTGGGCTTCCCCTTCTGTCGTGGACGAATCCTGGGGACAGTGGAACGCGACGGGGGACAATACGACAGCATCGCTTCCGTGGCATGGGCTACAGGAGCCGCCCTGCTCATCCGACGCAAGGTTTACATAGAGGCAGGCGGACTGGATGCCCGTTTCTTTGCTCATCAGGAAGAGATTGACCTTTGCTGGCGCCTCCGCAGTCGGGGCTACGGCATCGTCTGCATCCCGCAGAGCGTGGTCTATCATGTGGGTGGCGGCACCCTCCCGAAGGAAAGTCCGCAGAAAGCCTATCTCAACTTCCGGAACAACCTGTTGCTTCTCTATAAGAACATGCCGGAGAAGACGTTCTTCGGCATCATGCATTGGAGACGCCTCCTTGACGCTGCGGCTGCCCTTCACTTCCTCGTTGGCGGACACTGGGCAGCCTGCCGAGCCGTCGTCAAGGCACACCTCGATTTCCATAGGATGCGCAAAAGCTTCAAGGCAGACAGAGACCGCAACCAGGCCGCGACAGTCATCCCTGCCGACCAGATACTCAGCCCCGTCAACCTGCTTTGGGAATACTATGCAAGGCGGAGGCACACATTCAAAGACTTGAGAATTACAAACAGCAAAAGTTAAGTGATATGATAAAAAGAACCTTATTCCTTTTGATGCTTTTCGCGGGAACAGCTTCTGCCCAGCAGACATGGACGCTGCAAGACTGTTTGGACTACGCCCTGAAACATAACATACAGGTGCAGAAGAACCGAATCAGTGAAGAGCAAGGCGAGGTAAGCCTCTGGCAGGACAAAGGCGCACTTTTCCCCAGCCTCAACTTCAGCACAAGCCACAGCGTGGGCTACCGTCCCTTCACAGAGAACATCAATGTTGTGCAAGGAGACCAAGTGACCAGCACTCGGAGCAACGTCACCTATCAAGGCACTTACGGCCTCAACGCCAACGTCACCCTCTGGAACGGCGGCATCAACTACAAGAACATCAAAGAGCAGGAACTGCAGAACCGCATCACGGCCCTCACCACAGAGCAAAGCGAGCTTTCCATACAGGAGCAGATTGCCCAACTCTATGTGCAAATCATGTACACCAAGGAGGCCAAGAAGGTGAACGAGCAACTGCTGTCAACGGCCCAAAGCCAATACGACAGGGGCGTAGAGATGATGAAGCAGGGACAGATGGCAAAGGCTGATGTCGTACAACTTGAAGCGCAGCTCAGCAGTGCCAAGTACTCTGTGGTCAACAGCGAGACGCAGCTTGCCAATTACAAACGACAACTCAAAGCCCTCCTTGAACTGGACCTCAACACGCCCTTTGACGTGGCAGGCAACATCCCTTCAGACGAGCAGGTGCTGGCCCTCGTGCCCGACAAACAGGAAGCATACGCCAAAGCCCTTGAGACACGTCCTGAAATAAAAAGCGCGGAACTCAACATCGAGGCTGCCGACATGCAGCTTGACATTGCCAAGCGTGGCTTCTATCCCACCATCGGTGCAAGTGCAAGCCTTGGGAGCAACCATTCCAGTGGCAGCAAGGACAAATGGGGGACTCAGATGAAGACCAATCTCAACATGAGTGCCGGCATCAACGTGAGCGTCCCCATCTTCGACAACCGCCGCAACCAGTCAAATGTCAAGTCGGCCAAGCTTCAGCAACTCACTTCCAAACTCGACCTGCAAGACAAGAAAAACGCCCTTTCCAGCACCATCGAGCAATACTGGCTCAATGCCAACAACGGGCAACAGAACTACATCTCCGCAAAGAGCCGCGTCAAAAGCCAGGAAGCCAGCTACGAGTTGTTGAACGAACAGTTCCAGAACGGATTGAAGAACACAGTTGATGTGCTGCAAGGCCGCGATAATGTCATCAGTGCCGAGCAAGATATGCTGCAAAGCAAATATACCGCATTGCTCAACATACAACTGCTCAAGTTCTATACAGGAGAAAAGATTGAACTATAACAGCCTCACCACCAACCCCTCTCCTCGGAGAGGGGAGAGACAAAAGATTACACATTATATAATATATAAGATGAGACACAACACATTCATCAAGGCAGCAATGCTGACAGTTGCGGCAGCCGTTGTGAGCAGTTGCCACAAGAAGATTGACTTCACCTACACAGAAGTTGAAGCGACAGTACAGGACATCACCACAAGCGTGACGGCAACAGGCACCATCGAACCCGTTACAAGCGTAGATGTCGGCACGCAGGTCAGCGGCATCGTCAGCAAGCTTTATGTCGATTACAACAGCGTAGTCAAGGCTGGCGACATCATCGCAGAGCTTGACCGCACGAACCTTATCAGCGAGCTAAGCAGTGCGCAGGCCAACCTGAAGAGTGCACAAAGCGAACTGGATTATCAAAAGACCAACTACGAGCGCTTCAAGGCACTCTATGACAAAGGCCTCATTTCTGCCAACGATTTTGACCAGGCACGCCTCTCTTACATCAAGGCCGAACAGACCGTGACACACCAGAAGGAGAGCGTCAAGAAGGCACAGACAAACCTGGGCTATGCCACCATCACCAGCCCCATCGACGGTGTCGTGCTGAAGAAGGAAGTGGAGGAAGGACAGACCGTCGCCTCAAGTTTCAACACCCCTACCCTCTTCACTATTGCCCGCGACCTGACCGACATGCGTGTCATTGCCGACGTTGACGAGGCAGACATAGGTGAGGTGAAGGAAGGGCAGCGCGTCAGCTTCACCGTGGACGCCTTCCCCAACGACACCTTCGAAGGTGCCGTCACGCAGGTTCGCCAGCAGCCCACTACGGAGAGCAACGTCGTAACCTACGAGGTGGTCATCAGTGCTCCCAATCAAGACCTCAAGCTTAAGCCCGGACTTACAGCCAACGTCAACATCTATACGCTTGAGATGTCGGGCGTGCTTGCCATCCCCAGCAAGGCCCTCCGCTTCAAGCCCAACGAGGCCATGCTCAACGAAGGCGAGACAATCACCGATGTTGACAGCCATCTGAAGGTCTGGACCAAGGAAGGCCCCAACCTCAAGGCCATTGCCGTACAAACCGGTGTGACAAACGGTACGCTGACACAGATAACAGACGGCCTCAAGGCTGGCACTATGGTCATTTCCGACGTTCAGAGCAACGCACTGGATACGGGGGACGACCAGCAGCAGCAGAACAGCAACCCCTTCATGCCAAAGCCCAAGAACAGGAACAACGAGAAGAAAAAACAGTAGAACGATTAAGATGAAATTAAAGGAGTTAAAGGGTGTTAAAGAAGTTAAAGGACAATAGCATTGGGGTGCTGCCATCTTGCCATAGTCTTCCATAAACTATCGTCTTTTAACTTCCCAAAGCGAGCGAAGCGAGCTAACTTCCTTTAACTCCCTTTAACTCCCTTTAACTCCCCCAATATAATTAAACATGAAAAAAGTCGTCATCGAGCTGCAGGATGTCCGTCGTGACTTCCATGTGGGCAGCGAGGTAGTAAAAGCGCTCCGGGGCGTCAGCTTCAAGATTTGCGAGGGAGAGTTTGTTACTATCATGGGCACTTCCGGCTCTGGCAAGAGCACATTGCTCAATCAGTTGGGCTGTCTTGACACACCAACGAGCGGCGAATACATCCTGGACGGCGTGCCTGTCCGCAAGATGCGTCGCAGGGAGCGGGCCGTCCTGCGCAACCGCAAAATAGGGTTTATCTTCCAGAACTACAACCTCCTTGCCAAGACAACTGCGGTGGAGAATGTCGAACTGCCCTTGATGTACAACAAGGCCTACAATGCCCGCCAGCGACGCGAGGCAGCAGTCAAGGCACTCCAGGCCGTAGGGCTTGGCGACCGTCTGGAACACAAGAGCAACCAGATGTCTGGCGGACAGATGCAGCGCGTAGCCATTGCCCGTGCCCTGGTCAACAATCCCGCGGTCATCCTTGCCGACGAAGCGACTGGCAACCTCGACACACGCACCTCCTTCGAGATACTCTGCCTCTTCCAGGAGCTTCACCGCCAGGGACGCACCATCATCTTCGTCACCCACAACCCCGAAATAGCCCAGTACAGCAGCCGCAACATCATGCTGCGCGACGGCAAGATACGCGAGGACAAGGAAAACCCGAACATCCTCGATGCCAGAGAAGCCCTGGCTGCCCTCCCAAAAACAAACGAAGACTAAAAGGAGGCCTCCCCCACCCCCTCCAAAGGTGGGGAGAATAAAAATAGTAAATCGGACTCCGGCTTTGCCGCCTGAATACCGAAATGTAGAAATAAGTAATAAATGAAGAAATCGTCAAATAGTAAATAACGTAGATGAGCATACAAAACCTACTTAAAGTCGCCCTCACCGCCATTATGAGCAACAAGTTCCGCTCTTTCCTGAGCATGCTTGGCATCATCATCGGCGTGGCAGCCGTCATCATTATGATGGCCATCGGGCAAGGCTCGAAACAAAGCATTCGTGAGGATTTGAGCAAGATGGGCACGAACCTTCTGACCATTCGCCCCGGTGCCGACATGCGAGGCGGCGTGCGCATGGACCCCTCGTCCATGCAGACACTCAAGATGGCCGACTATGAAAGCATCCTCGACGAAGCGACACTCATCACACACGTCAGCCCCGAAGTGACAAGCGGCGGCCAAGTCATCTATGGTTCCAAGAACACCAACAGCACAATGTACGGCGAGAGTCCCGACTACATGACCATCAAGCTCTGGGACATCAAAAGCGGAGAATGCTTCACGGAGGAAGACGTCGTCAAGAGTGCCAAGGTCTGTGTCGTGGGAACCACCATTGTCAAGGAGCTTTTTGGCAGCGAAGACGTCGACTGCATTGGCAAGGTCGTCCGCTTCAAGAGCATCCCCTTCCGCATCGTCGGCGTGCTGAAGTCGAAAGGCTACAACAGTTGGGGCATGGACCAGGACAATGTGATGATTGCCCCATACACCACCGTGATGAAGCGCCTGGCAGCCCAGACCTTCTTCAGCAGCATCGTGATGAGCGCGCTGGCAGAAGAGCTGAGCGACGATGCCATCGAGGAGGTGACACAGATACTGCGCCGCAACCACAAGCTCAAGGAAGACGCCGACGACGACTTCACCATCCGCTCCCAGGCCGAATGGATGGAGACGATGTCCAGCACCATGGACACCATCACGCTTATTCTCGTCGTGGCAGCCGCCTTCTCGCTGCTCGTGGCAGGCATCGGCATTATGAACATCATGCTGGTGAGCGTCACGGAACGCACCAAGGAGATTGGCCTGCGCATGAGTGTCGGCGCCAGGGGCATCGACATTATGAGCCAGTTCCTCATCGAGAGCGTCTTGATTTCGTTGACAGGAGCCTTGCTTGGCGTCGCGCTGGGCTACGGAGGCAGTTGGCTGGCAAGCAACGTGTTCATGCTCCCCAGCAGCGTGCCCCTCTGGAGCGTCGGACTCAGCTTCTGCATCTGTGTCTTCATCGGCATCTTCTTCGGCTATGTCCCTGCACGCAAGGCCGCCCGCATGGATCCCATCGAAGCAATAAGGTACGAATAGGACCTTTTCGTGGATTTGGGATTTGGGATTAGAGATTAAGGATTAAGGATTAGAGATTAGAGATTAAAGATTAAGGATTAAGGATTAAGGACAACTATGAAAAAGAACATCCTTTTTGCAGCACTTCTGTGCCTGCCCCTTTGCCTCATGGCAGGGAAAAAGTACGACTACCACAAGGACCCCAAGTATCTGCTTGGCGCAGTGCCGGAAGTCAATGGCATTGTCACCTTCCAGAAGAGCTTCAGCGTCACAGACAAAAGCGAGCAGCAAATCTACGACATCCTGCTCGCCCACATCAACAACCCTCTCATTGCCAGAGCCATCCATGACAAGGAGCAGCCCTACACGCGCATCATCTCCGAAGAGAAAGAGAGCGGCACCGTCGTGGCACGCATCGAGGAGTACATGACCTTCGGCCGTGTGACATTCCTGAAACTCGACCGCACCCGATTCCGCTACCAGTTGATTGCCACGGTCAAGGGGCAGAAGGTGAACCTCACCGTCACGCAGATTTCCTATTACTACAATGAGGACATGGACGGCAAGAACGGCGAAAACTACAAGGCCGAGGAGTGGATCACAGACAAACTCGCCATCAACAAGAAAGGCACGAAGCTCTACCCTCGCAGCGGCAAGTTCCGCCGCATGACCGTTGACCGTGTACAGAACATCTTCGAAGGCTTCATGGACGCCCTCTCCACAATGGAAGTAGAGGAGCAGGTCATCACGAAGAAACGCAAAGGCATCGTGGAGGATTAAAAAATCCTGACAAAATTTCGCCCTCAAAGTGCGGCGCACGACATCGCCGTGCGCCCAGTTTTTCAACGCCGCGTGGAGAGTTGCCCAACTCTCCACGCGGCGTTTGCAATCTCACCGTGCGGCGTTTGTAATCCCTCCACGTCGAAATGCCCTTCTCCCCCCACCCTTTTTGCCCCAAAAATGCGTCCCGTAAGATGACATGCCATGCCATCCCGCTCCATTTTCCCCATTCTGCCTCAAATTTCACCCTCGCAACCGCCTGATTATCAACGCCCATTCGTTTTAAGCCATTTTCTTGGCCTTTCCCTTCCCAAGTGCCACAACACAAAAAAGAAGCCCCCAGAGAGCTTCCTTTTGCGAAAAACCTTGACAAATAGCGCTACGCCACAACACCCCTCTCGTAAAGATATTCCGGAGCGATGTCAATGTGGCCGTCAAGCCAGCAAACCGTCCAACCGTCAAGGTTAAAGGTGTCAAAGACGCTCTTGTCACGCAGTGGGGCAAAAAACTGATACTTTTCAATGAGTGGCAGACAGTCAAAAACACGTTGGCTACCGTCGTTGAAAGTCAGATGCAAAATATAACCGTCAGACGTGTGTGCAGCTATAACCCATTTTAGTTCGTTCTTCTGTTCCATAGATTTAGTCAAGAGGATTGATTGTTGCCAATGTCTCACCGTTCTCCAATCGCTGCCAGTTTGCCATCAGTTCTTCCTTATGCTGGAAGCCACTCAAAGACGAGGTTCAGTGCACGACGTGGCATTTGACCAGCCACACTTCCGGTCTGGATATCAATGGTGGCACGATATTCATTGTAGCGCACATGGAAATGGGGGCGGATTATGGTCTGGCAGGTACATCGTGATGATGATTCCGTAGAAGCGACAGATTTCAGGCATAAGTCAGTTATTTTTCTCCTTTTCCTCCACAAAGATATACATTTTCCCCAAAAAGCCAATACGCAGCATGGCATTTTTCTTTGTGAAAGGTACAAAAACACGGTCGTTAACATTTC
>CAMZAE010000025.1 GCA_947304115.1 uncultured Prevotellaceae bacterium | reverse complement strand
GGAAGATATGCTCGCCCTGAATTTGATTGTCGGACAGGAACTTCTCGCTTGGTTCTCGGGGCGAGTCTTTTTCATTACAAATATAAAGGAATCGGACTGGTGCGTCTTTATATTGTTCGACAAGCGCACGCTGGTCGAGCATTCCCATACGGCAAGGTCCGCATCCGATGCCCCAGAAATCCATGTAAATAATGTTGCCGCTATATTTTTCCTTCAATGATTGAAAGAGAGAATCGCCCGGTGTTGCCGCCGTTTCCATGCGGGCATTTCCTTTGCGCTCTATCACAAAACGGCGGTAAGCATCTACAGCATGATGACAGATGGATGGGGCGGTAAAAAGTGGCATGGCTCCGGCCAGTTCTTCTGCCTTGCGAGTGAGGAACCAGTCTGCGGAGTCTTCCTCATCAAAATCAAGAACGCGGTGAAGCAAGCAAAGCTGCATCATAAACCCGGTATTGCTAAGTCCGAAACGCGAGCGGATGCTGTCGCTGCACATGGCATAATAGTTAGCCACGGAAATCAAGTGCCCGTTATCGTAGTCAAGCATCTCGCGATGAAGCTCAGGGTTGTAATTGTGCGGTAGGATGAAATTCTCTTTGTAATTGCCCAGCTCGTCGGAGTCTGTCGATTTGCTCCATCTCTGCATGTCGTTTGCCAGAAACAAATATGCGCTGAGAACAGAAAATTCCATATTGTTGATGACACCGCCACCGTCAGCCGCAAAAACCATCAATGGGTTGTCCATCAGATAGGATTGTCTTGCCGAGAGGAAATCGAAATAAGAACCTGCGTAAATCGTTAGGGCAGGATTGGGCTTGCCGTCCTCGCTCCTTGTTCTCCACCGCCATTGATGCACTGCCACAAGCATTTGCTCCAGCGGCATAGCCAGCAGGCTGGTCTTCAACACATCCTTTGCGTAGTTTGAGCAATCTTTCAGTGCGGCGATAGTGTCAGCATCTATGGCACAAGCTATTTGGTCGAGTTCCTTAACCTTACGGTTCTTCCACCCCAACATGAATTTTCGGTCTAATCCCTCCCATGGTGTCCGTGTCTCTTTAGAGGCGAACTGATTCTCCAGCTGTGGCCAAATGCTATTCACCTCACCTGTAGCACCACTGCCCGAGATTGTCGCTTCGTCCTTTTCGCAATCAATCAATATCTTCAAGGTGTCACCCACAGCGATAAAGGCAGGCGGAATGTCTGCGCCATCGAAATATACCCATCCAGAATGGGGAAGACTGATTTGTTCAAGAAAAGAGCCATCTTGTTCAATTCTGATTGTCCTGACAAAATCCTGATTGGAGAACAGGTCGGTTCCCGTCACATTAAAAGTGGAGAAGTCACGTTCCTTCCCGCCCGCAAAACGTCCCTGCACCACTGCCGTGCCAGCATGGAAGTGGTATTCATCTATTGCTCCCGATGGATAACCTTTGAGCGTGGTAATTACTTTTGGCTTTACTTTTGCAATGCAGCAAATAAGAGGTAGCATTGCAAGTAGAATAACGATGATTAGCTTTTTCATGTTCTTTTTATCTTAACCCCTAAAAATCCAAGGCAAAGATACAAAGATTTTCAGAACCCCCGCCGTCTTGCCAAACATTTTTTATATATATTAGGCGAAGATGCTACTCTTTCCCCTTTCGGAAGAGATGCGTGAAGTGCTTGTTGTATAACTCCGAAAGGCCCACGCGATTGTCAATTGCTTCACCCACGACGAGCATAGTGGTGAGGGTGAGATGGTTGTCGTGAACTATCTTTGCGAGGTCTTTCAACTTGCCGCGATAAATCTTCTGGTCGGGCCAAGTAAGATGATAGCAGGCTGCGACGGGCGTGTCTTCGGGATATTCCTGCAACAATTCTCTTTGCACATCATCCACAATAGCGGCAGAGAGGAAGATGCACATGGTGCTCTGGCTGCGAGCCAACAGGTGAAGTTGCTCCTTCTCGGGCATTGGTGTACGACCTTCGCCACGGGTGAGGATGATGGTCTGCGTGCGTTCGGGAATGGTGAACTGACTTCTTAGCTCAGCCGCTGCCGCAAGGAACGAACTGATGCCCGGCGTGATATGATAGGACATCCCGTGCTCGTCGAAGAAAGCCATCTGCTCCTGTATGGCACCGAAGATGCAGGGGTCGCCTGTATGCAGACGGACGATGAAATGCCCTTTGTCGTAATGCTCCTTCATCAGTTGGCATTGTTCTTCGAGATTCATGTCAGCAGAAGAACGAACCACTGCCCCTGGCTTATGGCACTCGGTCAGAGCCTTTGGAACAAGAGAGCCTGCATAGAGTATGAGGTCTGCTCTTTCGAGCATCTTGCGGCCTCTCACGCTCACCAAGTCGGGATCGCCAGGGCCAGCACCTACGATTTCGATGTGACCTTGCAGGGTTCTGAGGTGATTATAGTCTATGGCTAATGCTGCTGTCCAGTTCTTGCCCTTCACCTTTGGGATGATGAGTTTGCCGTGATTGGAGCCAAGGATGGCAGCTGCTTCACAGACGCTGGGCGTACCAACATGCTTCTGGACGGTTTCACTGGGATTGGGAACTTCAACTGCTGAGAGTTCCTCTGCCGTATAGAACACGACGTCTTCTCCATAGTTGTCCTCGAGCACCTCAACGAAAGGCTCGTCCCGTTTGACATCAATGGTGCAATAGCGATGGCAGCAGGGCAACACGCCTTTTCTGGAAAAGGCTTCGCTTATCTGGTCATAAATCTCCTTGTAGCCATCGGGGTGGCGTGCCAATCCGAAGCCGACAGTTCCCACCATCGGCACGAAGTGGAGTGCAAGCATACCCTTGGGTGCCTTTCGGACGAAAGGCGAGACGATAATCAGCAGCTTATACTTTTTAGGGTTTGCCTCGCTGATGTCGTTGATGACGGTTACATAATCGGGCTTTGTCGCTTCCAGATAGTCGGTGCCTTCATCGCAAACTTCCAACAAAAGGGCTGTAGGCTTCTTGTTCACGAAGGCAAAGATGCATTTGTTCATGTCGTCGTCGCTGGCTATGGACCAGTCGAACCGCTTCTCAAACGTATCAAGCGCCCATAGTCCTGCATTGTCGCTTTGGGTAGTAATGACCTCGCGGGCATCCAGCACTGCGGCAATATCTCGCGTCAGTTCATTTGCCCCTCCAACATGTCCAGAAAGAACGGAGATGACGTTTCGCCCCAAAGAATCAATACAAACCACAGCCGGATCTTCATGTTTGTCCTTGATATAGGGGGCAATGGTGCGAACACAAATGCCCATAGCACCGATAAAGACAAAGGCATCGAAGTTGTTCCATTGCTTACCAACTTCGGTACGGTTGATGATTCTGGCATCAAGTTCGCCCTGCAGGGTTTGGGCAATATCTTTACCAGCTTCGCTTATCTGTATGATGGCTACCTTCATTATTTACAATTTGACAATTTCTTCATTTATTACTTATTTCTACATTTCGGTATTCAGGCGGCAAAGCCGGAATCCGATTTACTATTTATGAGCCTTTAGGATAACGATGGGATGATGCTCGTCTATTATTATTCTCATTGGCTGCTCTTGTTGGAGGCCAAATTCGTGGCAGGCTTCATCCCAAAGCTGATGGCTGTCGGTCTTAACGAGGGGAGCCTTGACGCTATTCATAACGATACAGCCATCATCGGCCAGCACAGTCAGCACTTTGGCGATGACCTCTTTCAGACGTCCGCCATGTCCACCTATGAAGACAGCATCCGGACGAGGAAGGTCTGCAATGTCTGTTTCGAGGAAGTCACCAATATGCACATTGATGCCAGGGACACCGAAGCGTCGGGCATTCTCATGGATAATGGCTTCGCACTCTGGACGAATCTCGAAAGCTTCGACATGCAAATGAGGGAACTGCAAACGCGCTTCGATGCTGACGCTACCCGTACAGAATCCGATGTCCCAAAAGACCTTTCTCTTAGGTAGGTCGAGAGCCTGTAACGTCAACAGACGGATGGGCATCTTGGTTATCATTTTCTCGCGGCCATCAAGAAGCGTAAATTCTTGGTCGGGGATGCCGTATCTGAATGAAGAATGAAGAGTGAAGAGTGAAGAATTTGCTACCGCCAATATGAGGCAGTTGGGATAGCTGAAGTCGCGATGGGTGGCTTCTTCGAGGGTAAGTGTGGCGACCTTTTCGAGAGTTGGGTTGCCCAAGTGCTCACCCACATACATATTATAATATGTGTAGCCGTACTCCAACATGCGTTGGGCAATGGCAGCAGGAGTGTGTTCCTTGTCGGTCAAGACACCTATCTTCTCCGCCCTTTCTATGAGCGCTTTGTCAAACTCTTGCCAAGGACGACCTGTGAGCGAAACAATCCTCATGTTGTGATAGGGCATCACCAGCTTGTGAGCCAGCATCTGGAGCGAGTTGAAAGTGGGATAGACCACAATCTCTGCTTCAGGCATCTTACGTTTGATGGTGTTGGCAAAGCCAAAGAACAAGGGATCGCCAGAAGCGAAGACAATAAGAGCCTCACCCGACGCCCCCAAAAAGAGGGAGGAATGGGCGTATTGTTCAAAAACATTGTCGAGAGGTGCGGTAATGTCTATCCATGTGGCACCGGCTGGCAGTAGCGGAGCCATTATCTCATGGTGCCGCTTGCCGCCCGAGAACACCTTGCCCTTCTGGATAATCTCCATCACCTCTGGCGGGAACCAAGGCTTCGGATTGTCTGTTATACCCATCACAACGAATTTCATGGCGGCAGCAAATTCTTTACTCTTCACTTTTAATTCTTAATTCCTCAAAGGTCTCTCCCTGGTTTGAGCATGGCAGCATCGTCGAATGTCAGGATGGCGTTGCAGAGCGTGGCAGCAAGATTACTGCCTCCCTTGCGTCCCTCGACAATTATCTTAGGAATATCCTTGAAAGGCTTCACCATGTGCTTCGACTCCTTCACGTGTACAAAGCCGACAGGAGCGGCAATGATGCCAGCAGGATGAGCCTTGCCCTTGCGAATAAGGTCACAAAGTTCCATGAGTGCTGTGGGCGCATTGCCAAAGGCAAAGAGTGCATCGGGGTGTTCCTCGACAGCAAGACGGATGCCCGCCTGTGTCCTTGTTATTCCTTGCGAGGAGGCCATTTCTGCCACTCGGAGGTCGCTGAGGTAGCATTTTGCCTCAATACCCAGTCGCTGGATAGCTCCTTTACGGATGCCGCTCGTCACCATCGTCACATCGGTCACAATGGTTTTCAACGTGCCATCCTTTACCTTATTATATAGTGTCTCCACAGCACCCTTGTCGGTATAAAGGATTTGCTCCATATCGAAGTCGGCTGTCGTATGGATGGCATGGAGCAAAGCCCACAGATGGTCCAAGGGATAGTCTTTTCGTCGCAACTCACCCTTAATGGTTCGGAACGACTCCATCATAATCTGCTGACCAGGTTTCACGTCTTCATTCTTCTCTTCACGATAGTAGCCACGAGGTGTAATCATCTTCCCGCCAGCCACGTATGTCTGCGAGTTGCCAATAAGAATGACCGTGAACATATCCACATCCTCCGGATTGAATGCACCAAGCGTGGTCACTTTAACCTCTTGCTCCTCTCGTCCTGCCTGCCTCACGTAACCCACAGGCGTACCCTTCGCACGTTTCTGAAGGAACAGTTCTTGCAGGCGATACAGTTGCCAATAACGGCCATGGGATTTAGGATTATAAATAGCCGTCACAAAGTCGCCCTCGGCAGCAGCCTTGATGCGTCGCTCTATCACCTCCCAAGGCGTCATCAGGTCACTTAATGAGATGATACACATATCGTGGCCAATAGGTGCGCCTAAAAGCGAGGCTGCTTTCTGAAAAGCGGAGATGCCTGGCAGCATCTCTATCTCGACATCAGACTGATGTGCCAGCTTCATTTCATAAATAAGCGGTGCCATGCCATAAATGCCCGCATCACCAGAGGAAATCACGACGACAGTCTTGCCTTGCTCGGCCAACAGAAAAGCCTGTTCCGCACGCTCGCGCTCTTTCTTCATACCAGTATCGATGCACTCGCACCCCGACTTCACGTATTGCTCCACAAACTGGAAATAATACTTGTAGCCAACTACAACATCAGCCTCTTTGACTGCATCGACAACAGCAGGCGTAATGTCCTCACGACTGCCTGGTCCTATACCTGCAACTATTATTTTCTTCATATCAGTTGCAAAGTTAGTTATTTTTTCGCGAATATGCATGAATCTTCCAGATTTCTTTTCCTTCTTCACCTCGCGACCTGTTATGTCGCCCGACTTAACGTGTTATGTTTGCCAATTAGACGTGCTGCATTGCCTGACAAAACACGTTATGTTTTGGCACTCCGCAGCCCTTTTTCAGTGAGTAAAACCGACTATTCGCCACAAAAGCCCTCCAAATGAGGCCTTGAGATTTCCCAGAAAAGTTGAATGATTTTCAAATATTTCTGTGAAAAAGCGTCGGAGTATAGATAATAATTCGTAAATTTGCCCTTGCTATCTGCCCGATGCGGCTATGAAGTCATCTGTGGATGACGGAGCCGAAGGGCGGAGCACTACATATTAAAAGGCGTTACGTCGCTTTGTTTTTGGTTATTCGAAACTTAGGAACTTCCGAATATGCAATCAAGAACAATGCAGGGGTAACTCCACGGGGTGTAGTATATACTCTCCGTAGTGTGCAGGAGGTACTTGTTACCTCTGTGCACACTTTACGGGTGTACTATATACTCCAATCGTGGGTGTTTCTCTGTCTGTTTATTGCATAGGTTTCCTAAGACCTCGAATAACGAACAGGCAGATGCAAGCACCCACGTCTTTTGTATGTGGCATTCGAATAATTGCAGGGTCCACTTTGGGTGTTTGGTGGATGAATGAGTAATATGCCTACACTCAATTGGATAGGAAAAGACAAGGTTGTAACGCACCATCAAGAAGTGCCGTATCGTGTTTTGGATAAGCAATACACTTTTGGTGACACTCCCGATAGTGGCAATATGATTATACATGGCGACAACCTCGAAGCTCTCAAATCGTTATTGCCTGAATACGAGGGAAGAGTTAAATGCATTTACCTAGATCCACCATATAATACTGGCAACGAAGGTTGGGTATATAACGATAATGTTAATGACACTCACATTCGCAAATGGTTAGGTAAAGTTGTAGGCTCGGAGGTTGACGATCTTACTCGGCACGACAAATGGCTTTGCATGATGTATCCAAGGTTGGTACTGCTCCAAAAACTTTTGTCAGAAGATGGTGCCATCTTTATTTCTATTGATGATAACGAGCAAGCAAATCTAAAATTGATTTGTGACGAGATATTTGGAATAAGAAATTTTGTTGGGATGATAAGTTGGTTCAAGAAATCTTCACCATCAAATGATGCTCAGTTTTTTAGTAATGACATTGAATATCTTATAGTATTTGCAAAGGATAAAAATATATGGAGGCCTAATAGACTACCTCTTACAGTTAAGCAGTTAAACAATTATCAAAATCCTGATAACGATCCAAGAGGTCGATGGAACTCTGCAACATATACTTGTAATAAAACAAAAGACGCTCGCCCAAATTTGTATTATTCCATACTTAATCCTAATACTGGCGAATATGTCTATCCAAAGGAAACAGCTGTATGGGCTTATTCTAAAGAACAATGTGAAGAACATCAAAATAATAATTTGTTGTATTGGGGAATTGATGGTAAAGCTAAGTTTCCCAGATTTAAGAAATTTTTATCAGGCCATCAAGGTGTTGTCAACAGAACATTATGGCACTATGATGAAGTAAATCATACCCAAGGTGCTACAATGGAATTAAAGAGATTACAATTAGAAACATTCGATACGCCCAAGCCTACACAATTAATAGAACGCATCTTACAAATAGCAACAAAAGAGGATTCTACCATCTTAGACTCATTTGCTGGCTCTGGCACAACCGCCCATGCTATCCTCAATCTTAACAAACAGGATGGAGGCAATCGCAAGTTTATTCTTTGTGAGATGTGCGACTATGCCGAAACAATTACAGCCGAAAGAGTCCGTCGTGTGATAAATGGCTATGGAGAAGGCAATAATGCAGTAGAGGGTACTGGCGGCAGTTTTGATTATTACGAACTCGGCGAAACCATCTTTGACCCTGTGACGGGAAACCTAAATGATAATGCCGATACGGAACAGATTCGCCGTTATATTTGGTTTAGCGAAACAAACTCTCCTTACACAAAGCCAGATAAAGATGCACATCAATATCTGCTAGGGACATTCCACAATAACAACTACTATTTCTACTACATTAAAGGTGAAGAGACTTGTCTTGATTGGGAATTCCTCCGTACATTCACGAAAAAAGACAAAGCCGAAATGTACATCATTTATGCTGACCGATGCATACTGACTGACGAGGAGATGTTGAGACTGAATATAAGATTTAAGAAAATTCCACGAGATATAAAGCGCGTGTAATATGGAACTGAAAGGCTATCAGCAGACAAACCTTGATGCACTCGACCGCTTTCTGACTTGCGTTGATAAGTTCAATAATACTGCGGCAGGTTTCAGTGAGTTTTGGCTGACGAACAACCCTCCATTGATACCTTTTCCTGGTACAATAATAGAACCGTACAAAGACAACGTAAAGGGAGCGCCCCATATTTGCCACAAAGTACCTACAGGAGGCGGCAAAACCTTCATCGCATCTGCTGCATTGAAAGTAGCAATATCGCATATCAATCCTCTCTATAAAGTAGTTGTTTGGTTAGTTCCTTCGAATGCCATATTGGAGCAGACGCTTCGCAATTTGCGGAACAAACAACATCCCTACAGACAGCGTATTGATACAGATTTCCAGAATCGAGTAGAGGTCTTTGATAAACAGCAGGCATTGACAGGACAAGGTTTCAATCTAACAGCAGTTAAGGAAAGTCTTTGTATATTGGTAATGTCATTCGACTCGTTCCGTACTACCAACAAAGAAGGGCGCAAAGTGTATCAAGAAAACGGCTACCTGCAATCATTCGCTCCGCTTATGGCAAGACAGCTTGACGGAGACGACGAGGTACAACTGATGAAAGTCCTGCAAGCTGTTCATCCACTTGTAATAGTCGATGAAAGCCACAATGCTGTTTCCAAATTGTCAGAACAAATGCTAAACGACTTGCAGCCATCTTTGGTAATAGACCTTACGGCAACCCCAAAGGCAAACAGCAATATCATCTGCTTTACTGATGCTCTGGAGCTGAAACGCAATAATATGGTAAAGCTGCCAGTGATTGTCTATAACCATACAACAAAAGCCCAAGTCATCGACTCTGCCTTACACCTGCAAAGACGATTGGAATTGACAGCTAAAGAAGAAAAAGGCAACTATATCCGTCCAATTGTTCTTTTCCAAGCAGAATCGAAGTTGGCAGGAACAGAAGACAGAGAGACCTTCGAGAAAGTCAAACAAACCTTACTGTCACTAAGAATACCAGAAGAACAAATCAAAATTAAGACGGCAGAAATTGACGAACTGAAGGGCGTTGACCTAATGTCACCCGATTGCCCTGTACGATACATTATTACGATAAATGCTCTCAAAGAAGGTTGGGATTGTCCGTTTGCCTATATCCTTGCCTCTCTTGCTGACAAATCATCCGCTGTGGATGTAGAACAAATCGTTGGTCGTGTTCTTCGTCTGCCAAATGCGACACGGAACAGTAAAGACATCCTTAATTTGAGTTATGTACTTACAGCTTCTTCAAAATTCCAAGAGACGCTTGACAATGTTGTGAAAGGCTTGAATCATGCAGGCTTCTCCGACAAAGACTATCGTTCTGTGGATGCATCTGAGCCAGAAGAAAAGCCACAGAAGCCTGAAACGGTCAATCCAGCATCATTGTTCCCGGAACTTGAAATGCATCCAAAGCCAGCAGATTATGGTGACGAGGTTGATTTGGGAGCAATTACCTTCACAGGCGAACCAGAAGGAAAGATATCTTCACCTCCCTCATCCGAAGAAATCTCTCCTGCCACCTCGTCTATTCCTGAATCTGTTACAGCTATTTTGGATAATGCCCAGAAGCAGGCAGAGGACATGAACAAACAACTGGAAAACGAAGTCGATATTATGATTAACCCCGATATAGCTCCTGCCGTCAAGACTGCCACAATACAATCTGTTTTTGCCGAATCTGCAAGGCAAGTAGCCTTGCCAATGTTCTTCGCGGCAAACGAATCAAACAAAGAAAGCCTTTTCGGTGATATTGAAGACGTGAAACTTGAAGGACAACACCTTCTCAAAACATTCAAACTGTCATCACAGCCAGCAGACATCAATTTTGCTGCGGCAGAAACGACAATGTATAAAGTCGATATTGACGAGACAACAGACGAACACGCTCCTCGATATGAGAAGGTGAAGGGCCTTACTTACGATTATATTCGCAACTATATAAGAGAAGCAGGAAACATTGACTCCAAAATTCAGCGGTGCTCTATGCTTGTATCAGGAGAAATGGGCAAGATGACACCTTTAACACAAAGAGACATCCAAACATACGTTTCCCGTATCTTTGAAGTTTATACCGAAGATAAGCTGGAGGACTTTATGAAGCACCTCCACGAATATACCATAATAATCAAAAACAGGATATTAGCCCTTGAGGATGAGCATAAAGAAAAGGAGTTTCGCCGTTTGCTTGATACCGACCAAATCTTTGTAAAAGATGCTTACACAATCCCCAATAAGATTGCATTAAAATCTCCCTCACAAGGAATTATAAAGATGCTTCACACAAAAGAGGAATCTGTAAATGGTTTTGAAGCAGAGGTAATAAACGATGTCGCAAATCTTGAAAGCGTAGAATGGTGGACTCGAAACATTGAAAAGAGAGGATTCTATATTAACGGCTTCATCAATCATTACCCCGACTTCATCATCAAGGCGAAAAAGGGGAAAATCATTTTGCTTGAGACAAAAGGCGACCATCTTGATGCTGAACCGAAAATTAGGCTTGGCAATCTTTGGGCAAACAAAGCTGGGAACGACTATAGATATTTCCTGGTTTACAAAGAGAGACAAGTAGAAGGAGCCTATACAAAATCTACTTTCCTTGACATAATGAGGAATTTATAAAATGACCTGAAAGGAACGGCTGTAAAATAAAACTTTTTTATGAACTTATGTTCATGAAGCAAGGAACATAGGTTCTGAAGAAATAGTCAATCGTCACTTGAGAAGGACTTCGCAAGCCTTAGCCTGCTTCTAGGCTACGACACCACAACACCACAATTTGGGCATCATAGTAAAGAAATCCTGCAAATTCATCCGCAGTTGCAAAAAAAACGCTAACTTTGTGGCATAATAACAGGAAACAAAGATGGAGAGGAAAATCATTCTGATAACTGGCGGGCAACGTTCTGGCAAAAGCCAAAAGGCTGAGGAACTGGCTCTAAGCCTCTCGGAGCATCCTGTGTATGTGGCTACGGCACATGTATGGGACGAGGAGTTCCGTGAACGGGTGCGCAAGCATCAGGAGCGGCGAGGGCCGCAGTGGACAAACATCGAGGAGGAAAAATACCTGAGCCGACATGACCTTACGGGACGTGTGGTGGTGATTGACTGCGTGACGCTCTGGCTGACGAATTTCTTTTTTGAGACATCGGATGCAGACCAAACGCTCGAAACCGTCAAGGCTGAGTTTGACTGCTTCACCAAGCATGACGCCACCTATATCTTTGTGACCAACGAAATAGGCAGCGGCGGGGTAAGCGAGAATGCCTTGCAAAGGAAGTTCACAGACCTGCAAGGCTGGATGAATCAATATATTGCCAGAAAAGCTGATGAAGTCATTCTGATGGTTAGCGGAATAGCGGTAAAGGTTAAGGGTTAAAGGTTATTGGTTAAGATGAGGACGTTTAAGATAGAAGCACCAGACGAGGCGTTACGCCCTGCAATTCAGGCGAAGATAGACAACCTGAACAAGCCTAAGGGTTCGCTGGGACGATTAGAAGAACTAGCGATGCAGATTTGTCTGATTCAACAGACATTTGAGCCATCGCTGGAACATCCCTGTCATCTGCTCCTTGGGGGAGACCATGGCATCGAGCGCGAGGGCGTTAGTGTTTCTCCTCGCGAGGTGACTTGGCAACAAATGATTAACTTCACCCATGGCGGCGGAGGTGTCAACATGTTCTGCCGCCAGCATGGCTTCAAGCTGCGTATTGTCGATATAGGTGTGGACTTTGATTTGAGTGATGTGTCAGGCATCATCAATCGCAAGATTGCCCGTGGCACCAAAAACTTCCTCTATGAGCCTGCCATGACGGAAGAAGAATTCAATCAGGCTATTCAGGTGGGCGCCGATTTGGCCGACGACTGCATCGGTGAAGATTGTAAGATAATCAGCATCGGTGAGATGGGCATCGGCAACACTTCGCCCTCCAGTATCTGGATGAGTTTGTTCGGCGATATATCCCTGAATAATTGCATCGGGGCCGGCTCTGGGCTTGACACCCCAGGTATTCGTCACAAACGCGAGGTTCTCTCGAAAGCGGTAGAGCGCTATCATCAGCTCATCCCCCTTCCCTCTCCCACCAGCCCTCTTATTTACTTCGGAGGCTACGAGATGATTGCTGCTATCGGAACCATGCTGCGAGCGGCAGAATGCCACCTTGTTGTATTGGTGGATGGCTTCATCATGACAGCCTGTGCCTTGGCTGCCATCCGACTCTATCCTGCCGCGCAAGACTATATGATTTTCACCCACTGCGGCGATGAAAGCGGGCACCGTATGATGTTGGATATTGTGGATGCCAAGCCATTGCTAAGCTTGGGGCTTCGTCTTGGCGAAGGCACGGGCGCCCTTTGTGCCTTCCCTATCGTTGACTCGGCTGTCCGCATGATTAACGAGATGAACAACTTCGACAATGCAAAAATCACGAAATACTTCTGATCCGCCGCTACAACGGCGCCTCAGTGCTAAAGCATCCGAGAACGATGAAAATACTGAATGACCAAACGCACTGGTACGACCGTATATGGGCAGCCTTCATCTTCTTCACACGTCTGCCTTTTTGGAGACTGCACGAGCCACCGAGGGATTGCTACAAGACGGTGGTAGAACACTGGCCGTTGACAGGATGGCTTACTGGTGGTGCAATGGCTGCAACACTCTACTTCGGCAGTATGGTGATGCCCTACCCCGTTGTTGTCATTGCCGCTATCACCATCCGCCTGCTGATTACGGGTGCCTTGCATGAAGACGGATTGGCAGATTTCCTTGACGGCTTCGGTGGTGGAACAGACCGCCAACGTGTCCTTGACATTATGAAGGATTCACATATTGGCACATACGGCGTACTTGGCCTCATCCTATATATGCTGCTATTAGGAAGCACATTATTTTCGATGCCTGCAAAATTAGCCGCATTAACAATTCTTGCTGCAGATCCTTATAGTAAGATGGTGGCAAGTCAGTTGATTATCATAATGCCATACGCCCGCACGGAAGAAACGGCCAAAAACAAAACCGTCTATCGAAGGATTGACTGGATGGCTGGTGTCAGTCTGGCTATTCAAGGGTTGCTGCCAATGGCTGCATTTCTTTGGTACACAGGCCTTCCCTGGGAGTGGATTATCTTCCTGCCCTGTCTTGTAATGTATTGCCTCTATCTGATGATTTGGCGACGACTACGCGGCTATACTGGCGATTGTTGCGGTGCCGCCTGCCTATTGGTGGAACTGACGGTTTATTTAGTGGTCTGTGTCTTAGTGACACACCAATAGGCACAGGGCAGTGAGTATTACCATTATGACTTCAGCCGTTCTATTGACTCGGACGGCTTTTCCCATATCGGCAGTCGTGAGTTCACGGTCGTTCTCGCCAATATATGGTTTGTCAAACAATTCACCAAAATAATAATGAGGCCCACCGAAACGGCAATTGAGGATGCCTGCCAATGCAGCCTCGGGATAGCCGCTATTAGGCGAAGCATGGTTTCGTCCGTTCTTACGAACAAAATTAATTAAGGCTTTAAGGTCGTAAGGTGCAAGGTTTTGAGGTTCTTTCACCTTAAACCTGAAAGCGTAGCGACCTGAAACCTCATAACCTAAAATCATCAGCAAGGCTGTGAGACGGGCGGGAATGTAGTTGGCAATGTCGTCGATGTGAGCCGCCCAACAACCAAAGTCCTTATAGCGTTCCGTCCGATAACCTATCATCGAATCGAGCGTGTTGATCATCTTATATGCAAGCATTCCCGGTGTGCCGAGTACAGCGAACCAGAAGAGCGGAGCTATCACGCCATCGCTGAGGTTTTCTGCCAGTGTCTCAAGAGCTGCCGTGCGCACTTCTTGGGCAGAAAGTTCTGAGGTGTCGCGTCCCACGATGCGAGCCACCTGTTTGCGGCCTTTGTCAAGTGAACAATCGAGGGCAAAGAAAACCTGACGCACCTCACGAATGAGCGTGGTGCCAGCCAAGCAATAGAAAACTAATATGAAATTGACAACTGGGAGTTGAGAGTTGAGGATTGTTCCTATGGTGAAGGTTGCAGCAACAAGGCCTATAGCCACAATAGCACCTTTCGTTTTTCGGTGACTGCCCTTGTTTAGTCGGTGCTCGCAGAAGGAGATGACTTTGCCGAACCACACCACAGGATGCGGAAGCCAGGCCGGATCTCCCAGAAAGAGGTCAAGCATCCACCCTGTCAGCAGAGGCATGATTGCAATTATCCAGTCGGGCATGTTCATTGATAAGGGCGTTGAGCTAACATTTCATAAAACATCGTATTGCATCCACCAAAGCATCGTTTTCCTCTGGTGTCTGCGCGGCAATACGGAAATGATGGGGAGTCAGCCCCTTGAAGTTAGAGGCATCGCGAATGAGGATGTGATGCTCCTTCGCAAGATATTCCTTCAGTTCGGCGGCGGTGTGGTGTGACAATTTGCAGAGCATGAAGTTGGTGCTTGTGGGTGCTATTGTGACACCCCAGATTTGATGGAGACAGTCACGAAGCCGCCCAGCCTCGTGCAAATCAGGCCGGCAGATAAACTCGTCGTGCTGCAACAGGAACTTGCCTGCCTCCACAGCCAGTGCCGATACGCTCCACGGACGCAGATGCCGGCGTATCTGTTCCGTCAGGCTTTCGTGCGCAGTGATATATCCTAACCGAAGCCCTGGTACGCCATAAGTCTTTGTCATGGAGTGAATCTGAATGGAGTATGGCGTGCTGCATCCCCATCGCGGCGACAACACGGGAGCATCGGTGTAGTTCTCATAGCTTTGGTCAATCACAACCAATTCATGCTCTGCCATCATTCGGTCTATGTAGAGCTGGTCATAGACTTCGCCCGTCGGATTGTTGGGGTTGCAGAGCCAAAGGATTGATGGTAGTTGATCTGACAGAATCTGCCCGTAGGGAAGATGTTCATAGGCATCAGCATATTCGCTGAAGGTGGGCGTAGGTATTACGGGACACAGGCGGAACGTCTGAGCGATGAGATAGATGGCCTCAGTGGCACCGCTGGTTACGATGACCTGCTTGGAGTTAATGCCGTGCTTCTCCGCAATCATTTGCTCCAGTGTCCATGCCTCTGGTTCGGGATAATGGCTAATCAGTTCGGGATGAGCCGCCAGATGGTTCATCAACGCAGTATGGCTGTCGTGAACACAAATGTTCGACGAGAAGTCGCTCTTGATGTCCTTGTATTTGTATGCGTCGTCGCCGTGTCCTTCAATCATTATTGGTCAGTATTTGGTAGATTTGTTCCATATTGACATGCTGACGTACATGATTGGCCAGCTTATTGTACTGTTCTTCCTTAAACTCGGCATAGTTGAAGGTATGAACAAATTTTTGCCCCTTGTCCTTTGCTTCTCGCCCATTACCATTTAGAATGTGCTCGATGACAGGGGCATTGTCGAGAAAGCCGTGAATGTAAGTGCCAATGCAGTGGTCTGTCTGCATGATGGCTTCATCGGTGTCGCTCACGCCTTGGTGTATCTCATAGCCCTTGCACGCCTGCCCTCCGAACTCGAAAGTCACCTGTTTGGTTGTCTTTTCGGGTGTCATAATGGTGTGTATGGGGAGCAGGCCAAGCCCCGGAAGGCTTGCGATGCTGCCTTCTATGCCGTTGGGATCGCTGACTGTCTGGCCCAGCATCTGGTAGCCCCCGCAGATGCCTATTACCATTTTCCCGTCTCGATGCGCATGTGCGATGGCTTGGGCGCAGCCGTTGCGACGCAACTCCAAGAGGTCGTCGAGGGTTGCCTTTGTGCCAGGCAGGATGATGATGTCTGCCCGACTGATGTCCGAAATGTTGTTGGTATAGAAGAGATTGACGCGATGGTCGCGCTCCAAGGTGTCGAAATCTGTAAAGTTGCTGATGTGTCTCAAGAGAACTACTGCGACATTCACCTTCCCTTCTGCCAGTTGTCTGCGTTTCTGCTCGAGGCTCACGCTGTCCTCTTCCTCTATATATATGTCTTTATAATAAGGAATGATGCCAAGCACAGGCACGCAGCAAATGTCCTCAAGCATACGACGGCCTTCGTCGAAGAGGCGCATGTCGCCCCGGAACTTGTTGATGATGATGCCCTTGATGAGTTTCCTGTCCTCTTGTGCCTGAAGGACGATACTGCCATAGACAGAAGCAAAGATACCGCCTCGGTCTATGTCGCCCACGAGAATCACATCTGCCTTTGCATGGCGTGCCATAGGCAGGTTCACGAGGTCCGTGGCGCGCAGGTTCAGTTCGGAAACGCTTCCTGCCCCTTCCATCACTATGGGGTTGTAGCGCGAAGCAAGGCGGTCGAAAGCTGCACAAACTTCTTTTCGGAAATCTATTTCAGATACGCCCCGCCTCCAGTAGTCGTAGGCATCTTTGTTACCAATAGGCTTACCGTTGAATATCACCTGCGAAGTATGGTCGCTCTGCGGTTTAAGCAACAAGGGGTTCATGTCGGTATGACAGGGGATGCCCGCAGCTTCAGCTTGTACGGCCTGGGCACGACCTATCTCCAAGCCTTCTGGCGTAGCGTATGAGTTGAGTGCCATGTTCTGTGCCTTGAAGGGAGCAGGCGTGTAGCCGTCCTGTTTGAAAATACGACAAAAGGCGGCAGCAAGAATGCTCTTGCCTACGTCGCTGCCTGTTCCTGCGAACATGATGGGATGGAGAGAGGGTTTCATGCTTTTTCGTTTGCCAAGACAAAAAGATAATCAGAGAGGCGGTTCATCATTCGGAGGATGCTCTCGTCGAGCGGATGCTGCCGATGCACTGTCCATAGCCGGCGCTCTGCGGTACGACACTGTGCTCGTGCTACATGGAAGATGCCTCTGGGCAGGACAAACCCTGTCGGTGTGCGAGCGGCATCGATGGCTCGTTCCATTCTGTCCGTGAGCGTGTCGCAATGCAGCGGACGTGGGTTCTGGCTGCCGTCGGGCGTTGCCACATGGCTCATTACTGTCATCAGCTCATGTTGTATGTCAGTCAGAAGTGGGTTCCCTTCTGAAACAAGTCCAATCAGCGAATCGAGCATGTCTATCTGCCCATTGGCTTCTATACGTGAGTCGTCCTTGCTCACGCGGATGCCGTCGCGCAGGCTGGTCGTGCCTTCGTCTCCTGTCTTCGTGTATATCTGTTTCATATTTGATAGAGGTGCGTATAGCTTGCCAGGACATTCCCCTGTTTGAAGACTGGTGTTGAAACGGGACTCCCTTTGGCATCATATACCTGGACAACGCTCTTAGGAACTTCGCCCAAGAACTGGGTGTAATGGAACTCATGCCCCCGATACTCCTTTCCTTCGAGCACAAAACGGCGATAGCCCAACGAGAGCTTACGGTCTGCCTTGCGTGCTGTGATGGTATAGGGCAGGACACCGCACATGGGGAACTCGCCGTCGTCGGTGACGATGCTCTTGCAGAGATACATCATGCCGCCGCATTCAGCCACAATCCTGCCTCCCTGTTGGGAATACTCCAAGATAGCTTTGCGGCAAGCTTCGTTGGCAGCCAATGCTTCAAGATGCTTTTCGGGATAGCCGCCGGGAAGGTATAGTAAATTACAATTTGACAAATTACAATTTACAAAGTCCTTCTCGGGGTCGAAGAAGCCAACGGAGCCGAGGGCGGACAGGCGGTCGAGATTCTCTTGATAGATAAATGAGAACGACTCGCGATTACGAGCTATCAGAATGTTAAGAGCGTCTTCCATGCTACGTGTTCCTCCAATAGTTGTACTAACTTCTTATTGTCGGCTTCTTCCGAGAAGTCAAGCCCCAAATAGCGTGAGCCTTGTTCGAGAGCAGCATCTTTGGGCAAGTAACCCAGGCACTCGACACCAACATCATCGCACACCTGCTTCAACATTTGAAAATGCTTCTCTGATCCCACCTTATTAAATATAACACCTGCGATGCGGATGTCCTTCCTGAAATTGACGAAACCCGACAGCAATGCTGCCATTGAGTATGCGGCGCTCTTGGCGTCGACCACCAGCACAACAGGAATGTCGAGCACCTGAGCTATTTCTGCTGAAGAACCCTTGTCGCGGTCGTATCCATCGAACAGCCCCATCATGCCTTCCACGATACACACATCTGCATCATTGCCATAACGGACAAATAGTTCCCTGACATGCTGCGGTGTAGCCATGAACGTGTCGAGGTTGATGCTCGGACGTCCGCACACCGCTTCGTGGAACTTCGTGTCGATATAGTCCGGTCCGCACTTGAAAGGCTGGACGCTATATCCCTTCTTAACAAGCAATCCCATCAGCCCTCGGGCAATTGTTGTCTTGCCCGAGCCGCTGGTGGGAGCTGCAATGAGAAAACTTGACACTATTCAGTGCCGTCATTTGAGTGGAACCAATCGAGGTCCTCTTCCTGCGCTGCGTGCGTGTGGTTGATCCACAACTGACGGATAGCGGGATAAGACAGCAGACCTTTCACAATCATGGTCTCGCCGGAGCAGTCATAGCTGCCACCAAGGGGATCGCTGAAATAAACCTTCCAACTGGTCTCCTCGTATTCACCATCGTCGTTCAGTTCCCATTTGTCATCATCTCCAGCCATATCGTTGTTTGCATGGTCGCCTGCGATGGACATCAGCGGCGCACAGAACACCTTGCCGGACGTGTAGCCAGCAGCCTGCATACGTTCCTTCACATTGGTCTTGAAGTTCTCCATCATGTCAACCGTACCTACGAAATAATTGACGTTCTTTTTCTGCAGAGCCGTCTCCAACTGGGTGTAGCGGACATTGGCGCTATAGGTGTCGAACTCGTCGGGATTGCCATGGCCCATGAAAAGCATGGCACCCTCGTTCGCTTTATCTCCGTAGATTGTATGCAGTTCGTCGGCCAACTTGGTCACGTCGGTTTCACCGTCGTCCGGGTCATCCTTGCCTGTGGCCATCAGCGGAGTGCCAAGGTGAATCTTCACATTCTTCAGATAGTCGTTTCTGAGGTCGTTGTAGCCGTTGTTGGCAAAGTCCTTCAGCGCATTGACCACGCGGCCGTACTCCTCGCCGGGAATCACCTGCAGGGACTGCACGGTGATGTCGGCATACTCCACCTTGCCGAAAGCGTTCAGCCAGCGCTCGGGTGCATAGTAGTTGCGTTTCTCTGCGCCCAAATCCTCTTCGTGCTCACCGGCTGCGGCACGGTTGCGGCAGATGGCAGAAGAGAAGGAAATGTAAACGTCGTAGCCGGGGAACTCTTTCTTATATGCCTCTACCGTCTCATCGAAATCGTTGAACGCCTCTGGCCATGTGGAGCCGAAAGCCACCAGCAGGATGGCCTGGTTGTTCACCTTCTGGCTCTTCACGGTCTGCAACACGATGTCCTGGTACTTTTCTTCATTGTCATCAGTGTTGTC
Source organism: uncultured Prevotellaceae bacterium (assembly GCA_947304115.1). Taxonomy (GTDB): domain Bacteria; phylum Bacteroidota; class Bacteroidia; order Bacteroidales; family Bacteroidaceae; genus Physcousia. Next base: position 10,242 of record CAMZAE010000025.1, on the reverse strand, counting down.
ACCGCTACATGATGTGAAACTTGTGCCTGCCAACAATGTCATTGCGGCAAGCATGAAAAATTTAATCTTCTTCATTGTCATTGTTTTTTAGGTTAAACTTATAATTATTTTTAAGATTCTTTCCATGTCGGAAGCGAATTGTCAGTGTGCCATACACGGTAGTGCCAGGAGTGGTCGTGCCCAAGTGCAGGCCATGGTCGGTGCGGTCCACATAGTTGAAGATGTTATCTATGCCAGCCTCCAGCCGCCAAAAGAATTTCCCTGTTGTGCCAAGGTCGTGGGTGGTGGACAAGCGCCAAATCTGATACCCCTTTCCATCGCCATTGATTTGGTAGAAACGCTTGGAGGACATACGCCCATAGACTCCGGCTCCCAATGTATAGCCCCTGCCAAAGCGATGGTTCCAGGTGACATAGACATTGCCCTTGTGGTGTGCCATGCCGTCGATGACCACCTTGTCCAGGCTGTGCGTCGTCTCGTTATAAACCTCTGCCTGCGTATCCAAATAACTGTAGCCCGCGCCAAAAGTCCATTCGCGGAGGACATAGCGGGCTGTGGCATCCACACCGTAAGTCTTCGCACGCTCCATGTTCTTGTACTGGCGCACCTTGTTCAGTGTCTCGCCATATTGCTGGATATATTGCGATGGTGCCTCTGAACGGGGAATCGTGACCAAGGCAATCATGTCGTCCAAGCGATTGTAATAACCTGTGACCGACAACGTCAAGCCAGCAATGGTGTATTCAGCCCCCAAGGAGAAGTAGTTGCTCTTCTGGGGTTTGAGGCTGCGATTGCCAAGGAAGAGGATAATCTGTGTCATTTCGCGCACATAGCGATAACGCTGCTCCTTCAGCGTCGGCGTCTTGAAGCCCTGGCTCCATGTGGCGCGAAGGCGGAAGTCACCCAGGCTCAACATCGAAGACACCTTGGGCGACAGATGCCAGCCAAACTGCTGGTTGCGAATCAAACGCAGGCCGCCATTCACATGCCATTGGACAGACTTGCCCAGACGGGTTTGCCATTCGTCCTGCGCATACAATGCCTCTGTATTGTCATTAGCCTCACGCCCCTCAATGCTCGTGGGTGCCTTCAGCCAGTCATAGCGGTACTCCATGCCAGCACTCAGCAAATGATGATAAGGAAGGTGGAACACGCCCTTCAGGTGAGCGGTGAAGCGTTGCTGGTCGCTCTGCAGAACGCGCTGTCCTGGGAAATAGGGGTACTCAAGCACAAAGTTTCCGTTTTTGTCAATGCCCTCTGTGGTGGCTATGGATGTGAACTCATGGAAATAGGCATGTTTGTTCCAGTCAATATCCAGCGTCAGGAGGTTCTTACCCATTGTCCACTTGCCGCCAACAGCCGCAGAAGCATTTTGATAGCGCATGTCGTAGTATGTCACATCATACTTTGCGTACTTCCCCTGGGGGCGAAAAATGCCGCGCTGGTGATAGCTGCCCTCGCCATAAAGCTCTATGCCGGGGAAAATCTGCCAAGTCAGCCTTTCGGCCAACTTCCAATTGGTCTTGGGGTTGACAGTCATGCTGCGCGAGTCGGTGATAGGTGTCTCGAAGGTGGATGTATGCTCTTTCGACGTGTTTTGCCAGCCGTCTGTGCGCTGCAGATGGAAGTTTGTATAACTCGACAGCTTGCCATAGCTTACGGCCAAGCCGTTATGCTGGCGCACATCGCCATAGCTGCCCAGCGTGGTGGAGTTTTCCACGAGCAAGCCCTCATTGTGCTTCTTTGTGATGATGTTTATCACTCCGGCTATGGCATCCGAGCCGTACAGGGCACTGGATGCCCCTTTCACAATCTCTATCTTCTCGATGTTTCGAGGGTCGATAAGGCTCAGGTCGTTCTCTCCTCCCACATCGCCATGCAGCCGCTTACCATCTACCATGACCAGGATGTAAGAGTTGCCCAGACCGTTCAACTGCATCTGGCTGCCCATGTCGCCCTCATTGAAGGCAAAGGAGGCCGTCAGCGAACCCAGTATCTCCTCAATGCTCTTGCCGCCAAAGTTGTCCAGCATCTTGCGGCTTATCACCTCGGTCTGCACGGGCACATCTTTCAGTGTATGGCTGGTGCCAGTGGCAGTAACAACGACTTCCTTCATCGCTGTCTCATTTCCCTCGGTTTGTCCCAAAAGCAACAACGGGAAGCAGAATGTTATTACATATAATAATGTCTGGCGCATTATGTTATTTTATGTGCACTGCGAATGAAACAAAGACGCATCTCCCAGGGTGTAGCGTGGAGAAGTTGCTGTTCCAGGGACGTGTGTCGCGCTTGTTGAAGATGTTCTCTATGCCAAGCCCGGGAATCAGTTCGGCCTTCTTCAGGTAGAACGTATGGGTGGTGTGGAGGTCGAACTGCGTGAAGCCAGGCGCCCAACCATAGCTGGTGCTCCAGCGGCGGCTTTGCAGGTGTCCGTTCAGGTCGATGTTGAGCCGATAGTTTCCCCAGGTGCGTCCCCATCCGGCAAACACGCGGCCTGTGTGTTTCACGCTGCGGTCGGTAGGCTCTGTGGTGGTCTCGTACTGCTGTGTCTTGGTGTTCAGTTCTACCGTCTTGGCTTCTGTATCTGTAAAGGTATAGGCTCCACCCAAGCGTATGTTTTGTGGCAGATAGAATGTAGCACTCAGGTGGAGTCCCTTAACCTTCGCTTTGTCTATGTTGTCCCTTTGTTGGTATTTTGTCGCTGTAGGATATTTGGTGTCCAAGCCGCTTGCAGTCACCTCGGCATCGGTAAGCACACGATAGGAAATCATGTCGCGCACGTCGTTGATGAAGCCGTCCACTTTCAGGCTCAGCCAACTGTTGTTGTACTCGGCACTCACATTGTAGTAGTTGCTCTTCTCTGGCTTCAATTCCTGATTGCCAATGGTGATGTTCTTTGTCTCGTCGTTCTCGTAGTACATCTGCAGCAAGGTCGGCGTGCGATAGCCCGCGCTGTATCCTGCACGGAAGCGGAACTTGCCGGGGCTGTACATCAGGCTGGCACTGGGCGTGGCATAGCTGCCGAAATTGCGATTGTAAATATAGCGGACGCCTACGACACCCTGCAGGTTCTTACACAAGCGCATCTCGTCCTGAGCAAAGAGGGAGAGCGTGTACATCGTGCGGAAAGCGAAGTTGTAGCTTTCATACGTCTCATGGACATATTCCGCGCCGGCTGACAATTTGTTCCAACTGCCAAGCCGGAAGATGCCTTTGAGCGTACCATTATAATAATGTGTACGCTTGGTGAGCTGCGTACCGCCTTGGCGGTAGGTGTCGAAAGAGTCGCGTTTGCTCGTCAGGTTGTCGCTGTAGAAGTCTGCCTCAAGATATGTCTTGCTGTTGAGCTTCCAAGTGGCTCCTGCTCCGTACATATAGTCCTGGTGGTGGAGGTCATAGCTGTAGGCTTTCGTCTCCGTGTAGATGGTTTCTTTGTCGCCTGCCGCATTCTTCTTCGTGGAGCCTTTGTAGTAGCTTGCCATCTGAGGACGGTCGGTATGGTAATCGTAGAAACTGCCCTTCAGGTAGAACGTCACACCCTTGCCCATATCCCATGTTAGGCGCTGGTTCAACTGGTTGCTGTGAAAGCCTTGGCTCATCACCCTGCCTGTTGGTTTCAGCACGCCCATCACTTCTTCCATATTGTTCACTTGCCAGTTGTTTGCCTGCAAGTGCTGGAAAGAAGAACTGCTACTCAGCTTTCCCTTCTCGGCGTTCACTGCAATAGCCTCCGTAAACCTGCCTTTGCTGGTGTAGGATGTGGTGTTGGTGACATCGAATTTCGCCTCTGAATGCTTTTCTGCCGAAGGAGCTGTCATAGATGGAGCCGCCGTGATGACATTGATGACACCGCCAATGGCCTCGCTGCCATACAGCGCCGAACTGGCACCAGAGAGCACCTCTATTCGCTTCACGTTGGCCATATTGATCCGCGTGTAGCGGTCATCGCCCGTCAGTCGCTTGCCATTTTCGAGAATCAGGATGTAATCCTCGTTCAAGCCGTTCATCATCATCGTGGTGCCCATGCCGTTGGTCATGGAGGTGACGCTCGAAGTCAGTTGCTTCAAGGCATCTTCCAAAGTGGTGACGTGCATCCTTTGGAGTTCTTCGGAAGTTATGACTTGGACGGGGACAACGGCATTCTGAGCCTTGTTGTGGGTGCCAGTACCCGTCACCACGACCTGAGTAAGTTCACGATTACGCACGATGCTGTCAGGTGCTGTCTTTTGGGCATAAACCGTGACGCAATTAACGACGGCACACACCAGCACGGTGCACGCAACATGAAAACGCTTCATATCTTTGTTTCCTAATTTCTATCCGCCATATTCCCGTGGCGGAATTATTCTTTTTCTCTTTAACATCTCAGGCAGGTTTCCTGACTTTGCCCCTGAACATGCACCTTCCCATCGGTTACGCTTCCCGACAGTGGTTTGTTTTCTGCACATTCAATAACAGGCATCTACAGTAGCGGGTACTGTTCCGGATTCTCGCCGGATTCCCTCTCTGCCGTCTGGTTGCTGACCATAGGCATCACCTGAATTGCGCCGCAAAATTACAAAAGTTTTATATAATAGACAAGATTTTCTCAATGTATTTTGAAAATAGCTGCTGATTATAGGGCGTTTCCTGGTGCGGCGTAGCACATTTGCCACTACGACACACAGAAATTTTCTCTATGACACAGAGAGAAACCTCATGCAACAGCCGGAATTCTTTATTTTGCGACGTAATTTGTACAATTTACGACGTAAAATATACAATTCACGTCGTAAAACGTACATTTTACGACGTGAATTGAAGAATATCGCCTGTCGGATTGACAATCATATCCTTCGGGAAAGGATTTATCGCCCGTCAGAATCAAAAAAGGGATTTAATAGGCGAAGATGGGGTAGCCTGCCATGATAGCATTCACCTCGCTGCGAACCTGGGCGATGACTGATTCGTCCTCGGGGGCATTGAGCACGCGCTCGATGAACTCGGCTATCTTGACCATCAGGTCTTCCTTCGCACCGCGCGTGGTGATGGCGGGCGTACCGAGACGGATGCCGGAGGTCTGGAAGGCGCTGCGGCTGTCGAAGGGCACCATGTTCTTGTTGACGGTGAGGTCGGCTGCGACAAGGGCTTTCTCTGCCACCTTGCCCGTGAGGTCGGGATATTTGCTGCGAAGGTCAACAAGCATGGAGTGGTTGTCCGTGCCGCCTGAAACGATGTCAAAGCCGCGCTTGATGAGTTCGTCGGCAAGCACAGCGGCGTTCTTCTTCACCTGCTTTGCCCACTCCTTGAACTCAGGTTGCAATGCTTCGCCGAAGGCAACAGCCTTTGCCGCGATGACGTGCTCCAGCGGGCCGCCCTGAATGCCAGGGAATACGGCACTGTTCAGCAATGCGGACATCTTCTTTATCTCGCCCTTCGGTGTTGTCTTGCCCCAAGGATTGTCGAAGTCCTTGCCCATGAGGATGATGCCGCCACGAGGACCACGCAGCGTCTTGTGCGTCGTGCTGGTCACAATGTGTGCGTACTTCACGGGATTGTCGAGCAAGCCTGCGGCGATAAGACCTGCGGGATGCGCCATGTCTATCATCAGGATGGCTCCCACCTTGTCGGCAATCTGACGCATACGGGCATAGTCCCACTCGCGGCTGTAGGCAGAGCCGCCGCCAATGATGAGCTTGGGCTTATGCTGCAGGGCAAGCTGCTCCATCTCGTCGTAATCGACGCGGCCGGTCTCTTTCTTGAGGTTGTAGCCGACTGGCTTGTAGATGATGCCGCTGGTGTTGACCAGAGAGCCATGACTGAGATGCCCGCCGTGGTCGAGATTAAGGCCCATGAAGGTGTCGCCGGGATTGAGGCAAGCCAGGAAGACGGCGGCATTGGCCTGTGCGCCGGAGTGGGGCTGCACGTTGGCATACTCCGCGTCGAAGAGCTTGCAGACGCGGTCGATGGCAAGCTGCTCCACCTCGTCCACCACTTGGCAGCCGCCGTAGTAGCGTTTGCCAGGATAGCCCTCGGCATATTTGTTGGTCAGGCAGGAACCCATAGCTGCCATAACCTGGTCACTTACATAGTTCTCCGAGGCAATGAGTTCCATGCCCCTGCGCTGTCGCTGGTTCTCCTTATCAATGAGGGAGAAGATAGTCGAATCCTTTTCCATTTACTATTTAACAATTTACGATTTACAATTTATTTACTATTTAGACATTTAACTATTTATTTTCTTTTTTAAGGGAGAGTTAGAGAGTGTCTTACACTAATCTCACCTCCGCCAGATTGATTTCCCTATTGCAATAGTGGCACTGGAGTGTGCCGCGTTCCTTGCCGAGGAAGTGGAAACGGGTTTGCATCGGCTCGTTGTTGGTGATGCACTTGTGGTTGTCGCACTTGACGATGCCAACCAACTCTTCGGGCATCTTCACCTCCTTTTTCTCAACCACCTCGTAGTCGCGGATGATGCTGAGCGTGACGTTTGGCGCCACGACAGAAAGCTGGTTGATTTCATCGTCGGAGAAAAACCTTTCGGCAACCTTAATGATACTCTTATTCCCCATCTTCTTACTCTTGAGGTTGTAGCCGATAGTGACGGAGGACTGCTCCCCCTCAAGGTGAAGCAGGCTGATAACCTCGAAGAGCTTGGCGGAAGGTATGTGGTCGATGACTGTACCGTTTTCGAGGGCAGCCACCTGAAGTTCCTGTCGTTTCATAATATGTTTTTGTCGTTGATAATTTCTTCGAGCGTAATGCCAAGGGTGTCGCAAAGGATGGCCTGGCGTGCATAGAGGCCGTTGCGTGCCTGCTGGAAGTAGTAAGCGTAGGGCGTGTCGTCGATGCTGTACTCTATCTCGTTAACGCGAGGCAACGGGTGCAGAATCTTCATGTTAGGCTTTGCCTTGGAAAGCATGGCACGATTGAGGAGATAACGGTCCTTGACGCGCTCGTACTCGTCGAGGTCGGTGAAACGCTCACGTTGCACGCGCGTCATATATAATATGTCTGCTCCCGCAATCGTATCTGCATCGAAATCCTGATGCTCCACAAACTTGATGCCCTTTTCTCGACAATACATCTTATAATACTCAGGCATGGCAAGCTCATCGGGGGCAATGAAGTGGAAGGTCGGCGAGAAGTGCCGCATGGCTGTCAGGAGGCTATGAACCGTCCTGCCATACTTGAGGTCTCCCACAAGATAGATGTTCAGGTTCTCCAGAGTGCCTTGCGTCTGATTGATTGTGTAGAGGTCGAGCATCGTCTGGCTGGGATGCTGGTTGGCTCCATCGCCTGCATTGACGATGGGCACAGGCGACACCTCGCTGGCATACTTGGCCGCTCCTTCCAGATGATGCCGCATGACAATGATGTCGGCATAGTTCGATACCATCATTATTGTGTCCTTGAGTGTCTCACCCTTCGTGCCGCTCGTCACCTTCGGGTCGGCAAAGCCTATGACCTTTGCGCCAAGACGGTTGGCCGCTGTCTCAAAGCTGAGACGCGTGCGGGTACTTGGCTCAAAGAACAAGGTGGCGACAATGCGTCCTTCCAAAAGACGACGGTTGGGATGCTTCTCAAACTCCTGCGCCATTCTTATGAGATACTCTATCTTCTCACGAGAATGGCTGGCAATGGTTACAAGGCTTCTACTTTCCATGGCTTTACATTGTTTGTTTTGCAAAGGTAAGAAAAAGATTATAGATTAGGGATTCGAGATTACAGTTATTTCATATTTATTGTTATTTTTCACTTTTTCGCTCTTACATTCTTTAAGTTTTTAATTTTCTTCGTACCTTTGTAGTCTTAAAACTCTGTTTTGCATGAGAAAGAAGTTCTTCATCTTCCTATGGACGTGTTTCTTATTGATTGTGCTTGCCATTGGCGTCACATTCTACAGCATCTTCACGGGAGCCATTGGCTATATGCCGCAAATCGAACAACTGCAGAACCCCGTTAACAAGTTCGCCACACAAGTTTTCTCGGCCGACGGCAAGCAACTCGGCACGTGGAGCTACAGCAGTGCTAACCGCATCTTCACCGACTTCAACGAGTTGCCTCCTGCTTTGGTGCAAGCACTCGTCGCAACAGAAGACGTGCGCTTCTACGAGCATAACGGCATCGATTTCCAAGCTTTGCTACGCGCCATTGTCAAGCGCGGGGTGTTTCAACAGAAAAGCGCTGGAGGCGGAAGCACCATAACACAGCAGTTAGCCAAGCAGCTCTACTCCGAGAAAGCTGCCACGACCATGGAACGTCTCTTGCAAAAACCCATCGAATGGGTGATTGCCCTCAAGTTGGAACGCTTCTATACAAAAGAGGAAATCATCTGTATGTACTTCAACTACTTTGATTTCCTGCACAACGCTGTTGGCATCAAGACGGCTGCCCAGACCTATTTCGGCAAGGAGCCTATGGCACTCGACACTTGCCAGTGCGCCTTGCTCGTGGGCATGTGCAAGAACCCCAGTCTGTACAATCCTGTACGCTATGCGGACCGTTGCCTTGAACGACGTAACATCGTGCTCATGCAAATGGAAAAGGCCGGTTTCCTGACAGAAGCGCAACGCGAAGAACTCAGGGAACGTCCGTTGGAACTTAACTTCCATCGTGTCAGCCACAATGAAGGACATGCCACATATCTTCGCGACCACCTACGCATCATGCTTATGGCAAAGAAACCTGTGCGCAGCGACTATGCCTCCTGGCAACTGCAGAAGTTCTACGAGGACTCGTTAGCTTGGGAACTTGATCCGCTCTACGGATGGTGCAACAAGAACAAGAACCGCGACGGACGGCCCTATAACATCTATACCGACGGGCTGAAAGTCTATACAACCATCGACAGCCGTATGCAGGAATACGCTGAAGAGGCCGTTGCCAAGCACGTCACAGGCGAACTCCAGCCGCTTTTTGACAAAGAGTTGCAAACAAACAGGAATGCCCCTTATGCCTCTGCCATCTCTCCTGACAAAGCAAAAGCAAACTTGGCAAGGGCAAAGCGGCAAAGCCCACGGTACCTTGAGATGAAAAGAGCTGGATATTCAGAGGCAGAAATCAACGAAGCATTCTCTAAACCCATCGAGATGGTTGTCTATACAACTCAAGGCGACAAAGACACCATCATGTCCCCTATTGACAGCATCCGATACTATAAGTCCTTCCTCCGCACTGGTTTCATGTGCATGGATGCCGAGACGGGATTTGTGAAAGCTTACATCGGTGGCGTTGACTACAGCCACTTCCAATACGACATGTGCACACAAGGCAAACGGCAGGTCGGCTCTACCATCAAACCCTACCTCTATTCACTGGCAATGGAGAATGGCTGGACACCATGCGACGTGGCACCCAACGTACAGCAGACATACGTGGTGGCTGGTAATCAGCATTGGACACCCCGCAATGGCAGCAAGGCACGCTATGGAGAAATGGTGACACTCAAGTGGGGACTGGCAATGAGTAACAACTGGATTTCCGCTTGGCTGCTCAACCAACTAAGCCCTGACCTCTTTGTCAAACTCCTGCATGACTTCGGCATACAGAACCAGGACATTCATCCGTCATTGGCTCTCTGCCTCGGACCATGCGACATCTCTGTGGCCGAAATGGTAAGTGCCTACTCGGCATTCCCCGAGAAAGGCGTGCGGCGCAATCCACTTTATGTAACACGCATTGAGGACAGCGACGGCAACGTGTTGACACAATTCCAGCCAAGAGTTAAAGAGGTTATTTCAGAAGAAGCCGCCTACAAAATGATTATTATGATGCGAGGCGTCATCGACGGCGGCACAGGAAGCAGAATGCGACATCGCTACAACATCACCGCTCCTATGGGTGGGAAGACTGGCACAACCAACGACAACAGCGACGGTTGGTTCGTCGGCTATACACCACGTCTTTGCTTCGGAGCATGGGTAGGTGGTGACGAACGCGATGTACATTTTTCCAGCATGGCATACGGACAAGGTGCAAACGCGGCACTCCCCATAGCGGCCTACTTCCTTCAGAAAGTTTATGCAGACGCTCGCCTTGGCTACAGCCAAACCGAGAGCTTCGACATTCCCAGCTATTTCGATCCATGTAACAGCGTCATAGAGGAAGACGATGGCATTTCAGATGTAGAGGAAGAAGAGATTGGCTTCGATATAGAAAGTATAACAGAAGATTAAGCGCTTTATCCTTATCCCCTAAGCCCGATTTATATAAACAAGAGAAGCCTCCACATCTTTTGATGTAGAGGCTTCTTCTCAATAA
>CAMZAE010000024.1 GCA_947304115.1 uncultured Prevotellaceae bacterium | reverse complement strand
CAACGACCCCGAGATTACAAATCACGTGCTCTGGCCAACTGAGCTAAAGAGGCGAAATACAGCCGACTTGACATGCGAGCACGTCTAATCGGCTGCAAAATTACATATATTTTCCGAACCAGCAAAAGGTTTCGTTGTTTTTTTAACGATTTTTTTGCTTTTCTTTATATTTGGAAGCTTGCCGGAGCAAGGATTCCACGGTTTGATCGATTGCTTCTTCGAAAGTGTTGCAAGTTTCCTGGGCAAACAATTCTGTGCCTGGCAGTATGGCTTTCAGGGCAGCTTCCTTGTTCAATGCCGTCTCGGGCTTTACAACTTTTAGTGACACCTCTATCCTTCCTATTTCTTCGTTGAACTTTGCAAGTTTTGAGAGTTTCTTCTCAATGAACTTTTCCAGTTTCTCTGTTGCCTCAAAGTGGATTGCTTGAATTTTGATTTCCATAGTTACCTCCTTTTGTTTTAGCCCGAGGGTGGGCTTGGTTATACATTTCTTTCAATTGCTCGAAAGTAGTGTGCGTGTAGATTTCGGTTGTTGACAGGCTTTCATGCCCAAGCAGTTCCTTGACAGATTGCAGGTCGGCCTTGTGGTTGAGCATCGCAGTGGCAAACGTATGTCGCAGGACATGTGGGCTTCTACGCTGCTGTGTTGTGACCATCGACAGATATTTCTTCACTATGCTGCGCACCTTGGCTGGAGCTATCCGCTGTCCGTTCCTTTCGTCGAGGAATAGGCTTCTGTCGCAGGCAAACTGCTTGGCGAAGGTGTCGCGCTCTGCGAGATATTGCCGCAAGTTGTCGCCGTATTCGTCGCCGTAGGGAATGATACGCTGTTTGTTGCGCTTGCCTGTCACTTTCAGTTGCATCTGGTCCAAATCGACATCTCTGTCATTCAGACCAACGAGTTCGGAGAGCCGTATGCCCGTAGAGTAAAATGTCAGGAGTATCATACGGTCGCGCACCCCTTGATAACCTTCACCGAAGAAATCGCTGTCGATGAGCCTGTCCATTTCCTTTTCCCTGACATAACTTGGCAGTTTCTTCTCCACCTTTGGGCCTGGCATGTTGTGTACTGGATCCTTATCTACCAAGCCACGCCGTAGCAGGAATTTATAGAAGGACCGAAGTGAACTGAGACGCCGTCGCACGCTTGTGGCGGCATTGCCTTTGTCCATCATCTCCACCACCCACTGCCTAACAATATCGGCAGGCATTTCTGCCCAGTCTAAGCTGCTGTCTGTTGCTTCATAGAACCGTTTGAACGCTTCCAAATCGGCTTGATAATCTTCGGTGGTCCTGCGGGAATAGTTCCTTTCGTACTGAAGATAATCTATGAAGTCTTTAATCCAATCACGCACTTCGCTTACTGTTTCTTCTGCGAAGGTAGCTGTTTTTTTTGACAATCCAAAGAGATGCGTCAAAAAATTAAGGACTTTTAATCTTCTGAGCGATGGAGCTTCTGTACATAGACAGCACGTTCCATAGCAAGGCGCTTCAGGACTGAGGGCTTGTCGAACTGCTGACGGGCACGGAGTTCCTTCACGACACCAGTCTTTTCAAACTTGCGCTTGAACTTCTTCAAGGCTCTCTCAATGTTCTCACCTTCTTTTACGGATACTACAATCATTGTCTTTTCTTGTTGTTTGTTTTTAATTAGTTATTTTGTTAGTGTTGCAAAATGCGGCGCAAAATTACACATACTTTTTGAATTGGCAAAGCTTTTTAGCAAAAAATTACAGCAACTCCCCGCTTCATGCTTTCACTTGACGATTTTTCGGTTGCCTACGATATACAATCCCCTTTGCAGGCTCCCCACTTTGCGTCCTCCTATATCAAAGCAACGGCTGCTGTTCGTTTCGTTCCTCGTCCCAGAAGGAGAAAGGGGTGTTTCCACACCTGTCGCTGTCTCGTCAGTACCATTGTATATATATACTGACGAAGCGGCAAGCCTCAGTGTCAGAGGGGTGTCTATGTTGATGGGCACACCTGTAGTGAGTCCGGTGAGTGTGTTTTGACTGAAAGCATCAGCCAGAGTGACGCTTGTATGAATATAGTCTGGTATTTCCAGAGCCTCACGCAAGGTTGTTGTGAAGGTTTGCTCCGAAGTCGAAGGGTTGCGCAGGGCGAGAGTTGCACGCTCGCCGTTCCATGCTGCCCAGCCATAGACGTTGGCCTTGCTGCCGTCCCAGGGATTGCCCCCTACCCAATGCACGTCGGGCAAGACGTCTTCCTGAGCTTTCTGCCATTTGATGCAGTCGGCAAGTTCGCCCCAAAGTTTGCCGCCGTTGATGCTGTTCAACAACGAGAAGTCGGCATAAATCTCCACCATGCCGCTTCCGCAGGCAAAGGCGCAACGCATCTCTCGCACGATGTCGTCATAGTTCTTGCTCATATTGGCCACGCCACCGCCGTACTTCGAGAGCATGAAGCCGTGTGTCATCAATGTGTTGATGGGACAGAGGGGAGAGTTCTGCACGAAGTTCTGATAGACGAGGCGGTCGCGATAGGTTATCCACTGTTCGCGGCTGTTGCCTTGATTGCCCACTGTGCCCCAGTCGTTTTCCTGACGCCATACAGCATCGGTCACTTGGAACCAGAAGGGCGATGCCCAGGTGCCGACGGTGGTGTTGAGGAACACGTCGGGCTTCACCTCACGCAGTTTCTGCTCGATGTCGATGATGCCTTCTGCATTCTCCTCGCCTGTCGCACCACTGTCTGGACCGGTTGCGCTGAACTGCGCACTGATGCCGTCGAACTTGAAGAAGTTGAAATGGTAGGTATTGAGCATGTAGCTGGTGCGGTCAAGGAACACATTGCAGTAGGCAGAGTTGGAAAGTTGCATTCCTCCGCGCGAACTCCAGTAGCTGCGCCGGTAGTTGCCGCTCTGTCCGTAGCCGCCCACCGGTCCGAGCCACGCGCCAATCTGCGAGTTTATGCTCCAAGCCTTGTCGCTGAGGTTCTGGAAACCGTTGGGGAAGTTCGTGTTGAACTCCCATGTGCCATAGACATCCCAGCCGTCGTCCCAGACAAAGGAGCCGATGCCCACGCCATAACGGTCGAACAGGTTTTGCTTCCATTGGTCAAGAACTTCGCTGCACTGCGACTCGTTGAAGTTCGTCGTGTAGTTCTGGTCGTTATTGCGGTCGATGTTCAGCTCGTACCATGAGTTATACATAGGGAAGGCTCGCCAAGGCACTGCACGCTCACGCTCGCTGTAGCAGAGGAAAGAGCGGCGAGCCTGCCCCGGGGCAATGAGGCCTACGACGACGCCCACCTTCCAGGTCTTGCCTGCTGCAAGTGTCGTCTGCCTGCTCCATTCGCCGATGATTTCTGTCTCCAAAGGGGCAGCAAGGTGCAGATACTCGGTCTTTGTGTAGCTGAGGTTGATGTTGCCTGTCGAGGTGTTGTCGCTGCCATCCGGTTTCAGCACGGCATAATACAATATATTGTAAGTTCCTGCTGCCGGAACAGTGAAGCTATAGACATTGTCTGTCTTGCGCGTACCAGAGAAGCCTCCGTGGTAGTCGGACGCTGCGACATTGCCGTCAGCATCCACCAGCTCCACGCCAGCTATGGTGAGGCCGTAGGATCCGGAGGAATACATAAACTGTGCCGCAAAGACACCACCGCTTCGGGCAAAGCTCACTGGCTTCGACATCATCTTTATCCTGTCGGACGTATAGCCCAACTCCAGGATGCGCGATGGCACAGACGAGGGCGCGGCCCATGAAGAGGTGTTCCAGGTGTCGGTGCGTGTGCCGCCTACAGAAAGCAATGACGGCAATGAAGATTGGGTGCCACCACTCTCTGGCAGGACGTTGGCTTCGGTGTTCCCGTCAAAGAGCAGTTCCGGGGCCAGCACCTCACAACTCCATGTAATGGTTCCGTTACTGTTGAACGAACCGCTGATGGCATCCGTCACCGTATCGCGGAAGTAGCGCACGAGGTAATAGCCTGCATTGGGGATGTTGAGCGTATAGACGTTGTTGGATTTTGCACCGCCGGTATAGCCCTTGTGATAGTCGTATGCCACGACGTTGCCTTCAAGGTCAACGATGTCAACACCGGCAATGTCCAAACGGTGGCTGCCGCTGGTGTATTGGAAGGTAATGGTCTGTCTGCCTCCCTCCATAATAGCAAGGTAGCCTTGTATGCCGCTGATGCCGCTGACGGGCAGGCCGAGGTTGAGGATGCCTTGCGGCGTTTCCGGGCCAGGTGTCCAGCTAAAGGTGCTTCCTGTCCATCTGTCATAGACAAAGGGGGCTGTGTCCAGAGTTCCTACAATGCTGTTCTTGCCCATCGGGGTTTCCAGTCCTGCAAAGATCTTGTCGCTGGCAATGACTGCACCGCGCGTGTTGCCTACCACCGCCGGAGCTTGTTCGCTGCTGCTGTTATCGATGGTGTAGTGCATGGGGATAACGGCATTCATTGCCACATTCTTCAAGGCAGTCAGTTCAAGCTCGGTGCGCAGATAATGGGAGCCGTCGCGAAGCACAGCCCGCCACGTCAGCGCGAGGTCGCCGTAGGTATAGGTGGCCTTGACGCTCTTGCCCGGAAGCTTCAGCGAACCCTTGGCGGCAGAGGCGTCGGCTGCAAGTTCTTCTGTTTCCACATCATTCAGCGTCATTGACGACGACTTCACTTCTGTCCCGCTTGCGAGACGAATGCCAAAGAGGTCTTCACTTGGCATCATGCCCATCGCCTCACAGCCGCCGAAAGTCAGCTTGCCGTCGGCAAGGACAAACGAAGCAGAAAGCAGGTCGTTGGCAAGCGTATAGGTGTCGCCGCTGACAGACGAAGTTGCAGCGCCTGCCTGCTGTTCCTGCGGGAAGATAACTTTCTGTGCAGAAACCTGCAAGCCAAGGAGGAAAGAAAGTACAAGAAGTGAGTGTTGTTTCATGGTAATAGAAAGAGGGGAAAAAGGAGATAGAAGGAGATAGAAGCGACATGTCTTCTCTTCTAACTTCTTCTATCTCGTTATATATAATATATAATGTACGCGCGTATTAAAGGTTGGGGTTGTCCTTGCCCCAGTCTGCTACGGGAGGAATGATGCCGAGGCCGATAATCTCATCGCGCATCTTCTGCAGATGTTCGTAAGAAGCCTGGAGAGCAGCCATTTCTTCTGCCGTGCCTTGGGGAGCGGTGAAGTGTACGCCATCCTTGTCTATGACAGAAGGCATGGCCATCATCACATTCTTGAAGCCGCACTTGTCGCAGTTCACATAACAGCCGGCAGGCCACTTGAAGGGTTCGCCGCCCATTGCGCCCTCAATCATCTTGACAGCCTGATAAGCGGGGCTTTGGAATGAAGAGCGTCCGCGCAGCTTGATGATGTTGCTGCCGCCTTGGGTGGTCATGTGCTTGATTTCTGCCCAGCGTTCAGGAGTGAGGGGAAGCTCGCAAAGAGGCTTGCCGTCAATCTTGGCCTTGGAAGCGAAGACAGCCATCTGTTCGCCGTGACCGCCGTAGGTGTAAGCGTCCGTCACCTTGTCCTGCTGCACGCCGAACTCCTGTGCCAACTGCTGTTGGAGACGGGTGGAGTCGAGAGCTGCCAGCGAAGTGAGTTGGTTGGGCTTCAGGCCGGAATGGATGAGGGCCGTGAGCGCAGTCACATCGGCAGGGTTAAAGATAACCACAACGTGCTTCACGTCGGGGCAATACTTCTTGATGTTCTCGCCGAAGTCGGCTGCAATCTGGCAGTTACCCTTGAGCAGGTCTTCGCGTGTCATACCTTCCTTGCGGGGAGCGCCGCCGCTGGAAATAATGTACTTGGCACCTGTGAAAGCCTCTTTCGCATCGACGGTATAGGAGAGGTTTGCACCAGGGAAGGCACAATGGCACATCTCGTCGTAAACGCCGTGTACGCCGGGTTCGTAGATGTCATAAAGGCAAATGTTAGGAGTAAGGCCGAGCATCAGCACGCTCTGCACCATGTTGGAACCGATCATGCCACCGGCACCAACGATAACGAGTTTCTCGTCTGTCAGAAATTTCATGGTTAATAATTATTTAAGTTGTTATACATAATTCCGTCCACAAAGATAGTGTTTTTATCATTCATAACAAAGCATAAATGGCAAAAAATGACAAAAAAAACAAAGTGTAAGCTTCAAGAAATGCCACACGGCAAGAGACATTCTTTATTTTACGTCGTAATTTCTTCGTTTTACGTCGTAAATTGTACAAATTACGTCGTAAAATATACAATTTGCGACGTAAAATGAAAAACTCTCTGTTGGACAGCGGATTTCTCCTCTTGAGGAGATGACTTTTTCTCACAAAATCTTAATAAAAGATAAATTATTTCGAATTATTACGATGGATTGGGGATTTTTTACTATCTTTGTGCGCAAATACAAAGCAGAACAGATATGGGATTCTTTAATTTCTTTACCAAAGAGAAGAAAGAAACGCTTGACCAAGGGCTTGAGAAAACGAAAGAGAGCTTCTTCGGGAAGTTGACGAGAGCCGTTGCAGGCAAGTCGAAAGTGGATGACGAGGTGCTTGACAACCTGGAGGAAGTGCTGGTGACGAGCGACGTGGGGGTGGACACCACACTCAACATTATCAAGCGTATTGAGGCACGTGTTCAACGCGACAAGTATGTCACGACGGACGAACTGAACAACCTGCTGCGCGATGAAATCGCACAATTGCTCACGGAAAACAACACCGACGACACCGAAGGCTTTCAGATACCAGAAGACAAACGTCCGTATGTCATCCTCGTCGTTGGCGTGAATGGTGTGGGCAAGACGACGACTATCGGAAAACTCGCCTATCAGTTCAAGGAAGCCGGACTGAAAGTCTGCCTTGGCGCTGCCGACACTTTCCGCGCAGCTGCAGTGGAGCAGATAAGCATCTGGGGCGAGAGGATCGGCGTCCCCGTCATAAAGCAAAAGATGGGCAGCGATCCGGCAAGCGTGGCCTACGACACCCTGAACAGCGCCATTGCCAACGGCATGGATGTGGTGCTTATCGACACTGCAGGCCGCCTGCATAACAAGAAAGGTTTGATGGACGAACTGTCGAAGATAAAGCGCGTCATGCAAAAGCTCATGCCTGACGCACCGCACGACGTGATGCTCGTTCTGGACGGCAGCACAGGCCAGAACGCCTTCGAGCAGGCGAAGCAATTCACTTCCGCGACAGAGGTCACAAGTATGGCTATCACGAAGCTCGACGGCAGTGCCAAAGGCGGCGTAGTCATCGGCATTAGCGACCAGTTCAAGATACCCGTGCGCTACATCGGCCTCGGCGAGCGTGCAGAGGACCTTCAGCCCTTCAACCGAAGGGAGTTCGTGGATTCGCTTTTTAAGAATTAAGAATGAAGAGTGCTCCGCGCCTTAACAGCGCGCCTTTGCTCTAAAGAGTCAAAGAAGAATGAAGAATTTTCTACCGCCTAAAGTTCTCCCCATAAAGAGGGAGTTAGAAGGGGCCTCTATCGATCTCATCACGCTCGGCTGCAGCAAGAACCTTGTTGACAGCGAGAAGCTAATCCGGCAGTTGGAACTGAACGGCTTCGACGTGACGCACGATGCCGAGGAGCCAAAGGGAGAGATTGCCATCGTGAATACTTGCGGTTTCATCGCCGATGCAAAGGAAGAAAGCATCAATATGATTCTGGAGCTTGCCAAACGCAAGCAGCAAGGCAAACTCCGCCAACTCATTGTCATGGGCTGCCTCTCGCAACGATACCTGCAGGAACTGAAAATAGAACTGCCCGAAGTTGACCGGTTCTATGGCAAGTTCGACTGGGAGCAGATAATTACAGACCTGGGCAAAACCTATCACAAGGAAGCCTTCAATGACAGGCGGCTCACAACACCTTCGCATTATGCCTATCTCAAGATAAGCGAAGGCTGCAACCGCCACTGCGCCTATTGTGCCATACCCATCATAACAGGCAAACAAAAGAGCCATTCCATCGAGGATATTGTGGCAGAAGTGGAGGATTTGGTAGCAAAGGGAGTCGTGGAGTTTCAGGTCATAGCACAAGAACTGACCGGCTACGGCACAGACCTTTACGGGAAGCAGATGATAGCGCCGCTCATCGAGCGTATTGCCCAGGTGCCTGGCGTCAAGTGGATAAGGCTTCATTATGCCTATCCCGCCAACTTCCCTATGGAACTCCTACAAGTGATGAAACGGCACGACAACGTCTGCAAGTATCTTGACATCGCCCTGCAACACATCAGCGACAGCCAGCTATCGGCCATGCAGCGCCATATCACCCGCGAGCAGACTTACACACTCATCGAGACCATCCGCCGCGAAGTGCCAGGCATACACCTCCGCACAACCTTGATGGTGGGCTTCCCTGGCGAGACAGAGGAAGACTTCAAAGAACTCCTTGACTTTGTCAGGTGGGCAAAGTTCGAGCGCATGGGCGCCTTTGCCTATAGCGAGGAGGAGGGCACGTATGCTGCCAAGCACTACGAGGACAACGTTCCCGAAGAAGAGAAGCAGGCCCGCCTCAGCAAGCTCATGCGAGTGCAGCAGCAAATCAGCGAGCAGGTGCAACAAAGCAAGGTGGGGCAGACGTTGCAGGTCATCATCGACCGCAAGGAGGGCGACTACTTCGTTGGCCGGACAGAATACGATTCCCCAGAAGTTGACACAGAGGTGCTCATCAAAAGAAACCTCCCTGTTTCCCCATCTGGAGAGTGCCTTCGTCCGGGGATGTTCGTGCAAGTGAAGATAGAAAGTGCCGATGAATTCGACCTTTATGCAACCCTAAACGACTAAACAACCAAACAACTAAACGACCAAATATGAATAACAAAGAATTTATCTCCAACTTGGCAAGCCGCACCAAGCGAGGCAGCAAAGATGTCACCTCTCTGGTCAATGCCACAGTATCAGCTATCATCAGCGAACTTACAGAAGAGAACGCCGTTGTCGTCCCCGGCTTCGGCACATTAGAAGTCAAAAAGAAACTTGAGCGAGTGTTGGTCAACCCAACCACAAAACAACGGATGCTCATCCCGCCCAAGATGACAGTGAACTTCAAGCCTAACACCTCATTGAAATTAAGAGTTAAAAATTAAGAACTATGGGAAGCAAGATAAACCTTCAGCAACTTGCCAAGACACTGGCACAGAAAAAAGGACTGTCACAAAAAGAAGCCGAAGCATTCCTCCGTGAGTTCTTCGATGCCATCATTCAGAATGTGACTACCGACAAGCTCGTCAAGATAAAAGGACTCGGCACCTTCAAACTCATTGAAGTGCTCGACCGCGAGAGCGTAAATGTCAATACCGGCGAGCGCATTGTCATACCAGGGCACTCGAAGTTGTCCTTTATCCCGGAGACTGCACTCAAGGACATCATCAACAAGCCCTTTGCAGACTTCCAGACAGTTATCATCAACGAAGGTACAAGCATCGAAGACATGGAAAGACTTCCAGAGGATGCCCCCTCCCCCACCCTCGCCCCCGAACCCGGAGAGGTGAGATGCGAGAAGCCTGAGGTCGAGGAGGCTCCCGTCCAAGAGGTCACAGAAGAACCTGTTGAAGCTCCGAAGCCAGTACAAGAACCAAAGCCAGAACCAAAGCCTGTTTCTAAACCCAAGACAGCCGTAGAGCCGAAACAAGACGAACCAAAGCGTCCTCGTCCCCTTGCAAAGATGTTTGCTTGGGCGGCAGGTATTCTGTTGCTATGCATTGTCTGCTTCTATGTCGGTCGCTCTCTGACAGAGAAAAGCTCAACCACTGCACCGACACAGGAAGAAATGCAGGTCACAAAACAAGAGCAAGAGAAGTCGGCAAAAGAAAGCCCCACTCCTCAGGAAGATATCCAATACGCTCAGGTTCCAGGCGGAAAGTACAAGATTGTGGGCACTCGCAAGACGTATGTGATGAAGCCCGGCGACTTCATCACCAGAATTGCCATACAGGAATATGGGGACAAGGATGTTGCCCAGTACATCATCGTCCACAACAACTTCCCCGACCCCGACAACGTCCCCGTCGATATGGAGATAAAGCTGCCAGAAATCACACCTGTGGAATAAAAAGGTTGATTGCAACGTGTCAAGACTCTCGCTTCTGCTCATCTTTCTGACATCCGTACTTCAGGGACAAGCTGTTGACATAACTGTGTCTGTCATGGAGGAGAAAGGGCATGAAGTCCCCGTCTCCTATCTCTGCCGCAAGGGAGGAGACAGCCTGTATATGCGAACTGAGGCTGTCAATGTCGGTCAGGAGAAACGATATTGGACCGTCAAACGCGACCTCTCGCTTGCCAGTGTGCCATACCTCGCGCTTGGTCTGGCTCTCCGCACGATAAAGGAGGATGTCCGCAAAATAAACATGGACCTAAATCCCGGCTTTCACAACAAGGTCGATGATTATCTGCAATACGCGCCACTGGCACTCACCTACGGACTGAAAGCCGCAGGCTATGAAGGACGCTCGCAGTGGGGGCGGCTTTTGGTGAGCAATGCTTTCTCCGCTGTCCTCATGGCAACTTTGGTCAACGGCATAAAGTATTCTGCTGCTGAAATGAGGCCAGACGGTTCCAGAGCCAACTCTTTTCCTTCCGGCCATACTGCGACGGCCTTTATGGCAGCTACCATCCTGCATAAGGAGTACGGGCTGACGCGCAGCCTCTGGTATAGCGTCGGCGGTTATACCGTAGCCACAGGCATTGGCGCCTTCCGTGTGATGAACAACCGCCACTGGGTAAGCGATGTGCTGGCAGGAGCAGGCATCGGCATCCTCTCAACAGAACTTGGGTACGCTCTTTCCGACCTTATCTTTAAGGATAAATATACTTTGCGTCGAGAGAAGGAAGATTTGGCCGACATGAGCGAACACCCGTCTTTCTTCTCCCTACAAGCAGGAATTGGCATTATGCCAGGCAGGATGGAGATACGACCTGACACCGGCAAGCCTGTTAGTTTTAAGCGCGGGCTGAGTACTACGATTGCTGCAGAAGCGGCTTATTTCCTGAATCCCCATCTCGGTTTTGGCCTTCGGGCACGTATCAACAGTACAGCCGTCACGCCAAGCTGGGATGCAGAGGATAAGTTTCATCGGGAACGCACAGACCAATTGTCAAGTTTCGACATCATGGGCGGCATCTATGGCAGCCTGCCACTGACCACACGGATGAGCTTAGGAACCAAACTGCTTTTCGGACGCCGTCACTGCGGTGACATCGAAGACAAGGAGCCGTCGAAGATGATAGAAGGCGGCAACAGTTTCATTTTCGGCACTGGCTTCAGTTTCTCCTATGCCCTGAAGCATAATATCGTATGGCGTACCAGTCTTGACTACGACTTTTTCCACACACGTCACTATTACAGCGATCAAAACTTCAGCCTTGCCACACACCAGATTACCCCAGGCATCGCTATCTGCTATGGCTTCTGATGCCACAAAATGAGTCAAGGATTATGGGTTGTGAATTGAAGCAGTACATCGCCATCGACCTCAAGTCGTTCTATGCAAGCGTAGAATGCGTGGAGCGAGGTCTTGATCCGCTTACAGCTAACCTTGTGGTCGCCGACGAAAGCAGGACAGAGAAAACCATCTGCCTTGCCGTCTCGCCCTCCCTGAAGAAGTACGGCATCCCCGGACGTGTACGGCTGTTTGAGGTCTATCAGAAAGTCCGAGGCGTTGACTTTATCATTGCCCCTCCGCAAATGGCGAAGTACATTGAGGTAAGTGCAAAAATCTATGACATCTACCTGAAATACATCGCGCCAGAGGACATCCACGTCTATAGCATAGACGAAGTATTTATGGATGTCACTGCATACCTCGCCACCTACAAGATGAGCGCACACCAATTGGCTATGACAATCATTCTGGATGTGCTGAAACAAACCGGCATCACGGCAACGGCAGGCATCGGCACAAACATGTATCTATGCAAGGTCGCCATGGACATCGTGGCAAAAAAGATGCCTGCAGACAAAGACGGCGTGCGCATCGCAGAACTCGACGAAATGTCGTATCGAAAACAACTCTGGGACCACCGGCCCCTGACAGACTTCTGGCGAGTGGGAAGGGGCATAGCGGAGAAGCTCGCAAAATTCGGCATTGACACAATGGGCAAGGTGGCCCGCTGTTCGGTCGAAAAAGAGGAACTGCTCTACCGGCTGTTCGGCATCAATGCCGAGCTGCTGATAGACCATGCATGGGGATGGGAACCCTGCAGCATCGACCTCGTCAAGGCATACAAGCCCGAAACCAGTTCGATGAGCAGCGGGCAGGTTCTGGCCGAGCCGTACTCCTGCGAGAAGGCAAGAACTGTCGTGATGGAAATGGCAGACGCCATCAGCCTCAACCTCGTAGAAAAGCGCCTGGTGACTAACCAACTTGTACTAACCGTCAGCTATGACAGGGAAAATCTCACAAAGCCCGATATTTCCTCCCATTATCACGGCGACATCGTCATAGACTATTATGGCAGGCCGGTACCAAAACATGCACACGGCACGATAAATCTCGACAGCCATACATCATCCAGCAAGGCCATTATCAATGCTGTCTTGTCGCTGTATGACAGGATTGTCAACAAAGACCTCCTCATACGCCGCTTGAACATCTGCACAAATCACATCATCAAAGAAGAGTTGAAGGCAAAAGGCCAACAGCAATTGACATTTGACTTCTCACCCTCTCCAACAGACGGCGAGTCTCTGAAGAAAGAGCGCAGGATGCAGGAAGCACTCATCAACATAAAACGACGCTTCGGAAAGAATGCCATTCTCAAGGGCACAAGCTATGCAGAAGGAGCAACCGCTATTCAAAGGAACAAACAGATAGGAGGGCATAAAGCATGAACGCCTACGATGACATCATCAATCTGCCGCACCACGTTTCGGAGAAGCATCCTCAGATGAGTATGCAGCAACGGGCCGCACAATTCGCACCTTTTTCTGCCCTCGCCGGACACGACAAGGCAATAGAAGACACTGCGTGGCAACATGAAATGAACACCCATTTAAGCGTAAATCCAGATAATGAATGATTTTCTCTGTCATACAGCCTTGTTTTTTGATTATATTTTCTATCTTTGCATTGTAAAACAAACCCTATCCGTTAAATAGCCTATAAACGACATGAACACTCTGGAATCTGTTTTTGCAGGCAAACTGCTCAATGTGAAAGCCATCAAGTTGCAACCCACAAACCCCTTTACCTGGGCCAGCGGTTGGAAAAGCCCTATTTACTGTGACAATCGCAAGACGCTCTCCTACCCCGACCTGCGTTCCTTTGTCAAAGTGGAACTCACACGCCTCATCATGGAGCAATTCCCGGAGGCAGAAGGTGTAGCTGGTGTCGCCACAGGAGCCATTGCACAAGGTGCTTTGGTGGCGGATGCGCTCGCTCTGCCCTTTGCCTATGTTCGCAGCAAACCAAAGGACCACGGTATGGAGAACCTCATTGAGGGCGAACTCAGGCCAGGCATGAAGGTTATCGTTGTAGAGGACCTCATCAGTACAGGTGGCAGCAGTCTCAAGGCCGTTGAAGCCTTGCGGAAAGCAGGTTGTAAAGTTATCGGAATGGTTGCCTCCTACACCTATGGCTTCCCTGTGGCGGAAGAGGCGTTCAAGGCAGCAGACGTGAAGCTTGTTACCCTCACCAACTACGAAGCCGTCGTAGCCAAAGCACTCCAGACTGGCTACATCAAGGAGGAAGAGGTGGCAACCCTTAACGAATGGAGAAAAAACCCGGCGAGGTGGATGACCACCTAATCCCTTTAGGAAGGAAGAAACAGTAAATCGTCAAATTGTAAATACACGAGATGACCGAATACAAAAGTGAAGTAAAGAAGATATACGCCCCCATCGGACGTGTCTATGAGCGTCTGTCCGACCTCAACAACCTTGCCGTCATTCAGCAAGGGCTTGACAATCCTGAGGCTATGCAACGCATTCAGCAACAGGCTGGCGACAAGGTAAAACCCGAACAACTGGAACAAATCGTCGAGAAGTTGCGTTCCTTGCGCTTCGACAGG
The DNA here is from genome assembly GCA_947304115.1 of uncultured Prevotellaceae bacterium. GTDB lineage: Bacteria > Bacteroidota > Bacteroidia > Bacteroidales > Bacteroidaceae > Physcousia. The sequence continues at coordinate 16,531 of CAMZAE010000024.1, read as the reverse complement.
GACAGCGTTTCGGGCGACACACCAATGGGAGCTGCCACACTGCGCATTATAGAGCGCGAGCCGGACAAGACCATCAAATTTGCTGCCGAAGGCATTCCTGTGGCAGCCAACATGTGGATTCAACTCTTACCGGCTGGCGAAAGCGAGTGCGCAATGCGCTTAACCGTCAAAGCCGACCTCAACTTCTTCATCCGCCAGATGGTTGGCAAAAAGCTTGAACAAGGCGTCGATGGTCTGGCACAGATGTTGGCAAGCCTACCATACTAACTATTTCACCATTACCTTGACTTCGTCAAGCTATTTCCCGCTCGGCATAGCCGGGTGCCAGTATTGCTCCGCGCTCACTTAATCAAGACCTTCTTGCTTGTGCCATCAGAGTAGCGGATGATGTTCACGCCCTTTTGAGGCGTGCAGAACTGTTTGCCATCGAGCGAGTACCATTTTCCCTCGCCTTTGGAGAGTGCATGGGTGGGACTTATGATTGCGTCGGCAATAGCATCTTCCACGTTCATGTGGTCGTTGCTGACGAATGTCCATTGGCGGCCTGCCTGTTCGCCAAAAACTATGCCGTCCTTGCCGTCGTCCATTTCGATGGCCGTTGCCTCGCTTGTCAGTTTCAAGTCGTTGCCAAAAGATGAGGCGAATTTCTTCGCGCCAAGATTGTAGAGATAGCGTTTCCCGCCGACTTCTATCACCTGCCAACTGTGATTGGGATTGTCTTCGTTGATGCCTGTGGAACTGATGTTGCTGATGCGGTCGTTCACGGGGTCATAGACGGAATAGGCAAACGTGCCTGCATCCATCAGCGTATATGCCTGTTGCATGGAGAGCTGCGCCCCTGCCGTTGCCGTCTCGCGGATATTGATGAACTTGTACCAGGCATCGTCGTAGGCGTAGGCATCCCAACTGCCAGCAGGAATATAGAGCGTCGTATGGTAGTATGTCTGTGCGGAAAACGATGAAGCAGTGGCAACAGGTGGTATGGGGCACTTAACAAGGATATTGCGCAGCTTACAGCCATGGAAGGCATTTATACCGATGCTTTGCATGCTTTTGGGGAAGGTCATGGAGGTCAGCTCATCGCGCTTAAAGAAAGCACTGTCGTGAATAGCTGATACACCTTCAGGGATGAACGAACTTTTGCAACCCACCAATAGTGTATTGCTCTCTGTCTCAATGATGGCATTACAGTTCTGGCGCGAGTCATAAACAGTATTACCTTCTTCTACAGAAATAGCCGATATACCCCTACAATTTATGAAAGCTTGAGTGTTAACCTTTTTTGCATCTTGGGGAATTAGCAGATGCGTTACCTCCTCGTTGTTCAAGACTATGTTATAAGAAATATGCCCTTGGTATAAGTCATAGCACCAATTTTTGTCAAACGTAATGCTTGACCATGCAGCCATATCTCTGATATAAAAAGATACCAGGCTGGTGGTGCAAAGCGCAAAAGCCTCTTTTCCTATGTATGTCACGCTGGGGGGGATGGAGACGGAAGTCAAGCTGGTGCAACCATAGAAGGTGCCGTAGTAGATATTGGTCACGCCGTTCTGGATGGTGACGGAGGTCAAGCCTGTGCAACCATGGAAGGCACCGGTACCGCTATTTCTGCCAATGCTGGTCACACTGCCTGGAATTGTGACGGAGGTCAAGCCTGTGCAACCAGAGAAGGCAAAGCTGCCGATGCTGGTCACGCTGTTGGGGATGGAGATGGAGGTCAAGCCTTTGCAATCAGAGAAGGAACCCTCCCTGATTCTGGTCACGCCGTTCTGGATGGTGACGGAGGTTAGGCCAGTGCATCCCTGGAAGGCATCGTACCCAGTATCGGTCACGCTGCCCGGGATGGTAATGGAGGTTAGGCCAGTGCAGTTTTGGAAGGCTTGGCTCCCAATGCTGGTCACGCTGTTGGGAATGGTGACGGATGTCAGGCCACTGCAATCACGGAAAGCATAATCCCCTATACTGGTAACATTGTAAGTCTCACTATTGTATGTGACAGATGATGGGATAACCACAGAACCCGAGTATTGGGGGTTGTATTGGGGGTTGCAAGAAGTCACACTTACATTATTTCCATAGATAGGGATGCTGTAATAGATGCCGTCAATCTCAACATAGGCAAAGGTTTTGGCGCCTGCGAAGAGGCAAAGGCACAGTAAGATGTGTTTGAGATAAGAATGTTTCATTGTGTATTCTCCCTGCCCCTCCAGCTACCACAAAGGGCTATTAGTTCATACGCAGAAGCGTGGCACTGATATACCACCTCTTCGAATGGAGGCTGTGAGAATCGCCCTAAGATGTAGATGCAGTTATCAGTCCACGCTATAAGCGCGAACCGTTATCACTGTACTTGCATCTTATAGAAGTTTCTCACATTTCCATTCGCAAGACGAGCATAACGCTTCGTTTGTTTCCGATAAAATTTGAAAAAGGCAACCTCCGCTGAGAAGTTTTGTTAGCTTCGATAAAGAAGTTTTCTAAACCTTTCTACTTGCAAAGATACTTGTTTTTCTTGTTTACGCAAAGAAATATGTAAATTATTTTAACTCGCGGCGAATAATTTCATGTTTTGGCACACCCTGGCAAAGTAAAAAGACGCGCTGTCTTATATGGCGGTGCCTGTGCTGACAGTCGTCGCACTGTGGTATGCTCGTTGCTTCTTCATGTATGAGCGATTGCTTATACATGTACAAGCGATTGCTCATTCATGTATAAGCAAACAGCTAATTGTGCCTGATTAAGCATAAAAAAGCCTTCCAAATGTACATTAGGAAGGCGGAATCTAAGCATGTTCTCCTGCTTTTTTATCCTAAGCATAAGATTAGAAGCAGAAAAAGTCCTTACGCTTTCCTCTATATAAAACGATTTTATATCAGCCAGACGTAATAATCTCAAAAATTTTATATACCTTTGCACCCTAAACATGATAGCATGATGCTACCTATTGTATTGAGGAGAAAATGACATGAAGCTTTGGGACAAAGGATATGAGCCGACGGCGGAAATAGAGCACTTCACCGTCGGGCGTGACCGCGAGATGGATATGTATCTGGCAGAAGCCGATGTGCTCGGCTCAATGGCGCACATCACAATGCTCGAAAGCATCGGGCTTCTCGAAAAGGAGGAACTCGAAACCTTGCTTGCAGAGCTGCGCAATATCCTCGCGGAGATACGCCAGGGACAATTTGTCATCGAGGAGGGCATAGAGGATGTCCACTCGCAGGTCGAACTGATGCTGACGCGCCGCCTGGGTGACGTGGGCAAGAAAATACACTCCGGGCGCAGTCGCAACGACCAGGTGCTTGTCGATTTGAAGCTTTTCATCCGTAAGCAGCTTCGCCTCGTGGCAGAAGATGTGCGCAGCCTCTTCACGGAATTACAGAAGCAGAGCGAGCGTTACAAGGATGTGCTCATGCCTGGCTACACCCATCTGCAGGTGGCGATGCCCAGCAGTTTCGGCCTTTGGTTGGGCGCATACGCGGAGAGTCTTGTCGATGACCTCGTCCTGCTGCAAGCCGCCTATCGCATCACCAATCGCAACCCGCTTGGCTCGGCCGCTGGTTACGGCTCTTCGTTCCCCCTGAACAGAACAATGACGACGGAGCTTTTGGGCTTTGATTCGCTCGACTACAATGTCGTCTATGCCCAGATGGGACGCGGAAAGACGGAGCGCAACGTTGCCTTCGCCCTTGCCGGTATTGCAGGAACCGTCAGCAAGCTGGCCTTCGATGCCTGCCTCTTCAACAGCCAGAACTTTGGCTTCATCAAGCTCCCGAAGGAATGCACCACAGGCTCCAGCATCATGCCGCACAAGAAAAACCCCGATGTCTTCGAGCTGACACGCGCCAAGTGCAACAAGCTACAAGCCTTGCCGCAGCAGGTCACGCTCATTATGAACAACCTGCCCAGCGGATACTTCCGCGACCTGCAAATTATCAAGGAAGTCTTCCTGCCCGCTTTTCAGGAACTAAGGGAGTGCTTGCAGATGGCGACATACATCATCGCCAAACTTGAAGTAAACGAACACATCCTTGACGACAACCGCTACGACCTCATGTTCTCCGTTGAAGAAGTCAACCGACTTGCCAGCGAAGGAATGCCCTTCCGCGATGCCTACAAGAAAGTCGGACTGGACATCGAGACAGGGAAGTTCGTGCCCAAGAAGGAAGTGCACCACACCCACGAAGGCAGCATTGGCAACCTCTGCACAAAGGAGATTGCAGCCCTCATGCAACAGGTTTGGGACGGTTTCCACTTCGAGAAAGCAGAGGAAGCAGAGAAAGAATTAATTCAATATGAATAAATTCAAAATACTAAACACCTCCCTTTGGAGAGGTTTGGTGGGGACCGTCCTCTTTATTTCGTGCTCAGACGGCGTAGTAAACAACAAATACTACGACTTCCCTGCATTTCTAACCATCGAGAATGTCCTGCAAGCCCCCGTTCTCTACACATCCTGCGAAAGCATGGGGGAATTCTGCGCCATTACAAGCGATGGTCAACGATTCAACTTCACCGATGCATCGGGAAAGACATCTTCCATCAACATCACAGCCGGTGTCGGATACAGCGGTTATAACCTTGGCCTGAGCAGCGGTTACATTGTAGGGCGCCTCTCCATCCCAGAGATGCTCGAGGACGTCTGCCGCGTCGTCTGCTATGACCGTTCCTGTCCCAACTGCTATCAGAACTACAATGTCACCAAGCCACTTAAACTGCTAACAGGCGGTTATGCCATATGCAACAGCAACGGTTGCAACCGCACCTACAACCTCAACGATGCCGGCATCATCTCCGACGGCCCCGCAGGTCGTAATCTCTTCCCTTACCGCGTCAACTACATCGGCAACGCTCTTGTCATCAATAACAGATAAATAACAACTCCTCTAAGGATTCGTCCGATTTATTGCAGAGTGAGCTTTGCGAAGCGAAGCATGAGGACCTTTGTGCCGGCATTGTCGAAGCGGACGGTTGCCTTGGCATCAAACCCCGTGCCCTCTATGGCTTGTACGACTCCGCGGCCAAAACGCTCGTGAAGGACAGTACAACCTTCCTTTATTGCACTGACCATTGTCGTGTTCGGTTGAGAAGACGGCTGGAGAGCAGACGCAAAGCCTCCGTGATTTAGAGAGTGCAACGGTTTCATCCGCTGCTCAATACGAGGAACTGTTCGTTGTCCATTCTCTCCTCCTTGCTGGCGGGAGCTAAAGTACTGCTGCGGAATTTCCCTGATAAAGCGGCTTGGATTGGAGAACTCCATCTTGCCGTTGCGGAAGCGCGACTTGGCATAAGTGAGGATAACTTGACGCTCCGCTCTGGTCATGGCGACATAGAAGAGGCGGCGCTCTTCCTCAAGAGCACGAGGAGAATCTGCTGACATCTCACTGGGGAAAAGTCCCTCCTCCAAGCCAACAATAAAGACAACCGGGAATTCCAAGCCCTTGGCGGAATGCACGGTCATCATATTGACACAGTCTGCATCCTTATCCGCCTTATTACGCTCGAAGTCAGTAGAAAGGCTGGCCTCTTGCAGATAATCCGAGAGAAGTGTGCCACGGCCCTGTTCCTGATTGTCCTCCACGAAAGAAGCGATGCCATCCAACAACTCCTGGAGGTTTTCCTGACGGGACAAATCCTCAGGCTCGTGACCACTGAACACATAGTCTCGCAATCCACTCTCTGCGGCGATGTGCAAAGCCAAGGTATGGGCATCGTCGGTTGTGGAACGCTGATGGAAGCCTTCTATCATCTCGCAGAAGTTCTTCAGGCGAGTTTGGGTGCCGGCATTGAGGTCAGGACAAGTGCCTGCCTTGAGGACATCCCAAACGGGTTTTTCAGCCCTTCTCGCCTCTATGAAGAGTTTCCCGACTGTGGTGTCGCCAATGCCTCTGGCAGGTTTGTTGATGATACGGCGAAGGGATTCTTCATCGTAGAGGTTGACCGCAAGTCGGAGATAGCAAAGCATGTCCTTTATTTCCTCACGCTGGTAGAATGAGGTGCCGGCATAGATGCGATAAGGCACATGGCCATAGAGGAAGCAGTCCTCTATCTTGCGGCTTTGGGCATTGGTGCGGTAAAGAATGGCAATGCCTTTGTAAGAAATGCCTGCCCGATGCGCCCGTTGCACTTCCCGAAGTATGATGTTGGCTTCGTCGGTATCGCTGTAGGCAGAAAAGAGCGCAATGGGACTGCCTACCTCCTTCTCACTGAAGACCTGTTTGGCGATTTGCTCGCGATTGTTACGTATGAGGCTGCCGGCTGCATTGACGATGGTCTGGGTGGAACGGTAGTTGCGTTCAAGCTTGAAGAGCCGGGCACCAGGATAGCTTTCCCTAAAATGCAGGATGTTGTCAATATCGGCACCCCGGAAGCTGTAAATACTTTGTGCGTCGTCGCCCACCACACAGACACGCTGCCGCTTGTCTGTAAGAAGACGAATGATTTGATGCTGGGCGAAGTTGGTGTCCTGATACTCATCTACGAGCACAAAGTGGAAGCGTTCCTGCCACTGTGCAGCCACTTCTGGATTGTGCTTGAAGAGCAGCCATGTATTCAGGAGCAAGTCATCAAAGTCCATAGCATTGGCCTGTTTACAGCGCTCTTGATAACGGTTGTATATCTCTGACGTAAGAGCGCGATGCAACGTATTGTCACTATCGCGAAACTCACGTACAGACAGATAGCCGGAGGGCAAGACAAGCCGGTTCTTGGCATTCGAGATGCGGTTCTGTATCGCCGTGGGCTTATAGACCTTCTCGTCGAGGTTCATCTCTCGGATGACAAGCTTGATGAGACTGAGGCTGTCGGCAGTATCATAGATGGTATAATTGGTGTCATATCCTAAGCGATGCCCTTCGATACGAAGAATGCGGGCAAAGATGCTGTGGAAGGTACCCATCCAGAGAGACGCAGCCTTCTCTGGTGAGACAAGCGTTGCGATACGGTCTCGCATTTCCCTGGCTGCCTTGTTGGTAAAGGTCAGGGCAAGGATGTTCCAAGGCTGAAACCCTTGCTCCAAAAGGTAGGCTATCTTATATGTTAGGACACGCGTCTTGCCGCTGCCTGCTCCCGCAATAACGAGAGAAGGAGCATCAATGCAAAGCACCGCTTCGCGCTGGCTATCATTTAAATCTTCTATATTCATTGTTTTTGGGGGAGTTAAAGAAGTTAACTCGCTATGCTCGCTTAGGAAGTTAAAGGAGAATAGTATTTGGATGCGTCCTTATTGTTTTCAGTCTTCCAGAAGTATCGTCCTTTAACTTCCTTCATTTTTAATTCAACATGTACTCAATGCATTGCCAACAAAAGGAGACAGCAACAGAGAAAGGAATGGCGAGCGGATGCTGGCGGATGCCATAGGTGAGCATCTTGATCCAAGGCTCTTGTTTCGTATGACCATAGCAAAGGCAGAACACCATGAAGGTGAGCCATCCGAGGAAGAACAAGCCATCCAACAGAGGACTACCGGCAAGGCCTCCTGTGATGCTCAGCAAAGGGCTGTCGGGAGACAGGGCAGCTACAAAGATTAGGATGAGTACAACCGCATAGACGGCTGCATAGCGATAGAAGCGTGGCTCGCGAAAAGTTTTGGGGAAGGAGAACACGCGACTCTTTTGGATGACACCCTGCATCATGGTACAACAAAGTGCAAGCATCACAATCTGACTGTGCAGACAATCGCTTGCATGGCGGAAGAGCCATCGCAGGCCATCATCATCAAGAATACTCTTGCAGGGAACTCCCAATGCCGACAATACCCACGAAAGGAAAGGTAGTAAGGCTGCTATTACGAGTACGCAGACGAAAATGCGCTCCTTATTGTTCATCGGCAATCAGATTATCGGGATCGATGATATGCAACTGTATGGCACGCACCACAAGGCGAACAGCATTCACCCCATTACGCTCACGCTCTGAAAAGAGCCGGTTGGTGAGGTCAACCTGACGCTTTTCGAGGCTCTTCGTGCTGAAAGGCATCTGGCGAAGTCCCGCTATCATATCCTTTGTGTATCCGAGAGCCAAATGACGAAGGAAACGCTCATCGTACTCGTCTATCTCATACTCGACAAAGGCATCGACAGCCGCCTGCTCCTTGCAGACATTCTTGCGGAAGCGGGCCATCACCTTCTCCAAGAACGGCTCATTAAAGACAAGGTGCCTGCCGTGCATGACTTGCATCACATCGTCACGTTGGAGGAGATTGCCTGTCTTGAGGATGATGCCGTCGGCTCCTGCGCCGAGAACCTCTATCCAAAGGCGCTCGTTGAGAATCTCGCCAGTGAATACAAGTATCTTCATGTCGGCGTAGCGTGTGCGAAGTTGTCGGCAAATGTCAACACCGACGGTTGTGCTGCCGCCCAGTCCAAGGTCAAGCAGAACGAGGTCGGGCACAGCCTCACGCATCAACCGCCAAAAGTCACTTTCACCTGAAGCCGTGCCGATGATTTCCGCTTCAGGCACTTCTGTCTGAAGTATTTGCTGGGTGCCCTTGAGTTCCAGTTTGTCGTCCTCGACGATGATTACTTTGAAGTTTTCCATGAGTTCGTTATATCGTTATGACGTTATCTGATTATTTCGAGCTATAAGCAACGAGAAGGATAGCCTGAAGCCCCTCTCTGTATTCTCTGCCACAAGGCGAAGGCCAGGATGACCGCAAGCGGCATCGTGTTCACGCACTATCTGGCGCATGACGAGATACTCCAATCGTTCTGTCTGCGGCGAGAAGAGTTCCGAAAGTTGCCGAGCCGGGAGTTGCTGTCCCTCCACATTATATATAATATATATCATGCTGTCGCGCTCCTCTGCACTCAACCTGCCGTTTGCCTGCATGACAGCAAACATTTGGTCAAGGAAAAGCTGAAGCTGCATCTCATCACCCATAACTCTGGCTTCTGTTGATTGGTACATAACGCCGTGCGTCTTGGAGGCATAGGCGAAGAGGTCGCCCACGGCAATTGGCCGCAAACGTAACGGTGAACGGTCTGTCTGTCGCTGCGCCTGTTCATAAAGCAGCATATAGATGTGTCTGTAATAAGTGACAAGGTCGAGGAGATTAGACCAACCGCCTCCCTCTTCTGCCATCTGTTTGATGCGCGAAGGGAAGTACATTGTCTCATGCTTGATGGTGCTCAATGAGTTGTCGAGTATCTGATTCATCACATACAGGCGGTCATGCTCAAAGTGCCAACGCTGTAGTCGCTCCTCGACATCCTGGATGTCTGAATCTGTCTCCTGAAGCTTTTGCAACCCTGAGGAAAAGTTTTGCCTCATCTCTTGCAAAGACTGCCTCAACTTTGCCTGTTCAAGGCTGTTCATCACGCTCTGCAATTCACTGTCCAATACAGCAGCATTCTCAGGGAAAGAATGAAGGATGGAAGCAAGACGCTGATAGATGTCATCCATCGAATCACGATGACGCAGGCGATGACGCAGCGTAACCATGTAAAAGAGGGCAAGAGAAACTATCAGCAACAACACGATAAAGACATAAAGCACACGCGAGTTTTCTGTCATCTTCTCAAGACGCTGACAGTCGGTGGCAAGCGAGCCGTCAATGCTACGGAGGCGGTGCAGACGGACACACTCGGCGTTGCTCCTCCGATAAGCGTTCCAGTCTTCAAGAGCCTGAGCTGCTATAGCCTGTTCGTTGTAAAGCGAGACAAGCAGAGATGTGTCAAGAGGTGCTTCCATTAGGTGTATTGCGCTGTCGGAATACAGGAAGGCTTCGGCATAACGCCCTTGGAGGTTGGCCGTGTATGTTGAGTCGAAGAGTTCATAGCAACGTTGCGGCATTGCGTGCGACACGAGATTAAAAGCCAAAAGGAACAGCATAGACAGAACTCTGGGAAGACGGAACCAAAAGCGGCTTCCGTTTCCTTGTTCGCTTTCCACGCCAAAGTCGCATACGTTGAAAAGCGACGAGAGCTTTTTGTAACTGCCGATGATGCCCTTGCAGTTCATTATGCCGAAGCCAAAACCCTTGCCCACGTTAGATGCCCCTATGCGGTCCGGATCATATATCTTGCTGTTGTTCAGTGTCCCTACATCGTTGGGAGAGAGACCAATGCCGGTATCGCAGACGCTTATCTCCACATAATCGTCGGTAGCATCGAGAAGGACAGAGACCTTCCCACCTTCTGGCGTGAACTTGCGGGCATTATCGACAAGTGTGTTGACCATAAAGAGCGTCAAGGGCTTGTCGGCTTTGGCAAAAAGCTCAGTCTCGGGGATTTCAAGCGTGAGATGTTGCTGGGCAAAAGCATACTGTTGCATGGAGATGACATGCAGCACATCAGCGAGGGGGAAGCGCGTGACCTGCAGGTTAAGGCGGCCTTGCTTTATCTGTATCCATTCCGTCAGATGATCGTTGATGGTCATCATGCCAGAACACAGCTCCCGTATGTATGAAAGGTGTTTTTCGGCATCCCCTTCCTTTTCATTAAGCTTTTGAACCTCGGCTAAAACACGGTCGAGATAAGGGATAATGGCATAAACGACAGAAAGTTTGGTGCGCTGCATAATGTGTCGCTGCTTTTGCTGCTGCATCCGCTGCTGCATGACTTCGTATTCTTCCCTGCATTCTTCCAATCGTTCTTTACTTTCTTTTAAGAGTTGCTGCAGCCTTTGCTGGGCCTTTAGGCAATCCTCGCTGGAGTTTATCTCACATACCTGTTTCTCGAAAGAGTGTGAGAGATGTCCCAACTGACGATAATATATAATAGTAAGGACGGTAGCCAACACGACAAGCAATAGGAACAAAAGGAACTTTATTTGTTCGCTACGCGCTTCCTGCTTTAGAAGCGCCTTGCGGCTGTCAAGTTCCTTGTTCTGTCGCGAGGAGTCAAGGAGGTCGAGATATGTATTGCGATGACTGTCGGCAAGTTGCTTGTCGCCCAAGGCGCTGTAGGTAAGGCTGAGATTCTCGTGTATGGCAGCCAGCCAGGGCGTCACCTGATAGGGCGAGCGCCTGTGGTCGGAAGCAAGATGCAAAGCATAACGGAAGCTCTTGAGCGCCTCTTCATAGTGTCCTGCAGAGAAATAAACCTCACCCAGTGTTCGCATGGCACATGCCGTTTGGAAAAGGTCGTGATACTGGCGGAAGAGCATTATGGCATGATGAGACAAAGCGGCGGCGAACTTGTATCTTGGAGCAAGCGTATTGTCTGCCTGCCAATGCAGGTGTTCTCCGTAAAGGAAATTATAGGCTTCCTGGCGTTGCTGCAGAAGCAAGTCGGCACGAATCGAGTCGGCAATCATTGCTGAAAGCGACTGCAAGGCATTGGCCTCGAAGTAAGTGAAGCTATTGGCCCTTGCCAGGGTATAGACGCGGAAGAGATGATCAAACTCCGTAATGGTCACATCCATGGGGTTTCCCTTCACGAGACCGCCGCTGCCCATCATATAGTGATAGTATAGCCATTGCGTCGTGTCTGTTGCAAGATTGACAATCAGAGCAGCATCTTGTATCTCGCTACAGGCAGCACTGTCCTGTCCGAGGTAATAATAATAGGTGGAAGCCACTATGTGGAACTCTGTCTGGGCATAATGAAGGCGGTGTTTCTGACGGTCAGTAAGGTTCTTTTCCTCGGAAAGAATGCGGCTGAGACGCTTCTGGGCACTTAAACGACTGTCGAAGAACGCCTTTCCCTGACCTATGCGCTGCATCACTTTCATCCTGAGCACATCGGCACACAGCAGTTCCAATTGATTACGACTAAAGCCTTTGACCTTCTGCAACAGGCGCAGTGACTGGTCGTAACGCATCTGCTGATAGCAGACATAGGCCATGTTGTTGAGTGCCTCTGCACGGCTGTCGGAATTCTCGGCAGAACAGGAACAAGCCTCTTCTGCTGCATGAAGCGATGCCGAGATGTCGGTATATCGCAGACGGTAAGCCTTGTCATTACCCTTCATGGCCGTCAACTCCTTTTCATCAACTTGAGAACAAGCGACGAACAGGACGACAAGGGAAAGAAGGGTGGCTTTGAGTTTCATCTGATATGCCGTAAAAGATGATACTGAATACCTCAGATGAGGTCAAAGGACTTCTTGGGAATCCACCCCACCTTGCCGTCTTCAATGCTTACTTCGCACCATTCCTTTAGGCTGCTGTCGAGGATTTCCACTTTGCTTCCCTCGTGAAGGACGAAGAGTTCGTTGCCATTGTCGGCAGGTGTGCTCTTGACGGTCACAGCAGGAGCAGTAATGATGCCGCTTGTATGGGTATGTTTGAAGTCCTTTTGCTTCAAAGCGCAAACGTTGGAGAGAACTGTCAGGAGTAGCAGGATGACTGCCAAGGAGAAGGTGAGCTTTCTTACAGAAATGCTGTCGGAAGCCCAGAACACGAGCAGGCAGACGAGCATGAGCACGAAGCCGAGCAAGGCGATAGTGGTCCAGGTGCGAAGGCTAAACCAGTTTGTCAACTGGTGGAAGTAGGTGAACAATATGAATTCATGCTGCGGAATGATTTTGTCGATGGTCTTTGCGCGTGCCATTTCGAGGTTGAAGAGCACTTCCTTGTCGCTGGGATTGAGTTTCAAGGCGCGCTCGAACCAGAGGACGCTGTGGGCAATGTCATCGACGCGATAGTAGGCACAGCCCAGGTTGTAGCAGACATCGGCAGTCATATTCCGCTCTGCCAGTTCACTGTAGAGTTTGACAGCCGTCTCGTAGTCGGCCCTCGCATATGCGCTGTCAGCCATAGTCTTCATTTCGGCAGGGCTTGCGGCATTCGCCAAAAGAGCGAAGACACCAAGAAGTAGGAATAGTATATTGCGTTTCATCATGTTAATTTAACCTTTTAACTCTTAAACCTTTCAACTTTTCAACTTTTGATGGAGGCGTTCATCTGCGTTATCACCTCTGAAGCCTGCTGGTAAATCTTCTCTTTTGCAAGGTTCGCATCGGCAGTCGGAGCATATCGTGCAAACTCGCAATCGCTCAGGACGGCAATGAAGGCATCTACAACATTCTGCTCCACGCCGCGCCCGGTGAGCTTGCTGATGACATTGTCCTTGTTGAGTTCATTGGTGGGCAACGAAAGCTTGTCGCCTGCATAACCCAGCAAAGCCCGCATCACCTCATCGTAGAAAGTGGCATCGTCCTTCTCATGTATGAGTTTCAAAGCCTTCTTGAGGCGACGCGATGCTACTTTGCCAGCCTTCTTGCCCTTCACGCTCCAGGAATTCGGATTAAGCTTCTGTTGACGCCACATCCAAAGGAGGGCAACGATGAAGGCTGCGAAGAGCAGCAGATAAGTGAGCCAATATGAAGGTGTCCCAAAGAAATCATCTGCCTCAGCGTTCTCCAGTTTCCCTAATTTGATGAAGCGGATGTCATTGCTCAGCACGTTGAGATCTTCTTTTTCTCTGGTATAGGCAACGGGCTGTCCTTTTGCCTTTGCCACGGCAAGATGGAACGAATCCGTCCGAACCGTGTTGTATTTCTCCTTTTCGGGGTCGAAATAACAGAATTCTACCGGTGGAATCGAGAATTTTCCTCCATGACGTGGCACGACGACATAGTCGTAGGTAATGTTGCCCTTTGAGCCTGTGGAGGTATTTTGTGTTTTGTTGTTCTCTTTGGGATCATAGACCTCGAAGTCCTGAGGGAACCTGATGACCGGAGCCTTCATTAGTTTCATGTTGCCCTGGCCGCTCACGACAAGTCGCAGGGTTGCGGCATCGTTGGCATTCACCTGTTCGGGTGTCAGCGTGGCAGACACCGTGAACTTGCCCACAGCACCAGAGAAGTTGTCGGGCTTTGGCGTCGGGAGGGGCAGAACTTCAATCTCGACGGCTGGCGCAACGATTTGTTTGTTGACCATTTGCGAGAGGCTTCCACCGCCGAAGAAGATGTCGAAGGGGTCCATCGAATGGTTCTGTACCTCGACTTGCGTGTCGAAGTTAATGGCGGGAATCTTGATTTTGCCGGTCTTCTGCGGGAAGAGGACGTACTGTTTCCAGACGGCCGTACCATAGTTCCTGCCGTTGACGCGCTCATACTTGAGCGAAAGTTGGGCAGACCGGTCGAGTTCCTGCACGTGGCAGCCGTCGATTTGGGGCATCTCGCCCGATATTTGTCGGATGTTGACCAGCGTATAGAGCTTGTAGGTGAGCATGACGGCTTCCTGCTCGTAAATCTTCTTGCGATTGGCCGTGACGGTCATATAGAGTTCGTTTCCAGCAATCTGACCGGAAGAGGAACGGCCCCCCCCCTCCTCCCCCGAGGGGGAGCGACCTGAAGTCCCCCCTTGGGGGGATTTAGAGGGGGCCGTACTTGAAGCCGGCAACACTTCGATGCTTGCTGTTCCGCTCTTGACGGACTTCCCATCAACCACGATTGTGGCAGCAGGCACCTTTAGCATTCCCTCCGTAGTGGGCACGACAACGTAGGTGAAGGTAGTGGTACTGCTACTGGTTGTGTGGCCGTTTGTCATCGAGAAACTGCTGGAGCGGCTGGTGCTGGGACCGTAAAGGACATTGAAGCCTTCGAAGTCTCCTGTCCTGAAATCTTCTATATCTTGCGTGTTGGCAGTATATCGGATTTGTATTTGCCGCCCGACTTCTGCCTGAGACGGTGCCTGAACCTTGAGTGTTACCTGAGCACAAATCGTGCTTAAGGCTGTGAACAGTAATGTAAATATAGTGTATTTTCTTTTCATCGTTTAGTGTTTCTTTCTTCTTTGCGCGAGGCACAGGAAAACGCCCTGTGGGGCGTTGTGAATCTCCGCGTGGGGCGTTGTGCATTTCTCTGTAGGGCGTTGGCCAACACTCCACGGGGCGTTTTCAACTGCCCTTCACAGAGCAAAGTCACTCCCTGCGTCACCACTGTTTCTGCAGTTGTTTCTGCTGGCGTTGTTGCTGTGCTTTTTGTATCTTTTCCTGAGTGGCTTTCTCGTCCTGCATAGCGGCATTGAGCATCTGTTCGGCGTTCTCGCGGCTCATCTGCTCAGGCTGAGGTTGCTGCTGCTGTTCTTCTTTTTTGTCCTGTTCCTGTTGTTGCTGCTGTTGTTCCTGCTCTTTCTTCTCGTCCTGGCCTTTATCGTCCTTTTGCTGGTCCTGATTGTCCTCGCTTGGAGGATTCTTCTTCAGTTGGAAGAGGCTTAGGGCGTAGTTGTAGCGTGTCTCATTGTTCGTGGGATCATTTCGCAGGGAGTTCCGGTAGCAGGCAACGGCTTTGTCGAACTGTTTGGCCGCCTGACACAGGACACCCATATTGTGATAAATCTGGGCCAAACGCCCCTTGTCCTTCTCCAAACGAGCCGCCGTCTCGTACTCCTTCATGGCATCCTCGGCCTTGTTCTGATAGAGAAGGGCGTTCCCGAGGTTGTAATGCGAGATGGGATTCGTATTGTCTTTCTCGATAGCTTTCTGGTACTCGACTTGTGCCTTGTCATAGACACTGTCGCGCATCAGGCGATTGCCCCTGCGGATATAGTCTCTGTCGGTTTGGGCTGCTGCCATCATGCAGAAGGACAGCAGCAGAATCGTCGTCACAGAGCGCCCTCGGTGGAAGAGGTTGCTGAGCCATGTCGATTTGCTCTCCCTTTCGAGCAGCAGGACATCAAGGAGCAAAAGCAGGATGCCGATGAGGACAAAGCCCTGGAATTGCTCGTCGTATTCGCTGTAAATCTGGCTCTCTATCTTGGCTTTGGCAAGGCGGTCGAGCTGCTCCGACAGTTTCTTCTGAGCCGAACTGCTGTTATCAACATAGATATATGAGCCTTGGCCGGCCGTTGCAATCTCGCGGCACATTTCCTCGCTCAACCTCGAAACGACGGTATTACCCTCGTCGTCGATGATGTATTGGCCGGTTCCGGGGATGGGTATGGGTGCTCCGCCTGGATTGCCGATGCCCAGGACATAGACGCGGATGCCTTGGGAAGCCGCTTGTTTCGCAGCCTCAACACCTTGTGCCTCGTTGTCCTCGCCATCAGTAATCACGAAGATGGCACGGGTGACGTCTTCCTGCTGGGTGAAGCTACGCATCGCAAGCTTGATGGCCTCTGCAACGTCTGTGCCCTGCACGTTAATCATCGAAGGCGAGATGGTTTCGAGAAACATCTTGGCACTCACATAATCGCTGGTGATAGGCAACTGCACGAAGGCTTCTCCGGCAAACACTACGAGGCCTATCTTATCGTCCCTCATGCCATCGACCATGTTGCTCACCATCATCTTGGCCTTTTCCAGGCGGTTGGGCTTCACGTCCTCTGCCAGCATGGAGTTGCTGACATCAAGGGCGATGATGGCCTCAATGCCCATTCGCTCGCGAGTATCAAGGCGAGTGCCAAACTGCGGACGAGCCAAAGCAACGATGAATGAAGCAAGGGCAACCATAGCCAACCAGAACTTCACCTCCGGTCTCCATCGCGATAAGCCAATGAAGAGTTGTCTGGTCAGTTCAGGGTCGCCGAAGCGTTTCACTTGCTGCTTTTTCCTATATATAATATAATAATGTATGGCCGTCAGCGCCACGAGCACTAACAACAAGTACAGATATTGTGGACTTTCAAAGCGAAACATCG
>CAMZAE010000023.1 GCA_947304115.1 uncultured Prevotellaceae bacterium | reverse complement strand
TAAAGATTAAGGAATAAAGATTAAGGATTATAACATGAAAAGACTGCACTCTTATCTATTCCTTAATCTTTATTCCTTAATCCTTTTTTTGCTGGCCTCCTGCTCTCAGCGACAGGAGGCCATGCCTTATGAGGCAGACAGCACAGGCATAGACACGACCGTACTTCGCGTTGCTGTAATGCCTGCCATGAGTTGTCTGCCCGTCTATTATGCCGAGCGGAGCGGGCTGGCAGACAGCATGGGCTTGGAGATGACAATCCTTCGCTATCAGGCACAAATGGACATTGACACGGCAATCACCGGCGGACACGCCGACATTGCCTTTACTGACCTCATCCGCATCTGTCGGCTCAAGAAGCAAATCAAGCTCACAGCCTTTGCCTCCTGCGACGAGCCACTCTCGCTCATCTCGCTCAAGACAAAACGCGTGAAACAAGTCAACCAAATGAAGGAACAGATGATAGCCGTCAGCCGCCTCTCTGCGACGGACTATTGGTGCGACCGCCTGCTGGACAGCACCCATACCAACTACGACGACATCTACCGCCCACAGGTGAACGATGTCCGGCTACGTGCCGAAATGCTCCGACAGGGCCTCATCGATGCAGCCATGATGGGCGAGCCGTACGCTACCTGGATGACGATGCTGGGGCACAAACGCATTTTCCAATCTAAGGGAAAACAGCCACGTCTCTATGCCTGGGCTGCCACCACAGCCACAAATAAACAGCAAAAGGCTTTCTGTAACCTGCTTAACTCTGCCATCCTTTTAATGGAAAGAGACGACCAAGTCCCCTTGGTTCGTGACATCCTGAAGCAAGAATACCAAATGCCGCCAGCACTGGCCGATACCCTTGTAATCCCAAAACCCATCCGAACCTCGGATATTCGCAAAAGCGACATGGCAGAGGCAGAAAAATGGTTAGGACATGAGTAGTTTGAAAAAACACATTCCATCACTCAAGAAACAGAAAGGATTGCTGATTATCATATCAGCGGTTTTGCTTCTGGAACTGCTGTCGGCAGCTCAATATATCCTTACACATAACTTGATGGAGGACGAGTTGGAAAAACATGCCGAGCTGGAACTGACAATGAAGGCCATCATCATGAGAGGCATGGTAGGCGACTCGGAACGCACTCTCAAAAGCCACATCATGGAGGTCAAAAACAACTTGGACTATCCTGACTCGATGTACAACATTGCCGCCCGCATCATCAAATACTACCCACATCTGAAAGGATGTGGCATTGCCTTCAACCCCTACTACTACAAGAACAAAGGCAAACTGTTTGAACCCTATGCCCTAAAGACGGATAGCAACATCGTATTCAAACAAGTGGCAGGCAGCAACTTTGACTACACAAAAGACGGATTCTACACATTCATACAGGAAAAGAAAGCCAATAGCTGGGTCGGCCCCTACAATGACATTCCACTGGGGAAAAAACTCATAAGCTATGCCGTGCCCATTTATGAGTTCACAGGAGACACCGTGGCAGTGCTTGGCATCGACATCGAAGCAGACAACCTGGGCGACACTCTGAACTATCGCCACCTCTACCCGTCATCTTTCGACTTCCTGCTTACAGAGAAAGGCGAACTGATAGCTGGGCCGACAGAGCCAAGCCTGCAAAGAGACCTGGAAGAACTTGTCAGCATCCTCAATGACAGCACCGTGGTTCGCCAAAAGAGCGACAACGGAAGGACAACCATCATTGATTTCAATGTCGATGGCCGGGATGGCAGCGTTTTCTATGCCAACATGAGAGGGCAACCGCGTTGGCTGTTAGCCGTCGTCTGCTACGATGACGAAGTCTATGCCCCTCTCTGGCGATTGCGTTTACGTCTGCTGCTGCTTTCGCTGATAGCATTCGGCATCCTCCTGTATATGATACGCCGTTTTGCCCAAAGCGAAAGGGAACTGCATCACAAGACTTTGGAACAGGAACGTACCAACGGCGAGCTACGAATAGCTAACAGCATCCAGCAAGCGCTGCTACCTGCCAAAGAGCCATCGCTGAAGGACATCGAGTCGCAAGTGGAAGGAAGACTGATACCTGCAAAAGCTGTGGGCGGAGACCTTTACAACGCCTTCATTCGCGACGGCAAGCTATTCTTCTGCATTGGCGACGTGAGCGGCAAGGGTGTCCCTGCTGCACTCATCATGGCAATCCTGCAGGCACTTTTCCGCAACATCGCCACCCGTGAAAGCAATCCGGCACGTATCATGAAGTTGCTAAACGAAACAGCTTGCCGCAACAACGCATCCAATATGTTCGCAACACTCTTCATTGGTGTTTTAGACTTGCCTACAGGACACCTGCGTTACTGCAATGCAGGACACGAACAGCCGATAATCATTGAAAGTGAAAAGGTCGATGGCGCAACAGCGTTTTTAGAGGCAAAATCCAACCTCCCCCTCGGACTCTTCGACGACTTCGACTATGAAATGCAGGCTATGCTAATGCATCCTGGTTCATCTATCTTCCTTTATACCGATGGACTGACAGAGGCACGGAACGAACGGAACGAAATGTTTGGGAGGGAAAAAGTGCTGCAAGTGTTCAGCGATTGTGGCTCGGCACCTCCCAAGTCTCTTGTGGAAAAGGCCATCAACGAGTGGCACCAATTCATCGGCAATACCGAGCAAAGCGATGACCTCACGCTGTTGGCTGTGAGATACACCCCCTCCAAGGAACAAAACATCATGGGAGATGGACTTACCCTTCATAATGATGTGAAGGAAGTTGAAACTCTCAGTTCCTTTGTAAAGCAAATTGCCGAACACTTGAACCTTAATACGTCTCTGACGAACAAACTCCGCCTCGCAGTAGAGGAAGCTGTTGTCAACGTTATGGAATATGCCTATCCTACGGGTACAACAGGCGAAGTGAATATCCGAGCGTCATCAAACGGGCAAAGTCTGAAGTTCATCATTACCGACTCAGGCATCTCTTTCAACCCGACTGAAGTTACTGCCGCCGATACCACACTCTCAGCAGAAGAGCGGCCCATAGGTGGCTTAGGTATTCTGCTTGTGCGCAAATTGATGGACTCTGTCAACTACGAGCGTATCGACGGAAAGAATGTACTAACATTGAGTAAAAACTTATTTCCAAATAATTAAAGACATGAAAACATCCATTCAACAATTGGCAGACAAGTACTTAGTTATTTTAGATGGTGAACTCGACACTGCTGCCGCTGCTGAGGTTGAGAAGACACTTAATCCGCTCTACACCAGCAATGGCAAGGATGTCATCATCGACTGCTCCGCCCTGGAATACATTGCATCAAGCGGCTTACGCATCCTCATCGGCATTCTCAAAAGCGCAAAAGCCGGAGGCAGTAAGGTCGTCCTCAAAAACATGAACGAAGATATCAAGAGTGTCTTCAAACTCACTGGATTCATCAATATCTTTGATGTGGAATAGAGTTATTGATTAAGAAATAAAACATCATGGGAAGGAAACGGTTTCCTGCCTTGGCACTGCTGGTGCTGTGTGTTGTTACCGCATTGGCTCAGGAGGAGAAGAAAAACCAACTTGACGTGAACCTTAACATGTTAGGTCGTGGCGAAATGCGCTATGGCGGATTCACCGAAGGGACAAAAGAGAACAATGCCAAGTTCCTTGTCGGAAGAACACGTATGACATTGAACTACCAGCGTCCTCATCTCGAGACAAAGATCACTGCCCAGCATAGCGGCGTTTGGGGTGAGAAAAGCAAAGGCAGCTTCAACCTCTACGAGGCCTGGGCGAAGTTAAGCACAAAAGTCGGCCTCTTCGCACAGATGGGACGACAGGCTCTCTCCTATGACGATGAACGTATCATCGGCGCTAACGACTGGGCAATGGCAGCGAACTCACACGATGTCCTCAAACTTGGCTACGAAGGCTATGGACATAAGGTTCATGCAATACTTGGCTTCAACCAAAATAGTGAAAACACCAGTGGCGGCACTTATTATTTGCAAGGTGCTCATCCTTATAAAGTCATGCATACGCTATGGTATCACTATGATGTCCCCAAGATACCATTAGGTGCCTCCCTCATGTTTATGAACATTGGCATGCAGGCAGGTGTGGAAGGCTCAATGAGTAATCCGCCCAAAACAGTGTATCAGCAACTCTTAGGCGGATATGTATCATATCAGACAGAACGCTGGTCTATAGAAGGATCTTATTATCATCAATTGGGAACGACGATAACAGATACCAACCCGTCGCCTGAAGAATTTGAATGGAATGGTATTGAATTGGATGCATGGATGGCCAGCATCAAGGCTCAACTGCAAATCACGAAGAAGGCAGGTGTTCAGGCAGGCTATGACTACCTAAGCGGCGATGATTACAATTACGTGCGTCCCAAAGGAATGATGGGATTGGCAAAACATAACAAAATCAGGTACTTCAATCCTGTCTATGGTTCTCATCACAAGTTCTACGGCATGATGGACTTCTTCTTTGTGCAATCCTTTTCCGACACCTTCTCGCCTGGTTTGCAGAACTTATATGCTGGAGCCTTCTATAATCCTCTAAAAGGATTGAAGCTGAAAGCCACATACCATTATTTGGCTGTTGCTACAAACTTGGAAAACAATGGTAAGACCTTGGGGCATGATATTGACTTCGAAGCATCTTATCAGATATTGAAAGATGCCAGTCTTTCCCTTGGCTTTTCATATATGGTTGGCACAGAGACAATGCGAAATCTCCAAAGAGCGGATGAAAAAAGCAACCTGAAATGGGGTTGGTTCTCGCTCGTTGTATCGCCTCGCATTATATCGAAGAAATGGTAAACAATTAAACAAGGAAACGTAATAACTCTCAATATGAAAACATCTGCACCATTGTCAAAAGTACAATACGGCCTTTATGCAGAGTGTGCCCAGCACCCAGGCGAGGCATGTTATAACATCCCCCTCATTCATGTCCTCGATGGCAGCCTCGATGCAGGGCGGCTGTGCAAGGCCATTGAACAAGCTGTGGCTTCACATCCCACTTTGTTCACTCGCATCGAACTAAGCGAGCAAGGCGATCCGTTGCAGACCATTGACGACACAGAAGCCTTCTCTCTTGACGTGGAACAGACAACGGATATCGAGTCTGAAAAAGCGACATTCATTCAGCCCTTCGACCTCTACAATGATCGGCTGTTCCGCATACGACTGCTTCGCGACGATGCACACATCTACCTGCTGCTCGACATGCACCACATCATCTCCGACGGAGGTTCATGGCGAGTCATGCTGGCCGACATCGATAAAGCATATAATGGCACGCCGTTGGAAAAAGAAAGGTTGACGCAGGCCGATGTCGCCAGGGCAGAGGCAGAACAGCGGGAGAGTACGGCCTTTGAGGAGGACAAGAAATGGTATGCGGAAAACTTTGATTGTGGCGACTGCTTCTCCTCGCTACTTCCTGACCTCGAAGAGGAAGAACACAAAGAAGGGTTGTTGACGCGAGTGATGGAAGTTGACATATCAGCCATCGATGCCTTCTGCAAAGCAAACGGAATCTACAAGAGCACATTCTTCACCGCAGCCTACAGCTTTATGCTGGCTAAGTTCACCGGTGAGCAGGAAGTCCTGTTCAGTACCATCTATAATGGAAGAACGGACAGTCAGCTGAAAAACACAGTGGCGATGCTGGTAAAGACACTTCCCGCCTATGCTAAGTTTACGGCCGATACAACTGTGCTTGATTTCTTGAAAGCTGGGCAAGACCAAATGACAGGCTGCCGCAGGCATACGACATATTCATACGCCGATATCGTGAGTGACCTCGGTCTCCAGTGTGGGACAACTTTTGCATGGCACGGACATTTGTTCAACGCCAACCAGCTATGTGGCAAGCCGATGAAGTCTTCTACGCTCTACAACAACACGCGCGAGTGTCCCATTTACATCAAGGCATTCATTCGGAATGGCCATCCATGTGTTGAGGCTGAATACAGTGCTAATGTGTTTAGTGAAGCGCTCGTCAGTCAGTATTTAGAGAGTTACGAAGCCATCGTAAAGGGATTCCTCGCAGAAGCGTATCTGCGCGACATCTGTATCACCACACGCTCGCAGATGGAAGTGCTCGACAGCTTCAACCAGAACGATGTGGATTATGATGACACACAGACCATTGTCTCCCTTTTCTGCAAGCAAGCAAAGGCGACGCCCGACAATATCGCAGTCGTTTATAAGGACAAGCAATATACATATAAAGAAATAGACGAAATAAGCGACCGTATTGCAGGCTATATCGCGAGCAAGGAAATGGGTGCAGAAGACATCGTGTCTGTCTTGATTCCACGTTGCGAATGGATGGCCATCGCCTCACTCGGCGTACTCAAGGCTGGCTGTGCCTATCAGCCGCTTGATCCGACGTATCCAAAGGAACGGTTGAACTTTATGATGCAGGATGCAGGAGCTAAGTTGCTGATTGCAGACGAAGGGTTGCGAGACATTGTAGACGAGTACAAGGGAGATGTATTGTTGACAAAAGATATTCAGAGCATTCCGAATGTTCTAAGTCTTCTGGAAACTTCGATAAAGCCTTCCAGTCTCTTCATTATGCTATATACTTCTGGCTCTACTGGTGTGCCGAAAGGTTGCCAGTTGACACACGGGAATCTGGTGGCTTTCGTCCATTGGTATCACCGCTACTTCGATTTGCAGCCAAATGATAAGGTGACAGCTTATGCCTCGTATGGCTTTGACGCCAACATGTACGATATGTACCCAGCCCTGACATGTGGCGCCACGGTGTATATCATTCCCGAGGAGCTTCGTCTCGACCTTGTGGCACTGAACGACTACTTCGAGCGCGAGCATATCACCAATGCCTTTATGACGACGCAGGTGGCCTATCAGTTTGTCACGAGCATGGAGAACCATTCGCTGAAGCACCTATCGACTGGCGGTGAGAAACTGGCTTCGCTTACTCCCCCGAAGGGCTTTAAGTTGCATAATGCATACGGTCCTACGGAAACGACGATTCTTGAGACTTGCTATCAGGTAGATAAGAAACAGAAGAACATCCCCATCGGCAAGGCGGTTGACAATATGCGTCTCTACATTGTCGATTCCCAAGGCCATCGTTTGCCTGTGGGTGCGGCTGGTGAACTGTGGGCCAGCGGTCCGCAGGTGAGCCGAGGTTATCTGAACCGTCCGGAGAAGACGGCAGAGGTGTATGTCATTAATCCGTTTACAAAGGAAGAAAAGTACGCCCGCTGCTATCGTACAGGTGACATCGTGCGCTATCTGCCATCTGGTGACATCCAGTTTGTAGGTCGTCGCGACGGTCAGGTGAAGATTCGTGGTTTCCGCATCGAACTGAAAGAGGTGGAGGCTGTCATCCGTGAGTTCCCTGGCATCAAGGATGCTACAGTACAGGCATTCGACGAGGAAGGAGGCGGCAAGTTCATCGCTGCTTACATCGTCAGTGACGAGCAAATAGACATCAATGCTCTGAACAACTTCATTCTCGAAGAGAAACCGCCATATATGGTACCAGCCGTAACGATGCAGATAGAGGCTATTCCCTTGAACCAAAACCAGAAGGTGAATAAAAAAGCACTGCCTAAACCGGAAAAGGAAGTCGCGGCCATTGAGGAGTCTAATGTGCCCATGAATGTGTTGGAGCAGGAACTGCACGAAATGATTTCCACTATCGTAGGCAACACCAGTTTCGGCATCACCACAGTTTTAGGCTATGCAGGTTTGACATCTATTTCCGCTATCAAGCTCGCCGTCTTGGTAAACAAGCGCTACGGCGTAACGCTTGACTCAAAGTCGCTGGTGAAGTCAAGCACTTTGCAGAGTATAGAGAATGAGATTTTACTTAGTCGTTTGGGAGATTTGTCGTCTGCTCATTTAGAGACATCACAAACGCCAACAGACAATACTCCCAAACAACTAAACGACCAAACGACTAAAAGCGTTCCCCTCTCCTATGCCCAGATGGGTGTCTATGTTGAGTGTGTAAAGAACCCCACTTCCACAGTATATAACATTCCCACCAAGGTAACTTTCCCCTTGACGACTGACACAAAGGCTTTGGCCGATGCCGTACGAAGACTTGTCAAACAGCATCCCCAGTTCTCGGTACATTTTGGCAGCGAAGGTTCTGAACCTGTCCAGATAACCGACCTCAATCAGGAGGTGGACATTGTCTTTTCAGAATTTACCGAAGCAGAACTGGAAAGCTACAAACAAGAGTTCGTAAGGCCCTTCAACCTTAACAGAGGCCCACTTTATCGCTTTGAGATTGTGACGACAGAACAGCAGCACTATCTGCTGATGGATGTCCATCACCTTATCTTCGATGGTGCCTCCTTCGACCTCTTCCTTAATCAGCTTTGCGACATTATGAATGACAAGGCCATTGAGACAGAGGACATGAGTTATGCCTGCTTTGTACAGCAGGAGAAAGAGGCCGAAAACAGTGAAGACTTTGCCGCAGCCAAAGCATGGTTCCATGAACGACTGAGCACCCAGGAAGGTGTCACAGAAATTCCTGCCGACCTCACTAATCCCATTGAACAGGGCATTACCGGTACCGTCGCATCTCCCTTCGACATGGAAGCAGTAAGTGCTTTCTGCCGTACACACGACATCACGCCAGCCCATTTGACGCTGGCCGCCACGTTCTACACTCTATCTCGTTTCTCCAACGACGAAAAACTTTGTATCACAACAATCAGTAACGGTCGTAGCAACCTTCGAATTGCAAGCACTGTTGGCATGTTTGTGAATACGTTGGCACTTAGTGCCCAAATTGGGGAACAGACCGTACAAGAGTTCCTGCAGGAAGTAAGCGAGAACTTTGACAAGACACTTGAGCACGAAAACTATCCGTTTGCCAAGATAGCCGCAGACTACGACCTTTCGGCAGAGATCATGTTTGCCTATCAGATTGGTGTTCTCAACCGCTATACCTGCCAGGGAGCAGAACTGGAACTGGAAAGTCTGGAACTAAATGTGCCGAAGTTCCGGGTGGCTTTCTATATCAAAGAAGAGCAGGGCAAGCCCTGCGTGTGTGTAGAATATGACAACGGACGCTATTCCCATGAATTGATGCAAAGCTTGGCCGACAGCGTGAGTCAGGCCATTGCTACCTTCATTCGTGAACCCAAGGCAACCTTGCAAAATGTCTCGCTACTAAGCGAAAGACAGACAGCGAAACTTGACAGCTTCAACCAAAACGATGTTGACTATGACGATACACAGACCGTTGTCTCGCTGTTCCTTCGCCAAGTTGAACAGCATCCCAACAATCTTGCTGTTGTTTACCATGATGTGCGCTTGACCTACAAAGAGGTTGATGAACAATCGGAACGCATTGCCCATTATGTTCAGTCTTTGGGACTCGGTAGCGAAGATGTGGTATCCATCCTCATCCCCCGTAGCGAGTGGATGGTAGTGGCATCGCTGGGTGTACTGAAAGCCGGCTGTGCCTATCAGCCACTCGACCCCAGCTATCCTGCCGAGCGCCTGAACTTTATGATGCAGGATGCAGGTGCTAAGCTGCTAATAGCCGACGAGGAACTGCGCTCCATTGTGAATGCGTACCATGGCAAAGTACTTCTGACCAAAGACATTCAAAGCCTTCCGAAGACTCCGATTGCCCTAAAGACTCCGATTACTCCAGACAGTCTGTTCATCCTACTTTATACCTCTGGCTCTACGGGCACGCCCAAAGGCTGTCAGTTGGAGCATGGCAACCTCGTGGCCTTCTGCCATTGGTATCACCGATACTATAATCTCAAGCCAGAGCACAAGGTGGCTGCATACGCCAGCTATGGCTTCGATGCCTGCATGATGGACATGTATTCGGCGCTCACCTGTGGTGCTGCTGTCTATATCATCGGCGAGGACATTCGTCTGAACCTGCCCGACCTGAACGACTACTTTAATCGCGAAGGCATCACCCACTCGTTTATGACAACACAAGTTGGCTGTCAGTTCGCAATGAACTTCGACAACCATTCCCTCCGCCATCTCTCTGTTGGCGGCGAGAAGGTGTTGCCGCTCACGCCCCCCACTGCCTATCAGCTTCATAACGGCTATGGCCCAACGGAGTGCACCATCTTCACCACCACATACCCCATGACAGAGTTCGAGCAGAACGCCCCCATTGGCAAACCGCTCGACAATCTTCGCCTATACATTGTTGACAAGCAGTTCCATCGCCTGCCCGTTGGTGCCGTCGGCGAACTATGGGTGAGTGGTCCGCAAGTGAGCCGTGGCTATCTCAACCGTCCCGATAAGACGGCAGAAGTTTATATCACGAACCCGTTTGCTACCGACAAGAAATACGCTCGCTGCTACCGTACCGGCGACATCGTCCGCTACCTGCCCGACGGCAACATCCAGTTCGTTGGCCGCAGGGATGGACAGGTGAAAATTCGAGGCTTCCGCATTGAGTTGAAGGAAGTGGAGGCCGTAATTCGTGAGTTCCCAGGCATCAAGGATGCCACTGTGCAGGCTTTCGACTACGAGAACGGCGGCAAATTCATCGCTGCCTACATCGTCGGCGACCAACAGATAGACATCAAGAAGCTGAACAGTTTCATTACCCAACAGAAGCCATCTTACATGGTGCCTGCTGCCACAATGCAGATAGAGTCCATCCCGCTGAACCAAAACCAGAAGGTGAACCGTAAGATGCTGCCAGCTCCTGTCATCCAGGCCATCGACCGAGAATATGTGGAGCCGCAAAACGAGCAGGAGCGCCTGTTTGCCAAGATATTTGGCGACATCCTGACGATGGACAAAGTAAGTGCCACCGACAACTTCTTTGAACTTGGCGGCACTTCGCTGATGGTGACTCGCGTCATCATTGAGGCCGACAAGGCAGGAGTGCATGTAGCATACGGCGATGTCTTTGCCAACCCGACACCTCGCCAGTTGGCAGCCTTCTCCTCTGGAAAGTCTGGAGAGGACGAGAGTGCCAAGGAATCCGAAAACGATGTGTCCCACTACGATTACACCGCCATCAACAACCTTTTGCAGAGAAACACCATGGCGGCATTCATGCGGGGGGAGAGCCAGCAATTGGGCGACGTGTTGCTGACAGGTGCCACAGGCTTCCTTGGCATTCATGTCCTTCGCGAACTTATCGACAGCGAGGCCAAGAACATCTACTGTATGGTACGCGGTGAAACAAAGGAAGCTGCCGAAAGCCGTCTGCGCACGCTCCTCTTCTACTATTTCGACAATGCCTTCAAAGACCTCTTTAGAGAGCGTCTCCACATTGTCCTTGGCGATGTGACACACGACTTCGATACGAGCCTGCATGTAGATACCGTCTTCAATTGTGCCGCCAACGTCAAGCATTTCTCAAAAGGCACAGAAATTGAGGACGTGAACATCGGCGGAGCCATGCATTGCGTGAAATTCTGCCTAAAGACAGGCGCACGCCTTGTCCACGTCTCGACCACCAGTGTGGGCGGACTGTCTGTCAACGGCATACCTGCACCCGATGTGCTTCTCACGGAGCAGAACCTTTATTTCGGACAATACCTTGGCAACCAATATGCCTATTCCAAGTTTATGGCAGACCGCATCATTTTAGAGGCCGTTGCCCTCCACGGACTCAATGCCAAGATTATGCGTGTAGGAAACCTTGCCGCCCGTAGCACCGATGGCGAGTTCCAGGTGAACTTCCAATCAAACAGCTACATGGGCCGCATCAAGGTCTATAACATGCTCGGCTGCTGCCCCTATGAGATGTACGATGCACCTGCAGAGTTCTCGCCCATTAACGAGACCGCACGGGCCATCATCCTGCTGGCTTCCACGCCGAAGGACTGCACAGTGTTCCATCCCTACAATAACCACACCCAACTGACGGGCGACATTCTGACGCAACTGGGAAACATCACCAAAGGCATCAAGTTCGTGGAACCAGACGAGTTTGAGCGTGTAATGGAAGAGGCACAAAACGATCCCCAGAAAGCCAAACACATGTCCAGCCTGCTGGCTTACAAGGATATGGCCCATGGTCAGAAGGCGGCAATGGTGGACAGGCAGAACAACTACACCTCGCAGGTTCTCCACCGTCTGGGCTTCTACTGGTCAACAACTTCATGGGACTACGACCAGCAGATGCTACAGGCCATTGCCAGCTTTGGCTTTTTTGGTTAAACATCAAGTTCTCTATCCCCACATATTCAACAATGATAGACCTCAAGACGCTTCGCCTCATCACAGAGGACGGCCTTCATGCCTTTGCCGTCGGACATGTTCTCGACGGCATTGCCGTCCTGCGCACACTTCTTCCCTACTGTACCACAGAATCCGTCATCAGTGCCGAAGTCGAGAGTCTTGGGCAGAACTATCATTACATGCTCTCGTTCCTGCGGCAAGGCGGCGACGACCAGAAGCGAAGCGATGTGCAGGCAAAAATACAACGGCAAGGCATCGCGCTCTTGGAGCAGGCAAGCCGGGCCATCCGCATCAGTATAGGCACCGACTATTACAGCAAGGCATTAAAGGAAAAGGAGGCAACCCTCAAGAGATGGAACAGCCTGCTTACCCCAGAAGAGACAAGTGAGGTGCAGGACGACCTCTTCGACCTGCTTTGGACTTCGCCCCTTTGGACGGCACAGGACACTGCCTTTTGGTACGACTTCCTTCTCGGACAAAGAGACATGGTGCAACAGCATCTTGCAGGTGCTTTGTTCCTGTCTGCATGGGAATATCTCGATGCAGAGAAGCTACAACTGCTTGGACTTCTTGCCGACAGCCAGTGCCATCGCACGCGCATCACCGCTGTGACCTTTCTGCTTCTGCTCCGCCTCCATCACAAAGAAATGGCTCCGCTGATGCCGTCGCTGCCCGACAGCATCCTTTCCAGCAAAGGACGGCAACTTATCGTACAGGTGCAATATGAGATGCTGCTCATGCTTGTCTCCGAAAAAGACATGGAAAGGGAACTGAAAGAGGCAGGGAGTCTTACAAAAGAACTGATGCAAAGCCTCACCCCCACACTCTCCGAAGGAGAAGGGGAAGAACCCAATCCTTCCGCCCACTTCCTGAAAGAGAAGGGGAAGGCGTTTGCCGAATCTGTCAAAGGCATGATTTCCCTTCGCGGACGCTACCTCAGAAACCGACTTCAGCGAGGCCTCGACATCAATCTCTCCAAAATCCCTTTGCTGCATAGTTGTAAGTATCTGCACAGCGTCAGCCATTGGTTCCTGCCTTTTGACAAGACGCACCCCCTCTTTCAGTCGGTTATGATCGACGAGAAAGGCAACGAGAAGCAGAACCTCTCCACGCTGGTTGACCTCATCCTGGATTGCGATGTTGACAAGCTGGCAACGCTCTATCTCGTGGCAAACGACAAGGACTTCTTCAAAGCGGTGCAACAACTGGATGACCAGGCATTGCCCGAAATAGCAGAGCCTGTCATCCCCGAATACACAATTCGCCTTATCATGCAGGACCTCTACCGCTTCTTCGGGCATTCCCCACTCCACTCACAGCTTGCAAACCCCTTCAGAAGCGAAGCGACACTGTTCGATTTTTCGGACATTGCCAGCATGTTTTCATCAGAAGACTGTATCGCTTGCTGCCGTCTGCTTCTCGAACTGGACAGACTGGTACAAGCACTCAACGTCCTCGACATGACCATGAAGCGCGACGGGGTGTCCGCTTCGGCTTTGTTGCTAAAAGGGGAAATACTCAGGAAGCAGAAACTATTCACCGAAGCCGTCAATTGTGCGAGAAATGCTGAAATGCTGGAGCCAGACAACACCGACATCCTGCGCTTCCTCGTAGAATGCTACGCCCGGCAAAACCGCTACGACGAAGAACTGGAATACCTGCAGCGGCTCGCCGAACAACAGCCCGACGACAAGACACTGCAACGGCTCATCCCCATCACATTGACAAAGCTCGGCAGAGACGAGGAAGCCCTCGGACTTTTCTTCAAACTCGACTATGAATACGCAGAAGACAGCGAAGAATACCTCCGCCTCATCCCCCTCATTGCCGAGACAGCCCTTCGCCTCGGAAAACTCGACATCGCCGAGCGATACACGGAGAAAGAACTGGAACTCAGCGACGGCAAGAAATGGAAGCCACTGCTCAGAAAAGGACACATTAAACTCCTCAATGACAACTGGAAAGACGGTCTGAGCAACTACGAGCAGTTCATCAATCTCTACTGCGAAGAGAAAGAGAAAGATATAAAAGCCGCACTCGCCGAGTTCAGCAAAAGTCAGGAGTTCCTAATCTCCAAAGGCATCAAAAAGGAAGACCTCCTGCTCATCCACGACATCCTCCAAGCCGCCAGCGAAAACTCTTACTGACACGCCACGGCAAACCCCTCCCTGTTTTTCAGAATACCACCTTTGGCTATTTTTCTCCCACCGTGCAATGTTTTTGCTCGTACCACAGGGAGTTCTCCTTTTCAGCCTTAGGCATTCTTCATTTTACGACGTGAATTGTACAATTTACGACGCAATTTGTACATTTTACGTCGTAAATTGTACAATTCACGTCGTAAAACGAAGAATTCGCAAGCCAACGAAGCAAAACTCATCACACGTTTTGACAATTCCTTCTGCTGGGAATAATATCAAGCAAAATGTCACTTTTGCTTTTTTTTGCCCTTCCACTTGCATACTTCAAGAGAAAATCGTATCTTTGCGCTGTGTATTATATAATAATAAGGTATAAGTATAAGCTAACCACTATAATCTTTTATCACAATGACACTCATCAAATCCATCTCGGGCATCCGAGGCACCATCGGAGGACGGGCAGGCGATACGCTCAACCCTCTTGACATCGTGAAGTTCACATCAGCGTATGCAACCCTCATCCGCCGCACCACGACGGTAAAGAGCAACAAGATTGTCGTAGGCCGCGACGCACGCATCTCAGGGCCTATGGTCAAGAATGTTGTCTGCGGCACCCTCATGGGCATGGGCTTCGACGTGGTCAACATCGGCCTTGCCACTACACCCACCACGGAGATTGCCGTCACGATGGAAGGCGCTTGCGGCGGCATCATCATCACCGCCAGCCATAACCCCCGCATGTGGAACGCACTGAAGCTCCTCAACTCCCAGGGCGAGTTCCTCAACAAGGAGGAGGGTAACGAGGTCCTGCGCATCGCAGAGGCAGAGGACTTCGAGTATGCCGACGTTGACCACCTGGGTTCCTACCGCGAGGACAACACCTACGACCAGAAGCACATCGACATGGTGCTCGGACTCGACCTCGTGGATGTGGAAGCCATCAAGAAGGCCAACTTCCGCGTGGCATTCGACAGCGTGAACAGCGTTGGTGGTGTCATCCTGCCGAAATTGCTTGAACAGCTTGGCGTGAAGACCGTCACCGGCCTCTTCACAGAGCCGACAGGCGACTTCCAGCACAATCCCGAACCCCTCGAGAAGAACCTTGCCGACATCAAGGCACTGATGCAGAAGGGCGGACACGACATTGCGTTTGTCGTCGATCCCGACGTTGACCGCCTGGCCCTCTTCTGCGAGGACGGTACCATGTACGGCGAGGAATACACACTTGTCACCGTGGCCGACTACATCCTCCAGCACACGCCCGGCAACACCGTCAGCAACCTCTCTTCCACCCGCGCTTTGAGAGACGTGACACGCAAGTACGGCTGCGAGTACAATGCATCGGCCGTCGGCGAAGTGAATGTCGTGACAAAGATGAAAGCAACCAATGCCGTCATTGGCGGCGAAGGCAACGGCGGTGTCATCTATCCTGCCGCACACTACGGCCGCGACGCCCTGGTAGGCATTGCCCTCATCCTCACCTATATGGCAAAGAAGGGCATGACAGCAAGCCAGCTTCGTGCCACCTATCCTCCCTACTTCATCGCCAAGAACCGCATCGACCTCACGCCCGATACCGACGTGGATGCAATTTTGGCAAAGGTCAAGGAAATGTATTCCAAAGAAGAAGTGAACGACATCGACGGCGTGAAGATTGACTTCCCCGACAAGTGGGTACACCTGCGCAAGTCGAATACAGAACCCATCATCCGCGTCTATAGCGAGGCCAGCACAATGGAAGCTGCCGACGCCATCGGCAAGGAGATAATGGATGTAGTGTACAGCATGGTATAGCCCCCTCTAACTTCCCCGAAGGGGATATGCTTCAACTTTTAACTTTCAACTTTCAACTAATACCTTATGTTAACACAAATCATCAACGCAAAAATCTTGACGCCACAGGGATGGCTCAAGAACGGCAGCATCATATTGCGAGACGACAAGATACTGGAAGTAACGAACTGCGACCTCGCCGTCATCGGCGCGGAACTTATTGATGCCAAAGGCATGTGTGTCGTACCAGGCTTCATTGACATGCACGTTCATGGCGGCGGCGGCAGAGACTTCCAAGAAGGGACACCCGAAGCATTCCGCACAGCAGTGGAAGTACACGCCAAACACGGCACGACCGGTATCTTCCCTACACTGAGCAGCAGCACAGTACCCATGATTGAGAAGGCCGTCAAGACCTGCTCCGAACTAATGAAGGACAAGAACTCGCCCATCCTCGGGCTTCACCTCGAAGGGCACTACCTCAACCCCAACAAGGCAGGCGCACAACTGCCCGAATGGATCAAGAATCCGGACCCCAACGAATACATCCCCATCGTAGAGCACTCAGATTGCCTCACACGCTGGGACGCAGCACCAGAACTCCCAGGAGCCTTGCAGTTCGGACGTTACTGTGCAGAGAAGGGCATCCTGCCAAGCATCGCACACACCAATGCAGAATATGCCGACGTGAAGGCAGCTTTCGAAGCGGGCTTCACCCACGTCACACACTTCTACAACGCGATGCCTGGTTTCCATAACAAGCAGGGATACAAGTACGAAGGCACGGTGGAGAGCGTCTATCTCATTGACGACATGACCATCGAGTGCGTAGCAGACGGCATACACGTTCCGCCCACCATCCTGCGTATGGCATACAAGATAAAGGGCGTGGAGCGCATGGCTGTCATCACCGATGCCTTGGCTGTTGCTGCCGCAGGACCTGATGCAAAAGCCTTCGACGACCGCGTTATTGTCGAGGACGGCGTTGCCAAACTCAACGACCGCTCTGCCCTTGCAGGCTCAATCGCAACGAGCGACCGCCTCGTGCGTACACTTGTGCAGCAAGCAGAAGTGCCTCTGGAGGATGCCGTCCGCATGGCAAGCGAAACGCCGGCACACATCATGGGTGTCTTCGGCAGGAAGGGTGCATTGGCACGCGGCAAGGATGCCGATGTCCTCATCCTCGACGACAAGCTCAATGTGCGCTGCGTATGGCAGATGGGTAAGATAATCGAAAACACGTTGTTCTGATTACTCTGTGAACCCTATTCGCAGGCTGTGGCAGAAGGCCATGGGCAATGATGCGTTGCGCGAGAAACTGCGCATCATCATATTCCAAAGCGACACACCACTGGGCAAGGCATTCGATGTAGCCTTGCTCTGGTGTATCGTGGCAAGTATCCTGATTGTTGT
Organism: uncultured Prevotellaceae bacterium; assembly: GCA_947304115.1. Taxonomy (GTDB): domain Bacteria; phylum Bacteroidota; class Bacteroidia; order Bacteroidales; family Bacteroidaceae; genus Physcousia. The sequence goes on along the minus strand of CAMZAE010000023.1, from coordinate 13,115 downwards.
GCTGGAGAGTATGCAGGCCATGCCTCCTGCGGTAAAGCAGGTCTTCACCATTCTGGAATACGTCTTCACGTTCTTCTTCACGCTGGAGTATTTGTGTCGTCTCTATTGCTCCGACAAGCCGCGCGAGTATGCCCTTAGCTTTTTTGGCATTGTTGACCTGCTGAGCACGTTGCCCTTATATATCGGATGGATATTCGGTCCCGTGCGCTATCTTATGATAGTACGTACGTTCCGCCTCATCCGCGTGTTCCGTGTGTTCAAGCTCTTCAGCTTCCTGCAGGAGGGCGACCTGCTGATGCGCTCCTTGATAATCAGTGCGCCAAAGATAGGCGTATTCTTCCTCTTCATGGTCATCATGGTCATCAGTACGGGCACACTCATGTACATAGTAGAGGGCAACATCCCCGGCACACCATTCGTCGATATTCCAACAAGCATTTATTGGGCTGTCGTCACGATGAGCACCGTTGGTTACGGTGACATTGCACCAGCAACATTTCTGGGACGAGTGCTCAGTGCAATCGTCATGCTCATGGGCTACACCATTATGGCTGTCCCGACGGGTATCGTCAGCGCACAGATGGTGCACGACCACAAGCAACAGCGCAAACCGGAGTATTGTCCGGAATGCGGTTCTCCCCTACCCCTTGATGCTCATTTCTGCCCTTTTTGCGGATTGAAGCAAACGACAAAGGCAACAGAACATGACAAATAGCATCACTGAAAGAGTCAACGCGCTACGCAACTACTTACGGAAGAACGGCCTATGTGCCTTCATCTTCCCAAGTACCGATCCGCATCAAGGCGAATATGTCCCAGAGCATTGGATGACGCGACAATGGATATCGGGGTTCGACGGAAGTGCCGGCACTGCTGTCGTCACCCTTTCCGACGCAGCCCTTTGGACGGACAGCCGCTACTTCATCGCGGCCGAGGAACAACTCAAGGGCACGCCCTTCCAGTTGATGAAGGACGGATTGCCCGAAACGCCCTCCATCACAGAGTGGCTTTGCAGGCGACTTTCTGAGGGTGAAACGGTTGGCATAGACGGAGACGTCTTTACCGCAACAGAAATAGACGAGATGAAGACCGCTTTTGAAAAGGCAGGCATCAAACTTCGTACAGACCTCGATCCAGCAGAAACACTTTGGACAGACCGCCCTCCCGTCCCCAAGAACAAAGTAGAGAGACAGCCTCTGGAGTTTGCCGGAGAGACAGCCGAAAGCAAGATAGAGCGTGTGCGGCAAGCCCTTCGAGCGCAAAAAGCTGAAAGCATTCTCATCTCTCAGCTTGACGACATTGCCTGGCTCCTCAACCTTCGCGGCTCAGACGTACACTGCAACCCTGTGTTCGTCAGCTATGTCCTGCTGACGCTTGACGAAGTGACGCTCTTCATCGACAGCGAGAAGCTCGATGATACGACTTACTCATACCTTAAAAACATTGGCGTGGGATTGAAGCCTTACGAGGATTTTAAGCCATCAACTCGCCAGCTTGTCAACTCGTCAGCTTGTCAACTATCCCCCATTCCCGCGCTGAAGTCCATCAAGAACCCTGCCGAGATAGAGGGCTTCCGCAGGGCAATGATACGCGACGGCGTGGCTATGGTGAAGTTCCTGCGCTGGCTGAAGCCTGCCGTCGAAGCTGGCAATGAGACAGAGATGAGCATCGACCGCAAGCTCACGGCATTTCGGGCAGAGCAACCTCTGTACCGAGGCTTGTCCTTCGACACCATTGCAGCCTACGGTCCGCACGGGGCTATCGTCCATTATGAGGCAACGCCCGAATCGGACATCAAGCTCGAACCAAAAGGCTTGCTGCTTCTCGACAGCGGCGCACAGTACCAGGACGGCACAACCGACATCACCCGTACCATCGCGCTCGGTCCGCTTACCGACGAGGAACGCCTTGACTACACACTGGTGCTCAAGGGGCATATCCGCCTGGCGTTGACGCGTTTCCCCGACGGCATCAGCGGCACCCAGATTGATGCCCTTGCCCGTTATGCCATGTGGCAGCACGGCATCAACTACGGTCACGGCACGGGACACGGCGTAGGCTCGTATCTCTGTGTCCACGAAGGGCCTCATCAGATACGCCACACATGGAAACCCGCGCCGCTTCATGCCGGCATGACCGTCACCAACGAGCCTGGCATCTATCGCAAAGGCAAGCATGGCGTCCGCATCGAGAACACAATGCTTATTGTCGAGGACGGTGAGACGGAGTTCGGCAAATTCCTCCGCCTCGAACCTCTCACCCTGTGTCCCATCGACCTCACCCCCGTCCTTTGGGACATGATGACACCAGAAGAGGTGGATTACATCAATGCTTATCACAAAAAGGTATATGAGGCCCTCTCGCCCTTCCTGAACGATGAGGAAAGGCAATGGCTTCGTGTCCCGTCTGTTGCGTTGCCAACGCAACAGACAAAACCCTAATCATCAAAGGCATGGCAATAATCAAGACACTAAAGGGGATGCCCGCCCCCCGATTTGGCAAGCATTGCTACTTCAGCGAAGGCGCAGTGATAGTGGGCGACGTAGAGATGGGTGACGACTGCACCGTCTGGTTCAATGCCGTCATCCGTGGTGACGTACATTTCGTCAAGATAGGCAACAGGACAAACGTTCAGGACAACTCCTGCATCCATACCCTCAACGGCAAGGCGCCCTGCATCTTGGGCGATGACGTGACCATCGGCCATTGCGTCACGCTGCACGGCTGCGAAGTCCAAGACGGCGCGTTGGTCGGGATGGGTGCAACGGTGCTTGACCATGCTGTAGTTGGCAAAGGTGCCATCGTTGCAGCAGGCGCTTTGGTGCTCAGCAATACCCAGATAGGCGACGGCGAACTATGGGGCGGCGTGCCTGCCAAGTTCATCAAGAAGGTTGACGCAGAGCAGGCACAAGCCCTCAACAAGACCTATGCCCGCCACTACATCGAGTACAGCGATTGGTTCCGCGAAGCAGACAGCAACCCGAAGAACACACAAGTCGTAACAACAAGCGAAGACTACAAAGCTTAATATAGGCTTAGTCGCAGCCGAAGATGTCGCGGGTATAGACCTTGTCGCGGACATCATCAAGGCAGGCTTCGTAGCGGTTAGCGACGATGGCCTGCGATTGTTTCTTGAAGGCATCGAGGTCGTTCACAACACGTGAACCAAAGAAACTCTCGCCGTCCTGAAGCGTAGGCTCGTAGATAATGACCTCGGCTCCCTTGGCCTTGATGCGCTTCATAATGCCCTGAATGGCAGACTGGCGGAAGTTGTCGCTGCCCGACTTCATGGTGAGGCGGAAGACACCGATGATGCAATGCTGCTCGCTCTGGCTGTTCCACTCGGCATTCTCACTGTAATAGCCTGCCATACGGAGCACCGCGTCGGCAATGTAGTCCTTGCGTGTGCGGTTGCTCTCCACGATGGCCGTCATCATCTGCTGCGGCACATCCTGGTAGTTGGCCAAAAGCTGCTTGGTGTCCTTGGGCAGACAATAGCCGCCGTAGCCAAAAGAAGGGTTGTTATAGTGCGTGCCGATGCGCGGGTCAAGTCCAATACCTCGGATGATGGCCTTGGAGTCAAGCCCCTTCATCTCTGCATAGGTATCAAGTTCATTGAAATAGCTGACGCGCAGAGCCAGATAAGTATTTGCAAAGAGCTTGACAGCCTCCGCTTCCTTCATACCCATAAAGAGCGTGTCAATGTCGGGCTTCTCTGCGCCTTCCTGCAGAAGTTTGGCGAATGTCTCGGCATACGCCTTGATGTCGGGATTGCCAATGGCGGCAATTGCAGCATTCTCTTCTGCAAATTTGTTGTCGCTATTATCGAGGATTTTAGGATAGCCGACGATGATGCGCGAGGGATAAAGGTTGTCGTAGAGAGCCTTGCTCTCGCGCAAGAACTCAGGCGAGAACAGCAGGTTGAACTTCTTGCCCTTCAGTTCCGGCTTGCTGAGGAACGTCAATGCATACTTGGCATAGAGGCTACGGCAATAGCCCACGGGGATGGTGCTCTTGATAACCATGACAGCATCGGGATTGACGCTGAGAACAAGGTCGATGACATCCTCTATATGATGCGTGTCGAAGAAGTTCTTGACGGGATCGTAGTTCGTGGGGGCGGCAATGACTACGAAGTCTGCATCCTTGTATGCGCTGGCACCGTCGAGCGTGGCCTTCAGGTTCAGTTTCTTCTCTGCCAAATACTTCTCGATGTATTCGTCTTGTATTGGTGAGATGCGATTGTTTATCTTCTCCACTTTCTCAGGGATAACATCCACAGCCGTTACCTGATGGTGTTGGCTGAGAAGCGTAGCGATAGACAAGCCGACATAGCCTGTGCCTGCCACTGCTATTTTAAGTTCTTTGAAGTCTCTCATTTGCCAATTAATTATTTAGCTTTTACCTTTTCGGCGCAAAGATATAAAGAAATTAGGAATTAAGAAAGAAGAATTAAGAATTATTTTGTACCTTTGCAGAAAAATGGTCTATAAAGGAAATGACTTTCAGCGACATCATCGGACAGGAAGAGGTAAAAAGACATCTTCGGCGACTGCTTGAAGAGGACAAGCTGCCTCATGCCATTATGTTCTGCGGACCGAAGGGTGCCGGCAAGCTGCCGCTGGCGCTTGCCTTTGCACAGATGCTTCTCTGTCAGCATCCCACAGATGAAGGCGCTTGCGGCACATGCTCCGACTGCCGGATGACATCCCTTTGGGCACATCCCGACCTACACTTCTCTTTTCCTATATATAAAGGTAAGAGCAGCGACCGTCCGGTCTCGGACGACTTCCTTCAGGAATGGCGCGAACAGATAAGCCGCTCTCCCTACTTCGACACCGAGGAATGGTTGGAGGACATTGGAGCCGAGAACCAGCAGATTGTCATCTATGTGCAGGAGAGCGACAACCTGCAGAAGAAGCTGGCACTCAAGTCGAGCCAGGGCGGACGCAAGGTCGTCATCATCTGGCTGCCGGAGCGTATGAATGAGCAGACGGGCAACAAGCTCCTCAAGCTCATTGAGGAACCTCCCTTCGGCACACACTTTCTGCTCGTCAGCCAAGAACCTGACCTCGTTCTCGGCACCATACAGAGCCGCGTGCAGCGCATCAACATACCCGCTTTGCCAGAAGAAGCCATCAGCGAAGCATTGCAAACACGTCACGACATGCCACAGGAAGATGCAGCGCTCCTTGCCCACATCGCCCAGGGCAGTTACACAGAGGCCCTGAAGCGGATGCTGCACGACTCGGAACAGAAGCAGTTCTTTGAACTCTTCATACAACTGATGCGCCACAGCTATGCCCGTCGCATCAAGGACATGCATCTTTGGGCACTCTCGGTCAGCGAGCTTGGCCGTGAGCGGCAGAAGCGGATGCTCGAATACTTCCAGCAGCAATTGCGCGAGAACTACATATATAACTTTCACCAGCCACAGATAAACTACCTCGGTCGTGAGGAGGAGAACTTCAGCACACGCTTTGCACCATTCATCAATGAACGCAACGTCGTGGGCATAATGAACGAACTGGGCGATGCCCAGCGCGACATCTCCCAGAACGTCAATGCCCGCATGGTATTCTTCGACCTCGCACTGAAAATGATTGTACTACTGAAGAATGGATAAACAATACTTAAGCGGCGAGCGTGGGCATGGTTTCTCTGCCCAAAGCGCCAATACAGGGCACTACGCCCAGCTCAACACCTACGACTACCTTGCCGATGTGCCCGGCAACAATGAGATTACGGACCTCGTCGAGGTGCAGTTCAAGAACACACGCAAGGCATACTACCATAACAGCGAAGGTCTGCCGCTCAAGAAGGGCGACATCGTGGCAGTGGAGTCCAATCCTGGGCACGACATCGGTGTGGTGTCGCTGACAGGCAAGCTCGTACCCTTGCAGATGAAGCACGCCAACCTGAAGCCCAACGAGGAGATACGCAAGGTGTACCGCCTCGCACGAGAGGGCGACATGGAGCGCTATGCAGAGGCCAAGGCACGAGAGCACGACACCATGATACAGAGCCGACAGATAGCCAAAGATCTCGGCCTCGAGATGAAGATTGGCGACGTGGAGTATCAGGGCGACGGAGGCAAGGCCATCTTCTATTACATTGCCGACGGACGCGTCGACTTCCGTCAGCTCATCAAAGTGCTTGCTGACACGTTCCATGTGCGCATCGAGATGAAACAGATTGGTGCACGCCAGGAGGCAGGACGCATTGGCGGCTTCGGCCCCTGCGGACGCGAACTATGCTGTGCAGGATGGCTCAAGAATTTCCAGAGCGTCGGCACAGGTGCCGCACGCTTCCAGGACCTGAGCCTCAATCCGCAGAAACTGGCCGGCCAATGCGCCAAACTGAAATGCTGCATGAACTATGAGGTTGACCAATATGTCGAGGCCTCCCATAAGTTGCCGCCGCGCGATGCGGTGCTCTACACACAAGATTCCGAGTACTACTACTTCAAGGCAGACATCTTGAGGCTGCTCGTCACCTACTCCACCGACAGACGCACACCTTCCAACCTCGTCACCATCAGTGCAGCGCGGGCAAAAGAGGTCATCAAGATGAACCAGCAGGGCGAGAAGCCCCTTTCGCTCGAAGAAGGCGGGCGTAAGGAGCCAGAGCACCCGCTCGACCTCGCCACACAGGAAGACCTCAACCGCTTCGACTCGAAGAAGCGCAAGAAAAAGCACAAGAAGAAAGTGAAGAGTGAAGAATAAGAAAAGAATGTATAAGAAGTCAGAGGAAAAGATGCCGCTTTTTTCGGCGAAGATAGAGGACAATACTATTGGAAGCTGCCATAGGTATCGTCTTTTGTCTCCCTCTATATCCTTTTATCTTCTTCTATCTTCCATTATTCTATCCTGCACGGGCGGCACAGTGTTCCACAGTTACAAGCCATTGTCTGCGGAGGGCTGGGACAGGTGCGACACCATTTGCTTTGACATACCAAAGTCTGTCAGGGACATCCACGATGGCACACTTGCCATAGGGCTGCGCACCGTGGCATACGTTGGCATACAAGACATTGTACTTGCTGTGGAGCAACGCAACGGGACAGGCCTCATCTCCAGATGCGACACTGTGCGCTACCCCTTGAACGACACAGAAGGCAATGCGCTGACAAAAGGCGTCAACCACCACCAGTATGAGGACAGACAACTACCCTTTCAGCAAAAAGAAGGACAGATTGTCACCATCTGCATCCATCACCTTATGACGCACGAGACCATGCACGGCATCACAGAACTCGGCATCAAAATCAACACCCCCCTTTAACCCCTTAACCTTTTAACTTTTTAACCCCCTTAACCTTTTCAACCCATGCAATTCTCCATTCCCGTGCTGCTGCTGACGGGCTATCTGGGCAGCGGCAAGACAACCCTACTGAACCGCATTCTCTCGAACCGCCGCGGCATACGCTTTGCAGTCATTGTCAACGACATAGGTGAAGTGAACATTGATGCCGAACTCATCCAAAAGGGCGGCATCGTGGGCAGCCAGGACGACAGCCTTGTGGCCCTCCAGAATGGCTGCATCTGCTGCACGCTCAAGATGGACCTCGTGCAGCAACTCTACGACATCATTGCCCTTCAGAGGTTTGACTACATCGTCATCGAGGCCAGCGGCATCTGCGAACCGGAACCCATTGCACAGACCATCTGCGAGATGGCTCGCATGGCGCCGGAGGTGACGAAGAACGGCGTGCCTCACCTCGACTGCATCGTCACCGTAGTGGACGCCCTGCGGCTGAAGGACGAATTCGACTGCGGCACAGGCCTCACGAAGCAGAACATTGACGAGGAGGACATCGAGAACCTCGTCATCCAGCAGATAGAGTTCTGCAACATCATCCTGCTGAACAAGGCTGCCGACGTGGAGCCGCACGAACTGGAACGCATCCGCCAAATCATTCGCGGCATACAGCCCAAGGCACAAATCATCCCGTGCAACTACGGCGACGTGGAGCTTGACAGGCTGCTCAACACAAACCTCTTCGACTACGAGAAGGTGGCAACCAGTGCAACATGGGTAAGGGAGATAGAAGCCCCCTCCCCCGAGGAGGGGAGCCACCACGAGCATCACCATGAACATGAACATGAACACGAGCATGGACATGAGCATGAACACCATCACCACCACGACGATGAGGGCGAGGCCGAGGAGTACGGCATCGGCACCTTTGTCTATTACCGCCGACAGCCCATGAGACTCAGCGAATTCGACCAGTTCGTGGCACGCCTTTGGCCAAAGAACATCATCCGTGCCAAGGGCATCTGCTACTTCAAAGGCGAGGAGGACATCTGCTACCTCTTCGAGCAGGCCGGCAAGCAGGTGAAGTTGCAGAATGTCGGGCAGTGGTACGCCACAATGCCCGCTGGCGAACTGGAAGCTATGAAGCAACGCGACGCCAACCTCCGCCGCGACTGGGACAACCGGTACGGCGACCGCATGCAGAAGTTGGTCTTCATCGGGCAGCATCTCGACAAGGAAGCCATCGCCGCTCTGCTTGATGCCTGCCTCGCAGACACTATTCAATGACTATAGTAACATAACAATCCCCCCTGCGCTTATTAGCTCAGGGGGGATTGTGTGTGCTGTCTCTTAATGCCCTGTGGAGCGCTGGCCATTCCTCCACAAGGCGTTTGAAAATATATAGTTACGATTTTCAAGAGGAGGTCTAAAATATAAAAAAAGTTAAGAAAGTTTTGTATATTGTTTTTTTTGTTACTTTTGCATGGCTATTATCTATAATAGATTATTACTTATTCATAAAAATTGAGACTATGAGGGTAAGGAAATGATTAAGAAGAGAAACCATGAAGCGCGGAATGTTTGTTAAATACTTACTCCTTTTGTTCTTCGGAGCAATGACACTTACAGGGGCTGCTCAAACGGCAAAAGACTCTATATGGCTGAACAGGCCTGTTCCACATAAGTATAAATTTTGGGACAACCTGTTCATGAGTGGCAGCATTGGCCTCAACTATTCCATGTCTGAGTATGTGCGCCAGGAGAAATTCTTCCGCATGTTGCGCCCGCAAATAGATTTATGCATGGGAAAATACATGAATAAGTCCATTGCTTTGCGTGCCGGACTTTTTGCTATGTCACAAGAAGCCAGCATTCCAAAGGATGTGCAGGAATTGGTGAAAGGCATCGAGAACTGCGAGCCATACAATTTCTGCATGATTGGCGCAAAAATCGATTTGATGTACAACCTGAACCGTATTTTCAAGCCCTATCGCTACGATGAGCCATTTAGCGTTTGGGTAGTAGGAGGACTGTATGATGATTTGTTGCCACAAAATTACAGGTTTTCTCTGAAATCACCAAACATATTGGCAGGAAAATGAAGGAACGGCCTCAACTGCCGGCAAAACATGCATCTGTCCTTGCCTCGAAAAAGTTAAATTATCATAAATCTCTCGTCATGGGCTGCCGAATGTGTATTTATATGGAATAAAATGCTTAGCTTTGCAGTGGATTATGACCAATACGCTATACATACATATATATATATATTATAATAACTCTTTTTATTAACTTAAAACTAACTCATTATGAAAAGGAAATTTACTTTCTTAGCCACGTTAGTTCTGTCTCTGTTTGCAGCCACCTCCGCGATGGCAGACCAAACATTGTTGACAGGAACTGGCGAGTCCACGGCAACACCTGTGGTTGGCAAAAAGTATGTCATTCAAGGGAACGGACAAGACGTAAATGGGAAGCGTTCTTGGCTGTATGACAACAACGGCACTTTCGCAGCCACTCTTTCCCAAACTTTGCCCACTGGCGCTGATGCCATGAAGTACGTTTGGACATTCGAGGTATTAACAGAAGGAGGGACCACGACCTATGCTGCCAAGAACGACATCACAGGACGCTACATCTTCATCGAAGGTACAAGCAGCGGTGGCTCAGTGAAGATGTCGAATGAAGCCAAATACTTCACCATCGAAGTTGGCACAGGAGTGTGTGAGGGCTATGTCGGCTTTAAGAACGCCTCCGGCCAGTACATCGACATGGGCAACAGCGGCGTTGGTCCCGTTACATGGGGCGATGGTCTGAATTCAGATTATACTTCGCGCCGTATGACCATCTACGAGGCTGTGATTGAAACCAAGACTGATCTTCAGATTGCCATGGGCGAACTCAACACCTGTTATGGCAAGTACTCGTACTTTAACAACGAACCCTTCCCCCTCGAAAAGGGCACAGAGATTGGACAGTACGACTACAGCGACGACCTCAAAAACGAAATGCTGGGATATCTTGCCACAGCATTAAACATCTTACAAGAGAAAGAGGAAGCCACCGTTGAAGAGATTGAGGCACTCATCCAAAACTTAGAGGACACCAATACTGCCCTCCTCAGCACGCGTGTAAAGCTGAGCATTGCCGATGGCAACTATCGTGTTGTCAGTGCCTTGACGTGGACTCAAACAGAAACTGTTGCGACCGGAGAGTTTGATGAGGAGACCGGTGAAGAACTCATGGAAACCCAAACCACCCATCCCACCAAGGCCATGTACGCCACCCTCGAAGGCAAGGCCATGTGGGCAACCGTCGATAACACCGACTGCCGCTACCTTTGGAACATCACCAATCTGCCCACAAATAGCGACTCCGTTCTCGTCAAGTTTATGAACATCGCCACAGACGGCATCCTGGCAACCTGCACAATGAGCGCCCAGGCCACACTGACCGCCGACAGCGAGACAAAGACATACTTCCAGTTCATTGAGCGCAGAGCAGACGGCAAGATTGTTGTAGCCATAAAGCCCAGCACAGGCGGCGGCTATGCATTCATGCACTGCAACGGACATGGCAGCGGCTCAGGCCAAGCCAGCAACATCGTGGGATGGAGTGCCGATGCCGGAGCCAGCCAGTGGATTCTGGAACCCGTCAACGACGACGAAGTTCAGACGCTTGTCAATGCATACGCTCCCATCAAGAACCACGAGCTGCTCGTCTCCATGTTCCAAGACGCTATTGCCGAGGCAGAGGCAGCCATTGCCGATGCAAAGGACCTCAAGTTCGTCACAGAGCGCAGCGAAGGCCTCATCACTTCCACCGACCAGTTCAGCAGCCCCTTCACAGATCCCACAGAAGGCAGTTTCGACAATGTGCTCAGCGAAGCCACCGGCACCTATTGGCACAGCACATGGCAAGGAGATCAAGTACCCGCCCACTCCCATTACTTCCAGGTTGCCTTCACAGAACCAATCGAAAACACCATCCAGTGCTACATGATTCGCCGCAATGTCTCTAACGACCATATCACCAAGCTTGGCGTGTTTGGCACGAATGATGAAAGTGTTGTTTCAAAAGAAGTTTCACAAGGCCAATGGTCGAACCTCACTGAAAACGGATGGAACAACCTCGGAACATTCGACCTCTCTGCAAATGCAGTCAGCGCAGGCAGGACATATTCCGCCAACGGCATCACCCTCCCCGAAGGCGGCTACAAGTATTTCCGATTCTACATCGACGACACCGCCGGCGCAGGTATTAGTTCAACACGCGGCTATGGTCACTTCGCTTTCTTCCAGCTCTACAACCTGACCATCATGGGCAACACACGCTGGAGCCAGATGGGACAAGCTGCCACAGACATAGAGAAAGCCCTTGCCAATGCAAAGGCTGTTGACCAGGAGACAATGGTAATAGATGACTACAATCACCTGAGAGACACCCTCGACGCATTCAAGGCGCTCATCGTAGATCCGACCGCACTGAAAAATGCTATTGACGCCAACAAGAACTTGACCGAACTGGTTGAAGTGGGCGACGCCCCAGGCTTCTGGAGCGCAGACAGCGAAGTGGGTGCCCTGGCAACCATACTGGAAGATGCCACCACATACCTCTATGGCGGTGCCTACACAGAAGAACAGGTTGAAGCCTACACCGAAGCCATCCAGAATAGCGCAAGCGACATCTTCACCGCAGCCAACCCCGTTGAAGAAGACCAGTGGTACCTCATCAGGTTCGACAGCGAAAAGCACTACGACGCACACAAGTGGAACAAAGATGGTGCTATCAACGAAACCTTTGGCAACCTGTTCGATAACGTTGTTTCTCCTGCCGTTGTTGAGACATCTACAACTGGAGAAGAGGGGAATCAAACCACAACAAGCGAACTCGTGACACCTGACGACCTTTCCGAAGTAAAGATCGGTCATCAAGTTCATTTCGTTGATGAGGACGAGCTAAACGAATATGATGTGGCTGCCTTCCGCTTTGTGAACCAGGGCGACAGCGCATACGCTATCCAGCACAAGAGCGGCCTCTACCTGGGCGGCAATGAGCGCAGCACCTGTCTGACGCTCGGTCTCGTTCCCGCACTCTTCAACGTCCGTGCCGTAGGTTATGGCAAGGTGGTCATCGAGGCCCGCAAGCTCAATGGTGAAGGTTACTACACCGAGCCTGTCTATCTCCATGGCGCAAATGCTAATCACAACTTTGTCACATGGGAGAACGACAACGTGGCTTCCAGCAGCGCCCTCTACATTGAGCCAATCGACGTCGATAAGTTCGACGAATCCGAAGATGTGGCAGAGAGCGCTATCCTGCCTGCACTGCCCAACAGCATGACCTTCAAGTGCTATCCCGTCGGCTTCTCAGTATCAGAAGACAGCGATGCCAAGATTTATGCTTATCAGGGTGCCATCAGGGAAGGCGCACAGGCTCACTATGTATTCAACGAAGTGGAGGCAGCCGCACCCGGCCAGCCCGTGCTCCTCGTTGTAGGTGATCCCGAAGACTTTGACACCGAGATTCCTGAAGAAGACTACGATGAAATAGAAATCACCTTGGGCACAAGCTTTGCTGTAGAGCCTCTCACCGAAGGTGGCGTTCACGGCACATACGCTTACGAATGGGTTGACAAAGGCACCGTTGTAGTTTACGGTAACGACGAAAAGTATGGCAAGCCCGGCAACGCCCTCGTGCTCGCTGAAGGCGAAGACGCCACCAACTGCACCCGCGACATCAGCGCCAACACCGGCTACATCGTCTATGGCGAGAACATCCTCCAGGATGCAGACAAGGATGACTTCGACTTGGTTATCACAGCAGGCTGGCCCGTCAAGAAAGGCGACGTGAAC
>CAMZAE010000022.1 GCA_947304115.1 uncultured Prevotellaceae bacterium | reverse complement strand
GGGGAAACTGATGATAATAATTGTTTTAGCCCTTTTTGTTTACATCTTTAACACGAAGAGAATATCTGCGCCTTTGGTCAAATTCTATATTTTACGACGTAATTTGTATGTTTTACGTCGCAAATTCTATATTTTACGTCGTGAATTGTACAATTTACGACGTAAAATAAAGAACTTGGCCGATGGGAAGGACTTTCTCATAACGGGAGGAAGGATTTCTTGCCTTAAAGGGTTTATAAATTTTGTATGATTTCGCAGGAATTACTGCAGTTTCGGGAGTAAGGGTTATTGTGTGCTCTGAGAGATGTTTATAGCTTTGAGATAATTCTTGTTTTTGCGAAGTATCTAACGTTTTTATTATTATCTTTTAGGTTTTTGAGAAATATGTTTGGCTGTTTTAATAAATATTCATACCTTTGTACCATAATAGATAAAAGAACAAAGACATGAATAAATTCAGAAGAAAATGTATCGTTGCTTTCTTAATGCTTTCAACGATAACGGCAAGTGCCCAAGAGAGTGAAAAACATGTTACATATCCTCAGTTTTTCATCGGTATGCAAGGTGGTGTCCAAACCATGCTTGCCAACTTCGACAAATGGAATACCATTTCTCCCACTGCCAGCCTTAGCTTCGGTTCGTTCTTCACACCTTACATCGGTGCCCGACTGCATTTCAACGGATTATGGAACAAGGGCGGATACATAAGCGACACTAATGACTACTGGTACAGATACAAGTATCTGACAACGGACATTGACTTGCTGGTCAACATGATAACGCTCTTGAACAAGAAGGATTATTATCCGTTGAACCTCTATTTGATTCTCGGTGTTGGCGCGAATTATTCATGGGACAATGGCAAGGTTTCTGCAAGTTCTGGCAGTCAACCAGCCGGCTACGACGGAGCACACTTCTGTCACAATGCACGCATTGGTACCCAATTAGACTACAACATCTCCAAACACATCAGCATCAACATGGAAGTCGCTGCAAACATGTTAAAAGACCGCTACAACAGTATGCAGCTAACAGCTCAGTTGGGCTTGACATACAAGTTCGGCCTGTCCCATAAGCTTAAAGGCTCTCACAAGGATTCTGACACTTCCGGCGGTTCCGACATCTCCGACATGACCACAGACGCATCGATTGCCAACACTAACGTGGGAATTACCAAGAACAATGAAGTCCTCCCTGCAATCCAAGAACCAGAGCCAACTCCTCCTGCTGTCTTGACAAAGATCAACAACCGCCGCGATGTGTTCTTCACGATTCGCCAGACAGAAGTTTCTTCCGTGGAAATGCCAAAGGTTAAGGAGATGGCAGACTGGCTCAAGGCACATCCTTCAGCCAAAGTCGTTGTGACGGGATATGCAGACAAGGGCACAGGCACTTCTGAAAACAATGCACGATTTGCAAGAGAGCGTGCCGAGTCTGTCACGAAACTCCTGACGAAGAAGTTTGGCATCGAGCCAAGCCGCATCACAACAGACTCGAAGGGCGACACAATACAGCCCTATCCGAACAACAACGACCAGAACCGTGTCACCATCATGATTGCCGAAGGTGAGGAGTAATCGGTTCAAAAACAAAGAAACAAGATTAAACAAAGAACACGATGGACGCTAAAAAGAGCGTAAAAAACAATAAATCATCTGGTTGGACAGGCAAGAAACGCAAGGCAACAGGAGCAAAACAATCAGCGTTGATACGTTCATTGAGTTGGTTTCGTTCCAGCATCAGCGATCAGAGTGACATAGATCCAGAAGTACGTAGCGAGCATGGCGACAACCTCCGCTTTGTTTGGGGGACAGTGCTCGCCATTCTCTCTTTGGCTATTCTAATTGCTCTCATCTCCCATATCTTTACAGGAGCAAGTGACATGGCCCACATCAATAGCGACTCATATACAGCAGCAAACTGGCTTGGGCTTTGGGGCTATCATGTGGCCCATTGGATGATGGACAACACCTTCGGCCTATCATCCATCCTGATTCCCATCCTTATGCTTGCTACAAGCATCCGCATCATGGGCATAGCTAAAGTGAGGCTTCATCTGTGGTTTCTCAACTGCATGATAATCATGGCATGGTCATCTGCTTTCGCTGCTTACATAGTCCATCTGTTCCCAAACTTAGTCCAAGACACATATATCATTTGGGGAGGCATGATTGGTCGCAACGAACTGCAGTTCTTAATGGAAAAAGTAGGCGGCCTCGGCACACTGCTTATCTTCATTCTTTCCGCCCTACTCTATCTGTTCTATCTCAGCGACGAGACAATCACTCTCATCCGTCATCTTGTTATCCATAAACAGCAGGAGCAAGAGACAAAGGCAGAAGGACATGAGGTTGAGTATCCGCTGATGCCAAACAGCGAGGAAGGAAACGCAGAGGCAGGACATGCGCCTTTTTCCGACGAAGCTTCAGAAACAGCCACGACAATAGAATTTGGCGAGGAAGAGCAACTTGATTCAAGTCTCACGCCACATAGCTCTGTCAACGAAGAAGTTGAGGAAAAGGGAGATGCAGACGACATAACTGTAGTTGTTGGACACGAGCCAGAGAAAGCGAACCTCACAGACGGTCGGACCTTGGAGCCATACGACCCCAAACTTGACCTTGAGAACTACAAATATCCCACCATTGACCTGCTCACGCACTACAACGACACGTCAAACTCAATTGACATGGAGGAGCAGCGCAACAACAAAGAACGTATTAAGACCGTCTTGAGCAACTTCCGCGTGGAAATAATGCCCAACACAAAGGCAACGATAGGTCCCACCATCACGTTATACGAAATCACGCCAGCCCCTGGCATTCGTATCAGCACAATCCGCAATCTTGAAGACGACATTGCTCTAAGCCTTAGTGCTCTCGGCATCCGCATCATTGCTCCAATCCCAGGAAAAGGCACAATTGGCATAGAAGTGCCGAACCTGAAACCTCAGATGGTTTCTATGGAAAGCATCTTGAACAGCCGCAAGTTCCAGGAAACAGACTATGAACTTCCCATGGCCCTCGGCAAGACCATTACCAACGAAGTCTATATCGCCGACCTTACGAAGATGCCGCACTTGCTCGTAGCCGGTGCAACCGGTATGGGCAAGTCCGTCGGCCTAAATGTAATCATTACGTCTCTCCTCTACAAGAAGCACCCGGCAGAACTAAAGCTAGTTATGATTGATCCAAAGAAGGTTGAATTCAACCTATATGCCCCAATCGTCAACCATTTCCTGGCACAAGTCGAAGGCAATGAGGATGTAGAAGAACCCATCATTACAGATGTCAACAAGGTAATTCAAACACTAAAAAGCCTTTGCGTAGAGATGGACAACCGATACGACCTCCTGAAGAAGGCTCACGCAAGGAACGTCAAGGAATACAACGAGAAGTTCCGTGAACGACAGCTCAATCCACAGAACGGACACCGCTTCATGCCATACATCGTTGTGGTAATTGATGAGTATGGCGACCTTATTATGACAGCAGGCAAGGAAATAGAGCTTCCGATTGCCCGTATCGCACAATTGGCTCGTGCTGTCGGCATCCACATGATTATTGCAACGCAACGTCCGACAGCCAATATCATTACAGGAACCATCAAAGCCAACTTCCCTGCTCGCATGGCATTCAAAGTAACAACAGGTGTTGACAGCAAGACTATCCTTGACCGAACCGGTGCCAACCAACTTGTAGGCAAGGGCGACATGCTTTTGATGACAGGTTCGGAACCTATTCGTATTCAATGTGCCTACATTGACACAAACGAACTGGAAGACATTGTCCACTACATTGCAAAGCAGCAAAGCTATACTTCCCCCTATCTCCTGCCGGAAGTTCCGTTGGAAGGAGATGAAGAAGGAGGTATTGCCGATGTCGATATGACGCACCTCGATCCGATGTTTGAGGATGCCGCACGCATGATAGTCAGCGAGCAGAACGGCAGCACAAGCATGATACAACGCAAGTTCTCTATCGGCTACAACCGAGCAGGCCGTCTGATGGACCAGCTTGAGAAGGCAGGAGTAGTTGGCCCTGCTAAAGGCAGCAAGCCAAGAGAAGTGCTTTGTGTCAGCGAAGAACAACTGATGATGATAATAGACAACTTGAGGTAGTTGAATAATTAAAAAGTCAAAGAGTTAGGGAATTAAAATGAGACGTATCACACTTGTATTTCTTTTTCACCTTTTCACCTTTTCACCTTTTCACCTTTTATTTGCTCAAGATGCCATGAAGGTGCTTGACATTGCGGCCGACCGCATTCGGAAGGCTGGCAATGTAAAGATAGAATACAAGGCCACCCTGTTTTCCGGTGCGACAGAAAAACTTTCTGCCACAGGCACAATGTGGATTCAGGAAAGTAAAATGAAACTTGAGGCAGATGGTGTGACAACTTGGTACGACGGGCAAACCCGATGGTGCTATGTAGCCAGCAGCAATGAGGTGAACATCGACGAGCCTTCCCGAAAGGAAATGGCAGCCATGAACCCCTATACCTTCATGGGCATCTACAAGAAAGGGTTCAAGATGACGGTGAAAGAAACTGTGTTGCGTGGCGAATCAGTCTATGAGGTATATCTCAAGGCCAAATATCCCAAGATGGATGTCAAAGAAGTATATGTCGATATCCGCAAGAGCGATTATCAACCGCTATGCATCCGTGTCCTTGAAGATAACAACTGGCAACGTGTCAGCGTTCTCGGCTTCCAAGGCAATGTTCAACTTGCCAACGACTTCTTTTCTTTCAAAGAAAGTGAATATCCCAATGTTCTAATCAACGACATGAGATGAGCCATACAAAACTCCTTATCATAGGCAGCGGGGTTGCAGGCTATACTGCTGCCATCTATGCAGGTCGGGCCAATCTTCAACCAACATTGCTTGAAGGGCTTCAGCCTGGCGGACAGCTAACTATCACCACAGAGGTGGAGAACTTCCCCGGATTCCCAGACGGCGTTGATGCCAACGAACTGATGGACAACATACGGAGGCAGGCAGAACGCTTTGGGACAAAGATGCTGCCGAATGCCTGTACAAAAGTTGACCTTGACGTACGTCCCTTCCGCGTCACTCTCGATGGTGGCGAAGAATGGACAGCCGATAGTATCATCATTGCAACGGGTGCAAGTGCCAAGTACCTTGGCCTGGGCGACGAGCAGAAGTACATGGGCAGAGGCGTTAGTGCCTGTGCTACTTGCGATGGTTTCTTCTACCGCAAGAAAGTGGTAGCTGTGGTTGGTGGCGGCGATACGGCCTGCGAGGAGGCTTCCTATCTGGCGGGCATTGCCTCGAAGGTTTATCTTATTGTCCGCAAGCCATTCCTTCGTGCCAGTAAAATCATGCAGGAACGCATCTTCAGCAATGAGAAGATAGAAGTGCTTTTCGAGACGAACACCATTGGCCTTTATGGCGAGAATGGTGTGGAAGGCGCACACCTTATTTACAGGAAAGGGGAAAGCGACGAGAGACGGTACGACCTGCCCATCGACGGTTTCTTCCTTGCCATCGGACATCATCCCAACAGCGAACTCTTCTCCCCTTGGCTCAAAACCAATGAAGAAGGTTATATCATCACCGAAGGCAATACGCCTTGCACAAGTATTCCTGGTGTTTTTGCCGCAGGCGATGTGGCAGACGCAAAATACCGCCAGGCAGTCATTGCCGCCGGAAGCGGTGCCAAAGCAGCAATGGAAGCGGAAAAGTATCTGGCACAATGAATAAGTATCAACTCTATAGACTGATTAGCAAGAATGCCAACCTCAAGGAGATGCGGCATCCCATGCTCGACAAGAACCGCTTTATGAAGTTCCTTATTGCATTCATGTGGCTTTACTATGCCGCAATCTTGCTCTTCATGGGTGTCGTAATGGCGATGGGCATGAGACACAGCTACAATGGTGTTGCTGCATTCCATGTGTTCGATGGCGGTTTGCTTTTTGTCCTGATGATAGACTTCTGGATGCGTTTTGCCCTTCAAGAGACACCAGCACAAAATGTACAGCCATATTCCTTGCTGCCCATCCGCCGCTCGTTCCTAATGAACGTCTATCTCACCCGCTCTGGCTTTGCATGGGGCAATCTCTATTGGGGCTTCATGCTCGTTCCCTTCGGCCTGATTGCTATCGCAGTTCCCTTGGGATGGGGGGCATTCTTCGGATGGTTGCTTGGCTGGTGGCTGTTGCTTGTTGCCAACGGTTTCGCCTACCTCTTCTGCCGTGCACTCATCCTGAAGCATTTGGCTTGGACATTGCTCCCTATGGCCATTCATGGTGCTTTACTTGCCATCGTGATGGTGCCCGACAAGAACCCTCTGGATATGCCCTGTACCATCTTGATGTACGACTTCCTGAAATGGGAACTCCTGCCCTTCCTCTGTGCCGGTGCCCTTATTGCGTTCCTCTATTGGGCAAACTACCGCCTGCAGATGGGAATGGTATATGATGAGGTCGGCAAGAAGGAGGAAAAGGAAATCAAGCACGCTACGCAGTTCAACTTCCTGAACCGCTACGGCAAGCTCGGCGAATACCTTAAGCTTGAAGTAAAGCAAAGGATGCGAAACAAGACGGTGAGGATGAGTTTTTTTGTTGGCATCGGTTTCATGGTTACGTTCAGCCTCATCATGTACTTCAGCGATGTCTATGACAATAACTTCATGCGCTCGTTCATCTGCCTCTACAACTACATCATCCTTGGCATGATGACGCTTGTTACCATCATGTGTTACGAAGGCAACTACATTGACGGGCTGATGAGCCGCCGCGAGAGCATCCTGCAATTGCTCACGGCCAAATACTACTTCAACGTGCTGCTTCTGTTCATCCCGCCCATCATCCTGTTGCCGCTGATGGTAATCGGCAAGATGTCTGTATGGATGAACATTGGCTACTTCTTCTTCACGGCAGGAGTTGTCTATCCCCTACTCTTCCAGATGGCCGTCTATAACAGCAACACCTTGCCAATGAACACAAAGATAACAAGCAAACAAGGCAATACAACGCAACAGGTAGTCAGTACGGTCATCCTCTTCCTGCCATTAGGACTGGAGAAAGGGGCTACGGCCTTGTTTGGTGAGCCTTGGGGATACGTATTGCTTGCCCTGCTCGGCATAGCAGGCATCGTCAGCCACCAGTATTGGCTTCGCAACGTCTATCAACGCTTCATGGCTCGAAGATATAAGAATATGGAAGGATTCAGGGCTTCAAGAAATTAGCCCCCTCCCCGCTCCCCCTTGGGGGAGTGCCTCAATAGCGAAATCGAAACAAATAGTAAATAGTAAATCGTCAAATAGTAAATGATTCGATGGACATTATAATTAAAGAGCTCAAGAAGACATTCGGCGAAAAGGTTGCCATCGATATACCTGAGCTTACCATCCATAGCGGAGAGCTGCTTGGTTTGGTTGGCAACAACGGTGCAGGCAAGAGCACCCTCTTCCGCCTTATCCTCGACCTCATCAAGGCCGACACTGGTATGGTAAGAATGGCAGGGAAGGATCCCCGCCCCCTTTCTGAGGGAGAAATATCGGTCGATATCAATGTAGCTGAAACAGAAATTTGGAAGGATTGGACGGGCGCATTCGTTGATGAAGGCTTCCTCATTGACTACCTCACGCCCGATGAGTATTTCCAGTTCATTGCCCGCCTCACAGATACCAGCGACGAGCAGTTGCAGGAGTTCCTTGCCCAGTATCAGCACTTCATGGCTGACGAGTTAACTGGTCAGAAGAAACTCATCCGCACCCTCAGCGCAGGCAACAAGCAGAAGGTTGGCATCATGGCGGCAATGCTGCTTCGTCCCAAGGTTCTTATTCTTGACGAGCCATTCAATTTCCTCGACCCCAGCAGCCAGAATGCCATCAAGCATTTGCTGAAGAAGTACAACGAAGAGACCGGAGCCACCATTCTCGTCAGCAGCCACAACCTGCAGCATACTGTCGATATCAGCAACCGCATCGTCCTTCTGGAGCATGGCAAGGTGATTTACGATATCGACAACAGGGAGAAGCAAGCACAGACTACGCTTGAGAACTATTTTGAAATCAATGAATAAGATTCCTCGCGGCATTCCTTGCCTGATAGTCATCGTCTGTCTGTTTGGCTATCTGTCTTCGGTGATGGGCTTTACCAACATGCTCAACACCATCATGCGGACGGCTCACGACCTCCTGCTCAACACCGTCTTCTACCTCATGGCAATGTGTGTGCTGACGGCAGCATTGAGCCGGGTATTCAGTGTCTTTGGGGTGGTCGATTTGCTGCAGAAGATGCTCAAGCCGGTGTTGCGCCCATTGTTTAATCTTCCTGGCGTTTCATCCGCAGGAGCCTTGATGACATTCCTCAGTGACAAGCCTGCCATTATCTCTGTAGCGAAGAATCCACAGTTTGCCCGCTATTTCAAACGCTACCAGCACATCAGCCTCGTCAACTTCGCCGGCAGCTATGCAATGGGCTTGCTCGTCATCATCTTTATGATGGGACACGGCTTCTTTACCGAGCCTCTTTATGGACTCGTCGGAGCCATCATTGGAAGCATTATAGCCACGAGAATGATGCAACATCTTGTACTCAAGGAATGTCCCGGGTACAAAGACGAAGATGTGATACCGACTCTTGAACGGGGAGAAAAGACTCCCTACGAAACAGTCCCGGAGGACCCTCATCAGACACTTTTTGTCCGAGTGCTTGATGCCTTGCTCGATGGCGGCAAGAGCGGAGTAGAGGTTGGACTTGCCATTATTCCTGGTGTGCTCATTATCTCCACACTTGTTATGATGTTCACTTTCAGCGGAGATCCTGAAACAGGGACTTATACCGGTGCCGCCTATCAGGGAACAGAGCTGCTCCCCTATCTGGCAGGCAAGGCTGGTTTCATCTTCCAATGGCTCTTCGGTTTCAAGGCAAGCGAACTGGTTGCCTTCCCCATCACAGCCCTTGGAACCGTTGGCGCTGCCCTTGGTCTCATACCAGAGATGATGAGCAAAGGTATCATCGACAGCAATGCCATTGCCGTCTTCACAGCAATGGGCATGTGCTGGAGCGGATTCCTCAGCGCCGATGCCGCCACACTCGACTCGCTCGGCTACCGACATTTCATCTCGCGCAGCTTCACCTGCACCTTCATCGGAGGTATCATTGCAGGCATCATTACCCACTGGCTCTACACACTGGTGACATATCTTATACAGATAATCAGTTAGGACAGCACAGAGCGACATCGCATCTTATGAAAGTTCGCAAATGCACCGCAGCAAAGGGCATTTGTCGTCACAACAAGAGAAGATTCCCTTTTCCAACTTAAGACATCTTTAATTTACGTCGTGAATTGTACAATTTACGACGTAATTTCTTCATTTTACGACGTAAATTGTACAAATTACGTCGTAAAATGAAGAACTGTCTTGTCTGCAAAACAAAACTCCACAGCTTATAATAGATTTCGTATCAGCGGAAAATCGGTTTGACAATGCTCAAACCTCCATTCCTGTCAACAGGAAATAGCGACAGCCCGCTACTCAAAGTTAAATGTCAGGACTATCATATTGCTGTGGCCGCCATTCACGCTTTTAGTGTACTTCAGCAATGAATTATCGATAAGATCGCTTCTGTCCCGATTTATGATGTCGAGCAAACCAAAACAAAACTTAAGTTCAGGAATAAGTTTGAAGAAAGGGAGATAAATGTCGCAACCCATTCCGATTTCAAGATAAAGGTCAAAAGGATTAAGCCTCAGAGCATCGTGCTTGCGGGCGGTAAGGTCAACCATAGGATTGACACCCGCAATAAGATAAGGACGGAAGTTGTTGTATCGAGGAGCTGAAAACTTAATGTCTAATGGCAGAGAGATATATGTGCTCTTGAAAACCTGGGTGCTGTCGGAGCCACTACACTGTTCATGATATTTGGCATGTTTCTGTCCAAAATGAATTGTCGGTGAAAGACGCAACGAGAAGTATTTGTTCAAACGTAAGTCACCGAGCACACCAACGGTGAAGCCTGGACTGTAGTTGTCTATCTCGGCATACCATTGTTCGCCAGTCTCGGAATCTATAAGACCATTGTTCTCAAGTTCTATATCCTGCATGTGCAGACCAAGGAGGAACCCATAGTGGAATTTCCGCTGGTCGATATATGGGCGGTTCTGCACCTTGCGCTCCTGTGCCGCAAGATTAAGGAAAAAAAGAAACAAGGCGAGCGAGATAATGCTCCTGAAAATGTTTGTGCGCATCAAAGAAATAACGTAACATAGCAGCGTTTTATTGCTTAATTCATTGTTTTTGATGATTAAGCAGAAAAAAGTCCAACATTTATACCACACTATCACTAAAAATAGTTATCTTTGCAGACAGTTTACAACAAAGAAACATATAAACTTCTAAACATTTAAACTTTTATAATCTATGGCTTACGTGATTAGTGACGATTGTGTTGCTTGCGGCACATGTATCGACGAATGCCCTGTTGGAGCAATCTCAGAGGGCGAAAAGTACTCTATCGACCCTGAGCAGTGCACCGAGTGCGGCACTTGCGCAGACGCATGTCCCAGTGGTGCTATCTCTCTGTAATAGAAGCAGAACACCTAAAGTCTAAGAGGATGTGTCAAGACCTTGACACATCCTCTTTCTTATATAACACGAAGTTAGCTGGCAGTTGTTTACAGAATCCTTGTAAAGGATGTCACAGCCTCCTTTGGTTGAGGGCAGAAAAAGCGGAGAGACTGGGATTCGAACCCAGGGTACCCGTAAGAGTACGCCGCATTTCGAGTGCGGTCCATTCGACCACTCTGGCATCTCTCCGTTTGCAGGTGCAAAGATACAACAAAATATGAAATTAAGGAAATAAGATGATAAGAAATGTTTCCTTTTTCGTCTCATTTCCCTATTTCCATATATCTCTACATCTTGCTCAGGAACTCCTTCGTTACAGCAAAGCTCTTGTCTGCCATTGTGTCCCAGAAATTGAGGTACTGTTCGAAGTGCGCCTTTGCACCAGGTATGTCGCTGATAATGCGGAAACTAATCCAAGGAACTTGCCATAGATGACAGACTTGTGCGATTGCAGCACTCTCCATGTCAACGGCGAGGCCTTGCGGGTACTTTTCCTTGATGACATTCAGTTCATCATAATTAGTGACAAACTGGTCGCCCGTACAGATAAGGCCTGGTACAATATGAACGTCGGCCTTCAAATTCGTGGCAATGCCGACAAGGCGTTCATCACCGTTGAAAAGCCTGGGCAATCCTTGCACTTGCCCTGGATCGCAGTTGTCGCCGCAATAGACATCGTGATAACAAACCTCTTTGCCAACCACGATATCCATTATGTCAAGTCCCGTGTCGATACCTCCTGCCACACCGGTTGAAACGACAACGTCTGGACGAAATTTCATAATAAGGTTCGTAACTCCAGAAGCTGCATTTACCTTACCAATGCCACATTGTAACAATACTATCGTACTCTCCCCCACTGTTCCTACAAGGAATTCCTGGGGGCCACTACATATCGTCTGAGTGTCTTGCATTATTGCAGCCACCTGACGGAACTCAACGCTCATCGCCGTCAGCACACCAATTGTCTTTGCCATAAAAAATTACCAATATTGGTTATTTATTCAAATAATATCTTCTTTACGTAATATATATATAATAAGTTATCTTGTCAGGGAGAACTTCATCGTCATACCAAAATCCTGCGTAATGGTAGGATAGCTGCTGCTTGAGAGAAGAGGTTGGGAACGCTGACGGTCGTAGAACAGGCTCATCGTGACCATTCTGCTCATAGTATAGTCTATTTGGGCACTTGTCTTAATGGCCATATTGCCGCTTGTGGCTTCACAGAGGTTAGTCTGCAGGTCACGCTTGATAGCACTTTGGTTGCGGATGCTGAAGTCGAAACGGAGATTCAGGTCATGCGATATCTTCTGCTTGCCACTTTTGGCACTTTGCGCAGTTCTGCTGTTATCTTCCTTCTCATTGCCTTTCAATGAATTTGCACCTTTGCCCCTCGCTTGGGTGTTCCTTGCAACCTGCTCGCTTGCCCTCCTGGAGCGGAAAAGGTCGCCCAGGCGGAAATCGTTAATCTTATAGCCCCACCCGATGACGAAGTCCTTTGAGCCTGTCTCGGTAAGTTGTGCACTGGTCATGCTCAGGTTCAGGACACGAGTGGTCTTGTATTCAACCTTGAGTGTCATGTTGTTGTTGAAGGTAGCATTGAGACCAACCAGCGGTGAGAAACTCTCGTTGATGCTGACGGTGCTTACGTCAAAAAGGCTGTTGGGCGTGTAAGAGCCAGTAGTCGTATTCTGTATGAAGCCCAGTCCACCTGTGCCCATGCATTCTATCCATGAGCTGTAAGAGTTGTAGGAACCGACAGAATAGATGCTTTTGTAGGCGTGGGTAAGGTTGACACTCTTAAAGTGGTCGCGCACCCAAGGCAGATTGCTGAGACCTTTATAATTGATGCTCCAGTTGGGCAGCATTTTGAGAAGCGAGGGGAAAATGTCGAGCGACTTGCTGCCCGTATAGGCATCAAGGAAGGCAGGCACCATGACATCGGCACTGTACTTGCTGACAGTTCCTTTCTCTGGATTGAAAGTGCCGCTCATGCCCGTTCCTGCGGGATAGCGAATGCCTTCATAGCGTGCTTCTACGCGCTGCTGGTAGATGTCCAGATTATCGCGGAACTTCTGGAAAGCACTGCTATAATAACCATTGCTGGCAGAGCCTGTGCTGGCAAAAGCTGTGCCGATGCTGATGGTTGTCATGTTGAATGAACCACTATGGGTTGGCGGTGCGCCATACATATACTGAATGCTCTTGTTGCGATTGTCTGTACGGCTCATGTTAAGGTCTATCTTGAGGTCGGTGAATGGTTCAAGTGTTATTTTCACCTGAACGTCTTCCGTCTTTGCGATGGTGGCAGGTGTGGCTACACTGTCACTGCCAAGCAGCCAACCTCGTCCTTTTGCTTTGTCAAGATAGGAGTCGTCAACGAAACCGAATGCAAAGTCCAAGCCGGGGGTGAACATGCCGTTTGTACGCTTCTGACCAAGCATATCGCCCACTTCAGGCAGGAAGCCCGGTACATTCAGATTGTAGGTGTTGCGGTAGCTGACGCTGACGTTGCGCACCATCATCAGGAAGCGGGCCGCAGTTTGTGTTATTCCGTACCACTTCTGTTCGGACAACTTTGGCAATGCCACAACATTCAGTCGCACCTTGGTGGTGTCAACAGGTGTCTTGACAAGCTTAATGCTGTTCTCGTCAACCTTCTTGTATTTGATGTTATAGGCAAAACCCATGCTGTCTCGTGCCGTGACACGAACACGCTTGGACTTCTGGCCGTGGGCAATGACAAGGTCGGAGTCTGGATACAGGGTGATTTCCTTTACAAATCCTTTGTTCTCAGGCTTCTTCTTCGTGCTGATGCCAGAGGCATTGCTTTGTTTGGAAGGTGTATTCTGCCTCTTTGCCAAAATGCTGTCAACAGGTACGCCAGTGTCCATCGACTCCTGCTCCGCCTTCTTACGAGCATCTTTTTCCTTTTCTTTTGCGTTCTTCTTGGCCTTATCCTCCTTCTCTTTCTCCATGCGTTTCTGATTGGCGCCAGCACGGGCATTGGCAGCAGAGAAACGCTTGTTGGTTTCCTTGAGGAACGGACTGTGGTTGTAGAGTTTCTCCATGTCGAACTTGCCATTGACATTGACAGTACGCTGTGTATTGATGGTATTGCCAAGGGAAGGACGACCTGCACGCTCTGCCCCGCGCTTCCATGTATAGTTTGCGGTATAGGCAATGTCGGTGGAAGCCCAGTCAAAGATGGGAATCTTCTCCAAAGGAACTTTATAACTGATTTGGGTATTC
The DNA here is from genome assembly GCA_947304115.1 of uncultured Prevotellaceae bacterium. GTDB lineage: Bacteria > Bacteroidota > Bacteroidia > Bacteroidales > Bacteroidaceae > Physcousia. The sequence goes on along the minus strand of CAMZAE010000022.1, from coordinate 18,055 downwards.
TGATGATAGTCGAGTGGCCTTCCGAAATGGCGAAGGCTCCACTTCACCGAATCCTTCCAAGCTTCATAGCGGTCTGGATAGAGATCTTTGTTGACCTGTGTGTATGGTTCCTCTATCTCCGCCTTTGTGCCGCTTTGGAAAGAGAAGTGCAACGCCTTGAAGATGTCCCACTTGAGCGAGAAGTTACGGTTCCATGTCCAGTTCTGACTAAACGTGGCAGGCAGGGATGAGAAGTCGTTGGGGTTTTCAAGATCACGTTCCTGCAACTCATAATAGTTGCGGTTCATGTCGGTTGAGAAGGTGACGTTCTGTGGCGAGAATGCAATGTTCTGTGCCTTGATAATGTCAAGCCACTTGCTTTTGCCTTTAAGGTTCTTGAAAGGCTCCCAAGGCTTCCAGTTTGGACTCCACGAGTAGTTGAGGTTGGCTTTCCAGTTCAGTTCACGCTCATAGACTGTTGTCTGTCCTTCGGTGAACTGCGTGGAACGGCTATATCCAAAGGTGAAGTTAGCAGGATCGTAGGGCATCGGGTGTTTGCGTGTGCTGATATTAAGCCTGACACCGCTGAAGGAAAGGTTCTTGTTGGTTTCTATATGGGTAGTAAGGGAGCGCAGGGAGTCGCGTTGACGGTCATCGGCAAGCGCATCAAGCGCGTCGTCCAGAAGCATGTCCGTGTCGAAGGGGTTGTACTTTGGCGAAATCTTCTCCCTGCTATAGCTATAGTACACGGGGAAGGTGAGCTTGGCCTTTTCTGGCAGGAGACGCCCAAGGTCGAAGTTTGTCGTGAAAGAGTAATTGAAGTTGTCCTCGTTCTTGCGTTGTTCCACACTCTGCTCAATGCCACCGAACCCGGCTGTAATCATCTTGGCCGTTGCATTGACAGAACCTAGGTCACTGATTTGTACTTGCAAATTGCCTTGTGCTGCCCAACCGCCGCTGTTGCTGAATTCTTGCAGTCGGAGTTCATTGGCCCATACCTCGACGCTCTTTGTCTTGCCGCTGTTGTTACGCACGCCTATCATTATGGTCTTTACCTCTCCGAGTGTCGGATTGCCCATGACAGAGACGCGGTTATTGGGATGGTTTTCATCGTAGGTCGAGAACAGACGGTTCATGGCAGCCACACCAATGCTGGCCTGTGCGTTGCGCAGTTTCTTGAGCGACGTGAAGATATCGAAATTGATATCTACCATGTTTTCGGAAGGCCACACAGCCATACAGCCTTGCGCACTATAGGTGTCGTAGTAGCCTTCAGGCGTGAGTTTCAAGGGAACTTCATATTCATAGTAGTTGCTCTTGTAATCCGAGCCAAGACGGATGAAGACACTGCACTCGCCGTCTGTTGTCGCTGTGATGTTTTCTGCAAGGGCATTGGCGTGAACGTACATTTGAAGATGCTTGTACTGCCGCATGTCATAGTTACAGTTCTTATAGACAGCCTTGGATTCGCCATTGCCAAGATTGCGGGCCACAATGCACATGGCCTGTTCGTTGCTCTCCACCAATTGTGCCTGCGATGGATCTGTTATGCGGGTAATACCTGGCGGCAGGACGTAGTTGACGGGTTGCTTGTCGTTGTTTTCCTCAATGCTGACGGTGCTTACTTCTATAGTACCTCCGCTGCCAGAAGGCATGTTGCCGTTGTAGAGCGGCTGCTGATAAGTTCTCCAATCGCCTTGCACAAGGTCGAGTGTGGCAAGGCGCAGGATAGTCTCTTCCTGAAAGCCTGTCATAAAGACACGCATGAAGCGGATGCTCGTGAAATCCCTGATATTGCCTTCCTTACTCTCGTATTCTTCAAGGGGGATGCGGAAAAGATACCATGTGCACTCCTCGGTGTTACCGTTACGAAGCTTGACGCTGGCCGTACGCTTGTCGGCGATATGGTTGCGCCCCACCACCATGTCTTCGGGACGTATGCTCACATGATACTGATAGTATTTCTCGTACTCATTGAGGGTGTAGTCCTGATTGATGTCTTCCACATCAGGTGTTGACTTCCATGCCGTCTCATAGGATTCCGGTCTTGTGTCTGAGTCTGCACTGTTGCCTTGAGGCATGTTAATGCGCTTATAGCGGTCGAGGATGGACATACGAAGTTCATCGAAGTCTGTTCCGCGATAGTAGTGGTAATTGTCATTGGCAGGGTCGGCATAAATGCTGTCAAACACAGATTGTGTCACCTTGCCCTGCATCTGCTGCAAATAGTTGGCATAGAGACTAAACTCGCGCTCTTCCTCATCATTGAGGCCATTGAGACCGACATCCTGTCTGGCTCTTGCCCCTGCCTCGTTGTTGAAGGCATAGGTAACACTGCTGCTGTTGGGCACACGTCCCCAGTAGCCTTCGGTAAAGTATTGTGTGTTGCCATCCACAGGCATTCCACTTTCAAAGTATTTCTTGCCGTCTTTCAGAATGTCCTCCGACACCTCGCCGAGATTGAAGTACAGGTCGCCGCCATGATTGCCGGGCAAGTCGTGCTTGTAGATGAAGGGGTCCATCATCCAGAACTCAATGTACTCGATGTTCTGTGCCTCGAAGTCCGTGTTGTCCAGCTTGCGCATCATGCCGCCCCATGCTTCTTCGGGATACAGCAGGTGTCCGTTCTGGTCAACGTCTGTGGAAAGGTTATATGCGCCGCGCTCCTGCGGATAAAAAGCAAGGTTTAGGACATTGAGACTCGATGCACTTGTGTAGGTGTTAAGCGACTTCTGCGGATAAAGTTCACGCTCATAGACCTCGCGGACATAATGGTTCGAGAGTTGGTCAAGGTCGCTCTTAATGTGGCTGGGAGTAAGTGTGCTGCTGCGACGGGTGAAGATGGGATCAACGTAATACCATGCCAGCAATGCCCTGTTGTAACCATAAGCGGCATCCGCTGTCAGTTTGCTCTCTGCAAACATGCTTGGCGTACTGGATATGCTCCAGTATGTCGGCTGAGTCAGGCTGCTTTTGATGCTGCTGCTCTCGAAGTCGTCAAGATAGGAGGCATCGCCCTGGACGCTGTGGTTCTGTCCGGCAACAAGCTGAGCGAATTCCCCGTTGAATGAGATAAAGCTGGGTTGTGTGCACTGAATGAGAGGCAACTTGTCAATAAGATTTGTGAGCCACTGGCTTTCCTTTTTCCAACTGATGTGAAAGCCATACAGGGTGTTCTTCAGCGGCTCGTTACCCATGCTGACCTTTGTCGTGAGCGGCTGTTCGCTAAGGTACATCAGCGTGCCGCCTATTGTGAAGTTCTTATTGATTTCGTAGTCCAGATTCAAGCCGAGCATCGTCTTTCGCTGCATCCCATAGGTGTCGTTGCTCTCCACAGAGGCGCTGATGTTGGTACCGGCATCAATGAGGCTTTGGTTAATGATTGTTACACGGCCCATGTTATAATCGACCGTATAGTCTGTGTTCTCTGTAAGTGTCGTGCCACCAGCGGTCACGATAACAGATCCTCGTGCCACGTTTGTTACGCCCAAGTCTATCTCGCCAGCATTGTTGCCCTTGTAACGTCCTGTAAGAATGAACTTGTCGTGCTCAGTCATCTGCTTGGCAATGGTCTTGGTGCTGTCATAGAGTTCACGGAAGCAGTATTTGTCGGCCAAAGCTGGATCGCCTATCCATTTTGCCAGATGTTCGCCAAAAGGTTCGGCAACAGGGAATATGATGCGTCCCTTGTTAATGGTATAGCCTTCCACAAAGTCAAACTGCCCGTTGGGATGCGAATTGTTTTTTGCATCCAGTCTGTCAAGGTTAAGTGCTCGAAGGAGTATCGTATTCTTGAATTTCTCTTCTGGCAAATAGCTGAGATAGACACCCGACGAGTCGCTTTGATATTTGATGTCAAGCTTGAACTTATCGTTCATCACTTTCTGTGTGCCCAGATAATAGACATTCTTCATCATCAGTCGCCAAGAGGGTTGGAGAGGACTTCCGTTTGTGCTTTTCAACATCTTGACGAATAGCGCTTTTGAGTTGTCGGTAAGGTCGCTTGCAAACTCGCCAACTTGATAGGTGGTGCCCATGTATGTGTATTCAAAGGCGACAGCAAGGACATCATCCACTTGCAGAGTACTGGAGAGGCTGACGTAGCCCAAAGCGTTGTTGACCGTGTATTCGGAACTGGAGAGCTTGCGTGCAGCTTGCAGCTTCTCATAGTCTATGCTTCCATGAAATGCGTCACCGCCACCAATACCGTCCAGAATGGATGTTGCCTGCGAGATGTCGCGAGCATCGGGGTAGTTGTTGACAATCTCATCGTATTCGCTGTTGGAGCGGTTGCTGGGAACATTGATGCCAGTGTTCGTCCAAAGGCTGGTATTGTAGATATACGTAGGCTCGCCCAGATCGGCCAGGGCAATAATGTTTCGGTTGTTTTCTGTTCTGCCGCTTTTGTTTGTTACCCAGATTTCCACACGCTTAATGTTGATGCCGCTGGAGATGGTGGGCAACGATTCCATATTCTTGTCGTACTTCTCACGGAAGAAATGGGAGAGGAAGAAGTGGCGGTTCTCCTCATAATTGGTCGCGCTGAACTCGAAGTTAGTGGTTTGTGAGCCGCCCTTGCTGCTCACACTGCTGGTAGCACTCTTCTTCTGGCTTATTACCGTTTGTATCTTCAGCTTGCCGAACTGCAGGTCTGTACGCAAGCCGAAGAGGCTACTGACACCGGGGACAAGGCTGATGTTGCTGGGGAAAGAGACATTGCCTGCCTCAATGAGCTTGATGATTTCATCCTCCTTGCCGTCGTATTTGAGTTTGAGATTCTGGGCATCGTAGTCGAAAGTGGCTTGTGTGTTATAGTTCAGGTTCATATTGACCTTGTCGCCAACCTTTCCGTTGAGGCTGAGGTTTATCTTCTCGTCGAAATCAAAGCCCACGGTCTTGCGGCGTGAGGCTGCAAGGGCGGGGTTCTTCACGTTCTTTGAATTGATGCCTATCTTCAGCTCTGCACTGCCTTGTGTCTTGATTTGCACGCCGCCAGGACCGAAAATCTTCTCTGCAGGGCCGAGATCGAAATGCATGTCTGTGAAGTCGAACTTGTTCTTTCCCTCTGCTTCAAAGGCTTCCTCATTCTTGTGCTTCCAATACTGCTGCATACTGTTCTGCAGCGACCAGCGATGATATTCGTCGGGAGTCATCAGGACAGGCGCGTTCAAAAAGCTGGTGGCAGTGCCAAGCGTGAAGCCAGAACGCCCCGGGAGAATGCTTCCCGATGTGGCACCGGCTGCACCTGTTGCCGAAGCCTGGTTTGAAGCGTTTCCCAAGGACTGTCCTTTGCTTTGTGTTCCTTGCCCTCGACTCCTTGTACCCTGCCTGCCACCAGAAGTATCGCCTGAGCCGGAAAGAGACGTGCCGATGGTATAGGTGTCGTCCTTCTCGTCGTAGATGACTTCAGTCTTCAGGTTGTCGGGGTCCTTCAAATCGGCAGTCTTTTTGCGTAGCGACTTCGTGTCTTCCGTCCCAGTCTTGCGGACAGAATAGCGCGGCTTACCGTCGGGGACAGTATCGGCTGGGGCCGCCTCAAGAACACGCCCCCAAAGAGGGAGCGGTGAGGGAGCTATTATTATGCTTGCCAGCACAGCCAAGGCAAATATGACTTTACGCGCGCTCATACCTTATAATAAACGTATGCGCGTATCATTTTATTGTATGTGTATCTCTTTTTATTATGTTTTATCCAAAACATTCAACAATTAACTTTTCTCTTTCAACTTTGTTTCGTATATTTGTACCGACAAATGAATCTTCACTTGAATTTATGATAGAATACCTGAAAGGAACCCTTACCGAGCTTACTCCTGCGCTTGCCATTGTCGAGTGTCACGGAGTGGGATACGGCGTAAACATCACCCTCAACACTTTCTCTGCCATCCAGGGCAAGCAGGAGGTCAAACTATGGATAACCGAATCAATCCGTGAGGATGCTTATCAACTCTGGGGCTTCAGTACGAAAGCAGAGCGTGAACTTTTCCTCTTGTTGACCAGTGTGAGCGGCATCGGTGCAGCCACAAGCCGGGTGATTCTCTCCTCGATGACTGTTTCGGAACTGGCAGGCGTCATCAGTGAGGGCAACGACAAGATGTTGAAGTCTGTGAAAGGCATCGGGCCGAAAGCTGCCCAACGCATCATAGTGGACCTCCGCGACAAGATAGGCTCCTTAGGAATAGACTTGTCAACTCAACAACTTTCTAACTCGTCAACTGTCAACAAAGAAGTCCTTGACGAAGCTGTTGCTGCACTCACAATGTTAGGCTTCAGCCCTGCGCCTGCCCACAAAGCTGCCCAGAAAATCCTAACCGACGAGCCAGAGGCCCCCGTAGAACGTGTCATCAAACTGGCACTGAAAATGCTATAATCAATAACTGATGACTTTATATGGAGAAACTCATGCATGACGCAGTGCTTGCTGCAATCAAAGCAAGCAACGAGATTATGCAAATCTATCAGGATACCGGACAGGACTTCGGCATAGAGAAGAAAGCGGACAACAGCCCTTTGACGCTTGCCGACAAAGCCGCCCACAATTGCATTATCCGCCATTTGAGTCAGACAGGCATACCCATCCTCAGCGAAGAAGGCACCATTCCACCCTACGAACAACGCAAATCATGGCACAGGCTTTGGCTGATTGATCCCCTCGATGGAACAAAAGAGTTCATCAAGAAGAATGGCGAGTTCACCGTCAACATCGCCCTCGTTGAAGATAACAAGCCGCTCCTTGGTGTCATCCTGGTACCGGCAACAGGCATAATATACGTAGGCTTGGTGGGGTTTGGCGCGTGGAAAGGAGAAGTGGCCAAGCCTTTCCTATCCGGCTGCCCGACAAACATTGTCCGCCTGAATGGGAAGGACAATGAAAGTGACCAACAGCTTGGCGAACAATTCACCATAGCAGTAAGCCGTTCACATCTCACACCCGAAACAGAGTATTACATCAAATTGATGCAACAGAAATATGGGGATGTACAACTCATCAGCAGTGGCAGTAGCCTGAAAATGTGTCTCGTGGCAGAAGGGAAAGCCAACGTCTATCCGCGTTTCGGTTCCACTATGGAATGGGACACCGCCGCAGGAGATGCCATCGCAAGGGCTGCAGGCCGTCAAGTCGTGGATGCACAGAACGACCTCCCGCTAAACTACAACAAACCTGATCTCCACAATCCCTGGTTCATAGTAAAGTAATTTTGAAAGGAGATATAAGGAATTATAAATGAAAAAGAGCATCAAACCAATTTGTGGGTTGACGCTCTGATTCTCCTTTTTTAAGGTTTTCTGCGGTGCGGACGGGACTCGAACCCGCGACCCCTAGCGTGACAGGCTAGTATTCTAACCAGCTGAACTACCGCACCAAAAGTAGAGCGGAAAACGAGACTCGAACTCGCGACCCCAACCTTGGCAAGGTTGTGCTCTACCAACTGAGCTATTTCCGCATTATCGTGGGCAGGGACAGATTCGAACTGCCGAAGCCGTGAGGCAACAGATTTACAGTCTGCCCGTTTTAACCACTTACCTACCTACCCAGTCCACTGACTTTTGCCAGACTTGGTGACTCCTGCGGGATTCAAACCCACAACCTTTTGATCCGTAGTCAAATGCTCTATTCAGTTGAGCTAAGGAGCCATCCTCTAGGTGGGCGCTGAGGGATTCGAACCCCCGACCCTCTGCTTGTAAGGCAGACGCTCTGAACCAGCTGAGCTAAGCGCCCAATTCGTTTTCCAAAGTATCACGCTTGACACCTCTTTTGCGAATTGCGGTGCAAAGATACACCAAAATCCCGAACCTACAAAACTTTTTCATGTTTTTTTTTATGTAGGCTCTTTTTTTGTCCGTTATATAGAGTCAACCAGCAAGTATGAGTTGGTTGACACTGCCTTATCCTCCTATTTCTCCTGCTTTGCTAATTATTTTGGTAAAATCCTTTGTCATTCCGAAAGAAAAGCGTAAATTTGCCCTGTCTTGTGGAACAATCTGTGCATTTCTGATGCTACAGATAGCCAGCCACAATGACCAAGAGAGCGTTCCGCGCTTTCATCCTTTATACCGAAATCGCCAATTTCAATACCGAAGGATGGATGTCAAGGCAATGCCCCCGAGTATGTTTCGTATGCATACGGCTCCACGCCGCAATGCTCGAGCATATACGGCGTGGGGTATATTGTTTCGAGTTCATTTCGGTAATGGTGTTTGGCGATACCAGGTATAAGATGGGTTAGGACAAGTCCCTACGCTTTCTTGTTGCCAAACATCAAGCCCTTTAGAGCGATGCGGGGGACGGAGTCGCATGTTGACTTTGATAATGAGGAAAGTAATCTTTGCTGCTCTGCTGATGACAATAGCTGTGCAGGACTTATTGGCACAGGGAATGAGGGTTTATAAGGGAAATGGTTATCGTTATTATGCGACTTTACATGTTGATAGCCTTGTCTTTGTAAACGAATACCAAACTGGCGACATTGACGATGACAGTAGTGATGGCTTCTATAAGAAAGAAGGCAATCTTGAAAGTGGAGACGTTTGGGTGTTGACAAGAAACAGCGTGATGAATGACAAGAGATTTGTGTTCAGTGGTGATGTTTCATCATTCACCTCGCTTACTATTGGTCATGGTCATGGAGATGGTGATTGCTCTGTGTATGGTTTGAGTAAAGGCCAATATAACGCTTCTCGTGTTGTAATTGATGCTACAAATATAACTGCTTATTATCAAGCGGATTCAGAGAACAAGAAAGAATATGCTCATGGTCTTACCATTGAGAATAACATCCAAGTTGAAATAAGAAAGGAGTTAGCAAACGAAGCGGTCATAAGACTCATATCAAATGGAGAAAGCTACGAAAAAAAGTAACTTGGTATGGTAGCCAAGGCGATGTGTTCATTAGGTGCGAAGGGACTATTACAGACTGTGTGGCAAGTTGGACTTGCAGTAAGCTTAAAGGCGGAACATGGCTTTTCGGTGACAGCTACTTTCATCTCACATCTAATGCACGTTGGACAAAATATCTTATAGATGATGGCTTTACTAATGTGGTATTGAACGGCTGGGCAGGAGCGGGAAGTGCTGCGCAGCTTGTGTGCCTGCAAAACCTTTTGCGAGTTGCCAAGCCAACTACAATTGTTTGGTGCCTCGGCATGAATAACCAGGATGATGCGAATAAGGGGACTGTAAATGCATCGTGGAATACAGCGTATGAAAAACTTAAGGCAATATGTAGGGAGAAGGACATCAATCTTATTCTATCAACAATCCCTAATGCTGGTGATAGAGTGCACGATTATAAGAATGCCATTGTAAGAGCCAGCGGTTACAGATACATTGAATTCTCAGAGGCTGTGGGTGCAGATGGTGAAGGCAATTGGTATCGTGGGATGCTGAGCAATGATAATGTCCATCCGACAATAAAGGGCGTAACAGCATTGTATCTTCGTGCTATATATGATGCACCAGAGCTGATGCAATGAAACTTTGACTTTGTGTAATAGTGCTTTTTCTATTTTTCGTCTTCGAGGAGGTTGAGCATCTTGATGGTGCTCTTGATGGCTGCTTCTGTCTGGTCAGCATCGAGGCCTCGGGTGCGGATGACGCGGTCGTTCCAGTTCCAAGTGATAACGGTCTGCACAAGGGCATCGGTGCGGCCCCCAGGAGGAATGCTGACGGTATAGTTGGTGAGCCATGGGAAGTTGCGGCCGAGGCGGTTCTTGTAGATGTGACGGATGGCACGCACGAAGGCATCAAACTGGCCGTCGCCCTTTGCACTCTCCTCATAAGTCTCGCCATTCACTTCGAGCCGCACGCTTGCCAAGGGTTTGAGGCCATAGGCTGTCGTCACAACGTATGACAATAGTTTGACATGCTCCTCGGGAGCGGCATGCTTGAGGACATCGCTGACGATGTAGGGAAGGTCTTCTTGTGTGACGAGTTCTTTCTTGTCGCCCAGCTCAATGATACGCTCTGTGACACGCTTCGTCTGTTCTGGCGAAAGTTCAAGGCCCAGCTCTTCGAGGTTGCGAAGGATGTTTGCCTTTCCTGAGTTCTTGCCAAGAGCATACTCGCGCTTGCGTCCGAAGCGTTCTGGCAGGAGGGCATTCTGATAAAGCCCTGCCTTGTTGTCGCCATCGGCATGAACACCTGCAACCTGCGTAAAGACGCTCTCGCCCGTAATGGGCTTGTTGGGCGGAATGGCAATGCCGCTGTAGCTCTCCACAAGTCTTGACACTTCGCCCAAACGGCTCTCGTCAATATGGGTTTGGACATGAAGGTGGTCCTTGAGGACAGCCTGCACGCTGGCCAGAGGCGCATTGCCTGCACGCTCTCCCAAGCCGTTGACGCTGGTATGGATGCCCTGACAGCCTGCTGTGACGGCTGCAAGGACGTTGCTGACTGCAAGGTCGTAGTCGTTGTGAGCGTGGAAGTCAAAGCATTTACCACCTGACCATTTACCATTTACCATTTGAACGACATACTGTGTGACTTCCATTGGGTTGAGTATGCCAAGGGTGTCGGGCAGCATGAAGCGCTCAATGGGCATATCTGCAAGGCCTTCCATCAAGGTGAAGACATAACCGCTATCATCCTTCATGCCGTTGCTCCAATCCTCGAGATAGACATTGACCTTGACACCTTTCTCTTGAGCATAAGCAATGGTGCGACGGATGTCGGCGATGTGCTCCTCTACGGTCTTGTGCAACTGTCCCTCGCAATGCTTGCGGCTGCCTTTACACAGAAGGTTCAGGCGGCAGCAGCCGCTCTCTACAATCCAATCCACGCTCTTCGTGCCATCGACGAAGCCGAGCACCTCTACCCTATCGAGCTTGCCGTTCTGACTTGCCCAGCGCGAGATGTTCTTGACGGCCTCCATTTCGCCTTCCGAGACTCGCGCACTTGCCACCTCGATGCGGTCCACGTTGAGGTCTTGCAGCAAGGCACGCGCTATCATCAGCTTCTCGTGAGGCATGAAGCTTACGCCGCTGGTCTGCTCGCCGTCGCGCAACGTGGTGTCCATTATTTCAATTGGACTTCTCATACTCTTCTATCTTGTCTTTGTTTGCCAGCAGGAAGTCGATGTCGTCGTAGGCGTTCATCAGGCAGTACTTCTTATAGCTGTTGATGGGGAACTGCTCGCTGTGTCCTGTCGTGAGGTTAGTGACGGTTTGGTTGGGCACATCGATGCGAACCTCTGCCTGCGGGTTCTCCTTGACCGTCTGGAAAAGTTCTTGCTGGAACTCGCGGCTCACGATTACAGGAAGCACGAAGCAGTTCAAGAGATTGTTGCGATGAATGTCGGCAAAGCTATTGCTGATGACGACTCTTGCCCCAAAGCCTGCAATCGCCCAAGCCGCATGTTCACGGCTACTGCCAGAACCCCAGTTCTGCCCGCCGATAATAATTTCGTGAACGCCCTTTCTCGGAGCCTCCGAGAACTCCGGCTTGTTCATCACGAAGTCTGGTATTGGCTTGCCCTCTGCATCATAACGAAGGTCGTGCATGAAAGCCTCGCCATAGAACTTAGGATCGCGAGTGGTGAAGGCAAGATAACGTGCCGGAATGATGTTATCCGTATTGTTGTTGTCAATCTCGATGGGAATACAAGTTGACTGTATGATGTCGAATTTCTGTTTCATAGCTTTCTCGGATCAGTGATTACGCCTGTGATTGCAGAAGCTGCCACAACGAGGGGCGAGGCAAGAACGGTACGGGCACCAGGTCCTTGACGACCTACGAAGTTGCGGTTGCTGGTGGAAATAGAGAGTTTGCCTGCGGGAACCTTGTCGGGGTTCATGGCAAGACAGCTTGAACAAGAAGGCAGACGCAGTTCGAAACCTGCTTCTTCAAGCACCTTATCAATGCCTTCGTTTATGATTTGCTGACGCACCAGCCAACTGCCAGGCACCAGCCAAGCAACGACATTTGGAGACTTCTTCTTTCCCTTTACCACAGAAGCAAAAGCACGAAAGTCTTCGATGCGGCCATTAGTACAAGCTCCTAAAAAACAATAATCTACGGGTATTCCTTCAAGCTTTTGTCCAGGACTGAACTGCATGTATTCAAGCTGTACAAGGAACTGAGCACGGTCGGTTTCTGGAATGCTTTCAAGGGTTGGGATGCACTCGTCGATGGCAATACCAGCACCCGGATTGGTGCCGTAGGTGATGCGCGGCTTGATGTCCTCCGCCCTGTAGGTCACTTCCTTGTCGAAGACAGCATCATCGTCGCTCTTGAGCTTCCGCCATTCCTCCACAGCCTTGTCCCAAGCCTCGCCCTTCGGAGCATACTCGCGGCCTTTGAGGTAGGCAAAGGTTGTCTCGTCGGGAGCAATAATACCGGCACGGCTACCCATCTCAATGGAGAGATTGGAGAGCGTCAGGCGGCCTTCCATTGACATGTTGCGGATGGTGCTGCCTGCATACTCTACGGCATAGCCCGTTGCACCGCTTGTCGTCATCTGCGCCATGATGTAGAGGGCAACGTCCTTTGCCGTAACGCCCTTCTGAAGCTCACCTTCGATATTGATGCGCATGGTCTTGGGCTTCTGCTGAAGGATGCATTGCGAAGCGAGCACCTGAGCCACCTCGCTCGTGCCAATGCCCATCGCAATGGCTCCAACGGCTCCATGAGTGCTGGTGTGCGAGTCGCCGCAAACGATGGTCATGCCCGGCAGGGAAAGTCCCTTCTCTGGTCCTACGACATGAATGATGCCATTGTCCTTCGTGCCCATCGCAAAGTGGCGGATGCCGAACTCCTTACAATTGGCAGCCAGCGTCTCCACCTGCTTGCGTCCTATAGGATCATCTATACGTTCCTGCTGGTCGCTGGGCGTATTGTGGTCGGGCATAGCGACGATGTGGTCAGGGCGGAAAGCCTTGATGCCCTTGTCGCGAAGCGTATCGAAAGCCTGCGGGCTTGTCACCTCGTGTGCATAAAGCCTGTCAATATAAAGTTGTGTGGGGCCGTCCTCAACGTTTTGAACAACATGAGCGTCCCAAATCTTGTCAAAGAGCGTCTTCATATCTTTCAATTTTCAACTTTCAACTCTTAAACTTATTTATACAATCAATATATGCTTCCACAGAGGCGGTGACAATGTCGGTGTTGGCACCGAAGCCGTAATAGACTTTGCCGTCGTATTCCACCTGCATGTGCACCTTACCCATATCGTCCGAACCCTTCGAGATGGCCTGGATGGTGAACTCTCGGAGTGTCATCTTGCGCTTGATGATGTTCTTGAGAGCATTGATGGCCGCATCCACTGGACCGTTGCCCGAAGCCGCGCTCTCGAACTTCTCGTTGGCAATGAGAAGACCGATGCTTGCGACGCTGCGGACACCCTTGCCGGTCGTGACTTGCAGATAGTCGAGCTTGACATTGTGCGAAGCGGTACGGTCGGCACCAGCAAGAACAAGGATGTCGTCGTCTGTCACCTCCTTCTTCTTGTCTGCAAGGGCGAGGAAGTCCTGATAAACCTTATCGAGACGCTCGCCGTCAATATCCACGCCGTTGACGCTGAGACGATGCTTCAAAGCGGCACGTCCGCTGCGAGCCGTCAGCACGATGGCATTGTCATCGATGCCCACGTCTTTCGGGTTCATTATCTCGTAGGTCGAAGCATTCTTGAGCACACCGTCCTGATGAATGCCGCTGCTGTGGGCGAAGGCATTCTTACCGACGATGGCTTTGTTCGGCTGAACGGGCATGTTCATCAGGGAGCTTACCATGCGGCTCGACGGATAAATTTTCGTCGTGTTGATGTTCGTGTCGATGCCAAGGTCGGGATGCGTCTTGAATATCATCGCAACCTCTTCGAGGGAGGTATTGCCTGCACGCTCGCCAATGCCGTTGATGGTCACTTCTGCCTGACGAGCACCGTTCAGCACACCGGCCACTGTATTGGCAGTCGCCATGCCGAGGTCGTTGTGGCAATGCGTGGAGAGAATGCTCTTGCCTGCTGCAAAGGCATCAACGTGTTCGTAGAGGTACTTAATCTTCTCGCCATATTCGTAGGGCGTGCGGAAGCCCGTCGTGTCAGGGATGTTGCAGACCGTTGCACCTGCCTTTGTGACGGCATCGATGACGCGAGCCAGATACTCGTTGTCCGTCCTGCCAGCATCCTCGGCATAGAACTCCACGTCCTCCACATACCTTTTGGCGTACTTCACGGCAGCCACGGCACGCTCTATAATCTCTTCTGGCGTAGAATTGAACTTGTAGCGGATATGGCTCTCGCTCGTTCCGATACCTGTATGAATACGCTTGTGCTTTGCGTACTTTAGAGCCTCGGCAGCGCAGTCGATGTCTTTCTCAACGGCTCGTGTCAGAGCACAAATGGTGGGCCAAGTCACGGCCTTGCTGATTTCTATCACACTATTGAAGTCGCCAGGACTGCTGATTGGGAAGCCAGCCTCTATGACATCCACGCCAAGTGCCTCCAGTTGCTTGGCAACCTGAATCTTCTCCACCGTGTTGAGCTGGCATCCGGGCACTTGCTCGCCGTCGCGCAGCGTTGTGTCGAAAATAAATAATTTGTCGGCCATATATTTCTGTTGTATTATATAGGTTCTATAACTATTATCTAAATCATTTTACGGATTGTTTCAAATCCACAAAATACGCTATGACGCATCGTCTTTTTCAAGTCGCGTGCAAAGGTAGATAAAAATCCTGAATTACAAGCCATTCATAATGGAAAATTCCCATTATTGCTTTGAATTTTCTTTTCAGCTTGGAGGGAAAGCAGACATCTCAGCCTAAATGGGTAAAAATGCTTCTGCTTCGGACAGCGTGTCGAGTTTGCCGACATCTATGAGGTGCAGGTCGGGCTGGATGTAACCATATATTGGTTCCTTGCCGCAGACCTTGAGATAAAAGTCAATAATGCTGAAGCGTTCTGGGAATTCTCCCATATAAGCAAAGAGCGACGGATTCATAAAGTGGATGCCCGCAAAAGCCAATTTATGGCATTGCTGTGGGTTGAGATCCGGATTGGGACTGCGCACTTCACCTGTGGCTGTGTTCGTCCATCCCACGAGCCGCATATCTTCATCGAAGAGGAGGTAGCGTTGTGTTTGGCGCTTGCTGACAAGGAGTGTCGCAGCTCTGTCCTTGGCAACACGAACAAAGGTGCTTAGGTCGGCATTGCTCAAGATATCAACATTGTGAATGAGGAAACCGTCTGTGGCATCGCCAAGAAGATGTGCTGCATGTTTTATGCCGCCTCCTGTCTCAAGAAGCTGCTGCCGCTCGTCGGAGAAAAGGATATTCATGCCCAGAGAGTGTTCCTGGCACCACTGCTCAATCATGTCAGCAAAGTGATGGACATTGATAACAACATCATGGAACCCTGCTGTCTTAAGTTTTTCAAGAAGATGCTGGAGAAGCGGTTTGCCCTGTACAGGAACCAGGGCTTTTGGCATGGAGTCTGTGAGTGGCTTAAGACGGGTGCCAAGTCCTGCCGCAAATATCATCGCTTTCATGGATTAACAATTTGTATCTCTGGTGTTAGGGAATGTTTGTTCTATCATTTGTTCACGATGGCAGAGGCGTACTTCTATGCCGAATTTGTTGTGGATGTGCTCTGCAAGATGCTGGGCACAATAGACACTTCGATGTTGACCGCCTGTGCACCCAAAACAAAACATCAGACTGGTGAAACCTCGTTCCATATATCGGCTGACATGGGTGTCAGCCAACTTATAGACACTTTCAAGGAAAGAAAGTATTTCGCCATCCTCTTCAAGGAAACGAATGACTGGTTCGTCCAAGCCTGTTAGCCTTTTATAGGCATCGTAACGACCAGGATTGTTTGTGCCTCTGCAATCGAAGACATAACCGCCGCCATTGCCGCTCGTGTCATCTGGAATTCCTTTCTTGTAAGAGAAACTGAACACTCTGACTGTTAAAGAGGTTCCACTCTCGCTTTTCACAGCACTGTTAAAGCTCGCCGGTCGTTTCGCTCCTATCTGTGGAGAGGAAGGAAAAAGAGACAGCAGTTCCTTCAACACTTCAGCAAGATAAGGATAAGGACAGTTGCCTTCGTCAAGCTGTTTCCGAAGGTTGTCCATGGCGGGGGGAATGCTGTCGATGAAATACTTCTTCCGCTCGAAATAACCCCTAAAGCCGTATGCGCCAAGGACCTGAAGCAGGCGGAAAAGGACACAAAGTCGCAAACCTTGACGGAACTCTTGCTCGCTTCCCATTCTTAACCCTTCTTTCTTGGCTCCCTCCAGATAAACATCAATGAGTTCTTCACGAAGCGCCTCAGAATAGCGGGCAGAAGCCTGCCAAAGGAAACTTGCCACATCATACTGCACGGGACCTCTGCGACCTCCCTGGAAGTCTATAAAATAAGGATTCCCCTTTGCGTCAAGCATGACGTTACGAGCCTGACAGTCGCGATGCATGAAGGCTCTGCCAGGAATGCTGACAATGTCATGGGCCATCCGACGGAAGTCTTCTTCCAACTTCATTTCGTGGAATTCAATACCAGAAGGCTTGAGGAAGCAGTACTTAAAGTAATTCAGGTCGAAGAAAACATTGGTTTCGTCGAGGGCTTCCTGCGGATAGCATTGGCTGAAGTCAAGCCCTATGGCACCCCGTATCTGAATGGCAGGCAAAAGGGCAACAGTTCGACGAAGCAACTCGCGCTCTTGGTCGTCATACTGGCCTCCCGCCTCACGTCCGTATTTCAAAGCATCAAAGAGCGACCGGTTGCCGAGGTCGCTTTGCAGGTATCGCAAGCCATCCTTGCTCTCGGCTATGATCAAAGGCACTGGCAAGCCTGCATCGAAGAAGTGACGGGAAAGATAACAGAAGGCACGGTTCTCTTCTATATTCGTTCCTATAACGCCTATAAGAGATGTGCCATCTGTGGCTTTCAAGCGATAATACTGACGATGGCTTCCTGCACCTGGAATTGTCTCGACTGCCACGATGTCTTTACCTGTGGCCTCTTTATAAAGAATCTTTAGTGCTTCCATAGTTATTGGATGCAAAGGTATAAAAAAACTTGAAATTATTATTTACCTCAGGTAAAAATCTCCAGTTTTTTTTATATCTTTGCCAACGGAAACCATAAAAAGGAAACGATGAGTACAGCAACTCTTACCAGCCTGCTTGACTACTTGACAGGTGCTTTGACCACTGACAACAAACAGTGGCTTGCCGACCATCTCTACCAACAAGTGCGAGAGAACAAATCGCCCACTCCCTACACAATGGAGGAGATAGACACGATGCTTCGTGAGGCAGAGGAGGACTATGCCGCTGGACGATACAAGACAAACGACGAAGTCTTTGACCACAAATCTGTATGAGGGTTATTTGGTTGAATCGTGCCGAGATGTCTATGCGCCGCACAGAAGCGTATATCCTTCAAGAGTTCGGCGAGATTGCTCGTAAACGATTTATGCAAGAAGTTGAAGAGGTGTCCTACCTTTTGGAAAAGATGCCAGAGTTAGGACATCTTGAACCTTTGCTTGCCGAATATAAACAAGGCTATCGTTGTATAGTCATTAACCGCCTGAACAAACTTATTTACTATATCAGAGATAATCAAATCCTGATTGCAGCCTTTTGGGACTGCCGTCGAGAGCCTAAGAAATTAGTAACGGACATAACTTAACATCCTTTGCCAATGAACTAAAAAAGGATTTAGACATACATAAAGAAGCGTTAGCTTTCTATTCTTGCTTATCGAAATTCGGCAAAATTAAGTAAGCACCAAGAGTAATTGCTAATGCTCACGTCGCAAGGCGTGGGCTTTTACTCGTATATGGTGCATAGGTGTTTGCCGATACCTCGATAAGCGTAGACGAATGAAGTCCACGTTTTTTTTGTCCTGATAAAAGCAACTTAATGAATCACATATAAATACAATTTGAATGAAACATCTTTATTTCTTGTTAATTTTTGCCTCATGCTTTCTTTCTATGAGTGCCCAAGACATCCTTGTACGCAAGTGTGGTGAAGTGGAAAACGTAAAAGTCCTCGAAGTTTCTCCTACTGAAGTGAAGTACAAAAAGAGCAATAATGAGGACGGTCCCGTTTTCATTGAAAAGCGTTCCAACCTTT
>CAMZAE010000021.1 GCA_947304115.1 uncultured Prevotellaceae bacterium | reverse complement strand
GCAACTTCTTCATGCGGCTATTCGGCCTTCGCACAAGCAGGAAGTTAAACCGCAAAGAGGTGATTATCGACGATCCGGACTACACTACCCTGCCCCAGCGCCTGAACGAGTTATCGGAGTTCTGCAACGAATGCCGAAGGACGATGCATTTGCGTCGTATCCCCAATTATATTGAAACCTTTTTCCACTCCGGACAAGACAAACGCGCCGCACAACTCAGCGACTGGCTCGAAGCACTCATTGAGGAACTCCACAACAGCCGCGACAATGTGCTACTGATGTATATCAATGAATACCCGATTATCAACCCAAGCGCACACACCAGGCCTTTCGACAACAAACGCCTGAACATGGTCTTCGGACTTTGCTTCCCCTTGGGACTGCTCATTTTCCTGCGCATCTGGCGCTACCGGCTGAGGTTACGCCTTGACCTGCAGAACATCATACGCATAAACAACCTGATTAGCGAGAGAATAACAAAAACACAATCGTTATAACAACAGCATCACGTTATAACGTAATAACGAAAGGACAATGAACAAAGAGATTCAACTAAGCTCCATAGAAGCGGCTCTCGACGATTTCCGCCAGGGCAAGTTTGTCATCGTGGTTGACGACGAGGACCGTGAGAACGAAGGCGACTTCATTACGGCTGCCGAGATGATAACCCCAGAAAAAGTCAACTTCATGCTTCGTAACGGAAGGGGCGTGCTCTGTGCACCCATCACGATGAACCGCGCCGCAGAACTGGAACTTGACCACCAGGTGGAAGACAACACAAGTATGCTCGGCACGCCGTTCACCGTAACGGTAGATTTGCTGGAAGGCTGCACAACAGGTGTCAGCACCCACGACCGCGCAGCGACCATCAAGGCATTGGCCGATCCTAATCGTAAACCGAAAGATTTCGGGCGCCCCGGACATATCAATCCCCTCTATGCTCAGGATAAGGGCGTACTTCGCAGGGCAGGGCATACAGAAGCTGCTGTTGACCTTGCCCGCCTATCGGGACTTCAACCAGCCGCTGCCCTCATCGAAATCCTTAATGAGGACGGCACGATGGCACGTATGCCGCAACTCAAAGAAGTGGCTCGCGAGCATGGCCTCAAAATCATCAGCATCCGCGACCTCATTGCCTATCGCCTCCGACAAGAATCGCTTGTGGAGAGAGGCGTGGAAGCCGATATGCCGACGGCCGACGGGCACTTCCACATCATCCCCTTCCGCCAAAAGAGCAACGGTCTCGAACACGTTGTCCTCTACAAAGGCGAGTGGAAGGAAGACGAACCTATACTGGTGCGTATGCACTCCAGTTGCATGACGGGCGACATCTTTGGCAGCCAGCGTTGCGATTGCGGCGAGCAGTTGCATAAAGCAATGCGCATGATAGAGCGGGAAGGCAAAGGCCTCATCGTCTATCTAAGCCAAGAAGGGCGCGGCATAGGCCTGATGAACAAAATTGCAGCCTATCGCCTTCAAGAACAAGGCGATGACACTGTGGATGCCAACATACACTTAGGCTTCCGTCCCGACGAGCGCGAATATGGCGTTGGCGCCCAAATCCTTCGCGAAATGGGCGTTAGCAAACTCCGGCTCATCACGAACAATCCCGTCAAGCGAGTGGGCTTGGAAAGTTATGGCCTCACAATCGTGGAGAATGTCCCCATCGTGGTCGAGCCTAACGAATACAACCGCCGATACCTTGAGACAAAGCGAACCCGAATGGGGCACAAGCTATAAGAAATGAAGAGTGAAGAATGAAGAATTTGCTGCCGCCCTTGTCTCGGCGAAGCAGTCGTCATAACAAAATAACAATATAACGATATAACGTAATAACGAAAACAACATGAACACAATTCTTTCCGAAAGGCTTCAACGCCTTTCCCCCAGTGCCACCCTTGCCATGAGCCAGCGCAGCAGCGAACTTAAGGCAGAAGGCATAGATGTCATTAACATGAGTGTGGGCGAACCAGATTTCAACACCCCAGACCACATCAAGGCCGCAGCCATCAAAGCAGTCGAAGAGAACTACAGCCGCTACTCTCCTGTCCCTGGCTACCCCGAGCTGAAGAAGGCCATTGCCGCCAAGCTCAAGAACGAGAACGGCCTCGATTATGCGCCCTCGCAAATCCTTTGCAGCAACGGCGCAAAGCAGAGCGTCTGCAACACCATCATGGCCGTTGTCAACTCAGGCGACGAAGTCATCATCCCTGCTCCCTACTGGGTAAGCTATCCCCAGATGGTTCTGCTTGCGGAAGGCACTCCTGTCTTTGTTGAAGCAACCATCGAGCAGGACTTCAAGATTACGCCAGAGCAACTCGAAGCCGCCATCACGCCTAAGACAAAGGCACTCATCCTTTGTTCTCCCAGCAACCCGACAGGTTCCGTCTATAGCAAGAAGGAACTGGAAGCTCTGAAGAATGTACTGCTTCGTCACGAGCAAGTCATCGTCATTGCCGACGAAATTTACGAGCACATCAACTACATCGGCGAGCACGCATCGATGGCACAGTTCCCCGACATCAAGGAGCGCGTAGTCATTATCAACGGTGTCAGCAAAGCTTATGCAATGACGGGCTGGCGCATCGGCTTCATCGCTGCCCCCGAATGGATAGTGAAAGGCTGCAACAAGCTTCAGGGACAATACACGAGCGGACCTTGCTCCGTCAGCCAGAAAGCAGCAGAGGCCGCCTATACAGGTAGTCAACAATGCGTTGAGGACATGCGTCAAGCCTTCGAGCGCAGAAAGAATCTCATCGTGCGTCTTGCCAAGGAGATACCTGGCCTTGAAGTCAACAATCCGCAGGGAGCCTTCTATCTCTTCCCCAAGTGCAGCAGCTTCTTCGGCAAGAAAGACGGCGACCGCGTCATCAACAATAGCACAGACCTCGCAATGTACCTGCTGGAAGTGGGACATGTGGCAACCGTGGGCGGCGATGCCTTCGGTTCTCCAGAATGTTTCCGAATGAGCTACGCCACAAGCGACGAGAACATCACTGAAGCCCTCCGCCGCATCAAAGAAACACTCGCAAGGCTGAAGTAAGGGAAACTGTTTCCTATATTATTATATAATATGTATAGCGCCAGGTTATAGAACCTGGCGCATTTTTTATTCCACTAAAGAGAACCTATTTTACAAGTGCACCGATGATAGCGGCAACAGCTACACCTGCTGCAACACCAGCCACACCAGCGGCGATATTATTATTAACTACCACAACCTCGTTGTGATGGGCATGATGGCGGTGTGCTTCCCTGCGGCGAGCTTCCTCTCTACGACGGGCCTCCTCCATGCGACGACGCTCTTCCATCATCTTGCGATCGTGCCTGGACATCTTGTGATCGTGCCTGGACATCTTGTGATCGTTCTTATCAAGGTGATGTCCGTCGAAGTGCATCTCTACCTTATCCTTGCCATTGTGGAAATCATTGTGCTTTGCACCATTCTTGTTTGCGTAAGCGTTCGTGCCAGACATTACCATCATGACGGCTAATGCAGCGAAGTAATTCATCTTTTTCATAACCTTTGCTTTTTAGTGTTAAACAATTTGGTTTCCTTTTTGTTTTCTGATGCAAAGGTACGGCAATATCTTGAGGGATGAATGATGCTTTTCCCTAAAGTGCATGAGGGATTTCCCTACGCCTGCGGGGAATTAAGTCTAACCTTCTGGCAATATCTATGTATGAACAAGCTCTACTTCACAAGCACCTTCCTACTTGTTCCGTCGGAGTAACGAATGATGTTCAGGCCCTTCTGCGGCTTGTCGAGTTTGCGGCCATCAAGCGAGTACCAAACTCCCTCGCCTTTGGAGAGGGATGGGGTGAGACTTTCATTCTTAATTTCCTCGATGCCATCGGGGTCACCGTCTGTCTTGAACGTCTGCACCTCGCCGAAGAATGTCTCGTCCTCCGATGTTGTCACGAAGGCGACATAATTATAGGTTGTCTCGTATTCAAGGTCTTCCAGTGTGGCAGTCATCACATTGCCAGTTGCTTTTACAACAGTCACATCGTCAGGTATGGATGCCGCCTTCCTTCGGAGAGAGAAGGAAGTATTGTTCGGCCAATACATGAAGCCCTGGCTCGTAACCTTGTCTGTGCCTCGCATGGCATAGCCCTTCACTTCGGCCATGTTACCCTGAACACTGATTTGAGCATAGGTGTGGACTGTTGGCTCAAACCACGAATAGTCCGAGGGATCCATTCCTTTCCACTCGCCGTAGTATCTGTTGCCTGCTGCCGACGTATAGTAGGGACGGAACTTCCAAAGGTAGTTGCTGTTGATGCTTCGGATATAGCCTTCCATCGTTCCTCCGTAGAGATAAGCACCTCCGCTCTTGGAGTCGAAGTCGTCTGTCCAGTCGATACGTCGCCACTCGAAGCCAACGTTTGTTTCTTCGTCGTCGAGGTTCGACACGGCCGACACGATAACGCTACCTTCCGAGATGACTTTTGGCTGCTGTGTGGTGAGAATTAGCTCGGAGGTCTTGATTTCTTTTAAATACTCATAGAAGTATATGTTGCCGCCACCATATTCCACTGCAACCCTGTACTTGAAGCTATAGGTCGAGTCGGGTTCAAGAGAAAGGAGAGTCCCTCCAGCCCATCCAGTCTCAACGTTATTTACCATAAATGACTGTGAGACAACAGTGGCATCCCCTTCCGTGTAACTCCCCTTGACAGATATGGACGACGCTGTCACTCCGTTATTGGTTATTTCCGGGCTGATGGGTAAAGTCGTGGCAGTTGTTGATGTACTAAATGAGTTGTGTGCAGAGTGGACAATCAGGTTGATGGTATGTGTACATTCAGGTCTCAATTCCCGAATGATATACTGGTTATTGCCAATTGGCTCAGCATTATCAAGACTGTACTGAAGTTCCGGGTAGATGTGATTAACCTTGAACGTTGTCGTTGCCTGCGTTGAGGAGATTGACGTTATCGACGGACGAAAAAGTCTGTGCTGAGTTCCTGTCTCGTTGGGTTCACGTCCGCCGTAGTTCCACAAAGCCAACATGCCGTCCGTACCCCGATTGACATATAATTTGGGAAGGCTTGGGAGTGCATTTTTGCCGATGCTCCTCATGCCATCCGGAATGGTGATAGACGTTAGAAAGTTGCAGCCATTGAATGCATAGTCGCTGATGCTCGTCACGCCATCTGGGATGACAAGGTCTTTAACCTCGTTCTCGTCGTTCTCCAAATAAAGGTGTCCAGCATAGGAAAGGGGTGAGGAGTCGGAATTGCCAAGTGTAACGTTGCACCATGCCGCAATGTCTGACAGAATGATTTTTTTCGGGCTAGAGCAGCCATTGAATGCATAGTCGCCGATGCTCGTCACACTATTGCCGATTGTAACAGAGGTCAAGCCGCTGCAATTCCGGAATGCGTCGTTGCCGATGCTGGTCACACTGTTAGGAATGGTAACAGAGGTCAGACTGCTGCAACCCTTGAAGGCAGAGTTACCGATGTTCGTCACGCCCTCTGGGATGATTAACTCTGTGATTTCGTTTTCTTCGTTTTCCAAGTATAGATGCTTCGCAAGATTATGGGGCAGAGAATAGAATGAAATGTTACACCATGCAGCAATGTCCGATATGATGACCTTCGTTAGGGCTGTGCATCCATTGAAGGCACCGCTGCCAATGCTGGTCAAGCCGCTACCGATAGAAATCGAGGCCAGCTTGCTACAAGCAGAGAATGCATAGTCGCCGATGCTGGTCACACTGTTGGGAATAGTGATAGAGGTCAGGCTTTTGCTGCCAGAGAAGACAGCATCGCCGATGCTTATCACGCCCTCAGAGATTGTAATGGATGTTAGGCCGCTGCTGCTGAAGGCATTATCGCCGATGTTTTTCACGTTCCCAGGGATTGTGATGGTATTTAGAGCACTGCAATTCTGGAAGGTAGCATTCTCAATGTTGCTCACGCCACTGCCAATAGTAACCGATGTCAGGCCACGGCAATAACTGAAGGCACTTTGACCGATTGTAGTCACGCTGTTTGGTATGCTGACGGATGTCAAGCCACTACAGTCGTGGAAGGCGCGGATATCGATGCTGGTCACGATGTATGTCTTGCCATTGTAGGTAATCGTTGGTGGAATAACGACGTCGCCGGCATAGGCGTTTTCGTTATTACTCCACGAGGAATATGTTACTATTGCTTCATCTCCTGAGAGTTTGTAGATGATGTTGTCTATTATAATGGCTTTGGTGGTTGTTGTGCCTGCAAGGAGGCAGAGGCACAATAAAAGTTGCTTAATGTAAAGATGTTTCATAATTAAATAATAATGTTAATTTAATCCATTTTGTCGGTGTTGCCCTTGTTCCCTTTCTCATAGGCGCAAAGGGCTTGATGATTTAAACTTTGGCTTGGTCGCTGCAAAGTTACGAAATAACTCGTATATAATGCAAGTTTTTAGCAAACAGATTTGAATGAAGCAGAAAAAGCCTTTCTGCTTGAGCGGAAAGGCTTTCTTAGGTATGACTGAATCCTTTTGTTTAGGTCATCGGCGTTCTGTATTGATGATTGAACATTGAACGATATTGGTTGTTTACTGGTCATCCAATACCATCCACTTCTTGCGCTCTTTCACAGGCATATGCTGAATGTCAGGGAAAAAGCATCGCCCCTGGCATGCCAGAAAGACATTAGCTTGATGCTGTTTGTTTGCTTCTTCATGTAAGAGCAATTGCTTGTACATGTAGAAGCAATTGCTCTTACATGTACAAGCAAAGAGCGTCAGAAGCCAAAAGCATCGGGACTAATAGCTTCTTGCAATGAGGACACGTGCCATGCTGGGCTTGCCTGTCACCATGTCAACGCCGGGTGTCTGTTCGAAGCCGAAAGGCACGCAGCGGATGGTGGCCTGTGTCTCTTCCTTGATGCGAGCTTCAGTCTCGGCTGTGCCGTCCCAATGGCAGAGGAAGAAGCCGCCGTCCTTGACACGCTCCTTGAACTCTTCGTAGTTGTCGCACTCGTAGATGTGGGCGTCGCGGAAAGTCTTTGCCTTCGTGAAGATGTTCTTCTGGATGTCGGAGAGGAGTTCCTGAACGTAAGCGGCGATGCCTTCGAGAGGACGGGTTTCCTTCTCCAAAGTGTCGCGGCGCATCACCTCGACGGTGCCGTTCTCCAAATCCCTTGCGCCAAGCACGAGACGGACGGGCACACCCTTCAACTCATAATCGGCAAACTTGAAGCCCGGACGCTTGTTGTCGGCATTGTCGTACTTGACGCTGATGCCCTTCTTCTTGAGTTCTTCGACGATGGGAGCTACGGCAGCATCAACGGCAGCCATTTGTTCGGGCTTTCCTCCAATAGGAATGATGACCACCTGAATGGGAGCCAAAGCGGGCGGCAGAACGAGGCCGTTGTCGTCGCTGTGCGTCATAATGAGCGCTCCCATCAGTCGTGTGCTCACGCCCCAAGAGGTTGCCCAGGCATATTCGGGCTTGTTCTCCTTGTTGAGGAACTGCACCTCGAAGGCTTTGCCGAAGTTCTGACCAAGGAAATGGCTCGTGCCGCTCTGAAGCGCCTTACCGTCCTGCATCATCGCCTCGATGGTATAGGTGTCAAGCGCACCAGCAAAACGCTCTGTCTCGCTCTTGACGCCCTGAACCACTGGCACAGCCATATACTCTTCTGCAAACTTAGCATAGACCTTGAGCATCTGCTTGGCACGCTCCTCTGCTTCCTCGCGGGTGGCATGAGCCGTATGGCCTTCCTGCCAGAGGAACTCGCTGGTGCGCAGGAAGAGGCGTGTGCGCATCTCCCACCGCATGACGTTACACCATTGGTTGACCAGTAGCGGCAGGTCGCGATAAGACTGAATCCAATTCTTGAAGGTGTTCCAAATAATCGTTTCTGATGTGGGACGGATGATCAGTTCCTCTTCGAGGCGGGCAGCAGGATCGACCACTACGCCGTCGTGCGTCTCATTGGTCTTGAGACGATAGTGTGTCACGACAGCACATTCCTTTGCAAAGCCTTCCACGTGCTCTGCCTCCTTTGAGAGGAAACTTTTGGGAATAAGCAAGGGGAAATAGGCATTCTGCACGCCCGTCTCCTTGAACATATCGTCGAGTGTGCGCTGCATCTTCTCCCATATTGCATAACCATAAGGCTTGATGACCATGCAGCCGCGAACATCGCTCTGCTCTGCAAGATCTGCCTTCACTACCAATTCATTGTACCATTTGCTGTAATCCTCGCTGCGTTTCGTGAGGAATTCCAATTCTTTTGCCATTGTATTATATAATATAATGTAGGTGTGTTAACATTTCGATTGCAAAAGTACAAAAAAAGTTTATTAGTCACAATTATTCTTCATTCTTCATTCCTCATTCTTCATTTTTTTGTATCTTTGCACCCGAAACAAATGACAAACGAATAGTATTAACCTATAAAATCAACAAACAATGAAAGCAAAGAAAATTCTTTTAGGTGCTCTGGCAATGGCTATGGTGCTCTCTGGCTGTAACATGAACAACACAACGAAGGGCGGACTCATCGGTGCAGCCGGTGGTGGCGCAGTAGGCGCTGGTCTCGGTGCTGCACTTGGAGCACTGATCAACGGTTCACAAGGTGCCAAAATGGGTGCTGCCATCGGTGCCGGCGTAGGCGTAGCAGGCGGCACAACTGCCGGTGTGCTCATTGGGAAAAAGATGGATAAGGCAAAGAAAGAAGCAGAAGCTATCGCCAATGCTCAGGTAACAGACGCAGTAGATGCCAACGGATACCAGGCCATTAAGGTTACTTTCGAGAGCGGCATCCTTTTCCAGAGCGGCAAATCTGTACTCAACGCAGCAGCACAGAGTTCACTCTCACAGTTTGCCACCAACGTCCTTGCCGCCAATGCAGACATGAATGTCGGCATCGTTGGCTACACAGACAACGATCCCTGGAAGGGCAAGACTGCAGAACAGAGCGTAGCTGCAAACCAAAAGCTGTCTGAGCAGCGTGCACAGGCTGTTAGCAACTTCCTTCAGAAGCATGGTGCTACAGCAAGCCAGATTAAAGAAGTTGCCGGTCTGGGCGAGAGCAATCCTGTTGCCGACAACAGCACTGCCGCTGGCAAGCAACAGAACCGCCGCGTGGAGGTTTACCTGTATGCCAGCCAAGACATGATTGACGCCGCTAAAGCAGGTACACTTCAGTAGTGTTAAGCAAGCTTCAGAAACTTATGCGAAGAATTGTGCTCTTGTTCTTTGGGAGCACAATTCTTGCTGTTTTTATATATAAGTGGTGCCCTGTATATATCACGCCATTGATGATAATACGATGTGTGCAACAGATTGGCAACGGAGAGATGCCACGCCTCCAGCATACATGGGTTCCACTCGATTCAATGAGCATCTACATGCCTGTTGCCGTAATGGCGAGCGAGGACCAACGCTTCCTTGACCACAACGGCTTCGACTTCATCGAAATAAACAAGGCAATAGAAGAGCGACGAACAGGCAAACGCAATCGCGGCGGCAGCACCATCAGTCAGCAGACAGCAAAGAACGTCTTCCTTTGGCCTAAGTCAAGCTGGCTTCGCAAAGGACTTGAAGTTTACTTCACAGTTCTCATCGAATTTGTCTGGGGCAAAGAACGCATCATGGAGGTTTATCTCAATTCTATAGAGATGGGCGATGGTATTTATGGAACAGAGGCCATAGCCAGACAACACTTTGGGCGCCGTTCCATTGCCTTGACACGGCCTAATTGCGCTCTCATTGCCGCCACACTTCCCAATCCTCTGAAGTTCAGCAGCAAAGAACCTTCTGCCTATGTTCTTAAAAGGCAGACAGCCATTATGACACAAATGCGCCACATTGATATCTTCCCGAAGAAACCGAATAAATAGTCTGTAATTGCACTTTTTGCTATTCAGACTTTGCAATTCAGATATATTTTTGTATCTTTGCAGCGCAAAACATGTTTTTATTTCATTATGTTCGATTCTTTCTACAGAATGCATCAATATCTGGTGGAACGCACACAAGCACCCATCAGACGTGCCTTGATGGATGAAATTGACTGGCACAAGCGGCTTATCGGCATAAAGGGAAGCCGAGGCGTGGGCAGAACAACATTCCTGCTCCAGTATGCCAAAGAGAACTTCGGTCCAAGAGACCAGAGGTGTCTCTACATTAACATGAATAACTTCTACTTCCAAGGGCAGACACTCTTTCAGTTTGCACAGGATTTCATGCAGGCAGGAGGTCAGGTTCTTCTCATAGACCAAGTCTTCAAGTACCCGGAATGGAGCCGCGAACTGCGTCTTATCTATGACCGTTGCCCACGTTTGAAAGTAATCTTTGCAGGATCGAGCGTAATGCGTCTCAAAGAAGAGAATCCCGAACTGAACGGCATTTGTGCAAGCTACAACCTGCGCGGTTTCTCTTTCAGAGAATATCTGAACTTAAGAGCAGGAACTAACTTCCGCCCCTATACAATACGTGAGATACAGAACCGCCACGAGCATATCTGCGAAGAAGTGCTGCCGCAGGTCAATCCCCTCGACTACTTCGATGACTATCTCCACCATGGCTACTATCCCTTCTTCCTCGAAAAGGCAAGCTTTATCGAGAACCTGCTGAAGGCCGTCAACATGATGATTGAAGTCGATATCCTGCTCATCAAGCAGATTGACCTCAAGTATCTAAGCAAGATAAAGAAGTTACTTTATCTGCTTGCCACTGGCGACTACGGTGCACCCAATGTCAGCCAGCTTGCCCAGGACCTGCAGACCAGCCGTGCAACAGTTGTGAACTACATCAAGTATCTCAGCGATGCACGCCTGCTCAATATGCTTTATCGCCCTGGAGAGAACTTCCCCAAGAAACCAGCAAGTATTTTGATGCACAATACGAACCTGATGTACGCCATGATGCCCGACTTCAATGACGAGCAAATGATAATGGAAACCTTCTTCCAGAACGCTCTGTGGGGACGTCATCAAGTACAGAGAGGTGATCGCAGTTGTACTTTCATCGTTGACAAGACAATGAGATTCCGCATCTGTCTGGAACAGCCCAAGCGCAAAAACACAGATGTGCTATATGCCCTCGCCGGCATCAAGGAAGGGCTGGAGCAGGAAATTCCTCTCTGGATGTATGGGTTCCTATATTAAGTATAGTTCACTCCATACTCCCTGCGTAATAAGTAAAGTATAATTTATAGCAAATTGCAAATCATTAATTAAACATATTATATAGTTATGGCAAAGCAAAAGAAATTCGTGACTTGGGATGGCAATACCTGTGCCGGACATGTGGCTTATATGTTCAGTGAGGTTGCTGCCATCTATCCTATCACTCCTTCATCTCCAATGGCGGAGCATGTTGACGAGTGGGCTGCCCAGGGGCGCAAGAACCTCTTCGGCGATACAGTAATGGTTCAGGAAATGCAGAGTGAAGGTGGCGCCGCTGGTGCCGTTCATGGCTCTCTTCAGGCAGGTGCCCTCACAAGCACTTTCACTGCCAGCCAGGGCCTGCTGCTGATGATTCCCAACATGTACAAAATTGCCGGCGAACTGCTGCCCAGCGTCTTCCATGTATCTGCCCGTACACTTGCAACACACTCCCTGTGTATCTTTGGCGACCACAGCGACGTGATGGCTTGCCGTCAGACAGGCTTCGCTATGCTGGCAGAAGGCAGTGTGCAGGAGGTGATGGACCTCAGCGCAGTTGCTCATCTCGCAGCTCTGGAGGCTCGCGTGCCCTTCATTAACTTCTTCGACGGCTTCCGTACCTCTCACGAGTATCAGAAGGTAGAGCTTCTGGAAGAGGATGATGTTCGCGACCTCGTCAACCAGAAGGCTCTGAGCGAGTTCCGTGCCCGTGCTCTCTCTCCAGAGCATCCACAGGCTAAGGGTATGGCAGAGAACCCCGAGACGTTCTTTGCTCATCGCGAGAGCTGCAACCGCTACTATGACGCTGTTCCTGCCATCGTGGAGAAATACATGGCTGCCATCAGCGAGCGCACTGGCCGCAAGTACGACCTCTTCAGCTACTATGGCGCAGAGGATGCAGAGCAGGTTATCATCCTGATGGGTTCTGCTTCAGAGGCTGCTCGTGAGGCTATCGACTACGCAAATGCCAACGGCAAGAAGTACGGCATGGTAAGCGTTCACCTCTATCGTCCCTTCAGCGTGAAGCACCTGCTGGCTGCTGTCCCCAAGACTTGCAAGCGTATCGCAGTGCTCGACCGCACAAAGGAGCCTGGAGCAAACGGCGAACCTCTGTACCTTGATGTTCGCGACGCTTTCTACGGTCAGCCCAATGCTCCCGTCATCGTAGGCGGTCGTTACGGCCTCGGCTCTGCCGACGTAACTCCCACCATGATTCTTGGTGTCTATGAGAACCTCGAATTGCCCGAACCAAAGAACAAGTTCACCGTTGGTATCGTTGATGACCTCACCTTCACTTCTCTGCCCGCTAAGGAAGAGATGGCTCTTGGTGGCGAAGGCATCTTCGAGGCTAAGTTCTTCGGCCTTGGTGCAGACGGTACTGTCGGTGCCAACAAGAACAGCGTGAAGATTATTGGCGACAACACCAACAAGTATTGCCAGGCTTACTTCAGCTACGACTCCAAGAAGAGCGGCGGCTTCACTTGCTCTCACCTGCGTTTCGGCGACACACCTATCCGCAGCACATATCAGATTAAGACGCCTAACTTCGTGGCTTGCCACGTTCAGGCTTACTTGAGGATGTACGACGTGATTCGCGGCCTTCGTCCTGGCGGTCAGTTCCTCCTGAACACCATCTTCGAAGGCGAGGAACTTGTGAAGTTCATTCCTAATAATATAAAGAAGTACTTCGCAGAAAAGAACATCACCGTTTATTACATCAATGCCACCAAGATTGCACAGGAGATTGGTCTTGGCAACCGCACGAACACTATCCTGCAGTCAGCTTTCTTCCGCATCACAGAGGTTATCCCTGTGGAGCTTGCGGTAGAGCAGATGAAGAAGGCCATCGTGAAGTCTTATGGCAAGAAAGGCGAGGACGTGGTGAACATGAACTTTGCTGCCGTTGACCGCGGCGGAGAGTACAAGGTGCTGCCTGTTGATCCCGCTTGGGCTAACCTGCCTGCAGACGAGGCTCCCATTTATGACGAACCCGAATACATCACCAACCTTGTCCGTCCTATCAACGCCCAGAATGGTGCCGACCTGCCCGTTAGTGCCTACAAGGGCATCGAGGATGGTGCTTGGGAACAAGGCACAGCCGCTTATGAGAAGCGTGGCGTTGCAGGCTTCGTTCCCGTATGGAATCCCGACAACTGTATCCAGTGTAACAAGTGTGCATTCGTTTGTCCGCACGCAGCCATCCGTCCTATCGTCATGGACGCAGAGGAAGTGAAGGGCTTCGAGGGCAAGACCATCGAGATGAAGGCTCCTGCCACAATGAAGGGCATGAACTTTGTCATCCAAGTGGATGTGAAGGACTGTCTGGGTTGCGGCAACTGTGCCGATGTTTGTCCAGGCAATCCCAAACTCGGAGGTCCCGCACTCAAGATGGTGGCTTACGACGACTCAAGCGCCGAAGCTGCACAGGAGGCAAAGAATTGGGAGTACTGCATGAAGAAGGTCAGCTCGAAGCAAGACCTCGTTGACATCAAGCAGAGTCCCAAGAACAGCCAGTTTGCACAGCCTCTCTTCGAGTTCAGCGGTGCTTGCTCCGGTTGTGGCGAGACACCTTATGTGAAGCTCATCAGCCAACTCTTTGGCGACCGCGAAATGGCTTCCAACGCCACAGGTTGCTCCAGCATCTATTCCGGCTCTATTCCTTCCACACCTTACACAAAGAATGCGAAGGGACAAGGCCCTGCTTGGTCGAACAGCCTCTTCGAGGACTTCTGCGAGTACGGTCTCGGTATGGTACTCGCCAACAAGAAGATGAAGATGCGCATCACAGCTCTGCTCCAAGAACTTATTGCCGACGAAAAGGTTAGTGCAGAGTTCAAGGAAGCAGCCCAGCAATGGATTGACGGACAGAACGATGCAGATGCTTCTAAGGCAGCAGCCGCAGCCCTGAAGCCTCTCATTGACGAAGGTGCAAAGGCCGGCTGTCCTGCTTGCGTACAGCTTAAGGAGCTTGACCACTACCTTGTGAAGCGCAGCCAGTGGATTATCGGTGGCGACGGCGCAAGCTACGACATCGGTTACGGCGGCCTCGACCATGTGATTGGTTCCGGCGAAGACCTCAACATCTTTGTCATCGATACAGAGGTTTACTCCAATACCGGCGGTCAGGCATCGAAGGCAACGCCTATCGGAGCCATCGCACAGTTCGCAGCCAACGGCAAGCGTGTGGGCAAGAAGGACCTCGGCCTCATGCAGGCAACCTACGGCAACGTCTATGTTGCTCAGGTGGCAATGGGTGCTGACCAGAGCCAGTGTCTGAAGGCTTTCCGCGAGGCAGAGGCATGGCACGGACCTTCACTCATCATCGCCTACGCTCCCTGTATCAACCACGGCCTCAAGGCTAAGGGCGGTATGGGCAAGAGTCAGGCAGAAGAGGCAAAGGCCGTTGAGTGCGGCTATTGGCACTTGTGGCGTTACAATCCAGCTTTGGCAGAAGAGGGCAAGACTCCCTTCCAGCTCGACAGCAAGGAGCCTGATTGGGACAAGTTCCAGGACTTCCTCGAAGGCGAGGTTCGCTTCCTCTCTCTGAAGAAAGCCGCTCCCCAGGAAGCCCAAGAGCTTTACGATGCTTGTAAGGCCGCTGCCCAGCGCCGCTACAAGACCTACGTCCGCAAGACGCAGGAAGACTGGAGCAACGAATAAATTCATCACTGTCTGCTCCCATAAAGATGTTATAAGTGACTAAACAAGTGATATTATGAGGGTATGTCTCAATTGACATGCCCTCATTTTGTATAATTCAATAAATCTTCGTAACTTTGCAGCCGTTTTTAGGAATAGGACATAAAGACAGGAAAATAACACCTGATAAAACATAATCAAACGATATGAAGAAAGCATTTGTATTTCCCGGTCAGGGAGCACAGTTTACCGGCATGGGTAAGGAACTTTATGAAAGCAACCCAAAGGCAAAGGAACTTTTCGAGAAAGCAAACGACATACTCGGTTTTCGCATTACGGACATCATGTTCGAGGGCGATGCAGAGGAGTTGAAGCAGACGAAGGTGACGCAACCTGCCGTCTTCCTGCACAGCGTTATTACAGCTATCTGCCTTGGCGAAGACTTTAAGCCCGACATGGTGGGCGGTCACAGCCTTGGTGAGTTCAGTGCCTTGACGGCAGCCGGAGCACTTTCCTTCGAGGACGGACTTCGTCTCGTTCATGCCCGTGCAATGGCAATGCAAAAGGCTTGCGAAGCTGCTCCTGGCACGATGGCTGCCATCATCAACCTGCCTGATGAGACTGTTGAACAGATTTGTTCAGAAGTCAGAGCAGAGGGCAAAGGCGTTGTCGTAGCTGCCAACTATAATTGTCCTGGCCAGTTGGTTATCAGCGGCAACGTGGAAGAGATAAACACTGCTTGCGAGAAGTTAAAGGAAGCAGGAGCCAAGCGTGCGATGGTGCTGCCTGTTGGCGGTGCTTTCCACAGCCCCCTCATGCAGCCTGCCAAGGAGGAGCTTCAGGCAGCCATCGAAAAGACCGAGTTCCATAAGCCCTGTTGCCCCGTCTATCAGAATGTCGATGCCAAGCCTCATACTGACGCTGCTGAAATCAAGCAGAACCTTATTGCCCAGCTCACCGCAAGTGTTCGTTGGACACAAGAAGTGCAGAACATGATTGCCGCTGGTGCAACCCATTTCACAGAATGCGGTCCTGGCAAGGCTTTACAAGGCATGATTACCAAGATTGCAAAGGGCATCGAAGGTATCACCATCGACGGCATCCAATAATGACCATTTATCAAGTCTTCACCCGCCTTTTCGGTGCCGACAAGGCGAATTGCACCCCTTCCGGCACAAGACAGCAGAACGGGTGCGGCACGATGCAGGACTTTACAGCCAAGGCTTTGGAACAGATCCGAGGTCTTGGCTGTACGCATATCTGGTACACTGGCATCATCGAACATGCGAGTAAAACAGATTATTCTGCTTACGGCATTCCCAAAGACAATCCCGATGTGGTGAAAGGCGAAGCGGGCAGCCCGTATGCCATTCGCGACTACTACGATGTAGATCCCGACCTGGCGAAAGAGCCGTCAAAACGCATCCATGAATTTGAGCTTCTTGTCGAAAGGACGCACAAGGCCGGCCTGAAAGTCATCATCGACTTCGTGCCCAATCATGTGGCACGCCAGTATCATTCCGATGCCAAGCCTGAAGGTGTTCGGGATCTGGGCGAGGACGACGACACATCCTGTGCCTTCTCGCCCGACAATAACTTTTATTATCTTCCATCCGAACAGCTTCATTTGGACAACATCGTGCCTCACAGCACATACAAAGAAATTCCGGCGAAAGCGACTGGCAATGACAAGTTTACGTCCTGGCCGGACAAGAACGACTGGTATGAGACGGTGAAGTTGAACTATGGCCCAAACACCTGCCAAAAGATGCTCCACATCCTGCTCTATTGGGCAGCAATGGGCATCGACGGCTTCCGTTGCGATATGGCAGAGATGGTGCCCGTTGACTTTTGGGAGTGGGCTTTGCCACAGGTCAAGCAACAATATCCAGACATTATCTTTATTGCCGAAGTTTACAATCCAAGCCTTTACCGCGACTACATTCACCGCGGTCACTTCGACTACCTCTACGACAAAGTCGGGCTTTACGACACGCTGCTCAATGTATGCCGTGGAGAGAGCACGCAAAGCATTACCTCATGCTGGCAAGCGGTCGATGACATTCGTGACCACATGCTCAATTTCTTAGAGAACCACGACGAGCAACGATTGGCAAGCGACTTCCTGCTTGGCTGTGCAGAGAAGGCTTTACCTGCACTTCTTGCAAGCTGCTTCATGCCATCGCCCTTCATGCTTTATTTCGGACAGGAGTTAGGAGAGCGTGGCATGGATGCCGAAGGTTTTAGCGGATGTGACGGGCGGACCACAATTTTTGACTATTGGAGTGTACAAACCATTCGCCGTTGGCGCGACAAAGGCCGCTTCGACGAAAAGCTCCTGACAAAAGAGGAACTTTCCTTACGCAAGACCTATCAACACATCTTGCAACTTCGCGAGCAAGCAGAATGGCGGGACGGCGGATTCTACGACTTGATGTACGCCAACCCACATCTCCATCACCAATACGCATTTATTCGCTATTCAAGGAAAAAGTTTGCACTCATCATCGCCAACTTCTCCGACAAGGAAGAGACAATTTCGCTCAACCTGCCCAAGCATTTCTTTGAGTTCACAGGCATAAAAGAAAGGGCAAAGGCTGTGATGACCGACGCTCTGAGCGGCAAGAAGACAACGGCTCCTTTCACCTCCTGCGAGCCTCTTGTGGTCACACTTCCTGCCAACTTCGGCGTGATATTGTAGTCGGTTTCCACTATTTTCAGTATTTTGTATATTTTTTTCCCTATCGCTTCGACCAATATGGGAAAAAAGATATACCTTTGCAGTTACTGAAACAAATCACAATGATATGGTAGAGACAGTCACAAGCAACTGCGAGGAGAAGAAGAGCCTCAATTTCATAGAACAGAAAGTTGAAAAGGACTTGGCAGAAGGTCTGAACGGCGGACGTGTCCAGACACGTTTCCCGCCAGAACCTAACGGCTATCTGCACATCGGACACGCCAAGGCTATCGCCATCGATTTCGGCATTGCACAGCAATACGGCGGCAAATGCAACCTCCGCTTCGATGACACGAACCCCACAAAGGAGGAAACAGAATACATCGAAAGTATCGAGCACGACATACAATGGCTGGGTTTCCAATGGGACAATGTCTATTATGCCAGCGACTATTTCCAGCAGCTTTGGGACTTTGCCGAGTGGCTCATCATGCAGGGACGCGCCTATGTTGACGAACAGAGCGCAGAGGTAATTGCTCAGCAAAAGGGTACGACGACGAAGGCGGGCACCAACAGCCCCTTCCGCGACCGCCCTGCAGAAGAGAGCCTCCGTCTCTTCCGCTTTATGAACAGCGGCGAAGCCGTCCCAGGAACACTTGTTCTGCGTGCAAAGATTGATATGGCACACCCCAACATGCTCTTCCGCGACCCCCTACTCTACCGCGTGATGAACATTCCCCATATTCGTACGGGCAACAAATGGAACGCCTATCCGATGTACGACTTCACGCACGGGCAGAGCGACTACCTGGAGGGCGTCACCCACAGCCTCTGCACGCTGGAATTCGTCGAGCATCGTCCCCTTTACGACCTCTTCGTCACTTGGATGAAAGAGTACAAGGGAGAGACCGACAACATTGAGGATAATCGCCCGAGGCAGACGGAGTTCAACAAGCTGAACCTCAGCTACACCCTTATGAGCAAGCGCAACCTCTTGGCGCTCGTCAAAGAGGGACTGGTCAGCGGATGGGACGATCCACGAATGCCGACCATCTGTGGCTTCCGTCGTCGCGGCTACAGTCCTGAAAGCATCCGCGGCTTCATCAAGAAGATAGGCTACACCACCTTCGACGCCCTCAATGAGATGGCGCTCTTGGAGAGTGCCGTCCGCGAAGACCTCAACAGCAGGGCCATTCGCGTTAGCGCAGTCCTCAACCCCGTCAAGGTCGTCATCACGAACTATCCGGAAGGCCAGACAGAGCAACTCACCGCTATCAACAATCCTGAGAACGAGGCCGACGGAACACACGAAGTCACCTTCAGCCGCGAGATTTGGATTGAGCGCGACGACTTCCAGGAAGAGGCAGAGAAGATGTTCATGCGCCTCGCGCCTGGTAAGGAAGTGCGCCTGAAGAACGCATATATAATAATGTGTACCGGCTGCACGAAGGATGCCGACGGAAACATCACGGAAATCCAGTGCACTTACGATGCCGAAACCCGAAGCGGGATGCCCGGCGCCGACCGCAAGATTAAGGGAAAGACCTTGCATTGGGTAAGCTGCCGGCACGCCGTAAAAGCAGAAGTCAGGCTCTACGACCGCCTTTGGAAGGTGGAGAACCCAAGGGACGAACTGGCCGCCATTCGCGAAGCGCAGGACTGCGACGCAGTGACTGGCATGAAGCAAATCATCAATCCCGACAGCCTCACCATCCTCCGCGACTGCTACGTCGAGGATTTCGCGGCCACGATGAAGCCCCTCTCCTACCTGCAGTTCCAGCGCATCGGCTACTTCAACGTAGATACCGACAGCACCCCCCAGCATCTCGTCTTCAACAAGACCGTAGGCCTCAAGGACACTTGGGCAAAGAAATGATTGCTCATCCATGAAGGGAAGTCTTGAATCAGAGGGCAATGGAAGATAACAACAAATACTATCAGTCGCGGCACTTTCTCAGGCTCTTGCATCGCTACGAGAAAGCTGTATCCGAAGGTCATGTACCCTATCTGGAGGCCGACGAGTTGACGGACATTGCCGAATACTACATGACTGGCAAACAGGACGCCAAAGCAAATCAGGCGATACGGGCCGCCATCGACATGCACCCGGACAGCGCCCCCCCGCAAATCTTTCTGGCGCGACAAAAGATGTTCTACGGCCAACTCGAAGAGGCGAAAAACATCGCCCGCAGCATCACGGAGCAAGAAGACATCGAAGTCATTTATCTAAAGGCCGAGCTACTCCTCAGCGAAAATCGCGCCACAGAAGCCTCCGATTTCCTTCTGGGCCAGATGGAACTCGTGCAAGACTGCACCGAAGATTACTTCTACGATTGTACCCGCATCTTCATGGACTACGACCAGTGGGAGCTAGCAGGGGAATGGTTGGAATGGTTAGGGGAGACCAACCCGACGCATCCACGCATTCCGATTATGGAAGCCGAGATACAGATGGGGCTTGACAACTATGAAGATGCCCTGCCCAAACTGCAGGAGACAGTGGACAGGGAACCTTACGACTCTGAGGCATGGAACCTGCTTGCCGAGACCTACATTGCCCTTGGAAAATACCCTGAAGCGCAGGAGGCCGCAGACTACGCCCTTGCCATCAATCCGCAGGACAATACCGCTCTGCTTATGAAGGCAAACGCCTACATGCACGACGAGCAAATGGCAGAAGCCATTGAACTCTACACAAAATATCTCGAAGCCCAGAGCGACGACCTCAGCGTACAGATTTCTCTTGCCCTTTGCCTCACCAACGAAGAGCGCTATAAGGAAGTCATGCCACTGCTTGAAAAGGCAGAACAGTATGCCAGGAAACTACCCGGACGGGAAACAGACCTGCCACAAATCTACCAGATACGCGCCTTTGCTCTGAGCCGTCTGAACAGGACGCACGAAGCGCTCTCCGCCTTGTCCAAGGCCAGGGCACTCGGCCCCGGCGAGGGCTTGGCGTGGAAGTACGACCTGACGGAAGCCGACATCCGTCTGCATGCCGGACAGACAAAACAAGCGGAAGAACTCTTTGCATCTGCCTTGGAGAAAAGCCCCGAACAGAGCGAAACGCTCTTCAACATTGCCCTCACATATAGCAATGCTGGATACAACGATGTCGCAATCGACTTGCTTGAAGATGTCTGGACCATTTTTGGCACACAGGAAGGTAAGTTCGTTGTCCCATATCTCGCAAATTGTTATCTGAAGGAGAACGACATGGACAACTTTTTAGGCTATCTTAAGCTGGCCCCCTTCTGCGACCGGAAAGCAACAATGTACCTTTTCCGCGACCGCTTCCCTGACACTGCTCCGGAAGACTACTATGCTTATGCCTACAAAGAAGTTTATGGCATATCCCCCCCAGCACAGGAAAACTGAACAGCCTGCACAGAACACACATCAGACCTTACGAAACCACGTCGTTGACAGGAACGTCGTAGGCTGAAACGGGGATGGCAGACTGTATCTGAAAGGGGAAACACACTCCCATAAGATGTGTTCTGTTAAGCTTTGGCAAAAGACGGTCGTAATAACCGCGACCTCTGCCAAGACGATGTCCTGCCGTATCGAAAGACATTCCAGGAATAACAGCAAGCTGTATGTCGGAGGGATAGTTCTCTGTGGCAAATACCGGTCCCGTTGGCTCCATTATGCCAAAGGCTCCTTCTCTCAAAGAGGTCTCGCCTTCATAAAGATGCAACTCTAACTCATCGCCTTTGCAGACGGGCAACAAAACTTGCTTCCCGCTCTCAAAGGCTTCTTTTATCAAAGGACGGACATCCACTTCATCGGCAAGAGGATAATACAAAAGCAAGGTGCTTGCTTCCTGCCACCAGGCAGAAGCAAGCACCTTGTTACATATTTCCAATGACATGGCTGCCAAATGGACAGCGGTATATTGTTTCTTCTGCGCCCGGATTAAATCGCGCAGTTCGTGTTTTGTCATTTCTTAGCCTTCTTAGCGGCTACTTCTTTTGCTTTGTCATACTTCTCCCACAGCTTCATTTTGGCTGTGAGGGCTTTCTGCTCCTCTGTGTAGGCTTTTGCTGCGGCTTCGGCGGCTGCCTCGTCCTCGGGGGCGGCCCAAGCGAACTGGAAGCCAGGCATTACATCCCAGTAGCCACGTGTGAAGTCGGGGAACGCAACAGCACAGCAATTGTTGTCCATCGAAAGCGTACCGAGTTCAGCAAGGCAGCACCACTCTGCGAGGTCATAAACGTCCATGTCAAGAGGCAGGCCGTTTTGCAGACAATAGACGAGGCGGGCATCCATGAAGAAGTCCATACCGCCATGACCACCTACCTTCTTTGCCATCTCGCCATACTTCTTGATGATGGGGTGCGTGTATTTTTCAACGAGAGCATTGTGCTCTGCCTGAGGCAGGAAGCCATGACTGCTGAGATCATCCACTTTCGGTGCCACACCGCTTGCGCTGAGCTGGCTCTTGTCGAGTGCATAGTGCTGCTCGGGATACTTGGTAGCATAGCCCCTGGTACCAGTCAGCTTATACAGGCGGTTATAGGGCTGCGGGTTCATCACATTGTGCTGAATCTCCACAACTTTACCATTTGCAGTACGCATCAATGTGGTGGTCTGGTCGCCATTGCGGAACTCTGTACAAGGACGACCTGTGTTCTTCTCTACCAATTCCTTACCATGAGCACTCTTGGTGTCCATTGCCACGAGGGTTGTGAAACGGTCGCCACGATGGATGTCCATAGCGAGAGCAACGGGACCAAGGCCATGAGTCGCATAAACGTCACCACGGTTTTCCTTGTTGTACTTCAAACGCCAATGCAGGTTCTGGATGTCACCACCATCAGGGTTCTTCCAATAGTAAGGCCAGAAGTCATCGAGGTTGTGGATGTAGGCACCTTCACCGCGAAGCACTTCGCCAAAGACACCATTCTGGGCCATGTTGAGCGTATTCAGTTCGTACCAGTCATAGCAACAGTTCTCGAGAATCATACAATGGAGGCGTGTCTTCTCGGACAGCTCAATAAGCTCCCAACACTGTTCGAGGTTCATAGCACTTGGCACCTCAATGGCTGTGTGTTTGCCGTTGAGCAGAGCGCACTTGGCAACAGGGAAATGATGATCCCAGTCTGTAGCCACATAGACAAGGTCGACATCAGAACGCTTGCAGATATCCTCATAGCCCTTCTCGCCACTATAGATGTCTGCGGGGGGAAGACCGGCGCTACGCAGATACTTCTGGCAAGCTTCGGCACGGGCCTCTACGTAGTCGCAAAGAGCAACAATCTGAACGCCTGGAATGTGAGTGAAACGTTCAACTGCACCAGGGCCACGCATACCCAAACCAACAAAGGCCACGCGAACCGTAGCCAACTTCGGAGCTGTCAGCCCAAGGACATGCTGCTGTCCTGCAGGGCGGGCAGGAGTTTCGACAACAAGAGTTCCTTTGTCCCAGTGGTACTTTGTGCTTGGGCTGAGACTCTGTGCAAAAGCACTAACACTGAAAAGAATAGCCGCAAAGAGAACGGCAGAAAAATGTTTGATGTTCATTATTATTATTTTTAGTTAATTAATGATGCGCAAAGATAATATATTTTTTCAAAACAATCACTCTTTCCCCAATTATTTTTATGATAAAGTTAAATAAATTGCGTAAAGTCATGGCTATCTATCACCATAACTGTATCTTTGCAAACAGAATTAAGGTTATGTGTATTATTTAAAGAGACAGAAGTATGATATTTGTGTTTTTAGCTACAGGTTTCGAGGACATCGAGGCCATTGCCCCTGTTGACATCATGCGTCGTGCAGGATTGCAAGTTCAGACAGTTTCCATTACAGACGAGAAGACCGTCCGAAGTGCTCATGGCATAGGAATTACCGCCGATATGCTACTCTCTGAGATTGACTTCCAGAAGGCAGATATGCTCGTACTGCCTGGCGGACTGCCTGGTTCGACGAACCTTGACGCTTGTCAGCCCTTGACTCAAGCCATAAAGCGTCATTATGAGGCAGGCAAAGCCATTGCCGCCATCTGTGCCGCTCCCATGGTGTTCGGGCATCTGGGCTTGCTCGAAGGTCGCAAAGCCACCTGCTATCCAGGCGTTGATGGCGAGTTGAGGGGTGCAACCTATACTGCTGCCATCGTTGAGCGAGATGGCAACATCATCACTGGAAAAGGTCCTGCTGCAGCCTTTGAATTTGGTTATACCATTGTCGATTTCTTCCTTGGCGAAGGGGCATCCACGTCCTTGAGACAGGGGATGATATATTCCGAGTTAAGAATTAAGAATTAAGAGTTAACTATGAACTCATATCTTATCCTCGTTGCCGGTGGTAAGGGACTTCGCATGGGCGGAGACATACCGAAGCAGTTCCTGCCTATCGAAGGAAAGCCCATACTGATGCACACCATAGAGGCTTTCCGAAAGGCTATCAAGGATATTAGCATTGTACTCGTCCTGCCTGTCCTGCAACAGGACTACTGGCATAAACTCTGCAAGGAGTACGATTTCCACTCGCCAGAACTGATTGCCAATGGAGGCGAGACACGCTTCCACAGCGTAAAGAATGGCCTATCGCTTTTGCCAGAAGTTGCAGATGCAGTGGTCGGCGTACACGACGGTGTGCGTCCTTTTGTGTCTGCAGGAACAATACAGAGGTGCTATGCCGCGGCAGCAGAAGGAAAGGCTGTAGTACCCGTCGTGCCTGTTGTTGAGACCATTCGCCAAATCCTTCCCGACGGCAAAAGCATGACAAGACCTCGCGATGAATATCGCCTTGTGCAGACTCCACAGACATTTCCGCTCGCCCTGCTAAAGGAAGCCTATAGGCAACCCTATTCGGAAGCCTTTACGGACGACGCCTCTGTAGTGGAAGCAATGGACAAGGAAATCCTGATGGTTGAAGGCAACAGAGAGAACATCAAGATAACGACACAAAGTGACCTTAGACGCTGACATCACCTACCTGCCAGGCATCGGTCCGCAAAGAGCAAAATTGCTGGGAGCAGAGCTGGGCATCAAGACCTGGCACGACCTCCTATACACCTTTCCCTACAAGCATATTGACCGCAGCCGTCTCTACAAGATACGCGAGCTGACCACCGACATGCCCTTTGTACAGGTCATGGGGCAGTTCCGAAGTTTTGAAGAAGCAGGCGAAGGTCGCAAGCACAGACTGACCGGCCACTTCTGGGACGGAGAGATGTTCCTTGATGTAACATGGTTTCAAGGCATCCGTTTCATTAAGCAAAGCGTTAAGGTGCAGAAGAACTATATCCTCTTCGGACGTCCGAGCGTATATGGCGGCAGACTTTGCGTAAACCATCCAGACCTTGACAACCCCGAATCAACAACGCTCAGCAAGATGAGTATGCAACCGTATTATTCCACGACGGAGCGCATGAAAAAGGCGGGCTTAACATCAAGGACGATAGAGCGTTTCACAAGCACCCTTTTCAGCAAATTGTCATGGACAATACCTGAAACATTACCCGATTATCTCATTGAGCGACTTCACCTTATGCCTCTTGACAAAGCTCTCCGCGCCGCACACTATCCAACGACTGCCGACGAACTCAGCGCCGCTAACATGCGTCTTAAATTCGAGGAACTCTTCTTCATCCAGCTCGTCATCATGTCCTATGCACGAAAGCGACAGCAAGAACGCATTGGACTACGCTTCGCCCATATCGGCAATCTTTTCAACACTTTCTATCATCACTACCTGCCATTCCCTCTAACGGAAGCACAAAAGCGTGTCATACGAGAAATGCACGCCGACATGAAGAGCGGGCACCAGATGAACCGCCTGTTGCAAGGTGATGTTGGGAGTGGCAAGACACTTGTGGCACTAATGGTCATGCTCATTGCCATTGACAACGGCTGCCAGACTTGCATCATGGCTCCAACCGAAATACTTGCAGAGCAACACCTGCAGACGTTCCGCGATTTTCTGAAGGATATGCCTGTACGCGCAGAGTTGCTTACGGGAAACGTTAAGGGCAAAAAGCGCAGCGACATCGAAG
Organism: uncultured Prevotellaceae bacterium; assembly: GCA_947304115.1. Taxonomy (GTDB): domain Bacteria; phylum Bacteroidota; class Bacteroidia; order Bacteroidales; family Bacteroidaceae; genus Physcousia. The sequence goes on along the minus strand of CAMZAE010000021.1, from coordinate 7,317 downwards.
CAGGTTTGATGGACGGAAGCATCAATATCCTGATAGGCACCCACGCCGTCATCGAGGACAACGTGCAGTTCAAGAACCTTGGTCTTGTCATCATCGACGAACAGCATCGTTTCGGCGTAGCGCAAAGAGCAAAACTACAAAAAGAGTCTCCTCTGCCACCACATGTTCTCGTTATGACCGCCACACCTATTCCTCGTACACTTGCAATGACGGTGTACGGAGATCTCGACGTGTCGGTCATAGACGAACTGCCGCCAGGACGCAAGCCCGTCCGAACAATGCACATTTACGACAATCAGCCGGAAAAGCTCCGTCACGGCGTAATCAGGGAAATAGAAGCAGGACATCAGGTATATTTCGTCTTCCCACTTGTAAAAGAAAGCGAGAAACTCGACCTGAAGAACGTACAGGATGAGTTCATCCATCTCAAAGAAACTTTTCCCCATTATAAAATCGGTATGGTTCACGGCAAGATGAAACCCGCTGAAAAGGATGCCGAAATGCAGAAGTTCATTACAGGCGAGACACAAATACTTGTCGCAACCACCGTCATTGAAGTGGGAGTAAATGTACCCAACGCATCAGTGATGATAATACAGAATGCCGAGCGGTTCGGCCTTGCGCAGTTGCACCAGCTTCGTGGCAGAGTGGGACGAGGTGCAGAGCAGTCCTATTGCATCCTTGTATCGAACTTCCAACTCTCTGCCGAAACACGCAAACGCCTTCATATAATGACAGAAACCAACGACGGTTTCGAAATAGCAGAAGCCGACCTTAAACTGCGAGGGCCGGGCGACATAAAAGGAACTCAGCAGAGCGGCATCGCCTTCAACCTCAAGCTTGCCAACCTCGGACGCGATGGACAACTCGTGCAGTTGGCACGCGACACGGCATCTTTTGTCCTCGATGCCGACCCCGAACTTAAGACAAAGGACAACACCCTGCTTCGGAACCACCTGCAGGAACTCAGAAAAGAGCACAAAGACTGGAGCCAAATTTCATAAGCGTTTCTACCGTCACAGGCTACACAATATGAATATGAATTAAGTGAAAACCAGATGATAATTTTACAAATTAGGACAAGAGGAAAGATTTAATCTGCAGGACAGAGTATAAAATTGAAAATTGTTTGTATATTTGTAACAGGAAACAAATACATGAGATGTTTTACTAAATGTTATGAAGAAGACTTTTAGTTTGCTTTTAGCCATCTTGTTTTGCAACATTGCTCAAGCCGATGACAATAACACTCTCTATTTATATGACACGATTGTTATGCCTGGCGAAACGTCAAGTTTGGTGTTATGCATAAGGAACACTGCAAACAACTTAACATGCCTCGAAGCAGAAATACAACTTCCTGAAGGACTTAGCGTGGTTATGGACGAAGATGACAATCCTGTTTCTACCCTACTGCGCAATCGTACCGCGGGGCATGAGGTTCTGACAAATGTTCTTGATAACGGTAATCTCAAACTTCTTATCAGTTCCATAGACAACAAATCCATAAAAGGATTTGACGGCCCCATCTTGAGTTTACATGTGCATGCATCAAAAACAGCTCCTATTGGTGACTGCTTTGCGGAAACCGTAGGCGAAACACTTCTTGTCAGCAGCCAAGCAGAAACGTATTATTGTACAGGGATTTTAGGCAACGTCCTGATAACAGACGATCCAACAAACATCGCCTCCTCATCTCTGGACATCGACCAATCAAAGGAAATATACGACCTCAGCGGACGGAGAATCAACAGCACCTTGTCCAATGTACATTTAAAAAGTGGCATCCTAATCAAAGGAGGCAGAAAAGAATTGCACAAATAATCATTCTCCGTTTATCATCTGTCTGGCTTTTTCTATCATTGAGTCCTTTCCTTGTGCCGCCAAGGATTCGTTCAGCGAGGAAAAAACATCTGGTTTAATTCCAAACTCAATGTGTTGCATCTCTGCATCATAAGAAGGGCTTGCGCTGAAACGGACTCCCCAACCAATAGGTAGTTCGCTGGAAAAAGGCAAGCCAGAACCGCCTCCTGTCCAATCGCCCATGACTGTGACTAATGGCATAACTTTCATGTTACGCACAAAAGTGTTTGCTGCACTGTAACAGGAACGATTTACAAGTACCACAACAGGTTTCTGCCATCTGACACTACTGCTTGGACTGATATATTCGGCCTTCGGCTCAGAGAAATCATCATGTCCCTTTCCCGTTTTGTGACACATATAGCCCACCAACACCTTTTCGTTAGTAAAGCGTTGCGACAGACGCTCCACATTGGTTAGCTCACCTCCACCATTGCCACGGATGTCGAGAATCATTCCTTTGCACAAACGCAGATAGGCAAGCATGTCACTGAGATTGCCCTCACCGATAGTATTAGAAAAACTCTCATAGACGACGTATGCCGTGTTATCTGGCAGAATAGTATATTTCAATCCACTACCTATGTGATAATCGGTCCCAAGATACTGTTCACGGAGTTCTGTATCAAGATTTTCCGGATAGTCCTCTTTCCAAGACCAGTTTCTGCCCAAATCGAGGCTTGTGGAAATGTTGACATGCCCATCCTTTAGCTCGGAAACCATCTGACATAACACTTCAAAGAGTTGCACACGCGACATATTCTGGTTAAGCTTGGCGCTGTACTTTGCGTGAATCTCCGACCACTTGAACCCCAATAGTTCCTCCTTGTAGGAAAGGAAACAATAGCGTTGGTCTATAAGCGTCCAAAGAGCATCAAGATTACCCTGAGGCGTATCGTCGAAGTCATAATCGCTCTGCTGACAGGAAGTGAGCATGGCAATTAAAAGCAACGTTATGGCACGGATGTATTTCATAGTTCTTCGCATGGGAGCAAATTCTTCTCGCTTCATTCTTCACGCTTTATTCTCATCAGTTGGAAATGTCGCACAAAACCAATCATAAAGGAATGACTTACATCATGATACTTGAGGCTGCGCACTTGTGACTGGCGAGCATCAAAGAGATAGCCGATACGCAACGCGATACGCTTCAAACGAACATCAACCGTCAGAATTTGCCGAAAACTCAGTGCATTGCCAGGATGTGCAAAGATGATGTCATGCCCTACCCCATTCTGTGAAATTTCATAGTAGCTCTCGCCAAATTCAGGACTAAACATCAGGCCAATCATCGGCAAATCGGCTTGATAGCCAACCTGCATGGGAATTTTCCAAAGACGAAAGAAATAGGATGCCCCAGCAGAAAGAGAAATATCCGCGCTAAAATGACCTTGTGCAGGATTGTTGCCATTCCTATTGTTATAAAGGAAGCCTAAATCTGCACCAACCAATGCTCCGCCTTTCAAATCAAGACTTGACAGAGGCGAATAATGATAATGCCAACCCGCATCATAAGCAAGACGACCACCTATGTTTTTGGCCGTATTAGCAGGATTTTCCGTAGAAGTATAGGCACCATAGAAGGTGCTCTGAAAGGATATCTGCCGATTGCATAAATGCGTCATACGCTCGCTTTGGCTCATAAAGCTAAGCTGCATCCCACGATATCCCATCGGCGAGAGATAAGTGTCAAGTTGATTTGTCCGACCAATACCAATGAGAAGTGCCCTTGCTACGGGACTCCTCTTAGATACTGGCTCAAACGCTGTCTGATCTGCATATAATGATGTCGATTCAAACAACAGGAGCAAGACTAAAAGGGATAATGACACCTGTCTCATGGCAAGGAACTATTAAAAGTCAAGCCTAAGCTGACCATTCATCTCGTCTGTCACATCTTGTTGGCTCTTGCCCTCAAAAGGATCTTCTGAAGAAGGAGTGGAATTTCCCAACACATCAAAGACTTCAGGAGCATCAGAACCTTCAGGATTCTCTGGGCTACCTTCTCCATCGGATGTGGGGGACGGAGTCCTTATCGGCTCCAATTCTTCGACCTTTGCAATATGCAGTGTTGTGATGCGTTTACCAATTGCTTTGTAACCTTTTATAAGGGCAAACTGCTCAACATCCAGTTCAATGGGGTCGCGGAAGTCATCTACGCCGCCCATCGTGACAAGAACTCTGGGGAATACCGTATCAGTGACAAGGACAATGTTCTCGGCTGGCATTTCGCCCATAAAGCTTTGCATACGAGTTGTTGCCTCCAACAGAAAGCGTTTTATATACAGGAAATTGCTTTGGTCACTATTATAATAGATACATGTCCACACTTTACTTGAATCGTACTTCTCGATGCGGAAAATGTTGTCATCATAATGATTATTGATATCGAAGTTCGTAAGATAATAACGACCGTCTTTTAGCATAACAAGCACCTGGTCCGCTCCATCGAACTCACCAAGATATTTCCCCTGCCCATCATAATTGAGACGTTTAATGTCATTGTCGAACCAAACCTTAAGACCTCCCAAAGTGCTGTTCCCAAGACTCTTAAGGGTTATCTTGCTGACATCAAGTTTGGTAAGGATGTTTCCTCTGCTACCACGGCCTTTGATGGCTGTATCGCTGAAATCCTCATCAAAGAAAACGCGCTTGAGTTTGGGATTAGGCTTTAGTATTACCTTAACCACTTCTGCTTCTCCGTTGGGATTTGCGGTAAAATAAAGTACTCGCGAACCTGCATTGCCCTGAGTAAGGTCGTACTCTCGGTCACGAATAACTGCTGTGACATTAAAACGCTTGATATAGCTGATCCCAGTCTTTCCATCACGATAAATAACATTATATATAGTACGCTCGTCGTTCTTTCGAAATACAGAAATATGGATAATCTCAGCCTTTTTCCTATTCTCCTTTTTGCTGCGTTCTGTCTCCCCGACAAAAAGCTTCTCTGCAATGCGGACAATCTTGTAGGTTCCATCACGGTAAAAGATGATTACATCGTCAATATCTGAACAATTAGTGACGAACTCGTCCTTCTTTAGTGATGTGCCAATGAAACCTTCCTCGCGGTTGATATAAAGCTTCTCGTTAGCTTCAACAACCTTGGCAGCAGTGATAGTATCGAAGTTGCGAATTTCCGTCAACCGTGGATGCTCATTGCCATACTTCTCTATTATGAAACGGAACCAATCACAAGTGACTTCAACCATGTTCTTAAGTTCATGGTCTATTTGCTTAATCTCCTTCTTAATCAGGGCAATGTTCTCCTCGGCTTTTTCCTTATTAAATTTAAGGATGCGAGCCATCTTGATGTCCATTAGGCGCAGAATATCATCCATTGTCACCTCGCGAATCATTTTTGGATACCAAGGTGTCAGACGCTCATCTACCCACTCACAAGCGGCATCCATCGTCTTCGCACTTTCAAACTCTTTATCTTTGTAAATGCGTTCTTCAATGAAAATTTGTTCGAGCGAAGCAAAGTGCAGGCTCTCCAGAAGTTCACCTCTGCGAATAAGTCGCTCTTTTCGCAACAAGGCCAGGGTGTTATCTACACTTGAGCGTAGTACGTCGCTGACCGAGAGGAATTGCGGTTTCCTGTCTTGGATGACACAACAATTGGGTGAAATACTTATCTCACAATCCGTGCACGCATAAAGTGCATCTATGGTCTTGTCGCTGGATGCACCCGGGGTGAGATGAATGAGAATCTCAGCAGAAGCTGCCGTTAAATCCTCCACGTTGCGAATCTTTATTTTGCCGCGCTCGTTGGCCTTTAGGATACTGTCGATAAAAGTGCTTGGCTTCGACGCAGTACCAGTCGTCTTTCCATACGGTATCTCAGTAATAGCCAATGTCTTGCTATCGCGCTTCTCAATCTTTGCACGAATACGTACAGAACCACCCCTCTGACCATCATTGTACTTCGAAACATCTATACTGCCGCCTGTCGGAAAATCAGGATAAAGGTGGAATTCCTCGCCATGAAGGTAGCTGATGGCTGCATCGCAAATCTCAACAAGGTTATGCGGAAGAATCTTACAATTCAAACCCACAGCAATACCCTCTGCACCTTGGGCAAGGAGCAATGGGAACTTGACAGGCAGAGCCACGGGTTCCCTGTTGCGGCCATCATAGCTCCACTTCCATTCAGTGGTCTTTGGATTGAAAACAACATCAAGTGCAAATTTCGAGAGACGCGCCTCAATGTAACGACCTGCTGCAGCATCATCGCCAGTAATGATATTACCCCAGTTCCCCTGACAATCAACAAGCAAGTCCTTCTGCCCAAGTTGAACAAGCGCATCTTTGATGCTCGCATCGCCATGAGGATGGAACTGCATTGTGTAGCCCACGATATTGGCCACCTTATTATATTTACCATCATCCATTCGCTTCATGGAGTGCATGATACGACGCTGCACGGGCTTGAAGCCATCTGCGATATGAGGGACTGCACGTTCTAATATAACATACGATGCATAATCAAGGAACCAGTTTTGGTACATCTGGTTCAAATGGTGTGTAATGCCATCTGTAGGATTCACATTATCTATCATTTGTTATAATTTTTCTCCATTTCTTTTCGCAAAGATAGCGTTTTTACCAAAGACATGCAAACTATAGGTAACAAACTTTTAGAAGAAAGATAAAAATACATATCAATATAACTAATATGTTGTCTATTCTATTCAGTAGAACTTTGGGCGAACCCTAAAGGCATCTTCAATATGTTCTATTCTACTTGCTTCTTCGTTATAGATAATCCCTATAATATCGAAACGGCAGCGAAAATCGATACGATTCGTCTTAAGATAAGAATCTGCAGCCAAACATACCCGATGTTGTTTCCTGCTGTCAACTGCATCAATAGGCGTGACTAAAGAACCAGCCTTACGTGTCTTGACCTCCACAAAAACCACAATGTCATCTTTCAGTGCAATGATATCTATCTCTTTTCGCCCTTTATTTGTCCAATTACGGTCCAAAATATAATATCCATGCTGCTGCAGATATTCCGCAGCCATGTCCTCGCCTCTGTGTCCCAAATCATTATGAGTGGCCATAACTATATATAGAAGACAATGCTAAAAATATATAAAAAACTATAACAATACCACTTAAAGTCTGCACTGCAAAGGTACAAAAAGTTTGTTACTCATTGGCTCATTTCAATCATTTTTTTGTTTCTTTAATATTATATGACGTTCCTGCCATGTTGACTATACATGATTTGTGGCAGAGTCCTCTTCAGGAATTCTTCCTTTTGGGTTTGTTTTTGCATTCTGACTTTTTGTGTTTGAATGCCTGACCATTAAACACATAAAGAGAGTCCTTTACTGAACTCTCTAAATGCGTTGTTTCGCCTGCGGAACCGAATTGACTTCGTCTATCCGATGAGCCTCTTGTCGGATTCGAACCAACGACCCCGAGATTACAAATCACGTGCTC
>CAMZAE010000020.1 GCA_947304115.1 uncultured Prevotellaceae bacterium | reverse complement strand
GCGGTGTCTTCGAGCCGCTCTTCACGGAAGAGGACGCCATCATCAGCGATGCCCTCAACCACGCCTCCATCATCGACGGCGTGCGCCTGTGCAAGGCAAAGCGCTACCGCTACGCCAACGCCAACATGGAAGAGTTGGAGAAGTGCCTGCAGGAGGCACAGGCTCAGCGCTTCCGCATCATCGTCACCGACGGCGTGTTCTCTATGGACGGCAATGTTGCCCCAATGGACAAGATTTGCGACCTCGCAGAGAAGTACGACGCGCTGGTGATGGTTGACGAAAGCCATTCTGCAGGTGTCGTCGGCAAGACGGGTCATGGCGTAAGCGAACTGACCGACACTTACGGACGTGTTGACATCTATACTGGTACGCTGGGCAAGGCCTTCGGCGGCGCCCTGGGCGGCTTCACGACAGGTAGGAAAGAGATTATCGACTTGCTGCGCCAGCGCTCACGTCCTTACCTCTTCTCGAATTCTTTAGCACCCTGTATCATCGGCGCTTCCCTGGAAGTCTTCAAGATGCTGAAGGAGTCTAACGAACTGCACGACCGCCTTGTGGAGAACGTCGCTTACTTCCGTGACAAGATGATAGCCGCAGGCTTCGACATCAAGCCCACGCAGAGTGCTATCTGTGCCGTGATGCTCTACGACGCAAAGCTCTCGCAGGTCTTCGCCGCCAAGATGCAGGAAGAGGGCATCTATGTGACAGGCTTCTACTATCCCGTCGTGCCGAAGGGAGAGGCACGTATCCGCGTACAGCTCTCTGCCGGACACAAACGCGAGCACCTCGACAAGTGCATTGCCGCCTTCATTAAGGTAGGCAAGGAACTCGGCGTGCTGAAATAAGGACACTCTAACTCCCCTTTAGGGAGAGTCCTCCAAGAAAAGAGGAGTCCTTTGCAATTGCAAGGGACTCCTCTTTGTTATTGGTTATTATATATTGTCTATTGATTAGTGTCCGTTCTCGGCAAGGAACTTGATTCGGACAAGTTTTATCTCTTCCTCGGTATATTCGTCTTCTTCACCGGCAAACTCATCAAGGGCATCGTCAATGTCCCCGGTCTCTGCCTCCCGGAAGTAGTCGTAGATGTCCTGCATGTGGTCGGAATCCATAACCTCGCGGATATAGTAGTCAAGGTTGAGCTTTGTGCCGCTATCGACAATGGAATAGATTTCGTCGAGCAGTTCGCTGAGGGTGAGGCCTTTGGTCTTGGCTATTTCCTCAAGGTCCACCTGTCGGTCGATGGCGAGAATGATGCTGACTTTGTCTGCACTCTTGTTGACGAGGGTGCGCACGCGGAAGTCTTCGAAACGGTCTATCTCGTTCTCCTCACAATAGCGTGCTATGAGCTGGCAGAACTCTGTGCCGTAGCGGTTGGCTTTGCCTTCGCCAACTCCCTTGATGTTCTTTAACTCCTCGATGGTTGTCGGGTAGGAGGTTGCCATGTCCTCGAGAGACGGGTCCTGGAAGATGACGTATGGCGGCAGGTTTTTCCGGCGGGCGACATCGCGGCGCAAATCTTTGAGCATAGCGAATAGTGTCTCGTCAAGCACAGAAGTCCCTTCGCCAACCATGTCGTTGAAGTCGTCGAACTCGCGGTCTTCCATAACGTAGAACTCCTCTGGTTCTTTCATGTAGGCACGTCCCTCAGGTGTGATGCTTAACAGGCCATAGTTCTCTATGCCTTTTTGTATGTAGCCGGATATCATGGCCTGGCGGATAACAGCATTCCAGAAGGGAGCCTCATGGTCGTCGCCGCAGGCGAACAGGCTAAGTTGCTCATGGCGGTGGGCGATGACATCGTCTGTTTCGTTGCCTACGAGTATATCGATGACGTGCTGTGTCTTGAAGCCTTCCTTGACGGCGTTGATGACGCGCAGGACGAGCAAGAGTTCGTCGGTGGCCTCCACCCTTTCGTGCGGATGCAGGCAGTTGTCGCACTTGCCGCAGTTGTCCGGTTCGTACTCCTCGCCGAAATAATGAAGAAGGAACTTGCGTCGGCAGATGGATGTCTCGGCATAGGCTGCGGTCTCTTGTAGCAATTGCCGCCCGATGTCCTGCTCCGAAACGGGTTTGCCTTGCATGAACTTCTCAAGCTTGCGGAGGTCGTGGGGCGAGAAGAAGGTGAGGCAAATACCCTCGCCGCCGTCGCGACCGGCACGACCGGTTTCCTGATAATAACCTTCGAGGCTTTTGGGGATGTCGTAATGGATGACGTAGCGCACGTCGGGCTTGTCTATGCCCATGCCGAAGGCGATTGTTGCCACGATGACATCAATGCGCTCCATGAGGAAGTCATCTTGCGTTTCGGCTCTGTCTGCCGTCTCCATGCCGGCATGATAGGCGCGGGCGGCAATGTTATTGGCACGGAGCATTTCTGCCAGTTCTTCCACACGGCGGCGGCTCAGACAATAGATGATACCGCTCTTGCCCTTGTTCTGGAGCACGAAGCGGGTGATGTCCTTGTCCACATCTTTTGTCTTGGGACGTATCTCGTAGTAGAGGTTGGGACGGTTGAAGGAACTGCGGAACTCCGTAGCATCGGGTATGCCGAGGTTCTTCTTGATGTCGGTGCGGACTTTATCGGTGGCTGTCGCCGTGAGTGCGATGATAGGGGCTTTGCCTATCTGCTCCACAAGGGGCCTGATGTTGCGGTACTCGGGGCGGAAGTCGTGTCCCCATTCCGAGATGCAATGCGCTTCGTCAACGGCATAAAAGGAAATTTTTGTCTTTGATAGGAAGCGCATGTTCTCTTCTTTCGTCAGAGACTCAGGTGCGACATAAAGGAGTTTCGTGCGTCCTGCCATGACGTCTTGTCTCACCACATCTATCTGTGCCTTGGTAAGCGAAGAATTGAGATAGTGTGCAATGCCGTCGTCGTCAGTTAGCTGGCGTATGGCATCCACCTGGTTTTTCATTAAGGCAATGAGTGGAGACACAACTATGGCTGTGCCGCCGCTTATTAGCGCAGGCAATTGGTAGCAAAGCGATTTGCCACCGCCTGTGGGCATAAGGACAAAGGTGTCGTTCCCGTCGAGGAGGTTGTGGATAATGGCTTCTTGGTCGCCTTTGAAGGAGTCGAAGCCAAAGTAATGCTTCAGATGCTCTGTCAGGTTTATCTCTGTCATTTGGGTGGTATTAGGAACAAAGATTTATACAAAGATACGTCTTTTTACCTAAACCGCCAAATGTTTTAGGAGAAATCTTTCATCCTTTCATTCTTCCTTATCTGCTCTTCTGCATACTTACGAGTTATGGTGAGTGTCTTTTCCTGCTCTGAGGGGGCACAGAACTGTGCCTCTATCATAATGCTTTCCATGATGCTGCGCAAACCTCTGGCACCAAGTTTATATTCGATGGCCTTGTCCACGATGAAGTCCAGCGCATCGTCTTCAAAGGAAAGCGTAATGCCGTCCATTTCGAAGAGCTTTATCTGTTGCTTGACGAGTGAGTTCTTCGGTTCTGTCAGAATGCGGCGCAAGGCTTCGCGGTCAAGGGGTTCGAGGTAGGTCAACACCGGCAGACGGCCTATGATTTCGGGGATGAGGCCGAAGCTCTTCAGGTCCTGTGGCACGATGTACTTCATCAGGTTCTTCGTGTCGATGCGCTGCTGGTTCTGCACACTGTCATAGCCTACCACATGGGTGTTGAGCCGCTGTGCTATCTTGCGCTCTATGCCGTCGAAGGCACCTCCGCAGATGAAGAGGATATTGCGCGTGTCAACGTGTATATAGTCTTGGTCGGGATGTTTGCGCCCACCCTTTGGCGGCACATTGACTATCGAACCTTCGAGCAACTTTAGCAGACCCTGTTGTACGCCCTCGCCGCTCACGTCACGTGTGATGCTGGGATTGTCCTGCTTGCGTGCTATTTTGTCTATCTCGTCGATAAAGACGATGCCGCGCTCGGTGGCAGCCACATCGTAATCGGCCACCTGAAGCAGTCGCGTCAGGATGCTCTCTACATCCTCGCCCACATAGCCTGCCTCGGTGAAGATGGTGGCATCCACAATAGTGAAGGGAACTTTAAGTTGCTTGGCGATGGTACGTGCCAACAATGTCTTGCCGGTTCCAGTAGGGCCGACCATAACGATGTTGCTTTTCTCTATCTCCACACCGTCGTCGTCTGGCTGGGCAAGACGTTTGTAGTGGTTATAGACAGCAACCGACAGGTAACGTTTGGCGCTATCCTGACCAATGACGTACTGGTCGAGGAAAGCCTTGATGTCGCGGGGCTTGGGGAGTTCGTCCATGTCAAGAGCGGCATTGCCCCCTGTCTTCAGGAGTGCCTTGCCGCCCATGTTCTCGTGGATAATCAGCTCTGCCTGACGCACGCATTCGTCGCAAATGTAGCCGCTCATGCCACTCAGCATCAGTGCCACTTCTTCCTCACTGCGTCCGCAAAAGGAACAACGGTTCTTACGCTTCACCATGAAATCCCTAATCTCTAATCCCTATTACCTAATCCAACTTCCTTGTCATCACGCGGTCAATCATGCCGTACTCCAGGGCTTCCTGTGCTGTCATCCAGTAGTCGCGGTCGCTGTCGGCCCACACTTTGTCGAAGTCGGTGTGGGAGTGCTCGGCGATGATGGTGTAAAGCTCCTTCTTGAGCTTCTGAATCTCGCGGGCAGTAATTTCGATGTCGCTGGCCTGGCCCTGTGCACCGCCCATTGGCTGGTGTATCATAACGCGGCTGTGCTTGAGTCCGCTGCGTTTGCCCTCCTTGCCTGCCACGAGCAGAACGGCAGCCATACTTGCTGCCATGCCTGTGCAGATGGTGGCGACGTCGCTGGCTACGAACTGCATGGTATCGTAGATGCCAAGGCCGGCATAGACGCTTCCGCCTGGGCTGTTGATGTAGATGCTGATGTCTTTGCCTCGGTCGGCACTGTCAAGGAAGAGCAACTGGGCCTGCAATGTGTTGGCAGTGTAGTCGTCAATCTCAGTGCCGAGGAAGATGATGCGGTCCATCATCAAGCGGCTGAAGACGTCCATTTGCGTGACGTTCAGTTGGCGCTCCTCAAGGATATAGGGATTGAGGTAATGATTCTTGGTAGCAATGGCATCCAAGGCATGGTTCTGCATGCTGATGACATCATCCAGCACCATGCTGTTCATCCCCAGGTGACGGGTTGCATATTTACGGAAGTCGTTCTCCATGAAATCTTTAATCTTTAATCTCTAATCCTTTAATCCCTTTTCTCCGTGAGCTTGCGGAACTCTTCCATCGTGACTTCCTTCACCTTCAGCGTCACAGTTTCCTTGGCTTTCGCTGCAAGCTTGTTTTCGACGGTACGCTCTACGAGGCCTTGTGCCTGTTGCTCGTTCTTGAGCATCTCGGCTGCATAGTTGGTGATGGATTCCTCGGGGAGGTTCATCATGCCATACTGGGCGAACTGGATGCGGGTGTAGGTCTTAGCGGTTTCGAGCACATCCTCGTGCTGTACCTTTATCTCAAGTTGGTCGCAAATCTGCTCCTTGGCGAGATGCCAGAGCAGTTCGGGCAGGCTCTTTTCAAAGTTATCCTCGACGTATGCTTCGCCCTTGTCTGCGTTGCGAAGCTTCATAAAACGCTTCAGTATTGCTTCGGGGAATTCCACTTTGCCAATGCGACCTAAGATATACTCGCGCAGGTCTTGTGTGAACTGGTATTCAGATTCGCTGTCGAAGTTCTTCTTGATGTCCTTGGCAATGAATTGGCGGAACTCCTCCTCGCTTTTCACGACGTCCTTGCCGAGCATTCGGTCAAAGAGTTCTTGGTCGGGTTTTGCCGGCTCGAAGCGTGTAAATTCAGAGATTTGGAAGTTGAAGTTGGATTTCATTCCCTCTGCCTCTTCCTTGCTAATGTGTAACAGGCTTGCCAGCTCTGTGACACTGCCAGCGTAGGCCTTGGCGGGGTTAAAAGTAATGACATCACCGAGTTTTGCGCCCTCGAACTTGGCTTTCTCCTTGTCGTTCTTCATGTATTCGGGGAGCATGACTGCGTCCTCAACGGTGATGCCGCCTTCGAGTGTGTTGTTCTTCGTGTTGAGTTGTGTGAGCGTGCCTTTCACCATGTCGCGTGCTTCGTAGCTCTCGGCTTTGACATGCTGGCCGCCGCGCTGACAGAAACTCTGCACCTGCTGGTCAACGAGGGCATCGTCCACCTTGATGTCATAGTAGGTGAGTTTGTCTTTCTTGCTGAGCTTTGCGTCGAATTCGGGGGCAAGCGCAATGTCAAAGGCGAAGGTGAAGTCGTCCTGCGTTTCGAAATCCATGGCAGGCGTCTTCTCCTCGTTAGGCAGAGGCTCGGCGAGCATGTTCACCTTGTTCTCGCGGATGTACTTGTTCACTTCCTCACCGAGGAACTTGTTGATTTCTTCTGCTTTGATTTCTGTTCCAAAGCGTTTTTGAATCAGGGATACAGGCACTTTGCCGGGGCGGAACCCAGGCAGGCTTGCCTTTTTGCTAAAGTCCTTCAGGGCAGTCTTTACCTTGCCCTCATAATCAGCCTTCTCGATGTTTACGGTAAGCAGTGCACTCACCTTATCAAGGTTTTCAAATGTAATTTTCATTGTTCTTGTTTTAATGAAGAATAAAGGATTATACCTTAAATCTCTAATCCTTATTCCCTAATCTTTAATTCTTATTATTTTAATGCGGGTGCAAAGGTACGACATTTAATTCACAATTCATAATTCACAATTCATAAATTTTCCTGTGATGATGGTTTTGTCATCCTACTGCACAGAATATGGAAGCGAAATGACACATACAAAAGGTATAGAAACCTACTAATCACTATGGGAAGCCAGTGCTTAGAGCACAAGCCTCTTGTGATTAGTTATTGCTCTTTCACTGTTCGAGGGCTTAGTTCGAGGAGCGACCAGAGCAAACAAAAAGTTTTGTGCATCCGCTGTGCACGATGCAAATGTATAAGTTTTTTCCCTACTATCAAAGAAACTTTCAGGGAAAGTTGTATGAAAGCGAGAAAATCGGGACTGTTTATTTGCATTCCTGTTCACTTAATCGTATCTTTGTCGGCGAGTTAATGGAACTTTTATGATACGACAGTGCTTCATCATCTTTGGTTGTCTTGCCATCGGCGAACTGGTTGTCTGGCTGACAGGCATTACTATACCAAGTAGCATCATCGGTATGCTCCTTTTGGCGGCTTTGTTGCAAATGAAGGTTATCAAGGAGGAATGGGTAAAGGGGATGTCGGATTTTCTTATCTCCAACATGGGATTCTTCTTTGTGCCACCAGGCGTGGCACTGATGCTCTACCTCGACATCATCAAAGCCGAGTTTGTTCCCATCGCAGTGGCAACGGTTGTCAGCACTATTCTGGTTCTTATCGTCACTGGATGGACACACCAGAGGTTGAAAGGTTGAAAAGGTTAAGACGTTAAAGGGAATGGAGTTGCTGCAGAATTACATCATATTGCTTACGCTGACTTTCGGCATCTATTATGCTGCGCGTCAGCTACAGAAATGGACTGGATGGATTGTCTTGAATCCCATTCTTCTGACTATTGTCGCACTAATTCTGTTTCTGAAGGTCACAGGTATCAGCTACGAGACGTATGCCCATGCAGGAAACTACATCGAGTTTTGGCTCAAGCCTGCCATCGTCGCACTTGGTGTTCCACTCTATCAACATATTGGACAGATTCGTCGTCAGTTCCTGCCCATCTTCCTTTCGCAACTGGCAGGCTGTATTGTTGGCGTAGCCAGCGTGGTGATTATTGCTCAGATGATGGGTGCATCCAAGGAAACCATCATTTCGCTTGCTCCCAAATCTGTAACGACACCTATTGCAATGGAAGTATGTCAGACGATGGGCGGCATTCCGTCTCTCACTGCGGCCATTGTCGTTTCAGTCGGATTGTTCGGTGCCATCTTCGGTTTCAAAGTGCTGGAGGTTTGGCACATTAAGAACCCTTATTCACAAGGTCTCAGCATCGGTACCGCATCCCATGCTGTAGGGACATCGCGAGCCATGGAAAAGGGTAACACCTATGGAGCCTATGCCTCTCTGGGACTCATCCTCAACGGCTTGCTCACAGCCCTCCTCGCACCCTTTATCCTAAAAATCATAGGGCTATAGCATAGGGGAGTTCCCTACTACTACAGCTTTGTGCTTTCGTGTTATTCCCCAATAGGCAGAAGTTCTGCGCCGTCGTCGGGGGTGAAGTCGATGCCGAGGATGGAGGCGATGGTGGCGGCGACTTGCTTGGTGTAGTATAGACCGCATTCTGTTGTCTCGCCCAATGCCTCAACGCCTTTGCCCAAAAGCATGAGCCAAGTTACCTCAGAGCCTTTGGTGCCGCTGCCGTGGTTGGCCCATTCGTTGCCAAAACCGCGGCCGTGGTCGCAGGTAATCAGGTAAGTTGTCTTGCCCCTATAGAACTTGTCGGCTTCCAGGGCCTCATAGATGTCACGGATGAAGGCGTCGGTGCCTTTGGCGGCATCGAGGTAGAGGTCGTACTTACGTGCGTGTGCCCATTCGTCGCAGTCGCCGAAGGAAATCCACATGACTTTCGGGTGGTCGGCCAGAAGTGTCTCGATGGCGAAGGCATAGGTGAAGGCGTCGAAGTGCTCGCTGCGCCAGAAGTGTGGCATTCCCTCAAGCATTCTCTCGACCATCTGCAAGCGTGGTGTCTGCTTTTTTGCAATGTTACGTTCATAGGACACGCTGGCGGGGATGCCTGCCTGCTCGTTGTGAATGGCAAAGCGCGTCGATTTCCATGAACCGTACATCACGACGCTGCCCTTGTAGCGGGCATTCTCGTTGGCGGCCTCCAAAACATTGCGATGCGGATTGTTGACGGGATCGTTGCTCGTGATGGCATCATCGGCCATGCCCGTCATCATTTCGCAGTAGCCAGGGTAGGAGATGTTGGTCTTGTTGGCGACCTGCATCATGCTGTTTTTGTCGCGGTTGCCGATAAGGGTGCCTTTCTTGGCGATGGTGTTCCATACGAAGGGCATCAGTGCTTCACGTCGTTCTTCAGGTGTGGGACGCCAATAGGTGTCGTGATACAATTTCGTGTCACGCACTTGCTTGGTATCAGTGAGCAAGTTCTTTTCTGCCCCCGAAAAGACTTCCTGCCAGCGCAGGCCGTCGATAGTGATGATGACAAGTCGCGCGTCTTTGTCGCTCTTGGCAGACAGCAGCAAGGGCATCAAAGTAAGAAAGAGAAGGAAAAAATGTTTCATAGGGATATGATTTTCTTAGCGGATATTTCTTAGCGTCGGGCCAATGCTTCCTCCTCCATGTGCTCGAAGTCCTTAAAGCGCAGGACGAAGTTGCGGGTAAGGTATTTGTCAAGGACGATGGGATTGACGCTTAGTTCCTGTGGCGTGCCGTGGAAGAGTATCTGTCCCTCGAAAAGCAGGTAGGCGCGGTCGGTGATGCAAAGTGTCTCTTCTACGTTATGGTCGGTGATGAGCACTCCGATGTTTCTTTGTTTGAGCTTCCAGACGATATATTGGATGTCCTCTACTGCAATGGGATCGACGCCGGCAAAGGGTTCGTCGAGCATAATGAACTTGGGGTCGATGGCAAGGCAGCGGGCTATCTCCGTGCGGCGACGCTCGCCTCCACTCAACTGGTCGCCCAGGTTCTTGCGCACCTTCTCAAGGTGGAACTCTTGGATAAGGCTTTCGAGTTTCTCGCGTTGCTTTTCGCGGGGCATCTTTGTCATCTCCAACACGCTGCTGATGTTGTCCTCGACACTCATCTTGCGGAATACGCTTGGTTCTTGTGCCAGGTAGCCTATGCCGCGACGGGCACGTTGATAGACAGGCAGGTTGGTTATCTCCTCGTCGCCTAAAAAGATATGTCCCGCATTGGGCAGTACCAGACCGGTGGTCATGTAGAAAGACGTTGTCTTGCCTGCGCCGTTAGGTCCGAGCAAACCTACAATCTCTCCCTGATGGACGTCGAAGGTGACGTTATTTACTACAGTGCGCTTGCCATATATCTTGACAAGTCCTTCACTGCGAAGCTGCAATGACTGGTTTTCCATTATACATTCTTTTTGGAGTTAAAGAAGTTAAAGAAGTTATCGCTCGCTATGCTCGCTGGGAAGTTAAAGGACGAGAGTTTTTGGATGCTGTACTATAGGATGCAAAGGCTTTCTGTTCCTCTTTCACCTTCCTCAGCAGGTCGCTGGCAAAGATGAAGGAGTTCAGTTTCTCGTTGGTCGATGCCATTATCTCGTCCTTTGAGCCTTCCCATTCCTTGTGCCCGTCGCAAATGAAGAGGATGCTCTCACCAATGCCCAGCACGGAGTTCATGTCGTGGGTGTTGATGATGGTGGTCATGCCATACTCGTGGGTGATGCTGCTGATGAGTTCGTCGATGACAAGGCTTGTCTTGGGATCGAGGCCGGAGTTAGGCTCGTCGCAGAAGAGGTATTTGGGATTGAGAGCGATGGCTCTGGCAATGGCGACACGTTTCTGCATGCCGCCGCTTATCTCGCCAGGCATCTTCTGTTCTGCCCCTTTCAGGTTGACGCGCTCCAGGCAGAAACGGGCACGCTTCACGCGGTCTGCCTCGTTCATGTCCGAGAACATATCAAGGGGGAACATGACGTTCTCCAGTACCGACATCGAGTCGAAGAGCGCGGCACTCTGGAATATCATGCCCATTTCGCGCCGCAGCATCACACGCTCGCGCTTCTCCATTGCCACAAAGTCGCGTCCGTCGTAGAGTATCTTTCCACTGGTGGGCGTGAAGAGTCCCACGATGTTCTTCATCAATACCGTCTTTCCTGAACCGGACTGGCCGATGATGAGGTTGGTCTGCCCGTCGCGGAAGGTCATACAGATGTCCTTGAGTATCTCGCGGTCATCGAAACACTTGTATAGATGCTGAACTTCTATCATTATGCCAACATGCTTGTTAGGAAAATATCGGAAAAGAGAATCAACATACTGCTCGAAACGACGGCATTGGTGCTGGCCTTTCCGACATCGAAGCTGCCGCCTTCCACGAAGTAGCCGTGGTAGGATGCCACGCTGCTGATGATGAAGGCGAAGAAGATGCTCTTGATGATGCTCGTCCACACATACCATTGGTTGAAGTCGTGCAGCAAGCCTACGGTGAGGTCTTCGGGCGTGATGATGCCGGCGATGGCTGTGGCATACGCTCCGACAAAGCCTGCGACAATGCTGAACACGACGAGGAAGGGTATCATCGTCATCATGCCGATTACTTTGGGCAGGATGAGGAAGGAGGCCGAGTTGACGCCCATGATTTCAAGGGCGTCTATCTGTTGCGTCACGCGCATTGTGCCTATCTCAGAAGCGATGTTCGAGCCGACCTTTCCTGCAAGGATAAGACACATGATGCTCGACGAGAACTCCAAAAGCATGATTTCGCGTGTGGTGTAGCCCGTGGTGAAGGTCGGCATCCAAGGACTTTGTATGTTGAGCTTTATCTGTATGCAGATGACGGCACCGATGAAGAAGCTTATGAGCAGGACAATGCCGATGGAGTCAACGCCAAGCGAACCCATCTCGCGGACATACTGCCGCATGAACATACGCCAACGTTCGGGCAGGCTCATCACCCTCCCCATGAGTTGCAGGTATCGGCCAAAGGCAGCCAGCCACTTCACAATGAACATATCTTGTCTTTTAATTAAGAGTTAAGAATTAAGAAGGAAGAATTAGCCACCGCATGGGTTCGGTTCTATATTCTTAATTTTTCTCTCTTAATTCTTAACTTCTGTTGGTGTTTCCATTCCAACGACAAGGCGGTTGCCGCTGCCGAAGATTTGCTGTGCCATCTGTTTGATGTCCTCAATGGTAATGCTCTGCACGCACTCCTCATAGCCTGTCACGAAGTCCTGGCCGTAGCGTGTCTTAGAGATGAGGTTTCCCATCCAATAGCCATTATTCTTGAGGTCTTCCTGATGCGAGCGTAGCATGTACTCCTTTATCTTGCCGAGGTTCTCCTCCGAGGGGCCGTTCTCCATCATTTGCTTGATGCCGTCGTTGATGATTTGCGTCATTTCCTTGCGCTTTTCGGGTGCTGTGGGCAGGATGATCTGCGCCATCGCAATCTCTTCCGGGTAGTCCATCAGGTTGGCATTCACAGGCACGCCGTATGCTCCGCCGTTGTCCTCGCGGACGGTTTCCGTGTAGAGCATTGTCATGGCCTGTTGCAGCATATCTACAAGGATGTCGTTGCGGAGTGTTTCCTTCATGGGAGCATGGTAGAGGAACATGTTCAGGGAGTTGGGCGTGTCCTGTTCCTTGGTGAAGTAGCACTCGCGCTCGCCCTTCGTCATGCGCTGGTCGATGACCTTGTACTTCTCTTTCTTGCCCTTTGCAGGCAGAGCGCCGAGGTATTTGGCAAGCAAGGGAGCGACGGAATCGGCATTGACATCGCCCACCATGTAGAACTCGAAGTCGCCGGCGTTGGCAAAGCGCTGGCGATAGATTTCGAGCAGGCGGTCGTAGTTGATGCGGTCGAGGTCGGCCTCTTTCGTGCGCAAGGCACGCACATTGTTGTTGTAAACCACGCTGATGACACTGTCCTGGAGGGCAGTCTGGGGATTGAGTTCCTGGTTCCTTAAAGCATTGCGTGTGCGTTCAATCTGCGATGTGAAGGCATCGTCATCACGTCGGGGAGAGGTGAAGTTCAGATAAACGAGCTGAAGCATCGTTTCAAGATCCTTCTTCACGCAGCCTCCTTCTACCGATTCGGTGCGCACTCCCACGCTGAACGACGCGCTGGCTTGCTTGCCGGCAAGTCTCTTGTTGAGGTTGATGGCAGAGAAAGAGCCGAGTCCGCCCTGGCGAACCAAGCCCACGTTGCCTGTGTTGATGTATTCGTCGTTGCTGTAAAGGCTGTTGCCGCCCCAGGATGTTGCCTGTAAACTTATCTTGTTGGGACTGTAGTCGGTTTGCAAAACGTGTATCTTCATGCCGTTGCTCAAGGTGATGAGTTTGGCGCCGTAGATGTCGTCGGTTATCTTCTTGACCTTCACCTTGCTTTTCAGTTCTGGCACGAGAGGGTCGTTGCTGACCTCTTCGGTGAAGGCCGCGATGTCTTCAGCCTCTACTTCTGCCATCGCGGAAAGAATCTCCTGCTCCGTCGGAGGCGTCAAACCCTCCTTCTCGGGCATGAAGACCAGGATGGCGCGATTGTCTTCGGAGAGTTCCGAAATGGCCTGATTGATGTTCTCCAGCGGCAGCATCGGCACGATTTGGTGCATCATCTGATGTCTCCACTCAATGCCTGCGGCGGGTTCGTTGTCGATGAAGTGACCGACGTAGGCGTTGACGAGGGAGGTGTTCGTACGCTTGTCGCGAGCCTCGTAGGCAGCGTCAATCTGCGAAAGATACTCGTCCTTGAAGCGCTCAAACTCGCTTTCCGTGAAGCCGTTGCGTGAGGCGCGGAGCAATTCCCTGTATGCCGCCTTGATGCCTTCCGTGTAACGGCCCTCCTTCATGTTGATGTCGAGCGAGAGGGCATTCTTTGTCTTGGCCACGAGGTATTCGCCAAACATGACGCCGGCACTGGAGAAGGGAGCGTCCGCCTGACGCGTAATCTCGTTCAGACGCTCGTTGAGCATTCCCGAGATGGCATCCTGCAGGAAGTCGATCACGATGTATGCCATCGTCCCCTTCATTTCGCGAGGCACGGGGTCGCTCTTGAACATGATGGTCGCGCCCATGCCCGGGAACTCCTTGTCCGTGCCGATGAAGACGAGAGGCTCTTTGTTGTCGGGCACAGGATAGTCCTCGCGGACAGCGGCATCTGCAGGTGCCGGGGCAATGTCGGAAAACATCTTCTGCAACTTCTGCTCGATGTCGTCAGGGTCAACGTCGCCAACAATGACCAAAGCCTGCAGGTCGGGACGGTACCACTTGCGGTAGTAGCTGCGGAGTGTCTCGTAGGGGAAGTTCTTCACAACCTCCATCGTACCGATAGGCATGCGGTTGGCGTACTTGCTGTCCTTGCAGATGATGGGCAAGGCCTTCTCGATGAGGCGTAGTTGGGCGCTGCGACGCACACGCCATTCCTCTTCGATGACGCCACGTTCCTTGTCGATTTCCTTGTCCTCGAGCAGGAGGTCGTGGCTCCAGTCGTGCAGGATGAGCAGGCAGGAGTCGATGGCTCCTGCCGTCTCGACGTTCACATTATTTATATTATAGACGGTCTCGTCGAAGGAGGTGTAGGCGTTGAGGTTTTCTCCGAACTTCACGCCGATGCGTTCCAGATACTGCTTCAGGGCATCGCCTGGAAAGTGCGTCGTGCCGTTGAAGCACATGTGTTCGAGGAAGTGGGCGAGGCCGCGCTGGTCGTCCTCTTCTTGCATGGAGCCGACGCGCTGTGCGATGTAGAAGTCGCAGCGCTTCTCCGGCCACTCGTTGTGGCGGATGTAATAGGTGAGTCCGTTCTCCAGTTTGCCCATCTTGACTGCGGGGTCAAGAGGGACAGGTGGCATCTGCATTTGTTGTGCCTTGGCTGCTGAAAGCGTGACGAGCATCAGCAGCGGGAAAAAGAGTTTCTTCATTTCTTATTATATTATTATCTTATTTATTTCATCTTCCATCCGTCTTCCTGCAGGACAAGGGGCAGTTCTATCTGCTCGAAGGTGCTGTCGCTGAATTGCAATTGCAGCATGACGACGGCTGTGCTGTCCGCACTCAGGCTGTCGCTTATTGCACTGGCATTCGTAAGGCTTCGCATCTCGTCGCTTGCCATGAACTGTGCTGTGGCGTCCTTCAACTGACTGCGGAAGCCTTCGGGCATGTCCTCTGCATCGGCATAGCCATTGACGAAACCCTTGTAGTCACCATCGATGAGCATGGTATAGTATGCTTCGGCGGCTTCGCGGGCAGCTTCGTGTGTATAGAGGCTGCCAGAGCAAGAAACGAGGAGAAGAAGGAAAACCAGCCCCCCTCCCAACCTCCCCCCGAGGAGGGAGGCTTTTTTAGTATCCTTTACTATCCTTACTGTACTCATTATTTATTCTGTCTGTCTGCCTGTCTCCCCTCCTCCTCGGGGGAGGGGTTGGGGGAGGGGGCTTTACTTCTGCCTTATAAACACATTTATCGGGCAGCCTGTGAAGTTCCAGCGCTCGCGTATCTTGTTTTCAAGGAAGCGCTTGTAAGGTTCCTTGACGTACTGCGGCAGGTTGGCGTAGAAGACGAAAGACGGCACGCGGGTGTCGGGAATCTGCATGCAGTACTTTATCTTGATGTACTTGCCCTTCATGGATGGGGGAGGGTAGGCTTCGATGAGCGGCAGCATCTCCTCGTTGAGTTTGTGCGTCGTGACTTTGCGTGTACGATTAACATAGACATCTTTTGCTGTCTCAAGCACACGGAAGATGCGTTGCTTGGTGAGAGCCGAGCCGAAGATGATGGGGAAGTCGGTGAAGGGAGCCATCCTTTCTCGTATCGCATCCTCCATCGTTTTCATCACCTTGGTATCCTTGTCGGGCACGAGGTCCCACTTGTTGACCACCACGACGAGGCTCTTCTGGTTCTTCTGTATAATCTGGAAGATGTTGAGGTCCTGTGTCTCGATGCCTCTTGTGGCATCAATCATAAGGATGCAGACGTCGCTGTTCTCAATGCTGCGGATGGAGCGCATCACACTGTAGAACTCCAAGTCCTCGCTCACTTTGTTCTTCCGGCGGATGCCTGCCGTATCGACGAGGTAGAAGTCGAAGCCAAACTTGTCGTAGCGCGTATAGATGCTGTCGCGCGTGGTGCCCGCGATGTCCGTCACGATGTTTCGCTCCTCGCCGATGAAGGCATTGACGAGGCTCGACTTGCCTGCGTTGGGACGTCCCACGACGGCAAACCTTGGGATGTTCTCGTCGGGCAGAGCGTCGCCTTCCTTTGGGAAGAGGCTCACCACGAGGTCGAGCAGATCGCCTGTGCCGCTGCCTGTGGCGGCAGAGATGCATAGAGGCTCGCCCAGGCCGAGGCTGTAGAACTCGGCGGCAAGGTAGGTCTCGTTGTTGTCCATCTTGTTGCATACGAGCAGGACAGGCTTCTCGGATGCTTTAGCGCCAAGACGCGCTTTTGATGCGCGGAACTTGCTTCGGCGCAAGATGTTGGCAATGTCTTCGTCCAAGTCGGTCACACCGTTTTGGATGTCAACGAGAAAGAGGATGACGTCCGCCTCGTCGGTGGCGAGCGTCACCTGCTTGCGGATTTCCTCCTCGAAGATGTCGTCACTGCCTACAACCCATCCGCCTGTGTCGATGACGGAGAACTCACGCTGCCCCCATTCGCACTTGCCGTACTGACGGTCGCGTGTCGTGCCTGCCTCTTCGCTTACGATGGCATGGCGCGTCTGTGTCAAGCGATTGAACAAGGTGCTCTTGCCCACATTCGGGCGTCCAACAATGGCTACGATATTTGACATACGCTATCTGTTTTGCGTGCAAATATAGGAAAAAAATCGGAATTATAAGCCTGTTGGACAAAGAAATGTACTTTATGACTGGGAAAAACCCATTTTTGCTTGGATGGAATACCTGCACAAAAGCCTGGGTTTTCTATTTTACGTCGTGAATTGTACAATTTACGACGTAAAACGTACAATTTGCGACGTGAAATGTACAATTTACGACGTAAAATGAAGAATTCCTCAGCCGGTGTTGTGTTTCTCCTCTTGGGGCGTGGGAGTTTTCTTTGTAAGGAAGGATGTTTGTTATGGCACAGAGACCTTCGCCAGATGGTTCTATGGGATTAAAAGCGAACTGTCGCCGTAGCTGAGGAAACGGAAGTCGTGGCCGAGGGCATAGTCGTAAACATCGTGCCAGGCATCGCCGATAAAGGCACTGACAAGCAGAAGCAAAGTGCTCTGGGGCTGATGGAAGTTGGTAATCATTTGGCGGACAATGTGATAGCGATAGCCTGGCGCAATGATGATTTGGGTGCTGGAATGCAGCACCTCCTCCCCACGCTCGTCCATGTAATGCAGCAGGGCTTCCAGGGCTTCCGTCGTGGAGAGTGAATTGTCATACTCGTATGGCATCCATTGCGGGACATGAAGGCAGCCAAGCCTCTCCAAAGGAGAGGGAGTTCCGCCCTTCACCCCTCCTTTGGAGGGGACGAGGGAGGCTGCCAGCACCCCCATGTAGTAAAGGCTTTCAAGGGTGCGGACACTGGTCGTGCCTACGGCAATGGCCTCGCCTTTGTGGGCAAGCAGGCGCTCTATCGTGCGGCGATGGACGGCGATGTGTTCGGTGTGCATGTCGTGGCCGCCGATATCTTCGCTCTTGACGGGGCGGAATGTTCCTGCACCGACATGAAGCGTCACCTCTTCGCGCTCGATGCCGCGGGATTCGATGTCGGCAAGAACGCTCTTTGTGAAATGAAGGCCTGCCGTGGGGGCTGCCACAGAGCCTTTTATCTTGGAATACACTGTCTGATACGTTGTCTTGTCGCTTTCCTGCGTCTTGCGGTTGAGGTATGGCGGTATGGGAAGCTCGCCGGCAGCGTCAATGACCTCTGCCCACGTCAGACTGGTATCCCAGCAGAAGCGTATCTCCTGGCTTGTGCCATGTGTGCCGATGCGTTCCGCCGTAATGGTCAAGGTGGAATTGCCAATGGTGATGCTTCGTGTGAGTTTGCCCTCCTTCCATTTTTTCAGGTTGCCCACCAGACAATACCACGAGCAATGCCCTCGCCTTGCGAAGTTCTCTTGATACTCCACAGGATTGGCAGGCTCCAAGAGAAAAACTTCGATGAGTGCCCCGTCCTGTGTCTCTCCCTTGCGGAAATGCAGTCGTGCCTGAATGACTCGCGTGTTGTTGAACACCATGAGCGCGCCTTCTGGCAGCAGCGAAGGCAGAGAACGAAAGTGCGTCTCACTGATGCGACCGCCTTCATAGACAAGCAGCTTGCTGCTGTCGCGCTGCGGCAATGGGAACTTCGCAATGCGCTCGTCGGGCAAAGGATAGTCGTAGTCGTGTATCTTAATGTGTCTTGCGTCCACGTGGATTTAAGATGAAGGGCATTGCCTCACGGCAACGCCCTTCCGTTTTTGGTTGGTTGGAAAAAGTCTAATTGAAATAATGGTTTGTGATTGATTTTAAGCCTCTGCGGGAGTTTCTGTTGTTTCACCCTCAGCAGCCGGTGCAGCTTCAGCTTCAGCCTCTGCCTTTGCAGCAGCCTCAGCTTCTGCCTTTGCGACAGCCTCGGCAGCCTTCTTGTCTGCTACTTTCTTCGCGATTTCTTCGCCCACCTTCTTCTCGGCTTTCAGTCTTTCTGCTGTCGCAGCCTTCTTGTCTGCCTCGTTCTTGGCGACGATCTGACTCAGGCCCTTCTGCTTGTCAGCTTTCCAGGCATCGAACTTTGCCTGACATGCTGCTTCGTCAAAAGCGCCCTTCTTGACACCACCACGCAGGTGTTTCATAAGATACACACCTTCGCGGGAAAGGATGTTACGAACCGTGTCGGTGGGCTGTGCGCCAACCTCTACCCAATACAGGGCACGGTCGAATTTCAAATCTACAGTGGCGGGATTGGTGTTAGGGTTGTAAGTACCAATCTTCTCTGTAAACTTACCGTCACGCGGTGCTCTTACATCAGCAATCACGATGCTGTAGAAAGCGTAGCCTTTACGGCCGTGACGCTGCAATCTGATTTTTGTTGCCATAATTTTAATTAAACTTTTAATATAGGTTTGAAATGTGCCACTAACTCGTAATGGCGGCGCAAAGGTACAACAAAAATTATGAATGAAGAACGAAGTGCAAAGAAATTTTCACTTATGGGCTGATTTTTGTGCCTTTTAGGAAACTAATCGCTGTTTCCCCTGCTTACGGAGGGCGTTTCTCCCTCTGGAGTTGCATGTGACTAATAAGAGGCCATAAAGAGGTGCCAGTCCGTTATCTGACACGGGCCTGACTTTTCCCAGTACCAATAGTAATAGGTCTGAAGAATGTCGCAGCCTGTGAGGTCGCTGATGCCGAAGTCGTAAGTGAAGTCCTGCATAGAGCAAATGATCGCCGCCCATCAGAATTTCGTTTTCATTGATGGGCACAGAAGCATCGTCGAAATGCCTCCATTTCAAAAGGCGGCAGCCATTGACGTGGAACATGTCGGCCTGGCCAATCGTCTTGGCAATAAACTGATGGCTCGAAGGGACAATCAACTCTGCGGTATATTCTATTGTATCCTCCGAGTCCGACTCAGGGGCCTTACGGTCTGGCAAAAGGCGGCGGAAGGCAATAATAGAGAGCACGCCGATGAAGAGGCAGAACAAACCAGGTATCGTCGTCGCCAGCACGTTCATGGCGAGCCTATCTGCCGGCGCTCAAGGCGGGTGCTGTCGGCATGATAAAGATAGGCTTCAAACCAGCGGCCCTGCTCTTTGAAGTAATCCGGCTCGAAGGCGGCAAAGCAGTCCAGGAACTGGTTCACGGTGATTTCGTGCTCCAAGGCATCAAAGACGCGCTCTGAGCTGTCCAGGCTTCTCTCTACCTCGTCACGGCTGTTGGCTGCCCCAACATGCACGGCCCACAGCAACGACTCTATCTTGCCTTCTATCCCACTGGCGACATACTGTCCGCGCATGTCGCTGTTCATCAGTGAGACCCTGAAGACAAAGACGAGTATGACACCAATGATCAGCACATTAAAGAACGACATGATTCCGATAACATGCCATGTGATGCGACGTGACAGCTTGCTCCTTTTCATGGACTTCAGTTCACACTAATTATGGCTAAAACTGTTCCGGCAACAACGCACAGCAATATGAGAATGAAGAAAAGCGCAAAAGCGGCTAAGGCCAATCGCCAGATGGTATGCCAATAGCTGTAGCCCGACAACTGCTTGATGGGAATGATGATGAGTAGCACGGAAAGCAGACTGTAGATGGTTTCTGCCTTCAAGCTGAAGCAGAACAGCGAGGGGACAATTCCATAGATGAATAGCATGTTGCTGATAAAAACCATCGCCACGAAGCTTTCCGAAAGGCGTATATCGGGCATGGCAGGGCTGTGGCGGAACAGCAACCAGAGCGGACAGGAGAAGAGCAACAGGGAAATGAGCATCAACACCGAAACGTGCTGTTCGCTCCATCTGCTGATTTTCTCAGATATCTGCTCTTGCCCTTCATTCTTCTGCTCCTCCTTGACGAGTGTCTTTCCTATCTCTTCTGAAGTTGTTTTCTCATGTGCCTCTGCCTGTTCTGCTTCAGTCTTAAAACTCATCACAAGTTCCTCGGATTCCTTCTTCTGATGTTCCAAACGGTTTATGCCCTGGATGTTCATGCCCGTATCCATCAGCAGCGACAGGGCGGAGAGTAGGAAGTACATTTTGAAGGGAGGGAAGTAGGCCATCTGCATTCCTCCGAGGTAGTCGCGAATCATGTAGCCAGGGCGCAACAGGAGGTCGCGAATACTACGGAACATTCCACGATTGCCCAAGCCCCAGACATCAAGAAACAACAGGAAGGCATTCTTGAAGGAATAGCGGCCTATCTTGGCCGACTGTCCGCATCGCGGGCAGTAGTTGCCCTGATAGTGCGTGCCACAGGTAGTACACTCGTGCTCTTCCTCTGAAAGTGGTGCCACCTGGTGAGGATGTTGTTTCCACTCCTTAAACCGCCTGTATTTGTCTTTCAACTTTTCCATCGTTTGGGACTGTTTGCCTTATTGAAAAGAACCTTAGGTGTTTAGTCCAGTGGAATCTCAGGGTGCTGAACGGCCAGCGGCAGGTCCTTCTGTGAGAGGTAGAACATGTAGAGGATGACGTCCTTGTCACCTCGGTTCTCGCCGTGGTGGATGGTGTTCACCATCTCGACGACGGGTTCGCCCTCATGTACCACTTTCTCCTTGCCGTCCTGCCCGATGATGGTCAATTCGCCCTGCACCAGTATGCCGTAGTTCATCACCGGATGGTGGTGCCAGCCCAGCTTCTTACCGACAGGGAATTCATACTTCACAGCCACCAGTTCGGGGCGGCCCTGCAGATAGTCGGGCAGCTCCACCCCGTCCCAACTCTGGCTGGTGCGAATCAGTTCTTCACCCTTCACCTCTGCGGCGGATTCGTTTTCTTGAACGTTAGCGTCATTGCAGGAAACCAGTGAAACACTTACTGTTGTTGCGCCGCAAACGAGGATGGCGGCCATCATCCATAGTTTTGCTTGTTTCATAGAATACTATCTCTGTTTGTTAGCGTTTCGTATCTTCTCCAGCATCTGCGCAGCCCACGCTTCGGAGCCGGGCAGTTGGTAGCGGATGTTGCCTGTTGGCGAGGGTGTGAAGATGGTCTCGGCCTGGTCGTCGAGAATCACGGTGCCGCGCCCGGAGAGCGAGAACAGGGCATCGCCCTCCACGGCTTGTACGACGAGCATCACGTCCCACATGCGCTGACCGGTGTTGCAGTCGCACTGCATATAGACCTGCTTGATGGGGTGCGCGTCGGTCCACGAGACGTCGGCGATGACCTGCCCGGGCGTATATTCCACGTTCTGTCCTGCCTCCATCGGCGAGAATACCATATCAACCTCCTGCGGCCAGTTCTGGAAGAAGGTCTTGGCGAACGTGATGCCTTGGGCGAAATTGAAATCGGGCTCCACGGCCTCGCCGAACACGCCGCCCTGCAGATAGATACATTTCACCTTGCGGCGCACCAGCTCCACGCCCGTGAGAGATGAATACGTGTCGGCCCCGGATGTCAGCAGTTGTGCCAGACAGGTGACGAAGCCCACGCTCACGATGCTCACAGAGTGGTCGGGCTGCGCGGCCAGCAGACGGCGATAGAGCTGCCAGCCGTCGGGCAGCGACGAATAGTCGGCCACCGTGCGCCGGAACATCGGCTGCCCCTCGTCATCCTTCGTGTCGGCCACGTGAGCATAGTCAATCCACACCTTCGGCTCCTTGATGCCGTCGCGCACAAGGCCGACGGGCACGTCGCCATGGCCGAAGTACGTATTCATCACGTCGGAAAAGGCCGCATTCCGTTCGCCCTCTCTGTCAACCATTACTCCGAGCAAGCGGCAACGCCCCTCGTCCTCATAGCGGTAGAGCATCTCCAAGGCAAAGAGATCGTCGGTCGATGAGCCGATGTCAGTGTCGTATATAATGAGCGGCATGCCTGCATACCCTTCCTGATCCAGCTCCACCACTTTGTCATCGTTGGAGCAAGAAGTCAATGCGGTTATCGCGCCGAAAACGAGGATGGCGGCGAGCACCCAATTCATTATCTTTTTCATTGTTTTATTCGCATGAAGTTATTACTTTGTGCCGCCGCCAAGGGCGATATAGAGGGCGATAAGGGCCTGTGTGCCATTGTACATGTTCATAGCCTCGCTGAGCTGAGCGGAGAGCAGGGACTCCTGGGCGGTGAGCACTTCCAGATAGCTGGCTTTGCCGTTATCCATCAGCTCATGGGTGCCGACGTAGGCTTCATGGAGCACAGCTACCTGACGGCGGTAGTAGTCGTGTTTCTCACGGGCAGTCTGACAATCGGCCAGAGCCTCGTTCACTTGGTTGCCGGCATCGATGACAGTCTGCACATATTGATGCTGCATTTCTTCCTCTGTCAGCTTGGCAATTTTCAGGTTCGCTTTCAACTGCCCATGGGCGAAGATGGGCTGTGTAAGCTGCCCCATGGCATTGAGCAAGAGGCTTCCCGGATTGAGTACAACACCGCCACCGCTGTTCGTCCAACCAATTGCCCCCGAGAGCGTAAGGTTAGGGAAGAAGGCTGCACGGGCAACTTTCGTGTTGTAATAGGCCTCTTCTATGAAATGATTGGCCATGCGGATGTCCGGACGATACTCCAACATCTTGGCAGAAACCCCACTGTTGAACTTCTCCGCAGGTGTGTAGCTACCCCACTTGCTGCGCTCTATATGCTGTGGAGAAACGGCAAGCAGGCGGCAGATGGCGTTCTCCGTGCTGCGGATGTTTCGGCGAGTATCTACAATCTGTGTCTTTACGCTCAGCCACGACGACTCCATCTGGTTGACGGCTGTGGAGTATGCCTTGCCATTCTCCCAGAGCGACTTTTGCGTCTCAAGCGAGGCGTTCCAGAGGCTGTCGGTCTGTGTAAGGATTTCCAACTGCCGGTCGAGCACCTGCAGCATACAGTATTGTTGGGCGACGCTGCTTACGAGGTTCGAGTGTACGGCCTCCTCATAGCATTGCGCTTGCAGAAGCGCAGCATTCGTAGCTCTCTTCTTGTTGGTGATGGAACCGAAAGTCTCTACATCCCAGCTCATTTGCAGGGGCAGGCTGTAGGCTTTGGAAGCTTTGCTGTAGTCAAAGCTTGAGATTGTGCCCTGCGGTGCAAGGCTGAATGCTGGCAGATAGGCCAGCTTGGCGGCCTTCAGCGATGCCTCGCTCTGTTCCACAGCAATGCGGGCGGAGTGAAGGTCTGTATTGTTCTTGAGCACCTGTTCGATAAGCTTCTGCAGCAGTGGGTCGGTAAAGAACTCGCGCCAGCTTATGGGTGCCTCCGCAGATGCAGGACCGCTGACACCGATGGCATCGGCCGGTATCTCTACTTTCTGCTCGTACTTCTTGTATAGGCCGCAGCCAGAGAGCATGAGGCTCACGGCTATTGCGGTGAAGATATTATTGATTTTCATGTTCTGTTTCGTTATTACGTTATGACGTTGAGACGTTATAACGACATCGTATTTCAACTTTCAACTCTCAATTATCAATTTTCAACTATCTCCTCTTTCCCTTGGAACCTCTCGTGCAGTTTCTGGAACACGATGAAGAAAGCAGGCACGACGAAGAGCAGGGCGATGGTGCCGACAGTCATACCGCCAATGACACCCAAGGCGAGGGCACGGTTGCCATTGGCACCGGCACCGCCTTCGATGACGAGCGGTATCATACCCGCTATCATCGTGACGACAGTCATCAGGATGGGGCGCAGACGCTCCTTGCAGGCCTCGAATGCGGCATCCATGACGCTCAGACCCTGGGCGCGGCGCTCCGATGCAAACTCGGTGATGAGGATGGCCGTTTTCGCCAGCAAGCCAATCAGCATGATGACACCTGTCTGCAGGTAGATGTTGTTGTCCATGCCTGGTATCTGGTTCTTATAGCCAAGGTATGCAAACACAAAGGCACCCATCAGACCGAAGGGTACGCTCAAGAGCACGGCCCACGGTGTGAACCAAGAGTTGTAGAGCGATGCCAAAATGAGGTAGATGAGGATAGCGCAGATGACATAGATGAGGGCGGTGGCATTAGAGCCTGCTGCCTCCTCCAACTCGCGCGACATACCGCTGTACTCGTAGGTGGCAGTGTTGGGCATCTCCTGCTTGAACACTTCGGCGATAACTTTGTGGACATCACCCTCGGTATAACCGCTACCGGGGCTGATGTAACAGGTGATGCTCTGGAACAGGTTGAAGTGCTCGATATTTGGCGGACCGACAATCTCCTTCAGCGACACGAACTCAGAAATGGGCGCCATCTTGCCGTTACCCACCTGCACAAAGATGTTGTTCAGGGATGACGGATCAAGGCGGTACTCGGGCGAGGCTGCCGCCATAATGCGATATACCTTACCAAACTGATTGAAGTTGCCGATATACGCGCCACCACAGTATGTGCCGAGCGTGTTAAGTACCTCGGCAGGCGACACGCCGGCACGATCGCATTGGGCAGGATCGACATCGACCTGATATTTTGGGAAGCGCTCAGAGTAGGTGGACATGGCGGAGGCAATCTCCGGACGCTCAGACAGTTTGGACAGGAAGTGTTCGGTCTGCTTGGCGAACTCCGACAGGTTGCCGTCGGTGGGGTCCTCCACCACGAGACTCACACTGTTACTCGTACCATAGCCGGGAATTTGAGGTAACTCAAAGGGTAACACCTGTACGTTCTTGATGTCCTCACAGTCAAAGTAGAAACGCCACATGACGAGGGTAAGCAGATGGTTCATGCCTGGACGGTCGTCCCAGTTCTTCAGACGGACGATGAGCGTGGCAAAGTTGGAACCGGCACCCGAGTACATACCATAGCCACAGCATACAGCGAAGCTCTCCAACTCGGGAATCTTCTTAACCTTTGCCTCCACTTGTTTCACCATCTCACGCGTCTGCTTCAGCGTGGTACCTTCTGGAGCACGCAGTTCAGCAAAGAACACACCCTGGTCCTCCTGCGGTACGAGACCAGAAGGCAGACTCTTCATAAAGAAGACCAGCAGCACGGCAGCCACTGCCAACAGGCTCCATGCCAAGATGGGACGCTTGATGAATTTCTGAACGGCCTTGCTGTATTTGTTGTAGATGGCATTATAGCTGACATCGTAGGCCTTCTTGGTGTAGTAGGTCAGGCTCTTGCCCTTCTTGCCTTCCGTCACCTTCATCATAATGGCGCAGAGTGCGGGACAAAGCGTGAGGGCCGACACGCATGACAGACCGACAGAAGAGGCAATCGTCACACCGAACTGGGTGAAGAACGTGCCAGAGGTGCCAGGCATGAAGGTCACGGGGATGAACACGGCCATAAATACTAAGGTACACGACACCACAGCTACCGACACCTCGCTCATGGCCTGACGAGTGGCTTCACGGGCATCGCTGATGCCATTCTCCATCTTCGCCATAACAGCCTCTACCACCACAATGGCATCATCGACCACTGTACCGATGGCCAACACCAAGGCAAACAGCGTCAGGATGTTGAGCGAGAAGCCTGCCATCTTGACAATGGCGAAGGTGCCAAGCAGTGATACGATAATAGATATAGAGGGGATGATGGTAGCCTTGAAGTTCTGCAAGAAGAAGAACACCACGAGCACCACGAGGATGATGGCAATGACAAGTGTCTCGACTACGTTGTGGATGGCTGCGAAGAGGAAGTCGTCGCTGGTCATTAAGGTCACGAACTCCAGCCCGGCAGGCATATTGGCCTTCATCTCCTCAAACGTCTTGTTGATGCGGGCATTCACCTCTGTAGCGTTGGCTCCCGGAGCTTGGAACACCATGAACATGGCACCCGGGCGGTCTTGGATATTCGATGTGAAGTTGTAGCTCATGGCACCAATCTTTACTTCTGCCACGTCGCTCAGGTGCAGCATACCGCCGCCGTTGGTGCGCAGCACAATGTCGTTGAACTCCTCAACGCTCTTCAGCGTACCCTTGTACTGCATGGAGTACTGATAAGAGTTCTCAGACTGTTCGCCCAATGAACCTACAGCCGAAACGAAGCTTTGTCCGCCAATGGCTGCGAAGACCTCGTTGGGAGTCAGGCCGTACTGCGCCATCACGTCGGGCTTCAGCCAGATGCGCAGGGCGTATGTGTTACCCAGGCTCTGCACGTTACCGACACCAGTGATACGCATCAGGCGTGGCTTGATGTTGATATCGACGTAGTTAGAGACGAAGTCCTCATTGTATTTGCCGT
This sequence comes from uncultured Prevotellaceae bacterium, assembly GCA_947304115.1. Classification (GTDB taxonomy): domain Bacteria; phylum Bacteroidota; class Bacteroidia; order Bacteroidales; family Bacteroidaceae; genus Physcousia. The sequence goes on along the minus strand of CAMZAE010000020.1, from coordinate 7,511 downwards.
CAACGCTCTTCACGGCGAAAATCTGCAAGATGTTATTCTGGCGTTTCTGCACTGTCACACCGATTTTGTTCACGTCGGCAGGCAGCAGGGCTTGCGTACGTGTGACGCGGTTCTGCACGTTCACCGCTGCCATGTCGGGATCAACGCCTTGCTTGAAATACACACTTATCTCTACGTCACCATTCGATGCAGCTTTTGAGGTCATGTAAGTCATGTCCGACACACCATTAATGGCTTCTTCAAGAGGCTGGATGACCGACTTCATCACCGTGTTCTCATCGGCACCAGAGTAGCTGGTGCTGACCGATACCGTAGGCGGCGCGATGTCAGGATATTGCTCAACTGGAAGCGTGCTCATAGAAATGTAGCCCACCAGTGCTATCACAATCGAGATGGCACACGCCATCACGTATTTATTGATAAAGATATTGTTTTTCATTGTTTTCTTAAGTTGACGAGTTAACAAGTTGACGAGTTGTTTGATTTTGTTTTCTTAAGTTGACTAAATGCGAACCGTTATTACTAACAACTTGTCAATTCGTTAACTTGTTTACTAAAATAAAACTTTCTGCCCTTCCGTCACGTTATTTGCACCCGTGGTCACAATCTTGTCGCCCACATTCAAGCCACTGGTTATGATGAAATCCTTGCCATTGCTTGTATCTTCTGTCGTCACGTCGATAGCAGTAGCAGTGCTGTCGGCCTGTACCTTATATACCAGTGACTTGTCCTGAAGGCGTACTACTGCATTCTGGGGAACGATAATCACATCCTTTTCATTGAAAGGTATCACCACCGTACCCTGTATGCCGGAGTACAGATGCCCGTCGGGATTGGGGAACGACACCTTAACGGTCAACGAGCCGGTAGCGGCATTCACGACACCCGTCATGCTGACCATACGACCTTTGTAGGGATACTCTGTACCGTTCTTCATGACAAATGTTGCTTCGGGCATTTGCGCAAGATATTTCTCTTTGTCGGCTATCTTAATGCCTTCCTGCACCATATTCTCAATGATAGCCTCCGTTATAGAAATCTCGGCATTCATCGTTGCATTGCCGCTCAGCATGGTCAATTGTGTCATTGGCGACACCTGATCGCCGGCACGCACGGGAATCTCACCGATAATACCAGATACAGAAGCCTTGATGGTACAGAAACCGAGGTTCACCTTCGCACGGTTTACAGATGCACGCGCCTGAGCTACCGCAGCTTGAGCCTGCTTATAAGAGTTCTCGGAGTTGCTCAGCATATAGCTGCTCACGATTTTCTTCTCAAACAGGTTCTTGTTCGATTCATACTCCAGCTTTGCAGAGTTCTCCTGAGCCAAGGCTGCCTGCAGGTTGGCCTCTGCAGCCTCCAAGTCCAACTGTGCGTTGCGCTGGTCGATGACAAAGAGCGTCTGTCCTTGCTTCACCTGCTGACCTTCGGCCACGCAAATTTTTACCAACTGCCCACTGACCTGTGGCGTTACCGTTACGTCGTTCTGACCTTTCATCCTGGCACTGAACTTATAGGGAAGTTCAATGTCCGATTTCTCTACTGTCATTGTCTCGAAAGACGACTGTGTCTGCTTGGGCATGTCCACACTGCACGACACAAGCCCGGCAATGGTGCCGAGCATAAAAGTCCATTTAACTGATTTCATTCTCATATTATTATAATTAATTTAATTTATCGCGCAAAGGTAAGCAATTTTCCCCAAAAAAACAAAGCCCGAACGCGTGGCGCATTCGGTTTTGCAGATTTTGAAACATTTTCTTGCAGATTTTGAAAGTCAGGTCGCTGATTACATGGCAGTGTCGCGCTCCCATGACGTTACGCTCTGTCCCATGCGCTGCTTGAAGGCGAGACTGAAGGTGCTGTAGCTGCGGTAGCCGCTTTCATTAGCCAGTTGCTGGGCTGTGATGTAATGTCCGGTGGTGATAGCCTCTTGATAGAGACACACAAAGTGGTTGATGCGGAGGTCGTTGATATAGGAATTGTAAGTTGTGCCATGCTTGGAGAAAAACTGACTGAGATAGAAGCGGTTGATGCCAAGGGCTGTGGCGAGCTGTTGCAAGGTCAAGTCGTGCTGCAAGTAAAGCTGTGTACCCACGCAACGCTCATCCAGCAATTGTTGGATGAGAGTAGAGGGGATGGTCGATGTCTGTTGTGCCTGTTTCGGGAGTTCTGGCTCTTGCACCGCCTCTGGAGCCAGTGCAGAAAACGTCGATTCCATCGAAGTGCTCTCCAACTGCTGTAGCGTCTCTACGCGCCACAGCAGGAAGCAGAAAAGCACCAGCTCGACGAAATGCAGGAGGAAGAGCAGGGTGATTTTGACGTCAACGAGTGCATAGAGAATGAACAGCAGCAGGAATACGAGCATCAGCACTTGGCTCCGCCACACCTCCTTGCGTTCCAGGTCGGCATAATTGTCGCGTAGCCACCGCCCGTATTGCCTCACGGCAAACGCCACATATATCGTCAGGAGCACAAAGAGCACCAAAATGTAGGCAATGGCTATGGACAGATAAGAATCATCGGGACGGAAAATATATGACGAGGCAATCGCCGCGTATGGTATCAAGGTCACGACTACGGGCCAGACAGGACGCCTGCGGTCCTGGAGCATGGAGAGTAGTGTGCCGGCAATGGTGGTCATCATTCCGACACAATCGACCACGGCAACCACCACATAGCTTGCAGAATGGATGTTGCCGGAATAGACCAAGAAAAGATACCACAACACATGGCCCAATGCTGAAACAGCAAAGAACGATGCAGCCCAACGACGCAGTAGCACCGGCGGTGTGATGTCAGGCGCGAAGGCATTGCTCCGGCGTAGCAGCAGGTAAACGGCAGCAATCAGTGGCACCACCCCTGTTATGCCATAGAGGATGAAAAAAAGTATCACCTCAGCAGAGAGATGTTCGATAAACATTGATTCAAAATTCTTCTATGCTTTATCCTAGTACTACATCGAGCACCATCATCAGGACAAAGCCAATGGCAAAGCCGATGGTGCTGAGGTTTGAGTGCTGACCGCCAGAGGCTTCGGGAATCAGTTCCTCGACCACCACATAGAACATGGCTCCTGCGGCGAAGGCCAGCATGTAAGGCAGGACAGGCGTCAGCAGCGAAGCCAATAGCAAGACGGCAACGGCTCCGACGGGTTCAACAGCTCCACTCAACGAACCGATGAGGAATGACTTCCACTTGGAATTGCCTGCCGCCCGCATCGGCATGGAGATAATGGCTCCCTCGGGCACGTTCTGGATGGCGATACCCAATGCTACGGCAATGGCACTGGCCAGCGTGATATTTGAAGTGCCGCTTTCCGCTCCTGCAAACACGACTCCCACGGCCATTCCTTCCGGCAGGTTGTGGATGGTGACGGCGAGGGCAAGCATGGCAGTCTTGGACAGATGAGTCCTCATGCCCTCTGGTTTGTCCGTGCCGATATGCAGGTGAGGCGTGAGTTCGTCAATCATCAACAGGAAGCCCATACCCAACAGGAAGCCTACGGCAGCAGGCACTACCGAAAGGAAAGCTTCCCCTCGGGGAGGTTGGGAGGGGGCCGCCATCTCAATTGCAGGAATCAGCAGCGACCATACCGATGCTGCTACCATCACGCCCGACGCGAAGCCGAGTAATGTCTTTTGCAGACGAAGCGGCATTTCGTCCTTCATCAGAAAGACGAATGCAGAGCCGAGCATCGTGCCCAGCAGGGGGAGGAGAAGGCCTATGGTTAGTATCATATTTTATTGAGAGCTTGTTGTGTTTTCTTCCGACCAACGGCGATGATTTTCTCCGATTTGTCATAGTCAAAACTTCCGTAATTGTTCATTTGAATATCGACGAGCACATCGGGATGCATGAGTTGAGCCATCAAGATGGAGTTCTGTCTAATCATTAGGGAACTGGCACGCGTGAGCATTGTGTAACTGTTGAATTCTATGCCTTCGGGACGCAACTTATTTATAATCTTCTGCGAGAAGGAGGTGCGACGTTTGCTCTGCTCAATCCTTTCCTCCTGCTTGGCCGTATAGTCTTCTCCACTCACATCTACTCCGATGAGGATGTCTCCGTCGTGACGCTCCACTCGGTTCAGCGGAATGGGATTTGTCACTCCCCCGTCGATGAGTATCATCCCGTCACGCTGCACTGGCTCGTAGAATGCGGGCAGGGAGATGGAGGCTCGTATGGCTTCGAAGAGGCTGCCTTTGCGGAACACAACTTCGCGGCCTGCCCTCCAGTCGGTAGCGACGGCACAATAAGGTATTGGCAGGCTTTCGATGGGCATATCGGGCACGAACTCCATAATGGCTTCGATGATGCGCGTGCCTTTTACAATATGGTTAAGTCCCAAGGAGAAGTCTGTCAGCTTCAGCATCTTCTTACGGTCGATGGTTCTCATCCATTCGCGAAACTCTGTCAGTTTTCCAGCCGCATAGACACCTCCAATGAGTGCTCCCATGGAACAACCTGCAAGAGAGGTGATGCGATAGCCCTGTGCCTCTATCTCCTCAATGGCACCAATATGGGCAAGACCTCTCGCACCACCGCTCGAAAGTACTAAAGCAACGTCCTTCACCCCAACATAGCTTCTATGTCCTTCTCAAAGTCCTTGGGGCTTGTGGTAGGAGCATAGCGTTTGATGGTCTCGCCATCCTTCGAGATGAGGAACTTGGTAAAGTTCCACTTGATGTCACTATCCTTCTCTACGCTCTTGCTGATGGCCTTGAAGAGGGCTTTGGCGGCTTTGGCCTTCAGACCATTGTACTCCTCTGTGGGAGCCTGTGCCTTGAGGTACTCGAAGATGGGTTCTGCAGCAGGGCCGTTCACATCCGTCTTCTTCATAATCTGGAAGGTCACGCCGTAGTTCAACTGGCAGAACTCCTCAATCTGTCCGTCAGAGCCAGGGTCCTGCTCCTTGAACTGGTTGCAGGGGAATCCAATGATGACCAGTCCCTTGTCCTTATACTTCTGGTTCAGTTCCTCCAGTCCTGCAAACTGAGGGGTGAAACCGCACTTGCTGGCTGTGTTGACAATCAGCAATACCTTTCCCTGAAACTGGGAGAAATCCAATTCCTTGCCCTTGCTCGTCAGAGCCTTGAAATCATAAATACTTGCCATATTTTGAATTAAGAATAATACTAAATATCCCATTTGTAATACACACAATTCCCATCGCGGTAAAACTCCTTTGCACCCCAACGTTGCCAGTATTGATGGGTTTTGAGGCGATGCAGCACAGGAATGAAGATGAAATCGTAGTTAGCTTTCAACTCGGGCATGATTGACATCAGCATGTCGTAGTTCAATCGTGTGCCACGATACTTTTCTGCCACGATGAACGAAAAGACAGCGATATAACGCTGAGCATTCAGGCTTTTTATCAGCTCCGGCTTGTCTTTTAGGATTTGAGGCGTCTCCTCCTCAATTCGATAATCACTCATATTGAGCAGCCCTATTACATCGCCGTTTTCATCTAAGGCCTTGACACTCAATGGCCAGTTGAAATGCAGGTCCTTCACCCACGACTCCACCTCGGCGCGGTTAAAACCGTATTGTTGCACCATCCAGTCAACAGTCAACGATGCATCGTCTTCAGTCATTCTTTGTAATATGCACGACATTGTAGGTCAACAGGATTTCAGGGTGATACGATAGTTTCGCTTGACGAAGACCTGGGATTCCCATATCTTCTTCGCGGTTAAGATAGATATATTGCTCAGGCAGATGCTCGGCGAACTGCTGGTTGATGATGGCAAAAGCACCCTCCACATGACGATCGGCTTTCTCCACACAGACGTCCAAGGTGTCGGTTGTCACAGCGGAGCCGTAGGTGAAAGCCACCATACGACCGTCCACGAAGATGCTTCCGCCTATCATGCCGAGTGCGTCCCAATTCGAGAATATGGTCTCCATCACGCGATGCTCGGCATCGATAGTCTCATTCCTGTTTTGGTTTTGGTTTTGGTTTTTCCCTTCCTGCCATATTTCCGTCAGTCGGCGACATTCGTCAAAGTGTTCCGGCATAAGAAGACGATATTCGAAATCGGGATGTTCCGCACGGAAACGATGGATGTGATTGCGCTTGGCGTCCATATGTCTGCCATGAAGCGTTGCAAGATCAGCACGACGATAGATGTAATCGTATTGGTCGCGAACAGGTTCTGATGAAATTGACCATTGACCATTGACCATTGACCATTGTGCCACTTGCGAGTCTTCAAGCCCAATCAATGTCAAATCTCCATTGCTATCATCAAATAATGCCTCAATGAGTTCCAATGACAAGGCTTCTGAAGTACAAACCATATACGCTCGCTGGCCATCGAAGGTATAGCGCAACACCACGGCGTTTTCACGCACACACACCTCGGTGCCGAACAGAAACTTCCATCCCACAAGGTTGGCAAAGGTGTAGTTACAGTTACGCCGCCCCGAAGGAAGCGTAACTGCCTGCATTGCCTCGCGGTCGAACAACGTCAAAGGATGAAATGTCATTATGCCTTGTTGAATTTCTCCTTGGGCTGTTTGCAACGGGGACAGCGCCAGTCGTCGGGCAGGTCTTCGAAGGCCACACCATCGTGCTCAGCCGGGTCATAGACATAGCCACAGATGGAGCAGACATACTTGCCAGAGGCTTCTTTCTTTTCGAAAACCACTTCGGGCCATACGGTGGGCACGGGATTGTCGAGGTCTATCACACGCTTGGCCTCCAGATTCTCGTAGCCCTGTGGGCTGTGAGTGCTGCAATACACTGTGGGATGGTTACGGACGAATTCACGCACACGGTCCAACGTCTCGCGGGCTGCTGGCAGGTCGTCATAAACCACCGACTGCTTATTCTCATACAGTGCCTCGTCAACGTAGGTGATATCACCGTGAAGCATGTAGAACAGCCCGTCATTCTCCACCACGATGATGCTGTTGCCCTTGGTGTGGCCCTTTGCCTTAATCAGGTAAACGCCATCGGCTATCTTCTGAGACTCGGGGAAGTTGTAGTACGGCCCGTCAGTATAGCTCACCGGCACAAGGTTCGTGAGACCCTGCAACTCAGCAGCATCCATCTCATCCTTGTTCACATACACCTTCGCATTGGGGAATGAACGCAGTTCGCCCGAATGATCAGCGTGGCGATGGGTGAGCAGAATCTTGGTCACCTGCTCGGGCTTGTAGCCAAGGGCAGCGAATGCCTCCATGTAGGAGCAGATATCCTTGCCTGTGAAGGCAATAGAATTCTCGTCTGGTGCTTCTTCCGGTGTACCTGCGGGAATGCCTGTATCTACCAATATCACTTCTGAACCAGTATCGATAAGGTAGTTCTGCAAACTGCCACGATAGCGGATGTTCTTATCGAATTTGTCCGGGCCTTCCTCACCACCGAAAACGAAGGGTTGGGTATAGAACCCGTCACGTCTGAATTTTACTGCTTTGATTTCCATATTACTATCATTATTTTATTCTTCTACGGGTACGAATTTCTCCTTCTTCCGCTTGCAGCGGGGGCAGCGCCA
>CAMZAE010000019.1 GCA_947304115.1 uncultured Prevotellaceae bacterium | reverse complement strand
GGCAATGTCACAGCCGAGAAGCTTGTCTATTGGTTCGACGACGAGACAACAATCACGACCATAGACATGGCTTCGGGCATAATGACACTGGATGCCTCAGACCTCCTCGACGGCCTCCACACAGTACACTATCTGGTGCAGTGCAGCGACGGCAGCGTCACGTCCGCCTACTCGTCCATCTTCCTGCGGATGAACATCGACATCCTGTCCACCAAAGCACAGAGCCTGCGCTACTGGTTCGACACCGACACGGAAGTCACTACAGCCGAGATAGCACAAGGCGTCCAGACGATTGATGCATCGCACCTCTTGGACGGCCTGCACACGGTACACTACCAGATTGTGGATGACAGCGGTGCCGTGACCGCCCCTGTGTCCGGCATCTTCCTGAAGATGGCAGAGGGCATCAAGACAACAACGGCGCAAAGCCTGCGCTACTGGTTCGACAAAGACACGGACGTGAGGACAACCAGCGTGGCTGGCGGTTCGCAGACAATTGATGTGTCCGACCTCCTGCCAGGCCTCCACTTCCTCCACTACCAGCTTGTGGATAGCGAGGGGCAATTGGCATCCCCCATGTCCGGCATCTTCCTGAAGATGTTCGACAAGCCATACGAGGAGGGGCAGAACGGCATCACGAAGTACCAGTACTGGCTGAACGACAACAGCGCGACGATACGGACGGTGACGCTTGATGCGGCAGCAAATCCCTACACGCTCATCGCCCTGCTTCCCATGCAGAAAGAGCCAATCCGCTCCAGTTGCTTCCACTTCGAGACAAAGGGCAGCAAGCCCATGATGTATGCCAAGAACGACTTCCATATCCGCTTCACCGACACGGCAGGGTACTTCAAGGACGACAGCAGGCAGTTCATCGACTACAGCATCAGCCGCGAAGTGGAGCCTGTGGATGGCTTGCAAGGCACACAGACATTCCCGAAGGTCGCAGCAAATGATGTCCGCTGGTACACAATGGAGGTTGCTCCAGGCGACACGGCGGCATTCAAGCTCAGCCAGCCCGCAACGATACAAGTCTTTGCGCCTTCTGGCACAGAGGTGTTCAAGACTTCGGAGTCAGCATCGGTGAAGTGGGGCGGCATCCATACATGGGAGAATGGCACATACTACCTCGCCGTGCATGACGTGACGGGTTCGCAGAGCACGATGAAGCTCGAATACATGCACATGGACAAGTACGATGTGGTGGATTGGGATGTGCATACCGTCGGCAACGGAGGTTGCAGCACCATCACCTTCAAAGGCAACGGCTTCCGCGACCTGTACGCTGTGGACTTGGTGGTTGCCCCGGGCGACACGATACATTCTGTATATGTCAGTCACGACAGCGATGCCGAGACATCCGTGACCTTCGACTTCACCGCCGCAACGCTTGGCGACTATAATGCCGTGTTCCACTTCACAGAAGAGGACAAGCCCGTCGCCAATGTTGTAACCATTGAAGAAGCCATTGGCATCGAACTGGCGACAGATGTTTCCTTCCCCTCATCCTTCCTTAGTGGCACATCAACGACATACACCATCAAGATTACCAACAAGGGCAATATGACGGCGTATAATGTACCAATATATATATTTATATCCAATACAACGAAAGGAGGTATTTCACATATTTCTCTGAAAGGATTGGATTTGGATAATTTGTCAAAATCTATTACAGATTATGAAGGATGGACAGAAACAGAAATACTTTCTTTTAAAGAAAAATGTGACAGAATAGGTGAAGACCATTATTTTTTGAGGGTAAAAACAATAGATGAAGATACTGGAGATAGTATATGGGGACGCTACGGTGTTTTCTTCACAGAGCTTCCACAAAAACAAACAAAGGTTATTACGCTATCTGTTACAACGGTAGAACACATTGAAGCTTGGATTTCTGTACCAACAGAATGGGAATCTACATATTTTAGCGAAGGAGAAAGAAGAAAAGTTCCATGTAGAAAAAATGCTTTAAAGGATTGGTTCTGTTGTCACCATGAGAAAATAGAATGCATCACTGGACTTGTGTCAAATGCAGCTGATTTTGCGGGATTATTTCCAATGCTTCCTGCATCTACTGCTATAGGTGTAGGAGGGTGTATTTCTGGTTTAGTCAACCAGATTTCTGACGTGAGTTCCCAAATTTTTTGTAGTGACGACTCACCTCATAGCGTACCTGGCAATCAATTAAAAGATATAGCCAAAGGCATATCCTGGTATTCATGGATATTAAGCTGTCTGAATAATTTCGTTCCCGGAGGTCAAGCAAAGCAAATAATAAGTGAAATTGTTGCTGTTGGAGATTTGCCAGGGTTTATGCAATCTTTGGTAGGTGTATCTGGCAGTTGTCGGACTGCATGGTCTAAGAAAAAGCCTAATTGTCCTCCTGATCCTCCACATGGAGGTGATTCCACTCCTCAACCTCCTTCTGACCCCAATGACATCTATGGCTATTTGTCGGAGGCAGGGAGCAAGTTCATTGCGGACAGTGTGGCTCGCGTGAACTACACGATTGAGTTTGAGAACGACACGACGTTTGCGACGGCGGCGGCTCATACGATTGTCATAAAGGACACATTGGATAGCAAGTACTTCGACTTGACGAAATTCTTGCCGACAGGCGTAAGGATTGGCGGACACGAGACGTTCCTTGATGAGGCTGATGTTGTGACAAGCAACAACAAGACGACCTTCGTCAAGACCATCGACATGCGTCCCGAAATCAATGCCATTGCTCAGGTGGAGGGCGAGTACAACCAGAAGAAAGGCATCGCAGAATGGCGATTCACTTCTCTCGATCCGATGACGATGGAGCCGACGGACGAATTGATGCAGGGCATCCTGCCCGTGAACTACAACGGCACTTCGGGCATCGGTGAAGTGATGTTCGAGATTGGAATGAAGCAGGGTAAGGCCGACGGTACGCAAATAAAGAACCGTGCCGGCATCGTCTTCGATTACGAAGAAGCCATCCTGACTCCCACCTGGACGAACATCGTGGATGCGGTGCCGCCGAGCAGTGTCATCGGCGACTTTTGGATGGTGAACGACAGCACGCTGCGCGTCTTTGCCGATGCAGAAGATGCACGCTCTGGTGTCTGGAAGTATGTGTGGTACGTGCAGGCCGGCGAGAACGCGCCGTGGTGGAAAGAAGGCGAGACGGAAAGAGCATCCTTCGACTATCGTTTCTACGAGGGCATCGACTATGGCTTCTGCGTGTTGGCCGTTGACTCCGCAGGCAATGTGGAGCAAAAGGTCATACAACGTGAGCGCGGCTTCAAGACCTACGGACCGGACTACGAAGACAAGATCAGCCCCATCCAGACCTCTCCAGAGAAGGGAGAAGCCTATGACCTATCCGGCCGCAAGGCAAGACGCAAGGCCAAGGGCGTTCTCATACGAAACCGCAGGAAAGCGCTTGTTAAGGAATAACATCATTCCAACACCCTCATTATTCGCCGCCCACTCTGCTCTGCAAGGACAAAGTGGGCGGCGTTTCGTAGAAAAGCATACAACTTCAGCAACCCTGTTAGTAACTGACGCTGACTTTGATGCCAAGCTGTCGGATGCGCTCCGCGATGGACTCCATCGCTTTGGCATCGGCTTTCTCTAATCCTTTGACGGGTGTTTCCCTGTCCAGGGTGTAGAGCATGACGGCCCTTGGCTTGATGCGAGCCAAAGCTTCCAAATAGGGGACAATGTACTCATCGCCAGTGTTGTCGAGGTTGTGGCCGTTGTACTCTCCCCGCATGAGCATCGTCTGTATGATGCATTTGCCCTGGAAGAGGGCGAGGCACGCGATTTGCTCCTCCACGTCGTAATGTCCCTGCGGCCTATCTACATTATATATATATATAGGGCTGACCGTGTCGAGCTTCAGGATGTTGTTGTCGAAGAGCATCAGCGCCTCGCGTATCTCGGGGCGGCGTATCTGTGTGGCATTGCTCAGGATGCTCATTTTGGCAGATGGGCAGAGGCGGTCTCTCACCTCGCGCACCCTGTTGACTATTTCCGGGAAGTGCGGATGCAAGGTCGGCTCGCCGTTTCCTGCAAAGGTCAGCACGTCTGGCACGATGCCTTCCTGCCGTAGCTCTTGCAGCTTCTCCTTCAAGCCATCGACCACCTCGTCGGCTGTGGGCAGAGGGTTCTTGGTGCGGCGCTCTTCATTCAAGCCGCACTCGCAGTAGATGCAGTCGAAGCTGCACACCTTCCCTCCTTTTGGCAGGAGATTGATGCCCAGCGATATGCCTAAGCGCCTGCTGTGTATCGGTCCGAAGACTGGCGAATCATAGATGACAGTGCTCATGTTCTTGTATCTTTCTGCTTCTCTGCGGGTGCAAAGGTACGAAAATAAAATGAAGAATGAAGAATTAAAAAAACATAATTCTCCCCCTCAACCCTTAATTCTTCATTCTTCATTCCTCACTCTTCATTTATTCTTTGTACTTTTGCAGCACAAAAGCAATTGTCAAGTTGTGAAATTGTCAATTTGTCAAATAGTGTTCGCCTTGGCGATGCTCCAGAGTCCTATTGTCTGTGCTCAGGAGGAATACGAGCCGTTGCCCGAACAGCCCGGAGGCTACAAGCTCAAGCTGCAGGTGTATCGCTACAAGAAGCCTATCATAGAGGATGGGGAAAAGGTGTGGTGCTACCTCTTGCCAGAGGTGTGGGTGTATCCGCCCTTGAAGTTCAAGAACGAGAAGCAACGTCGGGCCTACAACCGCCTTGTCTATAATGTGAAGAAGGTTTTGCCCATCGCACAACAGGCGAACAGTCTCATCGAGGAGACATATGTGGCGCTTGAAGCACTGCCCACCAAAAAGGAGAAGAGCGCACACATCAGTGCCGTGGAGCGGGAAATAAAGGAAATCTACACGCCGCAGATGAAGAAGCTCACCTATTCCCAAGGCAAACTCCTCATCAAACTTGTGGACCGCGAGTGCAACCAGTCCTCATACGAAATCGTGCAGGCTTTCCTCGGCCCGGCAAGAGCAGCCTTCTATCAAGTCTTTGCCTGGACCTTCCGTGCCAGCCTTAAGAAGGAGTACCGTCCCGACGAGGAGGACAGGCTCATAGAGCGCGTCGTCCGTCAGGTAGAAACGGGGCAATTGTAATTGCGGCATGTCATGCCGCAATACGGAACGTGCCTACAACATCCCTTACTTGTTCAGCGTCCAGGTGAAGCCGTCCTTTGTGTCCTTTACTTCGAAGCCGAGGGCGGCGAGGTCGTTGCGGATTTTGTCGCTGAGTGCCCAGTTCTTTTCGGCCTTGGCTGCCTGGCGCTGCTCCAGGAGCATGTTGACGACGGCTCCGTAGGCTTCCTCGCGGGCTTTGTTGCTCACGCCTGTGTCCTGACGAAGGCCGAGGATGTCGGTCGTGAAGGTCTCCATGAGCTTGAGCAAAGCCTGGGCAACTTCGGCGGTGATGCTGGCCTTCTTGTCGGTCAAGGTGTTGATGACGCGGCAGGCATCGAAGAGGTGGCTGATGACGATGGGGGAGTTGAGGTCGTCGTTCATGGCATCGTAGAGGTGTTGCGATAACATCGCAACATACGAGGACTCGATTTGCGGCTGGCCTTTGACCTTTTGGCCGTCCTGGAGGCGGCGCAGGTTCTTGAGGCCGTCCATGAGGCGGGCAAGGCCTTTCTCTGCTGCTTGCAGGGCTTCGTTGCCGAAATCGACGGTGCTGCGGTAGTGGGCCTGGAGGATGAAGAAGCGGATGGTCATCGGCGTGTAGGCCTGCGAGAGCAACGGATGGCTGCCGTCGAAGAACTGCGGCAAGGTGATGAAATTGTTATACGACTTGCCCATCTTCTTACCGTCGATGGTAATCATGTTGTTGTGCATCCAGTAGTGCACCATCTGGTCGCCTTGGCTGGCAACGGCTTGTGCTATCTCGCACTCATGGTGCGGGAAGATGAGGTCCATGCCGCCGCCGTGGATGTCGAAGTGCTCACCCAGGTACTTGCGTCCCATAGCTGTGCATTCGCAGTGCCAGCCGGGGAAGCCGTTGCTCCAAGGACTCGGCCAGCGCATGATGTGTTCGGGCTGTGCGGCCTTCCAGAGGGCAAAGTCGGCCTGGTTCTTCTTCTCGCCGACACCAGCCAGGTCGCGGCTTGCGTCCTTGATGTTCTCAAGGTCACGTCCCGAAAGAATGCCCCAGCGGTGGTCTTTGTTGTACTTCTCGATGTCGAAGTAGATGCTGCCGTTGCTTTCGTAGGCATAGCCTTTGTCGAGGATTTGCTTCACGAGCTGCTGCTGCTCGATGATGTGGCCTGTGGCGTGCGGCTCGATGCTTGGCGGCAGACAGCCCAGCGCATCCATCGCCTCGTGGAAGCGGTTCGTGTAGTACTGCGCCACTTCCATCGGCTCAAGCTGTTCCAAGCGGGCCTTCTTTGCAATTTTGTCCTCGCCCTCGTCGGCATCATGCTCCAGATGTCCTACGTCCGTGATGTTGCGGACGTAGCGCACCTTGTAGCCGATGTGCTGGAGGTAGCGGAAGAGGAGGTCGAAGGTGATGGCAGGGCGGGCGTGTCCGAGGTGCGCATCGCCATAGACCGTTGGGCCGCAGACGTACATCCCGACGCGGCCAGGGTTGAGCGGCTTGAAGAGTTCCTTCTGCCGGCTCAGGGTATTATAAATAAATAATGGTTGTTCCATAGTGTTATAGGTCTTATAGGTCTTATAGGACTTATGTGTCTTATAAGTTATGAGAGGGAGGCTTGCTCGCCGTACTCCAGTTCGCCATCGACAACCCAGCGGAGGTCTTCGGGGTCGAAGTCGCCCATCTTGTCTTTCTTTGCTTGCTTGGCGACGTACTTTGCCACTTCCTCCACGTCGATGTCGATGTCCTCGTCTCCTTGGTGCTTGTCGAGCAAATCGACATAGTATTCGCCGATGACATCGATGAAGTAGTAAAGTTCTTCCTCTGTGAACTTGTCCTTGAGTTCCTGCGGCAGGTAGTTCTGTATGTATTCGACCGTCAGGCGGTCGTCCTCGGCATCAGCGATGAGGTCTTCTTCAAAGGTTGCCATAGTGAAGGGTTAAAAGGTTAAAGGGTTAAAAAGTTAAAAGGTTAAAGGGTTAGAGCATTGCCTTTATTTTGTCTTCGAGGACGGGACGTGGCACCAAGCCGACGCTGCGGTCCACTTCCTTGCCGTCCTTGATGAAGACAACGGTTGGGATGTTGCGTACACCGAAGCGCATAGCCAGGTCTTCGTCTTCCTCTACGTCGCATTTGCCAACGATGGCCACGCCATCATAGTCCTTTGCCAGTTCCTCGATGATGGGGCCAAGGCGCTTGCAGGGGCCGCACCATGTTGCCCAAAAGTCCAGTACGACAGGCTTGCCGGTTGCCACCAGAGCCTCGAAGTTGTTTGTGTTGATTGTCTGTGCCATAGGATGTGATAAGGTTAAAAGGTTATAAAGTTAGAAGGTTTAAGAGTTGATGCTGTAGGAGAGTGCTTCGCTGTTCTCGATGTTGTCAAGGAACTGCCGCTTCACTTTGATGCGACGGTTGCTGGACTTCATGTGGAGCTGGTTGTGGGGATTGGTTGCATCGACAAAGATAAACTTCAGGACGGTGCTCCCGGGGTTCTCTTCCGCATAGGAAGCCAGCATCTCTACGTCGTCCTTGTTCAAGGCATTTGTGTTGACGGTGAGCGTGATGTGCTCAATTACCTTTTCACTGACGTCTGCCAGCCATTCGATGCGTCCGATGCGAAGGTCATATTCTCCCTCCTTGAAGCGATGCGGTTCTACGCTGCCTGTGATAAGCACCGAGCGGTCCACACTCAGATAGCCTCCCCATTTCACCCAGTTCTCGCCAAAGAGTGCCACTTCGCCTGTGCCGCTGAAGTCCTCGATGGTTGCCACGCCGAAGGGCTTGCCGTTCTTTGTCGTGCCGGAGCGAACATCTGTGACGATACCGCCAAGACGTACGGTTTGCCCTGCAAAGGCAGTCAGGTATTCTATCTCCGCCATCTTCAGGTTGCAGACGTTCTGCAGGATGACGTAATACTCGTCGAGTGGATGAGCAGAGAGATAGATGCCCACCAGCGCGCGTTCCTTGTTTAGTCGTTCCAGTACAGACCATTCTTCCGCTTCCGGCACTGCGGGCTTGTTCAGTTCTATAGCATCCATGCCGAAGAGCGAGAACTGTGCCTCCATCTGTGCCTGCTGGAACTGTGTGCCGTAGCGCAGGAGCAGGTCGATGAAGATGTTGCCCTTGGCATCGGAAGCCACGAATTGCTCGCGGCGTATGCCAGAGGCAATGCTGTCGAAAGCGCCGCTCATGGCAAGGTATTCAAGGCCGTTGCGCTTGACGGCCGACATGTTGACGCGCTCTGCAAAGTCGAAGATGTCTTTGTATGGGCCGTTCTTGGTCCTTTCGTCCACGATGGATTGTACGGCAGCTTCGCCAAGTCCCTTGACAGCCGTCAGGCCATAGCGTATTTGCTGGCGGTCGTTGACGCCGAAGTCGCGATGTGACTCGTTGACATCGGGGCCGAGCACCTCCAGCTTCATGGCGTGGCACTCTTCCAGGAGCTTTGTCACCTCCTTTACATCGTCCTTGCCGCGTGTCAAAAGGGCAGCCATGAACTCGGCAGGATAGTGAGCCTTCATGTAGGCTGTCTGGTACGATACCCATGAGTAGCAGGCGGCATGAGACTTGTTGAAGGCATAGGAGGCGAACTTCTCCCAGTCGCTCCATATCTTCTCCAGTATCTTGGGATCATGGCCGTTGCGTGTTCCGCCCTCGATGAACTTGGGCTTCATCTGGTCAACGATGTCCTTCTTCTTCTTGCCCATCGCCTTTCTCAGTGCATCGCTTTCGCCTCTGGTGAAGCCTGCCAGCTTGCGGGCCAACAACATGACTTGTTCCTGATAGACCGTGATGCCGTAGGTGTCGCGAAGATATTCCTCGCAGGCTTCGAGGTCGTAGGTGATAGGCTCGATGCCGTTCTTGCGCTTGATGAATTGCGGGATGTAGTCCATTGGTCCGGGACGATAGAGGGCGTTCATGGCGATGAGGTCTTCAAAGACCGTCGGGTGCAGTTCCTTGAGGTACTTCCTCATGCCAGCCGACTCGAACTGGAACGTGCCCACGGTGCGTCCCTCCTGATAGAGCTTGTAGGTCAGTTCGTCGTCGATGGGGATGTTGTCAATGTCGATGTCTATGCCATGAGCCTCCTTGACGATTCGGCAGGCTTCCTTGAGCTGCGAGAGTGTCTTGAGGCCGAGGAAGTCCATCTTGATGAGGCCTGTGCTCTCAATGACGTGTCCATCGTATTGTGTGACGGCTGTCTTGCGGTCGGGGAAGTCGGGGTCATCGGCTGTCGAGACAGGAACGTGGTCGCTGATTGGGTCGCGGCAGATGATGAAGCCGCAGGCATGGATGCCTGTGTTGCGTACTGTCCCTTCGAGCTTGAGGGCATACTTGATGGTATCGGCTTCCTTCTTGTCCGTTGAGAACTTTGCTTCCTTTAGTTCTGGCGTGGCGTCAATGTAGTTGTCGAGTGTAGGCTTCTTGTTTTCTGGCAGGCGGTCTGGCATGGCTTTACACCAGGCATTGACCACGGAAAGTGGCACCTTCTCTACGCGCCCTACGTCCTTCAGGCTGCCCTTTGCCATCATTGCGCCGTAGGTGATGATGTGGGCACAGTTCTCTGCGCCGTACTTGTCCATCACCCATTGCAGCACCTTTCCTCTGCCGTCGTCGTCGAAGTCTGTGTCAATATCGGGCAGGGAGATACGGTCAGGATTGAGGAAACGCTCGAACAGGAGGTCGTACTTGAGCGGGTCGAGCCTCGTTATGCCAAGGCAATAGGCGACAACCGAGCCGGCAGCCGAGCCTCGTCCAGGTCCTACCCATACGCCCAGCTCGTTGCGTGCGCTGTTGATGAAGTCCTGCACGATAAGGAAGTAGCCAGGGAAGCCCATCGTCTTCATAATGTGCAGTTCGAAGCGGATGCGGTCGTCCACTTCGGGGGGCAGGGGACAGGGGGCAGGGGGCAAGAGATTACTGTTGTTATCGCTTTCAGCCTGTTTGCTATTCTCTTGCTCCTTGCCCCTTGCTCCTTGCTCCTTGCTCCCTGCCTCTTGCTCCTTGCTCCTTGCTCCTTGCTCCTTGCCATAAAGACGTGCGGCACCTTCGTAGGCGAGCTTCGCCAGATAGTCCGCCTCGAACTTGATGCGGTAGAGCTTGTCAATGCCGCCCAGCTTCTCTATCTTCTTCTCTCCCTCTTCGCGCGGCAAAGGGTTCTCGCCGTTCTCGTCGCTCGTGAACTCCTTGAAGAGGTCCTCGTCGCTGTACTTCTGCCTCCAGAGTTCTTCTGTGCCGAAGTCTTCAGGGATGGGGAAGAAGGGCATGATGGGGTTGGACTCCAGGTCGTACATCTCCACCTTGTCCAGTATCTCACAAGTGTTCGAGAGTGCTTCGGGAATGTCCCCGAAGATGTCGTTCATCTCGGAGCGTGTCTTGAACCACTCCTGTTTGCTGTATCGCATGCGGTTGGGATCGTCCAGGTCTTTGCCTGTTGAGAGGCAGAGAAGCAGGTCGTGCGCCTCGGCGTCGTCTTCGTTGAGGAAGTGCGAGTCGTTGGTGCAGACAACCTTGACACCGTGCTTCTTTGCCAGTTCGAAGAGCACGGGGTTGACGCGCCGCTGTATCTCAAAGAATTCGCGGTTGGCGACTTGGCTGGGGTTTGTCACCTCGTGGCGCTGCAACTCGATGTAGTAGTCGTCGCCCCAGATGTCGTGGAACCACTTGACAGTCTCCTCGGCACCTGCCAGGTTGCCGTTTGCTATTTTCTTAGGCACTTCGCCGCCGATGCAGGCCGAGCAGATGATGAGGCCTTCGTGGAACTCCTGTAGGTCCTTATGGTCGGTACGTGGCTTCATGTAGAAGCCATCCACCCACGAGCGCGAGACAAGCTTGATGAGGTTGTGATAGCCCGTCAGGTTCTTGGCAAGCACGATGAGGTGCCAGCCGCTTTGGAACTCCTTTCCGCCTTCGTGCACATTCTTGTCGCCGTTCCTTGCCACATACATCTCGCAGCCGAAGATGGGCTTGAAAGGTGCCTCCCCCTTTTTTCCCCTCTCTTTGTTGACATCCTTGCAATAGTCATAAAGCTCCTTGACGCCAAACATGTTGCCATGGTCGGTGAGTGCCATGCCGCGCATTCCGTCGGCGACAGCTTTGTCAACCATGCCCTTGATGGATGCCTGTCCGTCGAGCAGCGAGTATTGCGAGTGAACGTGTAAGTGTATGAAGTCTTCCATAGAAGTCGAAAGTTGAAAGTTCTTGTTAAAGGGCAACGCTTAGCGTTGCGATAAAGGATGAGATTGCGAAGATAGTGCTTTTTTTTATAATGGGCAATGTAATGACATCTTTTTTCTTGTGCTTTGAAGAAAATCGTCTTTTAGTCCTTGTCGGTTCGGAAAAAAATGCTAACTTTGAAGCGCACTATGCAACAACTATGGGCAAAAGATTAAGAAAACTAAAGAAAATACGCCTTCATCACGAAGGAAATGCAACGCTTCTGTGGAGTGCGATTGTGTTGATTGTGATAAACTTTGCAATACTGCACATCTTCGAAGCCAAGATATACTTTGACATCTGCATTACAGTGAGTGCTGTTCTTTATGGCATTTTGCTGAACTTCTTCCAGTGTCCTATCCGCACCTTCGAGGGGGAGACGGATGGGCTTGTCCTGGCACCGGCCGACGGCAAGGTGGTCGTGGTGGAAGAGACAGAGGAGAACGAGTACTTCCACGACCGCCGCGTCATGGTGAGCATCTTTATGAGCCTCTTCAATGTGCACGCCAACTGGATTCCCGTGGATGGAACGGTGAAGCTTGTCGAGCACCTTGACGGCAACTTCCACAAGGCGTGGTTGCCCAAGGCAAGCGACGAGAACGAGCACAGTCTGGTGGTCATCGAGACACCCGACGGCACGGAGATTCTGGTGCGGCAGGTGGCAGGCGCAATGGCCCGCCGCATCGTCACTTATCCCAGCGTAGGCGAAGACTGCTATGTGGATGAGCACCTCGGCTTCATCAAGTTCGGCTCGCGCGTTGACCTCTATCTCCCTCTTGGCACAGAGGTTTGTGTGGAGCTTCATCAGAAGACCGTCGGCAACGAGACAATAGTTGCCAAACTAAAACAACAAGCTACTATGTGAAACCACGAATTGCACGAATCTGTCAAAGTTCTCAAAGACGTAGCCAATTCGTGTAATTCGTGCAATTCCTAGTTAAAATATCATCTTAACGTTTTGTGTCCAATGAAAAAGCATATTCCTAATAGTTTGACCTGCTGCAACCTCATCTGCGGTTGCATGGCAACAGGCGCAGCCTTCTACGGTAACTACCAATGGGCAGTCCTGATGATTGTCATTGGGGCCGTGTTCGATTTCTTTGACGGCATGGTGGCGCGAGCGCTTGGCGTGTCTTCCAATATAGGCAAGGAACTTGATTCGCTGGCCGATGTCGTCACCTTTGGCGTGGCCCCCAGTGCCATCCTCTTCTACCTCTTCCACGAGGTACACTACCCAGAACAACTTTCAACTTTCAACTTTCAACTTTCAACTCTAAAGAGTTTCCTGCCCTATACAGCATTCCTGATGGCGGCTTTTTCGGCTTTGCGGTTGGCGAAGTTTAACATCGACGAGCGTCAGCACCAGCAGTTCATCGGTCTGCCAACGCCTGCCAACGCCCTCTTTTGGGGAAGTCTTGTGCTGGGAGAACATGCTTTTCTTGTGTCGCTGAAGTTCAACGCCGTCTTCCTGTTCCTCTTCATGCTGCTCTTCTGCATGTTGCTGGTGTGCGAAGTGCCCATGCTGGCATTGAAGTTCAAGAACCTCAGTTGGGCAGACAACAAGCAGAAGTACATCTTCCTCATCGGCTGCCTGCCCCTCCTGCTGCTCGGCACCTCTTCCCTTGCCGCTATTATAATATGGTATGTGGCAGTGTCAATAGCCTTCCCCAAAAGGTAGTCATGCTATGTGCGAAAAGGAGGAGAAACGCTATCAGGAACTTCTGGAAGCCTATCGCGAAAAGGTGATATCCAGAATGGGTGTAGATGATTATGCCCGCTATTCCGAGGCTTTGTTTTCTGCACATAGTTGTGGTATAGAGGGGAACTCGTACAGCGTGGACGACACGCGGGCACTGATGGAATTGTCGCTTGGTGTTGTCCCTGTTGGAAAGCCATTGGTCGAAACAATGGAGATGCTGGACCATCTTCACGCCTTCGACTGGATGACGGAGCACATGCAGGACAAACTTTCGGAGGACTTTATCCTGCATTTGCACAGCCTGCTCACCTGTCACACCATCTCTTACCTGCATCCCGACGCAAAACCAGGCGAATATACCACAGTGGACATGGGTGCAGGAGACACGTTGTTCGGCGACCATCTGGAAAATATAGGCAGGGTTCCCAACCTGCTGGCATCGACACAAAAGGCCATAGACGACGGACATCTGCCTGCCATGTATCTGGCGGCAATGTTTCATGGCTATTTTATCTTTCTACACCCATTCCGCGATGGAAACGGGCGTTTGGGACGACTGCTTTCCAATAAAATACTGTTGCAAAAGGGGCATCCGCTGCTTATTATTCCGAGGGAAAAGTGCGGGGCATACATCAAAGCTCTAAAGCTCTTTCACAAGGATTCCGTTGAACATCTTGTGTATTTCTTCTATCTAACGGCCATTGAACGCATGGAGACGGAGATGAAAAACAAGCAAGCCAACGGAGTTTTCCATTTCCTCTTTTAGAGTTCCCCTTTTTTTGCTTCCGGCTTCTTCATTTTACGTCGTAAATTGTATAAATTACGTCGTAAAACGTACAATTTACGTCGTGAAATGTACAATTTGCGACGTAAAATGAAGAATTTCATGTTCCGGACCGGGGTTCTCCCTGTGCTTCGTCGTATTTGTCTCGCCGAAGGGAAAAACAAGCAAAAAGCAATGGCTTTATATCGCATATAAATTCAGATACAGGGCCTTTATGCATGAAATGACAGGAAAAAGAGGCAAGGAGTGTAATTTTTTGTTATTTATTTTTTGGTTTTGTTAAAAAATGCATATCTTTGTCACGTCACAACCCAAGCTGTATTATAGCGGAGGCAAAGAGAGACACAATGCCGAAGCTGAGGACGGCAGGCACTCTGGCAGCGGTCGGGTGGTTGGGGACGGGACACTTCGTAATGCCAAAACGTCATCAATGCTTTGTTCCCAGCTTGTTTGGAACCAGGGCAGAGACGGATACCCGCGTTTTTTGTTATGAGGGAAATCAGTAAAAACAACTAATCAATCAACACATTATTAATTTAATCACCTTATCGGGTATCTGCGGGTGGGCAAAAAAGTATCATTATGAAAAAGTATCTTTTCATTCTGGCCGCTGCTCTGATGGCAGCTTCATGTACAACTACCACAAAGACGGCTCGCACCGAGAACATCCCCTACTCGATGTACAACGCCAATGTTGCTGACCTGCAGGTGGGTGATCGCGTTTCCTACACCTACACTCCCTCTAAGGCCATCCAGCGTGCCGGTGTTGCAAACTGCAAGAAGGCTGCCATCGCCGAAGTGCTGACACAGAACGGCAATGCCGACCTGCTCGTGGAGCCTCAGTTCGTGATTTCCGTTTATCGTGGCCTCTTCTGCAGCAAGGTTAGCAGCGTCACCGTTACCGGCCGTCCTGCAAAGTACATCAACATCCGTTCTCTGGGCGAGAAGGTTTGGACAGACCCCGTATTCCGTGGCATGAGGAATGCAAACTTCTACTATGGCGCTCCCTGCCGTGGCATGGAATGTCCCATGAAGAAGTAAACCCATCAACAGCATTTCACCATGAAGAAATATCTGTTCATGCTTGCTGCGGCTCTGCTGTCTGCAGCATGCACCACCACAACCAAGACGGCCCGCACCGAAAGCGTTCCCTACTCGATGTACAACGCTACCGTTGCCGACCTGGATGTGGCTCCCCAGCGCATCACCTACACGCTGATGACTACAAAGGCCATCCGCAAGGGCGGTCCTGCCAACTGCAAGAGGGCTGCCGTACAGGAGGCCTTGGCAGCCAATGGCAATGCCGACATGCTGCTTGAACCCCAGTTCGTGCTCAACCACTACAGGGGCCTCTTCTGCAGCAAAATTACCAGCGTGACTGTGACCGGCCGTCCTGCTTTCTACAAGAACTTCCGTTCGATGGACGACAAGGTTTGGACAGACCCCGTGTTCCGCGGTAATAAAGGCACAGGGATTCACATCTTTCAGGTGAACAAGAAGTAATAACCGTCTAAATGTAATGATTATGAAAAAGATTATAATCCTTCTGTTTGCCAGCTTCGCCTTCATGCAGAACGTGTCGGCGCAGGACTACTACGAGTCGAGTTCCGACATCTACGGACTGGGTGGCGTGAACTATCAGAAGAAATGGAACAGGACTTTCAGCTTCTCCATTGCTAAACAGGTTGAGTTGGGCTTCAATGTCCGCCGCAACTTCGGACAGTATTTTGCTTGGGATATCTGGAGCTTTACCTATGGCTATGACTATGCATCCGGAGAAGACGTAGACCATGAGATAGAGTTCTTAAGGACAGGTATCCGTGGCTTTTCACCCCAGTTTGGCAAAATCAAGGCCTATGGTGCTGTGGGTTTTGGCCCTGAATACATTATTGGGAAAAAGGACTCTGGTGCCATGCGCATTGACTTGCAGCTCGGTGTGTATGTGAGCAAGCGTTTCAGTATTGGCTATCAGGCAGATTTCCACAGACTGTCCTATAAAGGAAGACTTGACCATACGGACCACATGCTGCGTCTGGCAGTTGACTTCTGATATTCCATCTGTGTTTATAACAAAACAGCCGACAAGCACTTCACTTGCCGGCTGTTTTTTTGTTGTTACTTACCGCCGCTTCGTATCCTCCTTGATGAGGCCGTGGCGGTAGGCATGGAGGAGTTGGCGTAGTTCCTTTATCTGCATCTGTATCTGCCGCCCTTTGTCGGTGTCGCGGACACGGATGCGGCGCCCCATCATCTCTACGATTTGTGTGCTGCTCTTGATGTCGGTGCCTTTGGCTACGGCCTCCTGCGTGCTGGTGAACGGCTCGTGCTGGATGAGTTGGAAGCCCCGGCTGTGATAGACGAGGGTGTAGCCTGCGATGCCCGTCGTGTGGTGGTATGCCTTGGCGAAGCCGCCATCGATGACCATCAGCATCCCGTCCGCCTTGATGGGGTTTTCGCCCTGGCCGGCATGAACGGGAACGTGGCCGTTGATGATGTGACGCGGCCCCCCTCCGTCTCCCCCAAGGGGGAGGGAAACTCCGAAACTGTCGAGGATGCGGGTGCAAACGGCAGGGTCCTCGCGCAGTTGGTAATAGGCACCCTTCTCCTCGTGGTGCGTGGCTGGCTCTTCAAGGAAATAGCGCTCGAAGGTCGTCATGCGGCTCTTGTCGAAGAGCGGGCTGTCGGGGCCGCACCATAGGTACCAGAAGAAGTCTCGCGCCTTGAGTCGCTGCTCGCGCGGCGTGTCGTGCTGGAAGGCAGAGCGCATGATCATCCCGATGCGGTGCATCAGTTCTCGTCCCTGATAGGGGGTGCCATCGAGCATTACCTGCCGCAGGCTGCCGTCGGCATTGAGGGGTACGGAAGCATGGAAGAGCAGGTTGCTGTTGCAGATGGTGTACATGCATCCGTGGCTGAAGAGGCAGCGGATGTGCTTCTGCAGTTTCTCGGAAATGCGGAAGGAGTGGTGCAGGCGTTTCACCAGTTCTTCCTCCTCGGATGTCAGGCGATAGGGATCGTCGGGGTTGAGGGTGGGGAAGGAGGTGTCGAGCAACGGGTAGTCCTTGCCGTCGAAGCGGTAGGTGCCCCGGGCGAGGTCGATGTTCTCCAGTGTGCCTCGGCGGTCGATGTTCCATTCGGGATGCTGCCGGATGAGCTGCCCTTCGAGCTTGAACTGTATGACGGCGATGGCCTTGTGCATCTGGGCGATGAGCCGTGTCTGCTTCTGGTCTTGTGGAGGATTGGTCGTCTGGCCGTTAGGGAGGAACTGCAGGCAGGGATCGTCGGCATACGTCTCCATGGCGAAGGTGGCAAGGGGCAGGAGGTTGATGCCATAGCCTTCTTCGAGGGTGGCCATGTTGCCGAAGCGCAGGGAAAGCCTCAGCACGATGGCGATGCAGGCGTCGCAACCGGCAGCCGCCCCCATCCAGAGCGCATCGTGGTTGCCCCACTGGATGTCGAAGTTGTCGCGCGTCAGCAGGTAGTCCATGATGATGTGAGCGCCAGGCCCGCGGTCGAAGATGTCGCCCAGGATGTGAAGCTGGTCGATGCTCAGCTTCTGTATGACGTTGCAGATGGCGACGATGAAGTGCCTTGCCTGTCCTGTCTGTATGATTGTCTCGACGATGCGGCGCACGTAGGCTTCCTTGTCATCGTCGTTTGTGCTCTCGTGGAGCAATTCCTCTATGATATAGGCAAACTGCGGCGGTAGGGTTTTGCGGACCTTGCTTCGCGTGTATTTGCTGCTCACCGAGCGACAGACTTGTATGAGTTGCAGGAGGGTGCGGGCATAGAAGTCGGAAAGGTCCTCGTCTGTGCCTTCCTCTATCATCTCAAGGCGTTTCTCGGGATAGTAGATGAGCGTGCAGAGGTCGCGCATGACGCTTTCAGGCAGGGAGCCGTCGAAAAGGTCGTGAACCTTTCGCTTGATGTTACCGCTGGCGTTGCGAAGGATGTGGAGGAAGACCTCGTGCTCGCCGTGTATGTCGGCCACGAAATGCTCGGTGCCTTTCGGTAGGCTGAGTATGGCTTCCAGGTTTATGATTTCGGTGCTTGCGCTCTCGCTGTTGGGGAAGGTCTGCGATAGGAGTTGCAGCAGGCGCATGTCGATTGTGTTGTTCATTATAGGACTTATGAGACTTATAGGACTTATGGGATTTAAGGGCGGTTTTCCTGCAAGCGGAGGGTGAGGGCGATGAAATCCTCGACGCTGAGTTGTTCGGGGCGCTTCTGGACAATCGGGTCAGCAAGGAGTTCCGTAAACTCCGGACAGTCCGGATTGTCCGTCTTCAACTGCGTGAGGAGCGGCTGTATGTTGTTGCGCAGCATTTTCCGCCGCTGGTTGAACGTCGTCTTG
Source organism: uncultured Prevotellaceae bacterium (assembly GCA_947304115.1). GTDB lineage: Bacteria > Bacteroidota > Bacteroidia > Bacteroidales > Bacteroidaceae > Physcousia. Next base: position 17,007 of record CAMZAE010000019.1, on the reverse strand, counting down.
ACAAGTTGCTTGAAGAGCTTTTCGTCGCAGCCAAGCTCGGTCGTCTTGTTGCGTGTCATGCGGATGACAGCACTGCGAACCTTGGGTGGCGGGTTGAAGACACCGGGTTCTACGGTGAAGAGATATTCCACATCGTACCAGGCCTGAATGAGCACGCTCAGTATGCCGTAGGCCTTGCTGCCTGGCTTTGCCGCGATGCGCTCTGCAACCTCCTTCTGAATCATACCTGTGCAGCAGGGAATCAGGTCCTTGTAGTCGAGCATCTTGAAGAAGATCTGACTGGAGATGTTGTAGGGGTAGTTGCCTGTCAGCACGAAGGGTGAACCGCCGAAAGTGCGCTCAAGGTGCATCTTGAGGAAGTCGTCCTCGATGATGCTGTCCTCAAGCTCCGGATAGGTCTTGCGGAGATAGGTCACACTCTCATCGTCTATCTCGACCACTTTCAAGGGACGGGGCTTTCGGACAAGGTATTGTGTCATCACTCCCATGCCTGGTCCGACTTCCAGTACAGGCAGGTCGGGGCAGGCATCCACCGTGTCGGCAATGCGGGAAGCAATGCTCAAATCGGTCAAAAAGTGCTGTCCGAGGAACTTTTTCGGCTTAACCGCTCTCATTCTCCTTATTTATTTGTACTTTTGCACTGCAAAGGTAAGAAAAAGATTAGAGATAAAGGATTAGAGATTAAGTTTTTTCGTGAAAAGATTTAAGAAGGTAGTCAGGATAGGTGTGCCATTGGCTTTAGCGACTGGCATATTGTGGTGGATGTATCGGGGCATTGGCTGGGAAGAACTCGAGGAAGCGCTTTCCCACAAGATGTCGTGGACTTGGATGTTGCTGAGTATGCCGTTTGGCATTTTGGCCCAAGTGTTTCGAGGGGTGCGATGGAGGCAGGCTCTGACTCCCGTCGGCGAGCGTCCGAGGCTTTCCACTTGCATCCATGCCGTTTTCTTGAGCTATGCCAGCAGCCTTGTCGTGCCGCGGGTAGGCGAGGTGTTGCGATGTGGCGTGCTGAAACGCTACGATGGGACGAACTTCAGCAGAAGCATCGGAACGGTTGTCACAGAGAGAATCATTGACACGTTGCTCATCTTTTTGCTTTCCTTCCTGACATTCCTGACACAAATACCTGTCTTTCTGAACTTCTTCCATCATACGGGCGTCTCGTTTGCAAGTGTGCTTGGCGGTTTCACCCTGACAGGCTGGTTGGTGACGGTGGCATGTGGAATGCTTGCCTTGCTGTGCATCTTGCTGTTGGTTCATCGCGTTCAGCTTTTTTCAAGAACGAAGTCCGTGCTCTCGGACCTGAAGAAAGGCCTGCTTTCTGTTCGGGAAGTGGAAAGCCCGCTGCTCTTTATGCTCTATTCGATAGGCATTTGGGTGAGCTACTTCCTGCACTTCTACCTTACCTTCTTCTGCTTTGGCTTCACGTCAGAGCTTGGTGTGACGGCAGCCCTTGTAGCTTTTGTCGTCGGGACCTTTGCCGTGTTGGTTCCGACGCCTAACGGCGCAGGCTCTTGGCACTTTGCGGTCAAGACCGTGTTTGTGCTTTATGGCGTAGAACAAACGGCAGCCGCCCTTTTCGTCCTTATCGTTCACACGCTTCAAACCCTGCTTGTGGCATTGCTCGGTGTATGGTCGCTTTTGGCATTGGCCTTCATGAAAGAAGATTTTTTTGCCTTTCGCAAGTCGCGTATCATTTAATTTTCGTATCTTTGTTCCCAAAATGCAACGTTAATATATAATGTAATCATTAAAATATAATACTTATGAAAGACTTTCTCAAGTACACTCTGGCCACGATAGTAGGTATTGTCCTGACCAGCATCATCATTACAGTGATTAGTATCGTCTCTGTTGCAGGAATGGTTGCAAGCGAAGGCGCAACCGGTTCTGTGCCGAAGAACAGCGTGCTGCGCATTAAGCTACAAGGCAGCATTGAGGAGCGTGCCGGCGAGGGCAGCCCGATGGACCTCCTGAGCCAGGACGAGGTGGTTTCAATCGGACTCGACCAGGCTTTGGAAGCCTTGAAGAAGGCCGCCGCAAACGACCGCGTGAAAGGCATCTATCTGGAGGGCGGTGTGTTGGCAGCCGTGCCAGCGGAATTGCAGGAGCTGCGTCAGGGCCTGCTTGAGTTCAAAGAAAGCGGGAAGTGGATTGTCGCTTATGGCGACACCTATACACGTGGAGCCTATTATCTCTGCTCTGTTGCCGACGAAGTTTATCTCAACCCTTATGGCATGATTGACTGGAGTGGTATGTCCAGTCAGCCTATCTTCTACACCGGACTTATGAAGAAGCTGGGCATCAAGATGCAGGTCTTCAAGGTCGGCACATACAAGAGTGCCGTGGAACCTTTCATCAACACGGAGATGAGCGAGGCCAACCGCGAGCAGGTGCAAAGCTTCCTCTTCAGCATCTGGAACAATATGCTGAAGGATGTGGCACAGAGCCGCGGGATGACTGTCGAGGCACTCAATGCCCTTGCAGACAGTGCCACTGTTCTTTGCGATGCGAAGGTTTATATGGAGAACAAATTTGTTGACAAACTCTGTTATTTGAGTGACGTCAGGGAGGCTCTCAGGCAGCGTCTCGAACTTGAAGACGACGATGACCTGACTTTCACAAACCTTGCAGACGTGGCAGCCAGCGACGACCTCGGCGATAAAGTGGACGAGGAGGTGGCTGTCTATTATGCATACGGTGAGATAAACGATGCTCGCGGCACCGGCTTCAGCCAGGAGCACAGCATCACAACGAAGGAAACACTGTCCGAACTTCAGAAGCTCCGCAATGACGATGACGTGAAGGCCGTCGTCATCCGTGTCAACAGCCCGGGCGGTTCCGCCTACGCCAGCGAGCAGATATGGCATGAGATACAGTTGCTTCGTGCCGAGAAGCCTGTGGTTGTCAGCATGGGCGGCATGGCTGCAAGTGGTGGCTACTATATCAGTTGCGGTGCCAACAAGATATTCGCCGAGCCTATGACCTTGACGGGCAGCATCGGCATCTTCGGCATGATACCGGACGCCAGCGAACTTCTCACACAAAAGCTGGGCTTGTCCTTCGACGTGGTCAAGACCAATGCGATGAGCGACTTCGGTGCTATGGGGCGTCCTTTCAATGCTACGGAGTCTGCCAAGATGCAGAGCTACATCAACAGTGGCTATGAACTCTTCACCGGCCGTGTGGCTGGCGGTCGTGGCATGGCACAGGACAGCGTGAAAGCTATTGCCGAAGGTCGTGTCTGGACCGGCGAGCAGGCTCTTAAGATAGGTCTTGTTGACCAACTTGGCAACCTCGACGACGCAATCAAGGCCGCTGCAGAACTGGCAGAGTTGGAGAAATACACCATAGGCCGCTATCCCAGCCCCACACCTTGGTATATGACTTTGCTCGACAAGGAAAGCAACGAGTATCTGGAGAACAAGATGCGTGCCGCCTTGGGAGAATACTATCCTGCCTTTGCCCTTATCCAGCGCATCGGCAAGATGAACCCAGTCCAGGCTCGTCTGCCTTTCGACCCGAACATCAAATAACCTCACTCTTTTCAACATTAATAACGTGGAAGGAGACTTGACACAGATACGCCGCTCTTTGTTGCCGCTTAGCTGGCTCTATGGGTTTGGTGTGGACATCAGGAACGCTCTCTTTGACATGGGAGTGCTGCCCTCTGTGTCATACGACATCCCTATAATCAACGTCGGCAACATCACGGTTGGCGGCACAGGGAAGACACCTCATGTGGAGTACCTTATCCGCCTTCTTTCCGGACGTTACCGTGTGGCAGTGCTCAGCCGGGGCTACAAACGCAAGACGAAGGGCTATCTCCTCTCGTCTGTCTCCTCCACGATGGAAGAGATAGGCGACGAGCCTTGGCAGATAAAGCAGAAGTTCCCTGACATTTATGTCGCAGTAGATGCCAACAGGTGTCGGGGCATAGAGCGGCTTATGACAGACGAGGCAACGAAGGATGTGGAGGTAATCCTGCTCGACGACGCCTATCAGCACCGTTACGTCAAGGCCGGACACAACATTCTGCTTGTTGACTATCACCGCATCATCTCCGACGACTGTCTGTTGCCGGCCGGCTGTCTCCGCGAAAGGGCTACTGCAAGTCGCCGTGCCTCGACGGTCATCGTCACGAAATGCCCGCAGCACATCACGGCGATGGGCTTCCGTGTCATTCTCTCGGCACTGCATCTCAGGCCTTACCAGCAACTGTTCTTCAGCACCTTCAATTACGGCACTATGCGTCAGCTTTGGGGGAAGGGCACGCTGGAACCTGATATGTTGCGCAAGGACAACACACACGTGTTATTGCTTACCGGCATTGGCAATCCCCGACAGATGGAGCAGGATGTGAGGCGCTTTGTGCAGCACATCACACCGCTCACCTTCTCCGACCACCATTATTTCACCCGCCGCGATGCCGAAACCATTCATCAGGCATTGGCCGCCTTGCCGCGACCACACATCATCATCACCACAGAAAAGGATGCGGCCCGGCTGTTGCATCTAAAGGGGTTGAGCGAGGAGGTGAAGCAGTGTACATACGTGCTTCCCATAGAGATTGGCATCATGCGAGACGAAAAAGACAAATTCGATAAAATGATAACTGATTATGTACAAGAAAATACAGGCAACAGCAGCGTGGCTCCGTGAAAGGATGCCTAACGCACCGACGACCGCCATCGTGCTCGGCACCGGACTTGGGCAACTGGCACAGCGTATCGAGAGGATTCTGTCCATACCCTATAGCGAAATCCCCAATTTCCCTGTCTCCACAGTCGAAGGCCATGCCGGGGAGCTTATCTTCGGACGGCTCGGCGGCAAGGACGTGATGGCGATGGAAGGTCGCTTCCATTACTATGAAGGCTACACGATGCAGCAGGTGACGTTCCCCGTCCGCATCATGTACGAGCTGGGCATCAAGACGCTTTTTGTCAGCAATGCCGCAGGCGGCACCAACCCCAGCTTCAAGATTGGCGACCTGATGATAATTACCGACCACATCAACTACATGCCCGAGAATCCGCTTCACGGTCCTAACGTTCCTCCTGGCCCTCGTTTCCCTGACATGGGCGAGGCATACAGCAAGGAACTCATCGCCAAAGCGGACGCCATTGCCGCCAAGCATGGCATCAAGGTTCAGCATGGTGTCTATCTCGCCACGCAGGGACCGACCTACGAGACACCGGCCGAGTACCGCATGTTCGCCCGCTGGGGAGCCGACGCCGTCGGCATGAGTACGGTTCCCGAAGTCATCGTAGCCCACCAATGCGGCATCAAGTGCTTCGGCATAAGCATCATCACCGACCTGGGCGGCATGGAAGTACCCATGACAATAACGCACGAAGAGGTGCTGCATGCGGCAGCAGCCGTCCAGCCCCTTATGGCAACAATCATGGAGGAACTGGTAAAAGTTGAAAGCTGAAATTAGTTATGGAAATCTCCGAATTAGGCGAGTTCGGCCTTATAGAACGTCTTGCAAAAGACATCCAGGTGAAGAACGACACCACCGTCAAGGGCATTGGCGACGACTGCGCCGTCATTGCGCCGACGGAGGGTATGCGTACCGTCGTCACCACCGACCTTCTGATGGAAGGCGTACACTTCGACCTCACCTATGTCCCCTTGCGGCACCTTGGCTACAAGGCCGTGATGGTCAACCTCAGCGATGTGTTTGCCATGAATGCCAGACCATGCCAATTGACTGTCAGCCTCGCCATCAGCAGCAAGTTCCAAGTGGAAGACATCGAGGAACTTTATGCCGGTATGCGGATGGCCTGTGAAAAGTGGGGTGTGGATATTGTTGGCGGAGACACCACGGCAAGCCAGACAGGACTTGCCATCAGCATCACCGTTATTGGGGAGGCACGCCCGGAGGACATCGTCCTGCGGAGCGGTGCGAAGCCCACCGACCTCATCTGTGTCAGCGGCAACCTTGGTGCTGCTTACATGGGTTTGCAGCTCTTGGAGCGCGAAAAGGTCATCTATAACGAACAGGTTGAAGAGGCCCGCAAGAGCGGCAGCAAAGAGCAGATGGAAGCCCTGCGCGATGCCCAGCCGGATTTTAGCGGAAGGGAGTATATCCTCGAGCGGCAGCTTAAACCAGAGGCACGCGGCGACATCATCGTAGCCTTGCAAAAAGCCGGCATCCATCCGACCAGCATGATGGACATCAGCGACGGATTGAGCAGCGAACTTATGCACATCTGCAAGCAGAGCCAGACTGGTTGCCGCATCTACGAGGAGCGCCTGCCGCTCGACTACCAGACGGCGGCGATGGCCGAGGAACTGAACCTGAATGTCAGCACCTGCGCCCTCAATGGCGGAGAGGATTACGAGTTGCTTTTCACCGTACCCCTCGCCATGAACGACACCGTTTCGGCCATCGAAGACATTCATGTCATCGGCTATATCACCGAAGCAGACAAGGGGTGCGCCCTCATTACGAGAGACGGCGGAGAGCACACCCTCAAAGCCCAAGGCTGGAATCCTTTGAAAGCATAGCACAGGGGTGTTCCAAACGCCCCACGCGGCGTTGCCCAACTCTCCACGCGGCGTTTGTAAACTCTCCACGTGGCGTTGGCCAACGCTCCACTCGGCGTTTTGTCCCCCTCTTTGGAGCAGCTTTATAGTACCTATAGTTTCTATAGTTACTATAGTTGAAAGAAAAACTTAGGCAATTATTTGTCTTTTTGCTTGCTTCTTTGTACCTTTGTGACTTGTAAGTGGAAAAGGCCTCCATGAAAAGGACATCAATACGGCGAATTATCCTGCTCCTGCTTGTGGCTGTCATGTGGCTGCCGGCAGGGGGGACTTTGCGCAAGCGCAAGGCGCAAGCGCGGCGCAATCCGGATTCCCTTGTGGTGGCAATGCCCTCGCTGGAAATGCCTTCCAGCCGGAAAATGAGCACATCGGCATCCCCCGTGCAGATAAACGTCACAGGACGGGTTGTACAGATACAAAGCGACTGCAACCAACTTCTGCCCATCTATACACAGAGCGGCGTGCTCTACCTTACGGCCCGTCTCAACAAAGGCACCAACTGGCTGGGCGGTTTGCCTCGCGGACGCTACTTCATCAACAACAGACCGATAACGATACAATGATAAACGAGATAGATATAGATAAAATCGTTCGCGACCGTGCAGGGAAGAAAGCCAAGTTCATTCCCAAGTGGCTGACGGCTCTGTTAGCGCGCATCATACATCAGGAATTCATCAACATCTATCTGCGCAAGGGTAGGGTAGGAGTGGATTTCTGTCAGGGTGTCGTGGAATATGTCGGTGCCAAAGTGGATGTGGAGGGCAAGGAGAACTTGCCAGACGACGGACGGCTCTGCACCTTCGTCTGCAACCACCCCCTCGGAGCCATCGACGGCGTCACGCTCGGATGGGTTCTCGGAGAACACTATAACGGCAAGATAAAGTATCTTGTCAACGACCTGCTGATGAACCTCAAAGGACTGGCCCCCCTCTGTGTGCCCATCAACAAGATAGGCCGACAGGCACGCTCCTTCCCCGCCGTGGTGGAGGGAACGTTTGCCAGCGACTGCCACGTCATCATGTTTCCGGCAGGACTTTGCAGCAGGAAACAACCAGACGGAAGCATCCGCGACATCCCTTGGAACAAGGCATTCATCGTGAAAAGCGTGCAGCATCAGCGCGACATCGTGCCCATACACTTCGAGGGGCAGAACAGCGATCGTTTCTACAATGTGGCACGATGGTGTAAGCGTTTGCATCTGCCAAACTTTGCAATGGCACTCCTGCCCGATGAGATGTACCGATGCAAAGGCAAGCACTTCACCGTCCGCATCGGCAAGCCCATACCCTGGCAGACTTTCGACAAGACCAAGATGCCAGCCGAGTGGGGGCGCTGGGTGCAAGACAAAGTATATGAAATATAATATAACAACAAGATAATGGAACAAATCGCAAAGCCAATTCCAGCAGAGGTGCTGAAGTCTGAACTCACGCCGGACAAGCGGTTGCGCATGACCAACAAGAGCAGCAACGAAGTCTATGTCGTCACCTGGCACGACTCGCCAAATGTGGTGCGCGAGATAGGGCGGTTGCGCGAGATAGCCTTCCGTGCTGCCGGAGGCGGAACGGGAAAGAGCTTCGACCTTGACGACTTTGATACCTGCGAGAACTGCTATAAGCAAATCCTCGTCTGGGACCCCGATGAGGAAGAAATCGTGGGCGGCTACCGCTACATTCTTGGCAAAGACTGGCAGATTGCTCCCGACGGGCAGCCCGTCCTCGCCACAAGCCACATGTTCCGCTTCTCGGAGCGTTTTATGAAAGATTACGCCCCGTGGACCATCGAACTGGGCCGCAGCTTCGTCACCGTCGAGTACCAGAGTACCCTGCGCGGCAGGAAGGGCATCTTCGCCCTCGACAACCTTTGGGACGGCCTTGGGGCTATCGTCGTCATCGAGCCGACAGTACGCTACCTTTTCGGCAAGTTCACCATGTATCCCAGCTACGACCGCATGGCTCGCGACATGATTCTCTACTTCCTCGGCAAGCACTTCCCCGATCCCGACAACCTCATCTATCCCATGAAGCCGTTGAAGCTCTGGCACGACCCCGAGCAGTTCAAGCAACTCTTCACCGAGGATGACTTCAAGGCAGACTACCGCATCCTCAACCGCGAAGTGCGTGCCTTGGGCTACAACATACCGCCGCTCGTCAACGCATACATGGGCCTGAGTCCCACCATGAAGCTCTTTGGCACTGCCATCAACGACGGCTTCGGCGACGTGGAGGAAACGGGAATACTCATTGCCGTTGACGAAATCCTCCAGGAGAAACGTATGCGCCACATCGACACCTTTGCCGCAGAACATCCCGAACTGGTGAATATAACGAGCGGAGCCAACCGCATCTTCTATAAACCCACAGAGAAGTAGCCCCCCTCTAACTCCCCCGAGGTGGAGGGAAAATAGTAAATAGTAAATCGTCAAATCGTAAATTATGTTGATGCGTTGGGAACAACTACTCTCGAGCAAGCGCCTCGGACAAGAGGATGTGCAACAAGGGAGCGATGACCGCACTGAGTTTCAGCGCGACTACGACCGTCTGATATTCTCCGCTCCCTTCCGCCGCTTGCAGAACAAGACACAGGTATTCCCCCTGCCCGGAAGCATCTTCGTACACAACCGCCTCACGCACAGCCTGGAAGTAAGCAGTGTGGGACGAAGTCTCGGCAATGACATCAGCCGCCTCATCCTGAAAAAGAGTCCGGAACTCTACAGCACACATTTCACCGAACTGGGCAGCATCGTCAGTGCCGCCTGCCTTGCCCACGACCTTGGCAACCCGCCCTTCGGACACAGCGGCGAGAAAGCCATCGGCACATACTTCAGCGAGGGAGACGGACAATTCCTGAAGGATTACATTTGCCCTGAGACGGGTGACGGCATCTCGCAACAGCAATGGAACGACCTGACACATTTTGAAGGAAATGCCAATGCCTTCCGTCTGCTCACCCACCACTTCAAGGGACGCCGCAAAGGAGGCTTCGGCATGACATACAGCACGCTGGCAAGCATCGTCAAATACCCTTTCTCCTCCGACCTTGCAGGCAACAAGCGCAAGTTCGGCTTCTTCCGGAGCGAGGTGAAGGACTATGAGCGCATCGCCCAAGAACTCGGCATCATCAAGCTCCCTGCACCCGACGGTTCTGTCCATTATGTCCGCCATCCCCTTGTCTATCTTGTCGAGGCGGCCGACGACATCTGTTATCAGATAATGGACATCGAGGATGCTCACAAGCTGAAGCTCCTGACTACGGAAGAGACAAAGCAACTGTTCCTCGCCTATTTCAGCGAGGCCGACCAGCAGCACATCAAGGAACGCATGGCGCAGTTTGTGGATGATGTCAACGAACAAATCGTCTATCTCCGTTCCTGCGTCATCAATTGCCTTGAGCAGCAGTGTGTCCGCGTCTTTATAGAGAACGAGCAGGCCATCCTTGGCGGCTGTTTTGAAGGCTCTCTCATAGAACATATAGAAGACCTTCCGCGAAAGGCATACGAACAATGCGAGCGCACAGCCTACAGGAAGATATATCATTGCAAGGACGTAGTGGATATAGAGATAGCGGGTTACAAGGTCATCACGACGCTGACCGACCTGATGGTGCAGGCCGCCACGCACTCCGACCGCGCCTTCTCGCAGTTGCTCATCAACCGTGTCAGCACACAGTACGAGATTCTTGCGCCCACACTCTACGAGCGCATCATGGCCGTCCTTGACTACATATCAGGCATGACAGATGTCTATGCCCTTGACCTCTACCGAAAGATTAACGGTATGAGCCTGCCGGCAGTGTAGTTCATAGTCCATAGTTCATAATTCATAGTTAAGAGTTTTATGAAAGTCCAAATCATCAATCGCAGCCGTCATCCGCTGCCACAATATGCAACATCGCTGTCCGCAGGTGTTGACCTCCGTGCCAATATCGATGCGCCTATCGAGTTGAGGCCAATGGAGCGTCACCTCGTTCCCACAGGCCTCTTCATGGCTTTGCCTCCTGGCTACGAAGCACAGGTGCGTCCACGCAGCGGCCTTGCCATCAAGCATGGCATCACCGTCCTCAATACGCCCGGCACCATCGATGCCGACTACAGAGGTGAGGTGTGTGTCATCCTTGTCAACCTTTCGAATGAACCTTTTGTCATTGCCGACGGAGAGCGCATCGCGCAGATGGTTATTGCGCGTCACGAACAGGCAGAATGGGAGCCTGTTGAGGTGCTTTCCGAAACAGAGCGCGGCGCAGGCGGCTTCGGTCATAGCGGAACAAAATAAAAACAGCCTTGAGACGCTTCTCTATCATATTTGCTCTGCTGCTCGGAACGCTGGGGCTTAAGGCCCAAACCTCTTTCGACTACTTCTATCTGGAGGCAGAGAAATGTCGCCTCCAGGACGACTATTCGTCGGCAATGGACCTTTATCGTCATTGCCTTGACATCAATCCGCAGGCGCCAGAGGCACTCTACAACATGGGCCTGCTATATCTTTATCTGAGGTCCGACAGCATAGGCACAGCGTACATAAGGCAAGCTTGTGAACACGATGCCAACAATCCTTATTACTTGGAAACGTTGGCAGCACTCTATCTGAACAAGCGAGACGCAGAATCGGCTATCCCCGTCTTGGAAAAGATGGCATCCTTGCAGTCGCGTCGCAGCGATATCCTTTCGCAGTTGGTACAGCTATACACCACTGTTGGCGACGCAGACAAGGCCATCGGTGCTCTCAACCGTATCGAGTTGCTCGAAGGTCCAAGCCCGCAGGTGAGCGTCGAGAAGTTCAGGCTTTACAAGGAAAAAGAGCAGCTTGACTCGGCCTTTGCGCAGTTGCAGGCTCTTTGCGACAATGCGCCGCACGACATGAACCTGCGTGTCGTGGTTGGCAGCCAATATATGCAGGCAGGCGACACCATAAAGGCACTCAAGGTCTTTGATGAGGTGCGCAGGCAGGAACCGAATAACACCAACCTCCAGCTTGTCACGATGGACTATCTGCGGGACATCGGACAGAACGACAGGTACAACAGACTGCGCGACTCTCTGCTCTATCATCCAGAGTCTCCATCGCAACTGCGCGTGCTGCTGCTCAAGTCGTATATTGCCGATGTGCAACGCGATTCGACTTTTGCCCCACGGATTACAGCAGCCTTCGACACCCTGCTGTCCCGTCCGCAGCAAGACACCGATGTGCTCATGATGAAGGCTGCCTATCAGGTCTATAGCAAGCAGCCCCAGGAAGCGCTTTGCCAGACGATGCGGCAGGTGCTTGATGTCGATCCGGGCAACGAGACGGCATTGCGCGAACTGCTACAGTTCTATGCGGAGCAGAACGACGGGAAGGGCGTTGAGGACATCAGTCGGCGTGGTCTTAACTACCATCCGGAGGAGATAGCCTACGCTTATTACCTTGGCATGGCACTGGCCGAGCAAGAAAAGCTGTCGGATGCTGCCGAGGTTTTGTTGCAAGGGCTTCGAATCCGCACAGAAGACGTGCATCCCTATCTCGTGTCGAATGTCTTTGGCGTGCTTGGCGACATATACTATCAGCAACAGAAGGAGCAGGAAGCCTTTGCTGCCTATGACTCGGCGCTTGTCTATAAGGAAGACAATATCATGTGCCTCAACAATTATGCCTACTACCTCAGTCTGAAGGGCGAACAGCTCGACAAGGCCGAGGAGATGAGCTATCGCACCATACGCCAGGAACCGGACAACATCACCTATCTTGACACCTATGCCTGGATTCTTTTCAAGAAAGAAGATTATGCCCATGCACGCACCTATATGGACAAGGTGGTCAACCCCGAGAAGACCGATGAGGAAATCCTTGCCGACGAACACTTGGTGGGTAATCTCATAGAACATGCAGGCGACATCTATGCCCACCTCGGCGAACCGGAAACGGCGTTGAGGCTATGGAAGCTCGCCAAAGAGAAAGGCGACGACACCTGTACGCCCATGCTCCGCAAGAAGATAAAACGTAAGAAATATATAGAATAATACAACATCATGAAGGCAATCACGCAACTCGCCATATTGCTGCTCTGTGTGCTTTTCGTTTCGTGCAGAAGCAAGAAGCTGGCTGTATCCACGACAACCAATGTGCCATCTGTAACGCATGTCACGGCAAAGACGGGCCTCTCGCTTTCCTCTAAGGACAAGAACGTTTCGATAGGTGGAATGCTGCGCATGAAGAGAGACGATGTCATTCAGCTTTCACTTGTCACTTTCGGCATTCTGGAGGTTGCACGCATCGAAATGACACCTGACTATTTCATGGTAATGGACAAGGTGAACAGGCAGTACGTTAAAGCTTCATACAACGATGTGCCTTTTCTGAAGGATGCCAATGTAGATTTCCGTACCATTCAGACTTATTTTTGGGACGAGCAGTCCTCGTCTCATGCAGCATGGGAACGAACAGACTATGTGAGCCTTGAGGGGATGAGCTTCCCAACCAAACATCTCATCACCGTGCGTAGCGGCAGCAATACTGTCAAGGCCATCTTGTCGCTTTCAAGCCTCAAGACCGATTCGGATTGGGAGACGCGCACGCAAATCCCGGCACGATACACAGAAATGCCTGTCGAGAAACTGATGTCACACCTTTTGAAGTTAAGTCTGTAGCCTTGATTGCTGATGCCATGAAGAAGTTCGTTGTCTTATTTCTGAGTATTTTGTCGGTTTTGCCTCTTGCTGCACAGAACAGCAAGAGAGTGAAGGATTTGAAGCAGCAACAGTCTAAGCTGAAGACAGAACTGCAGAAATCAAAGACGCAGCTTGACAATACCAGGAAGCAAGTTAAGACGGGACAGCAGAATGTTGACTTCCTTGGCCTGCAGATGAGCAACCGGCTCTCGCATATCCATCAACTTGAGAAGGAACTTGACAATCTGGAAGCCGACATCACACGCCTTCAGGGGAACATCACGGAACTCGACAACGAGGTGCGTGTGCGGCGCCAGCGTCTCAAGGCGGCGGTGCGCAACGCCAGAGCTTTACGAGAGAATCACAATCCTTTTGTTTTTGTCCTTTCGGCCAAGACGTTCAGCCAGATGTACCGCCGTGCCCGTTATGCCCGAGAGTATGTGGCTTATCAGCAGAACCTCGGTGTGCAGCTCCTTCAGAAACAGATTGAACTGCTCGAAGCCCAGAACCTTTTGCTTGAAGCCAAGAGCCAGAAGAGCGCGGTTCTTCACGAAGTGATGCTACAACGCAAGGACTTGAATGCACAACAGGTGCAGGAGCGGAAGAAGGTGGCTGGCCTGAAGAAGCAGGAGAGCGGACTGCAGGGCAAGGTGGCAGAGCAGCAGAAGCAACTGGCCGCGCTCGATAAGAAGATAGAGGAAGTCATTGCCTACGAGATAGAGCAGGCCCGTAAGAAAGCCGAGGAAGAGGCTCGCAGAAAGGCTGCAGAAGAGGCGGCTCGCAAAAAGAAAGAAGCTGAAAAGAATGCAGGAAAGTCTGCTGGCGGAAGCTCAAAGTCAAATCAGGCGGCTCCGTCAACGCCACAGAAGTCCGGCACTTGGCTTACAGCGGAAGACCGTAAAATCAACGGAACATTCGAGCAGAACAAGGGGCGTCTTCCTGTGCCTATCACAGGACAGTATATGATTGGCAGCCGTTTCGGAATCTATAACGTACCAGGCATGAAGGACGTGCAGCTTGACAACAAGGGCACGAACTTCATTGGCCGCCCAGGTGCCCGTGCCCGTGCCGTGTTCGATGGTGTTGTCACCAGTGTTTTCCAGTTTGCGGGGACGCGCAATGTCCTTGTCCGTCACGGCAGTTACATCTCTGTCTATTGCAACCTCTCCAGCACAATAGTCACCAAGGGGCAGAAAGTGCGTACCAACGACCTTCTCGGCACAGTTGCAGACGATGGCAGTGGTAGCTGCACCCTCCATTTCCAGCTTCGCAAGGAAACCGTCAAGCTCAATCCCGAAGCCTGGATAGGGAGGTAGAACAAGAGAATTAAGGTATCGCTTTGTAGTGGGCTTTTGCTTCAGCTCTGGACACGAGATTGAAGTGCCACCATTCTGTTTTTAGTGGCTTGAAGCCAGCCTCTGTCATCACTTTTCGCAGCAGTTCGCGGTTCTTCTTCGCTTTTGGAGAAATGATGTGCTGGCTGACAAGACCGGCTTCGTTGTCGATATGGGCGTATGGGCCAAGGAAGTCCACCTTGGTGCCCATGTCGAGCGTGTCGCCGGTGGCGGTGTCGCAAAGTGTGATATCAACGGCCAGACCATAGTTGTGCATACCGCCGCCGTTGCGCGGATTGCTCACGTAGATGCTCTTCTTGGTGCCTGCCACCGTGTTCCACATTTTCTGTTGCACGCTCATGGGGCGTGTCGCGTCATAGATTTTCAGGCTCAAGTCCGGTCTTTCCGCCTTTAGTCTTTGCTGCGCCTTGGCAAGGGCCGAAGCCGCTTTCGGATGGAGATAAGCTTCGCGAAGGTCGGTGTAGAGCACCTTGCCGGTGAAGTTGTCTGCACGGCTGTACATCAGGCTCACCTGTATGGTTGAGTCAACGGACAGGATGTCCACCAATCCTTGCTGTGCCATTCGCCTTGCCGTCGCGCTCTGCTGGGCAAACAGGCTTGCCGAGGCCAGCAATAAGGCTGTAGCTGAGATAAGAGCCTTCATTTTGAAACAGGTGAAGAATAGACAGAGCCTTTGGCAACTTCCTTCTCCATGCAGGACTTCAGCTCTAAGACCACCTGCGGATGCTGTGTGGCAATGTTCTCCTGTTCGTAGGCCTTCTGCATATCGTAGAGTTGAGGCTCGCGGCTGTAACCGCTCTCTGTGTTGGTGCTGTGAAGAATGGCTGGTCCGGGGCTGGGAGGAATATACTTCCATTCTTTTGTACGAACAGAAAGCGCATGGTTGGCGGCCTGCTCCAGTACATATGGGCGGTCTGTGCGGTCCTCGCCCAAAAGCGTGCCGAGGCGGTTCTGGCTGTCCTCTGCGCCGCCTTTCGGGATGCGCGCACCAATAAGTGCACTCAGCGAAGCCAGCCAGTCAATCTGCGACACAAGGGCGTCCGATTCTTGCCCTGCCTTCACCCTCTTAGGCCACGACACAATGGTGGGGACCACTGTGCCGCCCTCAAAGGCGCTGTACTTGCCAGAGCGGTATGGACCGGCAGGATGGTGGCCGCCAAGCAGTTCAACAGCCCTGTCTTGATAACCGTCATCGACCACAGGGCCGTTGTCGCTGCTGAGCACAATGAGCGTGTTCTCTCGCAACCCTAAGCATTTCAATTCGCTGATGACCTGTCCCACAGTCCAATCGAACTGTGCAATCGCATCGCCCCTGAAGCCCATCGGGTTCTTGCCTCGGAATCGGTCGTGAGGGAAGCGGGGCACATGTACGTCATTCGTGGCAAGGTACATGAAGAAAGGCTCTTTCTGATATTTCCGGATGAAACTGATTGCGTGGGCGACGATGCTGTCGGCAATGTTCTCGTCCTTCCAGAGTGCCTTGCCGCCGCCCTTCATGTAACCGATGCGGCCGATGCCGTTCACGATGCTCTGGTTATGACCGTGGCTTGCCTTGAGGTTAAAGAGAAGCTCTGGATTCTCCTTTCCCGTCGGCTCTCCAGGGAAGTTCTCCTCGTAGCTGACCAGTATCGGAGCCGTCTCGTCATAGTTGGCCACATGCCCTTGCTCGATAAAGACACAGGGCGTGCGGTCGGCGGTTGCTGCCATGATGTAGTGATAGTCGAACCCCAAATCGCCTGGATGCATAGACAACTGAGCGTTCCAGTCCTGCTCTGCGTCCTTGTCACCCAAACCCAGATGCCACTTTCCGATGGCAGCCGTCGCATAGCCGGCATGTTTGAAAGCGTCGGCCATCGTGAACTGCTCAGGGCGAATAATCATCCCTGCATTGCCTCTGGCAATGTCTGTGTTGGGGTGTCGAAAAGCATACTCGCCAGTTAGAAGACCGTAGCGGGAAGGCGTACTCGTGGCGGCAATGGCATGAGCATTGGTAAAGCGGATGCCACTGTCTGCCAATGCGTTGACATTCGGCGTCTTCACCCTCGTGGCGCCAAAGCATTCCAAGTCACCATAGCCGAGGTCGTCAGCATAGATGATAATCACATTAGGCTGCTGACGATTATCGGCAGACGCATTCCCCTTCTTTTCCTTTGCAGTAACGGGAACCAAAGGCAGCAAGGCCGAAGCCAGTGTGCCGTAGCGGAGTAGGTGTTCTTTCTTCATCATGCTGCAAAAGTACATCTTTTTCCCAACATAAACAAAAAATCATCTTTTCATAGTCAAAAAATCCTTCCATTATGCTTCATTTTGTAAACGCAACTTGCGTTCTTGTAATCGCAGCCTGTGTTTTTACAATCGCAAGTTGCATTTCCAAAATCGCAGCCTGCGTTTTAAGAAGATAACGTGTTAAAGATGTAAACAAAAAGGGCTAAAACAATTATTATCATCAGTTTCCCC